>JAXDCA010000040.1:0-76730 GCA_034678305.1 Bellilinea sp.
TGGATTCACTCGGGTGGGTTGGCAGGGATGTCTGGTTTGCCCATTCTGTGCATATCAACAAGGCAGAAGTTCAGGTCTATGCCCGCGAGGGATGTGGTGTAGCTCATTGCCCCTCCTCGAATATGCGTCTGGCTTCAGGTATCGCGCCTATCATGGATTACCTCAGGGCTGGCGTGAAGGTTGGATTGGGCGTCGATGGTTCTGCCAGTAATGACAGCTCTCATATGCTGGGTGAGACGCGCCAGGCAATGCTCCTGGCTCGATTGAGCGCGGGTATAGGCGGGGCTTCGCTTTCAAGCGAAGACGCGCCGCCGTTGATGACTGCCCGCCAGGCGCTCGAGTTGGCCACTTTAGGCGGAGCCGCGGTACTTGGACGTAAAGACATTGGCTCTCTCGAGGTGGGAAAGTGCGCTGACTTCACTGCTTTTGATTTGAATCAGCTTGATTACAGTGGAGCGCTTCACGACCCGCTGGCAGCGCTCGTCTTTTGCCAGCCGCAGAGAGCAAATTACACATATGTGCATGGCAAGCGGATTGTCGACAAAGGCGAGCTGGTCACAATTGACCTCAGACGCCACATCGAGCGACATAACCGGGCGGCAAGTCGTTTGTTGAGTTGAAGATCGATCTCACAGTTACTTTTTCTAACGAAGATTACTTTTTTTGACACCAAGTGTGAAATGCCTACTAAACTAAATGCAGAAATGACTCGCAACCTTGTCGACTGCGCCATGGGGCGAAAACCGGCGGACCTGGTGATTCGTCATGGTCGCTGGGTATGCGTTCAATCGGGCGAAGTGCTTGCGGATACAGACATCGCTGTGCTGGGTGAGCGGATAGCCTACGTTGGTCCCGATGCCACCCATACGATTGGGGCAGAAACGCAAATTATCGACGCACGCGGGCGTTACATGGCGCCCGGCTTGCTCGATGGGCATATGCATATCGAATCGAGTATGCTTACGATCACTGAATTTGTGCGTGGGGTTGGACCACACGGCACCACTGGCATATTCATCGATCCTCACGAAATTGCCAATGTATTCGGTTTGAGAGGCGTGCGCTTGATGGTGGAAGAAGCGGCCAGCCAACGGCTGCATGTATTTGTACAGATGCCTTCCTGCGTGCCGTCTGCGCCAGGGATGGAAACCCCAGGCGCAGCCATCGGCCCGGCTGAAGTTGCCGAAGCGATGACCTGGCCCGGCATTGTTGGGTTGGGTGAGATGATGAATTATCCGGGCGTGATCGACAGCGCCGCTCAGGTGCACGAGGAGATGGCTGAAACGCGCCTTGCCGGAAAAGTGATTAGCGGACACTACCCATCGCGGGATCTGGGGTTGCCGTTTCATGGCTACGCAGCAGGCGGTCCGCAGGATGATCACGAGGGTACCACGATGGATGATGCGGTCATGCGCATCCGGCAGGGCATGAAGGTGATGATGCGCTACGGTTCAGCCTGGCATGATGTCGCTGCCCAGGTCAAGGCGGTCACCGAGCAAGGATTAGACCCGCGTCATTTCATCCTTTGCACGGATGATTCCCATTCGGCAACGCTGATCCAGGAAGGTCATATGGATCGAGTGATCCGGCATGCCATCCAACAAGGCCTGGAACCCATGCGCGCGATCCAGATGTCGACGATCAACACCGCCGAACACTTTGGCCTGAGCAATGAAATAGGCATGATAGCCCCAGGCCGGTATGCCGATATCATCCTTGTCGAAAACCTGGATGATTTCCAGGCAGGCGCTGTGATCGGCAAGGGGACGCTCATCGCCGAGGGTGGTCAATGGCTGGTGCAGCTGCCCATTTTCGATACCCCAGATTGGGCGCTACAGTCAGTGCACTTGAAGCGCCTGTTGACTGCCGAGGACTTTATCCCAGCCATCGACCGTGAACTCGACGGAATATATACCGCCAATGTGATCGGCGTGATCGAGAATCAGGCACCGACACGACACCTGAAAATTCCGGTGAAAGTGAACCAGGGCAAGCTCTGCCTTGATTCGAATAGCGGGTTGGCGAAAATTGCAGTCGTTGAAAGGCACGCCGCCAGCGGACGGGTGCAGGTTGGCTTGGTGCACGGATTCGGCTTGAACAGCCGCTGTGCATTGGCAACGACCGTTGCGCACGATAGTCATCACATGATCATCGTTGGTACTGATGACGGGCTGATGGCTCAGGCAGGCAACGAGTTGGTAAAATGCGGCGGCGGGCAGATTGTGGTCAAAGATGGTGAGATAGTTGGAAAGGTTGAGCTGCCAATTGCCGGTTTGATGTCAAATCGCCTGGCAGTAACAGTGGCAGCTCAGGCGGAAACGATCCTGGATGGATTCAGATTATGCGGGTGCATGTTAAACAATCCGAACATGCAGCTTAGCTTGTTAGGGTTGGTAGTCATCCCGGAACTTCGTATTTCCGATCTAGGATTGGTCGATGTTAACCAGTTTAAATTTGTTCCATTGATTGAGCCATAATTGGAGGGAGATGAGCATGGGAGAGAAAATTCATCCATATCAGCTGTTGCAGATTAAACTGGCCGAATTAATCCGCAACACACCAGCAGGGGAGCGGCTGTTGTCCGAGCCGCGACTGGCGAAGGAGTTGGGGGTTTCCAGGGCAACATTGCGTGAGGCAATGCGGACCTTTGAAGCGCAGGGATTGATCCGCCGCAAGCAGGGAATTGGTACTTTTGTGGTTGGGCATACCCAAGTGATCGAAACCGGTTTGGAGGTGTTGGAGAGTATCGAAACACTCGCAGATAAAATTGGTCTGAAGGTATCTATGGGGGATTTGCATATCAGGCAGATTCAAGCCAATGCAGAGTATGCGGAGGCGCTGCAGGTTGAACTGGATACGCCTTTGGTGCATGTATCCAGAGTGATCCACGCTGAAAAGCGCCCGGTGGCCTACCTGATTGATATTCTGACTGAGAATATCCTGACGGCTGCTGATATTGATGAGGGATTCTCAGGGTCTGTGATTGATTTATTGCAAAAACGCGGATCACCAAAGCTGATGAAATCCTACGCTGTTATCCAGGCAGTAGCTGCCGACTCGAGTATAGCGCGCGCATTGGAAATTCAACGCGGTGACGTTTTGTTGAAGTTCATCGCATGGTTGTATGATCAGGATGGAAACGTAGTTGTATATTCATTCAGTTACTTTCTGCCGGGGTATTTTAAGTTTCATGTTAATCGTCGGGTTGGTGAGTTGGAGTACTCACTGTAACGGTATCACATCAATCATTCAAAGCAAAGAGGATAATCAAAAATGACAAAAATCGACTCAAAAATGATCAAAGAAGTGCAAGCCCAGGTTTCTGCCAGGAAAGGAGAAATCATCCAATTTATGCGCGATATCGTCGCAATCCCGAGCATGGATTCAAAAATAGGCGAGGTGGGCGAGCGGATTGGCGCAGAAATGAAGAAGTTGGGCTTCGACGAAGTTAGATTTGACAAGATGGGTAATATTTTCGGACGGATCGGGGACGGGAGCCGTACGATTGTATTTGATTCTCATATCGATACGGTTGGCATCGGCGATCCGGCAGAATGGACTCATGATCCATTTATCGGCAAGGTGGAGGGTGATGTATTGTATGCTCGCGGAGCCTGCGATGAGAAAGGCTCTACCCCGGGCATGGTTTATGGAATGGCTATCGCCAAGAAGCTTGGGCTTCTGGATGGATGGACTGCATACTACTTTGGCAACATGGAAGAGTGGTGCGATGGGATTGCACCCAACACCTTCGTCGAGGTCGATCCGGGTGTGAAACCGGATTTCGTGGTGATTGGCGAGCCGACAAAAATGCAGGTTTATCGCGGTCACAAAGGGCGCCTTGAGATGAAGGTTGTGTCCAAAGGCCGCAGCGCGCACGCTGCCAGTAACCATCTTGGCGACAATGCGATCTACAACCTGTTACCTGTCATTGCTGGAATTCGTGACCTCGAGCCGAAGCTTGGCGACCATCCCTTCCTTGGCCACGGGAAAATCACCGTCACTGACATGACCGTGAAAACCCCTTCGATCAATGCGGTTCCAGATGAAGCTGTGATCTATATCGACCGCAGAATGACCTTTGGAGAAACAGAAGAAGGCGTTATCGCAGAGGTGGAAGCGCTGATCCCGGCTGAATGGAAAGACAAGATCAAAATCGAACCGTTATTCTACGATGAGCCGTCATACACCGGATTTGTCTTCCCGGTTGAGAAATACTTCCCGGCCTGGGCTATCGAGGAAAACCATCCTCTGGTCGAGTCGGGCCAACTGGTGCGAGAATTGATTGGACTGCCCTACACTGCGGCGAGCAAGTGGCAATTCAGCACGAACGGCATTTATTGGGCTGGTAAGGCAGGCATTCCGAGTATTGGCTTTGGTCCTGGCGACGAAGTAACTGCCCATACGGTGAACGATTCAGTTTCATTAACAGACATGGTCAAAGCGACTGAGTTTTATGCGCTCCTGCCTGCAGTTCTGGCTGGAAAGCTCGATTGATTCAAATCAAAATCACAACATACACAAGGAGAAGAAATAATGAAAACCTATTTACACGGGCGTGACCTCATCGGCGATTTGGACTTCTCGAAGGAAGAAGTGGAAACCGTTTTGGAGGTAGCCTTCGATCTAAAGCGAAAACGAGCTCTAAACGAAGCAACCCCTTATCTGCGCGATAAAGTATTGGCGATGTTGTTTTTCTTTACCAGCACGCGCACCCGCGGATCCTTCGAGGCCGGCATGGCGCGCCTTGGCGGGCACGCTGCGTTCATCGAGAACCGCACGACGCAGATCTCCCACGGTGATACGGCCAAAGAAATTGGCGAGATCTATGGGCGCTACTTTGACGGTATCGCCATCCGCCATTGTGATTGGGAGGTTGGTAATGAGTACATCAATGAAGTAGCCAAGTATTCTCGCGTGCCAGTCCTCAACATGCAGTGCGATGTTTACCATCCTCATCAATGTCTGGCTGATTTGATGACCATTATCGAGAAGAAGGGCCGCGATCTTCGCCGCCGGAAGATGGTTGTTTCCTGGGCTTATGCTGCATCCTATCAGAAGCCGATCTCTGTGCCGCAATCGCTGGTCATCCAGATGCCGCGTTTTGGCATGGATGTTGTTTTAGCGCATCCGCCGGAGTTTCGCCTGATGCCTGAAATTATGGACGCTGCCCAAGAGCAGGCGCGGAAATTCGGCACTGGCTTTGAGGTAGTCGATAATATGGAAGAAGCTTTCAAAGACGCGGACATTATCTACGCCAAATCTTGGGGCGCATTGTTGCACACGAGCGACCCGGAAGAAGGCGCGAAGATCATCAATAAATACTCTCATTGGATTACCGACGAGCGTAAGATGGCGCTTGCCAAGGAAGATGCGATCTATATGCACCCGCTTCCGGCTGACCGAAATATCGAGGTTACCGACGGCGTCATCGATGGGCCGAATTCGGTTGTTTACGATGAGGCTGAAAACCGAATACATGCTCAGTCAGCCGTGATGGCTCTGACAATGGGGTAAAATACCCATTATTTAATCGTGGAGGAATTTAATCCTATGGCTCGTAAAGGCGTGGCAGTAGTAGCTATTGGCGGCAACTCGCTTATCAAAGATAAAAACCACCAGACGGTTGAAGATCAGTATTTGGCAGCAAAGGAAACTACACACCATATCGCTGATATGATCGAAGATGGTTGGGATGTCGCCATCGGACATGGAAATGGTCCGCAAGTTGGCTTTATCCTGCGGCGGTCGGAGATCGCAGCCCAGGTGGAAGGCATGCATGAAGTCCCGTTGGATGCATGCGGCGCTGACACACAGGGCGCGATTGGTTATGCACTGCAACAGAATTTGCAAAACGAACTTCGCCGGCGTGGCATCCAGAAATCAGTAGCTACTATTGTCACTCAGGTTTTAGTCGACAGCAAAGACAAAGCATTTCAAAATCCCACAAAGCCAATTGGCGGTTTCATGGACGAAACCGAGGCCAAACGGCGTGAAAAAGAGATGGGTTGGAACGTGATCGAGGATTCAGGCCGCGGCTGGAGGCGCGTCGTCGCGTCACCGCTTCCCCAGGAAGTTGTCGAAATTAAGGCGGTGCAGGATCTGATCAATACCGGCACAGTCGTGATCACTGTGGGCGGCGGCGGCATCCCGGTTGTTCGCAATGAATTTGGCGATATCGTTGGGACAGCAGCCGTGATCGATAAAGATTTTGCGTCCAGCCTTCTGGCGCGTTTGATCAAGGCGGATGTTTTCATCATTTCAACCGCGGTCGAAAAAGTTGCGATCAATTTTGGCAAGCCAGATCAAAAATGGCTTGACAAGCTGACTGTCGCTGAAGCGAAAGCGTACCTGAATGACGGTACCCACTTTGCTAAAGGTTCGATGGCGCCGAAAATCCAGGCAATCATCTGGTTTATGGAAAACGGCGGTAAAAGGGCAATCATCACTAACCCTGAGAACATCGGCCGCGCGCTTCGTGGAGAAACCGGCACCTGGATCGTGCCATAGAGCTTTGATTTCAAAGGATGGGGCTTTCGAATTTGAGGAGTCTTGTCGAATGCCCCATCCCTTTATCGGTTCAAATAGATGCCCAGGCGATTCCTCGGATATTTGGTAAAGCGTTTGGTTAAATAAAATGATAATAATCGTTGCGAAATAAGTACTTTTCGCAGCACAAGGCAGTGTGTCTTTCATGTACAATAGACGCACGGCTACTTTATCTAACCTGTGATCTGATTATGCATACATATGACACGGGATAATAGCGGCAACCTGAGTTTTGTGTGGAAAGGAGGTTTTTAAGGATCGGTTTACTATCTGTGTTATCTCTCTGGCACGTATTCAATCAATTCATATGGAGGAGTAAGGAATGAAACGTTTATGGTTCTTTGTTAGCATGGTGGTGTTAGCGTCACTTATGTTGGCAGCTTGTCAACCAGCAGCCACACCAACTGCTGCGCCTGAGCCAACAGCAGCTCCTGTCGAAGAAGAGTTAGTTTTTGGCATGCTTTACGTTGGTCCTTACAATGACCACGGCTGGAGTCAGGCTCACTACGATGCTGGTCTGTATGTCGAAGAGAAAGTTCCCGGCACGAAGATGATTTACATTGATAAAGTCAATTCGGCTGACCGGCCTGGAACAACTCCTGCCCAATTGGCTGAGGATTTGCTCTCTAAAGGCGCAAAATTAATCGTCTTCAATTCCGATGATATGAAGGACAGCGCGGTCGAATTTGCCAAAGCCCATCCAGATGTGCCGGTGATCCATGCTTCTGGAGACACCTCGTGGAAAGAAGGTAAGAATTACCAGGATTTGCCGTTGTTCGGTAATACCATGGGGCGCATGGAGTACGGCAAGATGATTGCAGGATGTGCTGCTGCATTAACATCAAAAACCGGGAAAATCGGTTATCTTGGTCCATTAATCAACGATGAAACCCGCCGTTTGGCTGCTTCGATTTATCTTGGGGCCAAGTACTGTTGGACGGAATATGCGGGCAAGGACCCTGCTGATCTGCAGGTCAAAGTCACCTGGATTGGCTTCTGGTTCAACATTCCTGGCGTTACCTCGGACCCTACGCAGGTTGCGGATGATTTCATCAACAGCGGCTTCGATGTAATCATCTCCGGCATCGACACAACCGAAGGGTTGGTGCAGGCGAGCAAAGCCAAAGCTGCTGGTAAAGAGGTTTACGCCATCCCTTACGATTTCGAAGGCTCATGCGAAGAGGGTAAGGAAGTCTGCCTTGGCGTTCCTTATTTCAATTGGGGCCCATCATATGTGAAGGCTTTCAAAGAATTAAAGGCCGGCACCTTTAAGTCCTATTTCGAATGGGTTGCTCCCGATTGGACTGACATCAACAACCGCGACACATCCGCAGTCGGTTTTGCCAAGGGTAATGCGCTGTCCGCGGATGCCAGCACTACTCTGGATAAGTTCATCTCTGAGCTGGCTGGCGGCTTGAATCTGTGGGCTGGCCCACTCAACCTGCAAGATGGCGCTGTCTTCCTCAAAGACGGCGAGGTCGCGACAGATTTCCAGGTCTGGTATCTTCCACAATTGCTTGAGGGCATGGAAGGCCAGAGCGTTTCTGAGTAAATTCATGATGACAGGGTTGGGGAGGCTGAACAATCAGACCTCCCTGACCTGTGTCAGGTGGATGATTTTAAACCATTGATCTTTAGGAATATTGACCTGAATGAACGTTGAGCTGATCAACATCCACAAGCATTTCGGTGCTGTCCATGCAAATGATGGAATTACTTTAACAATTCCAACCGGCGTTGTTCAAGGAATCCTTGGCGAAAATGGCGCCGGCAAAAGTACGTTGATGAAGATTTTGTCAGGCTTCATCCAGGCGGACGAGGGTCAAATCGTCCTTGACGGTCAGCCAGTGCATATCACCTCGCCGTCGGATGCGATCAAGCATGGAATTGGCATGTTGCATCAGGATCCGCTCGATTTCCCACCGATGCGGATTGTGGATAATATGCTGATCGGGCATGAGGGTGGGATTTTCCCGAACCGTAAAGTCGTTGTGCAAGCTTTGAATGATCTTGCTGCTCAATTCGGATTTAACCTAGATCCACAGGCATATGTGGATACTTTGACGGTTGGCGAACGCCAGCAGTTGGAAATTGTGCGTCTGATATGGCTTGGCGCGCAGGTATTGATTTTAGACGAACCGACCACCGGTATTAGCGCGAACCAAAAAGAAAAATTATTCGAGACTTTGCGTATCCTGGCTAAACAGGGCAAGTCGATCATTTTTGTTTCACACAAACTCGAAGATGTTGAAGGATTGTGCGATCAGATCGCGGTTTTTAGAAGAGGCAGACTGGTTGGAGAGGCTGCGCCCCCTTACACTACCGATGATCTGGTAGAAATGATGTTTGGAAGAGTGGTCAGCCTGGAAGAAAAAGTCAGCCTGGAAGGTTGTGATGTAACTTTAAGTCTCGACCACCTGTCAATTGAAGATTACCGGATGCAAATCCGCGATGCATGCCTTACGGTGAACTGTGGGGAGGTGATTGGACTGGCAGGCATGGAAGGTTCAGGTCAGCGCCAATTCTTACGTACCTGCGGCGGATTGATGCGCCCGGTTTCGGGTGAAATTATCCTGGAAGGAAAAAAGTTAACCGGGAAACCATATCGCGCCTTTCTGGATTCGGGCATTTCTTACGTGCCTGCTTCGCGGTTGGAAGAAGGGCTGATCCCGGGCTTATCGTTGACTGAGCATGTGATTCTCGCATCTGATCAGACGGGTTTTTTTATCGACCGCGAGCAGGCGCTGGACACGACCCGTGACCGAATCAGCGAATTCAATGTCAAAGGCTTCCCAACCACGCGGGTAGAGGAGCTTTCAGGCGGCAACCAGCAGCGAGCGCTGCTGGCGCTGCTGCGCTATCCGCTAAAATTGTTGCTGCTCGAGCATCCAACGCGCGGGCTTGACATCGAATCGACTATTTGGATTTGGAGCAAGTTAAAAGACCGTTGCCGGCAAAGAACGAGCATCATTTTTATTTCATCCGATCTTGAAGAAATCCTCCATTATAGCGACCGTATTTTGGTTTTCTTTGGCGGTAAGGTTTCTGCGCCGCTTGACGCCGGCAGCACAACCGTCGATCAACTCGGGCAGTTGATCGGTGGCAAAGGATTATAAGGTGAAAGCGTGAACTGGAGCAAGCATGGATAGAACGAACTCGCGCTGGATCAACATCGGTTTCCAGATATTGGCTGTATTGCTGGCTTTGATCTTTACAACCGTGGTCATGGTCATGACCAAAGCCCAGCCGCTCCTGGCATACAAAAATATTTTGATCGGTTCTTTCGGATCGACAACTAAATTTGCGGATGTTCTGGTAGCTTGGACACCGCTTTTGCTGGCAACGGCTGGATTACTGATAACATTTACTGCGGGTTTATGGAACATTGGCATTGAGGGGCAGATCACGCTTGGCGCCATTTTTACCACCTGGGCGCTGCGCTTGCTGCAAGATACCAGCCTTCCGCCGGCATTGATCATCATTGCAGGTTTTTTGGCTGGCGCTCTTGGAGGATTGCTATGGGCTTCGCTGGTCGGCTTGTTAAAAATCTACGGCGGGGTCAATGAAATTTTTGGAGGTTTAGGACTCAATTTTGTGGCTACGGCTCTGACCATCTGGCTCATTTTTGGACCTTGGAAGCGACCAGGGGTGGGTTCAATGAGTGGGACCGAGCCTTTCCCAGAAGTCCTCTGGCTGCCGCAAATCACTGGCTACCGGCTCAGCCTCTGGTCGTTAGGGGTTGGCATTGTCGGCATCATCATTATTTATTACATTCTCCAGGGCACTTACTTTGGATTGCGTTTGAAGGCGGTAGGGCGCAGCGGGAGGGCAGCATTTCTGATGGGTATCCCAACCGCAAAGTATATGATGCTCTCATTTGTTGTATGCGGTGTATTTGCAGGGATTACCGGGGCTACGCAAGTGTTGGCAGTCTATCACCGGTTGATTCCCTCAATTTCTTCTGGTTATGGTTTCCTGGGATTAATGGTAGCGATGCTGGTGAATTATCAGGCGATATGGGCGGCGCCAGTATCGCTGTTCTTTGCCGCATTGAATATCGGCAGCATCCAGTTGCCGATCGTACTTAAACTCGATTCTGCGCTCTCTGGCGTGCTGCAAGGCTCCCTGGTGCTGTTCGTATTAATGATGGACGGAGTGCGCCGGCGCGTATTGCGTCAGCGATGAGGTAGCTGCATGGATACGACGACTTTAGTTGGACTGGCAGGAGTACTCGCGGCGGCGGCGCCGGTAGTTTTTGCAGCCATAGGGGAAACCATCACTGAGCGGGCTGGCATCATCAATTTGTCGGTTAATGGCACGATTCTACTTACTGCGATGGCGGGTTTCGCAGTGGCAGTCACGACTGGCAGCTTGATCTTGGGTTTCCTTGTTGGCGCGGTGATCGGAGCGTTTGTTGCGCTGATTGTAGCTTTTGGAAGCATCACGCTTAAACAATCGCAGGTGGCGATTGGTTTTGTGTTAACCTTGATGTGCCGTGATCTGGCGTACTTCCTTGGCAATCCCTTTATGGGTTTGCAAGGTCCTCGCGTGTCTTCGCTGCCAATCCCGGTGCTGGCGGATATACCCGTCTTAGGTGTCGTCTTCTTCCGTCAGGATATACTGGTTTATGCCAGCTATGTGTTGATCATCGTCGCCTATAGCTATGTGTATAAAACCCGCCAGGGATTGATGTTGCAGGGAATTGGTGAAAAACCGGCAACAGCCTTCGTGCGCGGCGCAAATGTTAATCGCTTGCGTTATTTGTATACGATTATTGGCGGAGCGCTGGTGGGTATCGCTGGACCCATGTACTCTCTCAGCGTGAAAGCGGGCTGGAAAGGAACGATTTCCGGTTTAGACGGAATCGGTTGGATTGCCCTGGCGATCACCATCTTTGGCGGGTGGAATCCATTTCGAGCCGCCCTTGGCGCTTATTTGTTCGCCCTGCTGCAGTGGCTTGGTCTGGTGCTGCAAGCACAACTGCCGAATATCCCTTCGCAGGTGCTGCAGGTAGCGCCGTTCCCGCTCATGATCCTAACCTTGCTGCTGGTCAATATCGGCAACGCGGAATGGGTAGATCGAGCATTGGCAGGATTGCCAGAGCGGTCAAGGCGCGTTCTTGCTCAAATCTTGCGTTCGATGCGCACATCGGCTCCAGCTTCGCTCGGAATACCATTTGAGAATGAATAGGCATAGGAATGACTGAATTTTTAGGTTATCGATGTTCGTTGTGTGGGGCTGAATATAACCCTGAATCGGTGATATACACTTGCCCGCATGATGGCGGCAACCTGGATGTGGTCATGGATTATGCCGCTATCAGGCAGAAGTACCAGGTCAATGATATTATCTACCGTACAGATTATTCGCTCTGGCGCTATCTACCACTCTTACCAGTGAGCGACCCGGGCAGCGAAGGCACCCCGCTGCGCATGACTGGCTGGACCCCGACCTACGTGACCACACGGCTGGCCGATCAGCTTGGCTTGAGAAACTTATGGATTAAAGATGAAAGTCGTAATCCAACCGGCTCATTTAAAGATCGCGCTTCGGCAATCGTTGTGGCGCGTGCACGGCAGATCGCGGCTGAGGTGATCGTGGCGGCTTCTACAGGCAATGCTGGGGCTGCCCTCGCCGGAATGGCCGCTGCTGTTGGGCATAAAGCCGTCATTTTTGCGCCAAAGACAGCCCCGCCCGCGAAAGTAGCGCAGCTGCTCGTCTATGGCTCTAAAGTAGTATTGGTGGACGGTAACTACGATTCGGCTTTTGACCTTAGCATTCTGGCATCGAAGGAATTTGGCTGGTATTGCCGCAACACGGGCTACAATCCTTTTACCGTCGAGGGTAAGAAGACAGCTGCCTTCGAAATTTGGGAGACGATTGTTTTATCTCTTCGAAAGATATACGGAAAGCTGGCGATTTTTGTTTCAGTGGGCGACGGCAACATCATCACTGGATTGCATAAAGGTTTCAAAGACTTGCAGGCGCTTGGCTGGCTGGATGAGATGCCGCGTATATTCGGGATACAATCCGAGAAATCCGCAGCGGTGGCAAATGCTTTCTTCAAGGGCAGCGAAGAGATTATCCCGGTTCGGTCAACAACTATCGCTGATTCGATCTCGGTTGACTTACCGAGAGACGGGGTGCGTGCTGTGCGGGCTGCCCGCGATACTGGAGGTGAATACCTCACCGTAACTGATGATGAGATCATAGCCAGCATAGCTGATTTGGGGCGCGTGGGGATTTTTGCTGAACCTGCCGGCTCAGCTGCTTATGCTGGTTTGAAAAAGGCGATCCAACTGACCAAAATTACCCCTGAGGACCCCGTGTTGGTGATTAACACTGGCAGCGGGCTCAAGGACATCCGAGCGGCTGTAATGGCTGTGCCAGAAGCTCCAGTTATCGAGCCGAGTATGAAGGCACTGAAAGCGTATCTTGGGATGTAGGCGCCAATATGAGGGTAGTGAATGTACGAGGGTAAAATGAAACCGATTTTTTCGATCATCGCCCCGATCTACAATGAGGAGGAGAGTCTTAACGAGTTATATAAGCGGGTCTGCGAGGTGATGGAACGCACCCACGAACCTTGGGAGCTGATTCTGGTCAATGACGGCTCACAAGATAAGTCGCCCGATATTATCCGCGAGCTGGCAGCAAAAGATAAACGAATCCGACCCGTGATGTTCGCCCGTAATTTTGGGCATCAAATCGCTGTGACGGCTGGCCTCGACTACTCGCGAGGCGACGCAGTGGTGATCATCGATGCTGACCTTCAGGATCCACCTGAGGTGATTCTGGAATTGATCGATAAATGGCGAGAGGGCTATGAAGTTGTGTATGCTGTCCGCGCCGAGCGGGAAGGTGAAACCTGGTTCAAAAAATTTACGGCAACCACCTTCTATCGTTTGATTTACCGCATCACCGATGTGAAGATTCCATTGGACACGGGAGATTTCCGTCTTCTCGATAAAAAAGTAGTATCGGTGATGAAACAGATGCGTGAACATCACCGCTTTTTACGCGGCATGGCTTCATGGGTCGGTTTTCGACAGATTGGGGTGAGTTATAAACGCGCGCCGCGTTACGCGGGGGTGACTAAATATCCATTCCGTAAGATGTTGAAATTGGCGTTAAACGCAGTCACCAGTTTCTCGTATTTTCCGTTGCAGTTAGCGACTTACCTTGGCTTTATCGCAGCGGGGGGGTCGATTATCGCAATCCCAATTGTGATCATCTTGCGCGCCATTAATCCCGATATGTTCTTTGGGCAGGCGAGCACCCTCATCGCAGTATTGTTTTTAGGCGGTGTGCAGTTAATATCACTTGGAATTCTTGGTGAATATCTCGGCAGAGTGTATGACGAGGTCAAAGGACGACCGTTATATGTTGTCAGCGAAAGCCCGGATGATTTCACTGAAGAAACATAATTAACAGGAGTGGAAAAGATGGCAAAAATTGATCTATCGGTATTTGAAGACCGCCTAGAGCGGACTGTGAAGCGTGTGCGCGAGCGGAATATTATTATTCCGACCTTTGCACAAATGAAGAATCCCGACTTAATCCCAGCAAAGATTAAGGAAGAATTGCGCGGTATTGGGCTTTGGGATCTTCATCCGCGCAACCTGTTTCGCATCAGCTGGAAGAATGAGCCGGCAGTCAGCGGAGGCATGTTTAACGGAGTTAATTACCTTGAGATTCCGTCCAGTCTGAGCGGCGTGCCTGCCCGTTTGATCGGGCTGGTAGGAAAATGGATGCCAACCGGATCACATAAAGTTGGCGCAGCCTTCGGCTGCCTGGTTCCGCGCCTGGTAACCGGTCAGTTCGATCCAACCACGCAGAAGGCAGTATGGCCTTCTACCGGTAATTACTGCCGTGGTGGGGCGTATGATTCGGCTCTTCTGGCTTGTGAATCCATCGCGATTTTGCCGGAAGGCATGAGCAAAGAACGCTTCGAATGGCTTTCTCAAATCGCCGGTGAGGTGATTGGCACGCCCGGGACAGAATCAAATGTCAAAGAAATCTTCGATAAATGCTGGGAATTACGCAAGTCAGGTCAGGATCTGGTGATCTTCAACCAGTTTGAGGAATTTGGCAATTACTTATGGCACTATGATGTGACCGGGAAAGCCTTGGAAGAAGTATTGAAGAGAGAACTCGGACCTAAGGATAACTTCCGCGGTATTGCGCTGACAACTGGCTCGGCAGGGACGATTGCCACTGGCGATTACCTCAAAAAGATATTCCCTGGCAGTGTTATTGTCGCTAGTGAAGCGTTGCAATGCCCCACTTTACTGGAAAACGGTTTCGGCGCGCACCGAATCGAGGGCATCGGTGATAAACATGTGCCCTGGATCCATAACATGAAGAACACAGATATGATCGTAGCGATCGACGACAATTCAGTCGTCCAATTGGCCCGCCTGTTCAATGAACCTGTTGGTCATGAGTATCTGGTGAAAAAAGGCGTTCCCGCTGAACTGGTGGCAAAATTAGATTTGTTTGGCTTATCGGGAATCGCTAACCTGCTTTCGGCGATCAAGGCCGCGAAATATTACGAGATGTCTGAGAATGATGTTATGCTCTTCGTCATGACGGACTCGATAGAACTCTACACCAGCCGCCTGGAAGAATACCGCGCGGACTTTGGCGAATTCACCTTCGAGCAGGCTGCTGAAGCTTTTGGCCGTGATATGCTCGGGGAAACGACCGATCACTTGCTGGAGTTGACCTACGCTGACCGCCGTCGGGTTCATAATTTGAAATACTACACCTGGGTGGAACAGCAGGGTCGCACCTTTGAGGAAATTCAGGCGCAATGGTACGATCCTGATTACTGGACGGATGTCCAGGGGCAGGTCGATGAAATCGACGCGCTGATCACTGAATTCAATCATCGCACAGGTTTGTTGTAAAAATAGTTTTTATAGTGGCGCAGGAATCTTCACAGATTAAGATCCCTGCGCCGCTATCTGTTTACACTGGCGCTGGCTCATCTCCTGCACAATTTTTTGCAGGATATTTTTGCTGCGTGGGCTATAATTAAACCATCTTGTCATGGACGGGGATGATATGGCAGGTTTTCCACCTGAAACAGCTTTAATTCTTGTGGCAATTCTTCCAAGGCCGCGCGATCTGGAGATAGCCCGGCTGCTTGGCTGGTATCGCATCCCGCTGCGCTTCGCGCCGAAGGTGATCGACGTCGATTATCTGGCATTTTATCAAACAGCGGCTTTCAGTGAAAATGAGCGCTGGCAGGTTAATTACTATGCACCTGTGCGCGGGCATGAACTGGCAACCCGCATGGAGCTGCTGCGCGATGAAAAGGATCACCCGCGCGCAAAGGAAGAATATTATAAAATCCAGATTGGACCGTTGGAGCAATTACCAGAGCCCATCGCGGCTGGCAATTGGCGTAGAATCACATTTTTATATACGATCGGCGGCAATCTTCGCAAAGCAAAAAAAGTCCAGGACCTGGTGGTGCGTTCAGAGGAACGCGAGCTGCTCTGGCATTCGTTGCGGGAGCGCGCCATGCGGAATGGGTATTATCGATCAGAAGAGCTGCCTGAGCAAACAATCGATTTGGATCCGCAAGTCCTGTTGATGTTGGGTGAGTTGAGCAAACCACTCCAAGCGCCGGCCGAGGAATTGCCCGACTGAGCAAATGAAAAACCCTGTTAGAATGGATTTAGCGCAGGCCTTACATTTTATGGCTGGAGTACCCTATGAGGCTATTGATTAAATCTGGCACGATTGTAAATGCTGAGGAAACATACCAGGGAGATATCCTGATTGAGGGCGAAAAAATCGTGATGGTTGGGAAAGAACTGCCAGCGCAAAAAGGCGTTCAGATCGTGGACGCACAGGGCAAGCTGGTGCTTCCAGGCGGCGTGGATGCGCACACTCATTTCGATCTGCCCATGTTTGGGACGGTTTCTTCAGATGACCATTATACCGGCCATAAGGCGGCTGCTTTTGGCGGGACGACAACCGTGATCGATTTTGTCCCACACGAAACCGACCCTTTATTGGCGAATGTCGAAAAATGGCGCGAAAAAGTTGATCCCAAGGCAGCCGTTGATTTTGGGTTTCATATGAATATCACTCGCCTGGACGACGAGGTGCTGACCGATATTCCGAAACTGGTGGACGTTGGCGTAACCAGTGTTAAGGTATTTACTGCTTACAATGGGCGATTGCGGCTGGCGGATGATGAAATTTTCAAGGTGATGCGCGTAGCCAAAGATCATGGTATGCTGACCATGATGCATACTGAAAACGGTGATGTGATCGAGCTGCTAATCCAAGAAGCCCTGGCAGCAGGGCATACTACTCCCGAGTGGCATGCATTGACCCGCCCTGCCTGGGGAGCAGTCGAGGCAACCTTGCGTGGAGCAGCTTTAGCAGCTATGGCTAAGGCAGCGGTATACATCGTGCATATGAACGCCGGGGGCGAAGTGGATCAACTCGCCTATTTACGAAAAAAAGGCTTGCCTGTGATGGGTGAGACCTGCCCACAATATTTATTTTTTACAATCGATCACCTGCGCAGGCCAGACGGCGCAAAATGGATCTGTTCACCGCCGATGCGGTCGCTGGAGGATAACGCCCGCTTATGGGAGGGTCTCATCGACGGCACGATCCAGGTGCTGGCGACCGATCACTGCCCATTCTTCTACAATGGCGCAAAATCCATCCATTACGAAGGTGAGTTGGTCGCCATTCCCGGCAAAGAGCTTGGCATGTCAGATTTCACCAAAATCCCCAATGGTTTACCTGGCGTTGGTGACCGGCTGCCGGTCTTCTGGACGGCAGGGGTTGGTTCGGGCAGAATCACACCCAACCGATTTGTTGCCCTGACAAGCACCAATCCAGCAAAAATATTTGGTTTATACCCGCAAAAAGGCGCGCTAAAAACAGGCTCCGATGCAGATATTGTCATTTGGGACCCGGATAAAAAGGTTGACTATGGAGTGGCAGTAGCTCAACACCGCACCGATTACAATCTGTATGAGGGTTGGGAATTAACCGGTTTTCCCGAAAGAGTATTCCTGCGCGGCAATCTAATCGTCGACGGCAAGCAGTGGCTGGGTAAACGTGGAATGGGACGTTTTATCCCGCGCCAGCCGGGCGCGCCGGTGCTTTAAGATTTACATCTATAAGGGTCTATGCTCACTATCCTGCCGGTTATATACCTCTTCATCACCGCTCTGGTTGTGTTTTTCCTGAGGGGGTTGAAGCGTGGAATCGGATTTGCTTGGTTGGCAAGCATTGTTATGACCTTGATCGCCTGGGCAGGTGTGTTGTGGCTGCACTGGCAGGATATAACTCCGCTGAAAATGACCCCATGGCGTCCTATTGATCCGCAAGCCGCTGATCCAATTGTCTTCGTCTGGGATGAGGTGTCCTGGGGATTGGGTTTTGCGCTGGTATCACTGGTGTTATGTCTCCTTTTCACTGCGCCCGCAAGGCTGCAGCATAGAAGCAGCCCGTCAACCTGGTTTCTCAATTTAATCTTGACAGCCTTTGGGCTGGCAGCCGTGCTTGCCGCCACTCCAATGGCAACAGTCCTGGCTTGGACGGCGTTGGACATCGTCGAGCTTATCATTTTAATCCGATTAATTGACGATGCTAGACTATCAGGTCAGGCTGTAATTGCCTTTAGCGCCAAAGTTGCTGGCACGCTTGTGCTGCTATGGGCAATGGTTCAGTCATATGCATCGGGTAATGCCTTGAATTACGCGGATACCCAATTATCGTTGGGTGTTTTTCTGCTGCTTGCGGCTGGTGTGCGGCTGGGAGTACTGCCCCTGAACCTGCCATACCCAAGCAGTCTCCCATTGCAGCGTGGATTGTCCAACATGCTGCGCATGACTACCCAGGCTTCTGGTCTGGTTGTCTTGGCGCGTTTGCCAGCGGGGATTTACTCCGGTATTTGGATGAATGTTCTTCTGGTATTGACGGGATTGGCAACCCTTTACGGTTCAGCCATGTGGGTCACAGCAAAGAGCGAAATTGACTCTCGGCAATACTGGTCTTTGGCTTTGGCTGGTTTTGCGGTGGCAGCAACGCTGCACGGCAATCAACAAGCCGTATTAACCTGGGGCATGGTTCTAATCATCAGCGGGGGAATCATCTCGTTCTACTCCGCGCGGAATAGATCTTTGCTGTTTGTGCCAATACTTGGATTAATTGGGATGGTTGGATTACCCTTCACACCAGCGGCGGCAGGAATTGCCGGCTTTGCCGCTCCGCCGCTCCTTATATGGGATCTTTTATTTTTCTTGAGTCTGGCGATGTTGATTGCCGGTTATATTCGTCTCAGTTTAATGGCAGGCGATTCATTTGTGGATTTGGAGCGGTGGGTGATCGGTGTTTACCCGCCTGGTTTGATTATACTGGCAGTATCAGGATGGCTCATCGCAGTGTTGAGCCATCCGGGTGGCTTAAGCGTTGGGGTCTGGTGGGCCAGCGTCATTTCGTTTGCGCTGGCATTCCCAATTTTTTTCCTGCTCAGGTTAATCGAAACCCGCGAATTGGAAAACCAAATCGATCAGAACAGGTATGTTGTGTCGGTTAAACGGATCAGTTCATTGATCTCCCCTATTATGCGATTAAGCTGGGTATACAGGCTGTTATGGAATATATTTATAGGACTCCAGCGGTTACTCGACATGATTACCAGAATGCTCGAGGGTGAGGGCGGGGTTTTGTGGACCGTGCTGCTGGTTGCTCTGTTATTGACGATCCTGGCAGGTGGGGGATTCCTTCAATGAATGGGATTATTGGCACGGCATCTCTCATCCTTGTGATGCTTACCACTCTGACCATTATTTGGAGTCCTCGCTGGCGGTGGGTAATCCTTGCGCTGGCGGTGCAGTATGGTGTGGTATTTTTACTCGTCAGCCAGGTCTGGCCGTTCAGCCTTGCAGCGGTTAAATTAATCGCAGGTTGGATGGCGGGTGCAGTTCTTGGCGCCTCTCAGGGCGGGGGTGAGGGCGACAAGAAACCTATCTCCCTTGCCGGCCGGCTGTTCCGCATCTTTGCGAGCTTTATCATTTTTGTAGTGATTTTTTCTATCACGCAAGAACCTCCAGAGTGGCTTCCGGTGGCGAAATTGCCTTTGACCAGTGGATTGATTTTAATCTCTATGGGTTTGTTCCAACTCGGTCTGGCAGCTCGCCCATTGCAAGTTATTATCGGATTGTTAACTGCTCTATCTGGTTTCGAGGTCATCTATGCCGCTGTTGTTTCATCGGTGCTGGTAGCCGGATTGCTGACAATGATGACTCTGGGATTAGCGCTGGCAGGCGCATATTGGATGGTTCCGCAGACAGAAGAGGAAAAAACATGAACGCGCCTTATATTTGGATCCTCTTCCCGCTCATTCTAGGCGTCATCCTGTTGGTGTTGCATCGAAACCGCGCATTGGTGGTCAGCCTTGCCGCCATTTTTTGTCTGGCATTATCTTTGATTGCGGCTTTGATGCCTATTGGCGAAACTTTTATCATCGGGAAATTTACCGCTGAAATTGGTTCAACCCTGAATGTTCTTGGGCGTCAATTTGTCCTTACAAACGGCGACAGGACTTACTTGACCTTGATTTATAGTTTAGGCGCAGTGTGGTTCCTTGTGGGAGGCATCACGCTTGCGCACCATTATTTTGTGCCGCTGGGCGTTGCTATGATCGCGGTCTTTGTTGCCGCTTTTGCTGTTGAGCCGTTTTTCTACGCTGCCTTATTAGTGGAGATTGCGGTGTTATTAAGCATTCCAATCCTGACACCACCTGGAACAAGCGCGAAAACGGGAATTCCACGTTACATCATATTCCAAACTCTGGCGATGCCGTTTATTTTAATGGCAGGCTGGCTTCTTGGCATCGGTGAAGCCAACCCCTCCGATTTGTATTTTCAAAACCGCGCAGCGATATTCCTTGGGCTTGGTTTTGCGCTCTGGTTGGCTGTTTTTCCTTTTCACTCCTGGATGCCTTTGTTGGCGAAGGAGGCGCATCCCTTGCCGGTTGGATTTATCTTAAGCTTGCTGCCAACCAGCGTCCTTCTACTTGCATTGGATTTTTTGAACGGCTTTGGCTGGCTGCGTGACACTCCGCAACTGTACCAAGTGTTGTTGTTTGCTGGCACTTTGATGGTTGTAGCCGGTGGTCTTTTTGCCGCTGTTCAGAAAGAAATTTCACGGATTTTAGGATTTATGGTCATTTTCCACATTGGCTATGCATTAATTGCCATTGGGGTTAACTCGTTGTCCGGATTATTGGCGTTTGTAGGATCACTGCTGCCAGCGCTGCTCAGCTTGATCGTCTTCGCGATTGCCTTGAGCGTGCTAATTCATCAGGAAGTTGGTTTTTCCCATCAAGACTTGCGCGGGCTGCTGCACCGCTATCCCTTTGTCGCCATTGGGATATTAGCTGCCTACGCTTCGATTGGAGGGCTGCCTTTGTTGGCATCATTTCCTGTCCGTCAGGAGATCCTTGAGCTGCTTGCGGAAAAGTCGTTTATTTTCTCAGCCTGGGCAGCAATAGGCAGTATTGCTTTCTTATTGGGTGGGGCGCGCATCCTGACAACTTTTGTGATCAGTGAAGAACCAGGCTGGATGATTTTGGAGACGATTCCGCAAAGAGTTTTGCTTGCGCTCGGAACAATTTTTTTGATTTTATTTGGCGTATTTCCGAAGACATTCCTGAGCGCTATCCAGTTCATTTTGCGATCGTTTCCAGTCCTGCTGCGGTAAAATTGCGCGGTTTTAATCAGGGCGTACTTATGCATCCAAGCCAGAGATGCCAGGCATGCAATCCATGCCCTGCTGTAATCTTTTAGTTATAATTGTCAAGAAAGCAGGACATATCTTCCTGGAATTTCAATATGCAGAAAGGAAGACCAATGGACATCGAGCAGCTCAGTAAAAAAGTGGAGTGGTTGGATGAGGAGCGGCGCAAAGATAAGCAATTGATTGCATCTTTACAAAGAAGCATCGCTGACCTCGAAGACCAACAGCCCTCTCAAACCCAGCGTATACAGACGCTGGAAAATGAGTTGTCCCGTTTCTCTACATCGCTATTAAGGTTTGAGCAAATCGACTCTGCCATGGGACAATTGCGGGTCGAATTGTCGCGCATGATTCAGGATATCGAAAAACAGTCGGCTGACCGGGACCGAGAGCAGGATAAAATTCGCCTGGCTGAAATGGAAACCGTGAACAAATCAATTGGCGACCTGCGTAAAGGTCTGGATTCTTATCAAGATGTTCGGAAAATTCTACAGGCGCGAGCTGAAGGAGAAGCTCGTCTTGGCCGGGAGATAGAGGAAGTAAAACAGACGCAAACAATCAACCAGCGTACCGATGAAGAGTACCGCCGTCAGATAAAATTAATCGAAGATGGCATGCGCCAAGACGCCAAACGCATGGCAGATCTTCAGGGAGAAGTGAGCGCGCTTCGCAAGCGGGTGGAAGAGCATCGGGGCAAGTGGGATCTAACAGCCGAATCGATGCGCAAAATAGATATGCGAATAAATGAAATACATGCAGCCGAAACTGAGCGCCGTCAGGCACAGGTCGCCTTCATGGAAAAACAAAATATGACTGCACTCGAGCGGGATAAGGTCTGGAAAGAATGGCAAGAGCGGTTCGATACCATTGCAGCGCTAAGCGCGAGTTTAGATACTCAATCTCAATCCATTGACGCCACCCACCGAGCTGTAAAACGCGCCCAGGAAGGTTTCGAGGAAATTACCACCCGCTTCGAGCGGCGAATCAATGAAATTACCGAAATGCAACGACTAGTAGAAGACCGTTTTCGCCAAGAATGGGTTTCCTTCCGGGCGGATGATCAAAAGCGCTGGGCAAATTACACACTTGCTCAAGAAGAACAACAGCGCGAAACAGTGCGTCAAATCAGCCGCATCGAGGAAAGGATTGTGGCTTTAGAAGATATGACTCAGGAAATTCAGGATCTGGCACATATTGTTAATGAGGAAAGCCTTAAAAGGCTCCAAAACCTGTCGGTTATGCTCCGCGACTGGGCAGAGGAACACGCCAAGAACCTGCAGCAAACTGGTTAATCGGGTCAATACGCAATGCATGTAATAGGGACGGCCGGCCACGTTGACCATGGGAAATCCACGCTGATCGCAGCGCTGACAGGGATACATCCAGACCGTTTAAAAGAAGAAAAAGACCGTGAGATGACCATCGATCTTGGCTTCGCCTGGATGGAACTGCCAAATGGTGAAAAGGTCGGCATCGTGGACGTGCCCGGGCACCGCGATTTTATCGAAAATATGCTGGCGGGGGTTGGCGGCATCGATGCTGCAATATTTGTCGTTGCTGCCGATGAAGGCGTTATGCCGCAGACACGGGAACACCTTGCTATTCTTGACCTTCTGCAGGTTGAGCGCGGCGTGATTGCGTTAACCAAAACCGATTTGGTCGAAGACGAGGACTGGTTAGATTTGGTCGAGGAAGATATCCGCTCGATATTCAACGGCTCATCGTTGGCTGATGCGCCCATCGTCCGGGTTTCGGCAAAAAATGGAAGCGGCCTGACTGAGTTAAAAAACACCCTGGCAATTACGCTCAAGGATACCCCTCATCGGGCAGACCTCGGCCGGCCGCGCTTGCCAATCGATCGCGTGTTCACCATTGCCGGTTTTGGAACGGTTGTGACAGGTACGCTTCTCGACGGCAGCCTGCGTGCAGGCGATGAGGTGGTGATCCTGCCCGCAGGGCTGAAGGGCAGAGTACGCGGATTACAAACACACCGCGAGAAAGAGGAGATCGCTATTCCTGGCAGCCGCACGGCTGTAAATATCACTGGCGTAAACGTCGATCAAATCCAACGTGGAGACATGCTTGCCCATCCACGGCAATATGGAGTAACAAAAAGAATAGACACCCATTTCCGCATGGTGGCTGACGCCAGCAGTCCGCTGCGACATAGCAGCGAGGTGAAATTATTCATTGGCGCAGCTGAGGTGGTGGCGCGAGTACGGTTGATCGGAGCAGACCAGTTGCTGCCGGGTGAGAAGGGATGGCTGCAGCTCGAATTGCGCGATCCGATTGTGACAGTTCGCGGGGATCGATACATCCTGCGGCGTCCCTCTCCAGGTGAAACACTTGGTGGTGGTCAGGTCCTGGATGCCGTACCAAAAAGGCGTCATAAGCGTTTTGCGCCAGACGTGTTGGATAGAATGATCTCGCTGGAGCAGGGCACGCCTGCGGAGCTTTTCCTCCAGACTGCGCGCGGGGCAGGCATTGCGCCATTACGTGAGGTGATCAGGCAAACCAGGCTCGAAGATAAGCAGCTCCGGGAGGCGCTCGATGAGCTTTTACGCACCGGTCAACTATTTTTTCTCGAATCTGCGGATCAGCGCGAGTCCAAAGATGATTTGATTGCGACCGCTGATACCTGGGCAAGTATGACTGCCCAGGCTGAGAGCGAGGTGCGTGAATTCCACAGGATGTACACCTTGAAAAAAGGCATGCCTCGGGAGGCGCTCAAGAGCCGCCTGAAAGTCGAACAACGGATTTTTTTAGCTGCCATGCGCAGGTGGGTACAGGACGGCAGGCTGGTTGAGCTTGGCACCCTGGTGCAAATGCCCGGCTTTCAGGTCTCCTTCAGACCGCAGCAAAAAACGCAAATAGACCAGCTTCTTGCCCAATTCGCCGGCGCGCCGTATATGCCCCCTTCGGTGAAGGACTGTCAAAGCCTGGTAGGCGAGGAAGTCTATCACGCCTTAATTGAGCAGGATATCTTGAAGCAGGTTTCACCAGATGTTGTATTTCGAAAAGAGGATTTCGATCAGATATCCGACCGGGTGATTGCCGAACTGCAAAAAGGCGGAACCATTACCGTGGCGCAATTCCGCGACCAGTTCAACACCAGCCGGAAATACGCACTGGCAGTATTGGAATATATGGATGAAACAGGAGTCACCCAACGAGACGGCGACGAACGGAGGCTGAAGCAATTGTAAAGGACACTCAAGCGGTAGTCTTTAGCTTTGGTAACATTTTCTGTTGAGCTAATGATTGTAATTCAGTAACATTCTATGTGAATGAACACGAACTGTTGACATCCTGGCGGACAACCTTTATAATAATCCCCGCTGTCGCCCCGGCACGCACGCCTGCTGGGGTGACCATGTGTAAACCCCAACTTCCCCGGGATCAGGCGTAATCAATCGGCGCAGGGTACCCGGCGAAGTGAAGATTGGAGAAGAACAGGATGAAATACGCAATTGTAGAAAGTGGCGGCAAGCAATACCGCGCCGTCGAAGGATCCACGATCGAAGTGGATCGTCTGCAGGGAGAGGTTGGCGACCAGGTTGTTCTCGAAAATGTCCTCCTCGTTGCTGATGAAGGAAAATTCAAGGTAGGCACGCCTGTCATAAAAGGCGTAAAAGTGAATGCAACCGTCGCCGGGCATGTCAAAGGCCCGAAACTGGTTGTTTTTCGCTACCGGCCCAAGAAACGCATCCGGGTTAAGACGGGGCATCGCCAGCAGTACACCCGGCTTAAGATTGAAACGATTAATTTGGAGTAGGAACAATGGCACATAAAAAAGGTGGTGGCTCCAGCCGAAACGGGCGCGACAGCAACGCGCAGCGCCTGGGTGTAAAACGGTTTGCTGGTCAGGTAGTCCTTTCTGGCAGTATTTTGGTACGCCAGCGCGGGACGCGGATCAAGCCTGGCATGAATGTTGGTGTTGGCAAGGATGACACCCTGTTTGCGACCGCAGACGGTACTGTCGTTTATGAGACGCTCCCGACCGGACGCAAAATCGTCAGCATCCTGCCGGTCGAATTGGAATAGTCTATCAAAGATGTGCACCGCCGGTCGCACAAGAATCGGACGGACGCATCATTTTTTGAGCAGAAAGGTTGACTAGAGAATGAAACAGGGTATTCACCCGACTTATTATAGTGATGCATTAGTGACTTGCGCCTGCGGTAACACCTGGCGCACTGGTTCGACCAGGAAAGAGATCCGCACTGAAGTTTGTTCGAAGTGCCATCCATTCTTTACCGGGCAACAGCAGCGTATTCTCGATATGGAAGGGCAGGTTGACCGCTTCTACAAACGCCTTCAGGCCCGCCAGGATTATGTCGAATCCGTCAAGGCAAAAGATCTCGAGCGCACTTCTCCAGAACGGCTGGTGGCGGACCTGGGATTGAGTACGCGTTCAACTGACGCGTTGGTCAAAGCAGGATTGGATACGGTTGGTAAGGTATTAGAAAAAATGACCAGCGGCGAAGCCGCGCTGCTTGAAGTGGATGGCTTTGGTCGCAAGTCGCTGATTGATCTCAAGAAACGGCTGCGCCAGCTTGGATACGACTTGCCGTCAGCGGCTGAAGAAATTACCGTCTAACCGGTCTTCTAGGCAGATTGTGTAAAAAACCAAAAGGCAGGATGCATATCCTGCTTTTTTGTTAACAATGACAATTCACCCATTCCACAAGCGGCGGGAGTTGGGGTAGAATCGTCAAAACCAATCTATCTGCGAGGGGATCATGAAACATCATGCAGGCTCGATCGAGGTAGTAACCGGATCCATGTTTAGTGGCAAGACGGATGAAATGATTCGCCGCTTGCGTAGGGCAACAATTGCACGCCAACAGGTACAAGTATTCAAACCTTTAGTGGATACCCGTTACCAGGTGGAACGAGTCACCTCGCATGCCGGCACAGCCTTCGACGCGATGCCTATCGAGAAAGCTTCACAGATTCTAGTCAACTTGAAACCGGAAACAACTGTTGTTGGCATCGATGAGGCGCAATTTTTTGACAATGAGCTGGTTGACCTGGTTCAGACACTGGCAAATCGCGGTATCCGTGTGATCGTGGCTGGCTTGGATACAGATTTTCGCGGCGAGCCTTTCGGTTGTATGCCGGTATTGATGGCAATTGCTGAGCACGTTGATAAATTACAAGCCATTTGCATGATTTGTGGAGAGCCTGCATCTCGTACGCAGCGTTTGGTGAACGGCAAGCCAGCGCGTTACGATGATCCGATCGTGATTGTCGGCGCTTCAGAGATGTACGAGGCGCGCTGTAGACGGCACCATGAAGTGCCACGCGGCTGATTGTTGAGGAGCCAGGGATGCGCGATTATCACGAATTTTTAGAAGAAATATTAGTACCGGCAGAGGATGTGCAGAGGCGCGTTAAAGAGTTGGGCGCAGAAATCTCTCAAGATTTCAAAAATTCTGACAGGCTGGTTTTAATCTGCATCCTGCGGGGTGGTGTTATGTTTCTCAGCGATCTGATGCGAGAAATTACCGTACCGCATGCGGTGGAATTTATGGCGGTGTCATCTTACGGCGCGGGCAGCCGTGAGTCAAGCGGACACGTGCGGATTACCCTTGATCTGAATATGAATATCCACGATAAGGATGTGATACTGGTCGAAGATATTATCGACTCCGGACGGACGCTGTCCTCAGTGCTCGATCTGCTATCAGCTCGACACCCGCGCAGCCTGTATGTGTGCACGCTGCTAGATAAAACCGAACGCCGCGAGGTGTATGTCCCGGTTCGTTATGTAGGTTTTTCAATTCCGAATAAATTTGTATTTGGATACGGATTGGACCTGGATGAACTTTACCGTAACCTGCCGTTTGTTGGTGTGGTTAATGAAAAGAAGTACCGCAACGGATAATCCCTTACGCGCATGATCTCCAGCTTTGCGAGTGTATTCCCATCACCAAATGTGTTGAACGCGCTGCGCAAGCGCTTGCAACCCGGTCAGAAGGCTTACCTGGTCGGTGGGGTTGTGCGGGATGCGCTGCTTGGGTTAGAAAATCACGATCTGGATTTTGTGGTCAGCGGCGATGTGCGCAGGCTGGCGAAGCAAGTTGCCAACGACCTTGGCGCTGCCTTTTATATGATGGATCTGGAGCACCAAACCGCGCGAGTTGTTTGCCAGGGGGAGAAATCCAGGCAGTATAACCTTGATTTTTCAGCACTGCGCGGCGCCGACATCGATCAAGATTTGGCAGCCCGCGACTTCTCCATAAATGCCATGGCGGTGGATATCGAGGATCTCGAGCGCATCATCGATCCTCTCAGGGGGGCGCAGGACCTGAAAGACAGGCGCTTGCGCGCCTGCAGTCCCACATCTTTCCGTGATGATCCGGTGCGCCTGCTGCGGGCGGTGCGGCATGCGGTGGCGTTGCAGTTGAGTATGGACAGCAACACTATTAACTGGTTGAAAGAGGCTTCCGCCGATTTGCCCTTGAGCTCTCTCGAACGGCAGCGCGATGAGTTCTTTCGCATTCTCGAGGGACGAAAAGTAGATACTGCCGTGAGAATTCTCGACCAATTTGGTTTGCTGGAGCTGATCTTGCCAGAGGTTACTGCGTTGAAGCATGAAGCCCAGCCTCCGCATGCTGTTGATGTGTGGGAACATACGATCGCCACCTTATCCTGGCTGGAAAAGTTGATCGATCTGCTCGCAGCGGAATATCACGAGGAAAAAGGTGCTAACCTGGTGTTAGGATTGGCAGCTTTGTACCTCGGCACCTATCGAGACCAACTCCGCAGGCATTTCGACCAGCCTTTGGTGTCCGGTCGAACAGTCCGCGGAGACCTGTTTCTGGCAGCGTTGCTGCATGACACAGGCAAACCCGGAAAAAGGACAGTCGATTCAGCTGGAAGAACCCATTTCTACGGTCATGAGATGCTAAGCGCTGATATTGCCAGGCAACGCGCCAGGGCTATGGTATTGTCCAATAAGGAAATGGAGCGAATCGAGCTGTTGGTCCGTCAGCATTTACGCATCCATCTGATGGCAAAAGCGGGAGTGGATGTCAACCAACGGTCGATCTATCGATATTTCCGTGATACAGGCCAAGCGGGGATCGATCTGTGTTTTCTCTCTCTGGCGGACACGCTTGCCATGGATGGTGTTACAATATTACCGGTCCGATGGGAGCGAGAGTTAACAATTTGCCGGCAAGTACTACAGGCGTGGTTCGATCAATATGACCAGGTGGTCGATCCGCCCAGGCTGATTGACGGCGATGATCTCATGAATCATTTTCAGCTTCATCCCGGACCGATGATCGGAATGATTCTTGATGCAATACGTGAAGAGCAAGGCGCTGGGCAGATCACAACAACCGCGCAAGCTCTGAGGTTGGCGCAGGAGCTAATCGACCGCACTAATGAGGAGTAGAAGCCTGATGGAGTTAAATCCAATTGAATTGTTTTACACAGAGGAAGGAAAAGGATATCCAGTTGTCCTTCTACATGGATTTCCATTGAATCACTCCATCTGGCTGCCAGTCGTTAAAATGCTTTCGAATCAGGCGCGTTTCATCATGCCCGATCTGCGCGGATATGGCGAATCGCCCGATGGGGCCGAGATTCACTCCATGCGCCTCTTAGTGGAAGACGTGCTGCTGCTTTTGAACCGGTTACAACTAGAGCAGGTAATTTTGGTGGGTCATTCGATGGGAGGGTATGTTAGCCTGGCCTTTGCGCATTCCTACCCAAACCGGCTTTCAGGTTTAGGGCTGGTTGCTTCGCAGGCGGATGCGGATAATCCGGAGAGACGACAGGCACGTTTGCGAACTGCGCGCGATGTGCGCACGAAAGGCGTGGACATGGTGGCGCACGGTGTGCCATCGACGCTCACTCATCGTGAAGACATTCAAGAGAAATTACATGAGATGTTTCATACCGTACGCAAGCAATCGATAATCAATTCGCTTAAAGGCATGGCAGCGCGGCAAGATGCCAATCCCTGGCTGGCGGGCATTAAGGTTCCAACCCTGGTCATTGCAGGCATACAGGATAAACTCATTCCAGCGCAGAAGTCGCGCGATCTGGTGGCGATGTTGACCAAAGGCTGGTTGATCGAAATTCCAGATGCAGGGCATTTACCAATGATGGAAGCGCCGGAGCGCGTTGCGGAGGGATTATCTCAGTTGATTTCGGCTGCCCACAATTGATCCATCAGGTAGGATGTCCATGATAAGAGCAATCGCCAGCTTCAACCGCTGGCGATCCATATTCTAGTGTATCCCTTTGTTCGTTAGGGATAAATTTCGTCAAGCATGGGCTCGTAGAAACAGCGACAGCCATTTTCATGGGAGCAGCCCTCTACAGGCAAATTTGGCGCCTGATTTTTATCATAAGTTCCCTCCATGTTTTTGCAGGCCGGGCATGCGTCGTGCGCAACCACCAGGCGGACGTTTCTCACGCGGGAATTTTCCTGGAATCTCTTGAGGGCAACCATGGTTATGGAATGCTCTGAAAGATCAACACCGCAGGTTGGGCAGTTTGCAACTAAGTCGGGAGATTGGGTGTTACAAAAAGAACAGGTCTGCACGATGACCTCCAATGGAATGGCATGCCTTGCATCTATCATTGGCAACACACGGATAACGAAAATTTTTATTCGCTATCGAAGAATAAGCATATTTTACTATATACAAAAGCGGATTGTTTTTCCGTTTAGATAGTCGAGTGGACTGTCTCTCCCGGCAGAGCACGGCTGCGGCGTAATAAATTTTGAATATGGGCGATTAGCATGCTGCTCGACACCGGTTTGATCAGATAATCATCCGCGCCGGCATCCAGCGCGTTGGCAATCAACTCGGGGTTATCCAACGCAGAAAGGATCAGGATTGGCGCCTGGCTGAATTTGCGGATGGTTTTGCACACCTGCCAGCCATCAGGCTCCGGCATCATCAGATCCAGGATGATCACATCAGGATTTTCTTTTCGGCAAAGCCTGATGCCTTGCTGTCCATTAAAAGCAGTATAAACATTGGCGGATGTGGCCTGTAAGATCATTTTCAATAATTCGGTCATTGCTGGGTCATCATCTATGACCAGGATATTCATTCCTGCCTCCAATAAAGGAAGTCATTCACACCTCCAATTATCAATTAAGATCATCATTTAATTCCTTGCAACTGCTTTACAAAAGATTTTACGCGCGGAAGATGAAAACAAGATGAGGTTGTCTAAACAAAGCCATATTTTAGAGTAAAATAGTGGGAATCAATAACATCGCAGTGATAAAAGAAATTTTTAATGGTAGAATCAGACGCTTAATGGGCTGACTATTAAACCCAATTTCTGGGTTATTTTTAAACCTGCGAGGAGGTATTCTATGAAGAAATGGGTGTATTTATTCAATGAAGTTAGTGCGGCTGAAAAATATGTCGGCGGGAGTTGGGACGGCGTGCGCGGATTGCTGGGTGGAAAAGGCGCCAACCTGGCGGATATGACCCGCCTGGGTGTACCTGTTCCCCCTGGTTTCACCATAACCACAGAAGCCTGCAATGCCTATCTGGCAGGCGGCGAAAAATTTCCGGAAGGGCTCTGGGAGCAAGTGTTGAATGCGCTCGTAGAAGTCGAAAAACTATCCGGCAAGAAATTTGGCGGCAGTGAAAATCCACTTCTGGTTTCCTGCCGTTCTGGTGCGAAGTTTTCCATGCCAGGCATGATGGACACCGTTCTCAACATTGGCTTGAACGAAAAAACTGCTGAGGCTATGGTACGCCTGACCAAGAATGAGCGGTTTGTCTGGGATTCCTATCGCCGCCTCGTGCAAATGTTTGGCTCGGTTGTGCTAGGTCTGCCTGATGAAGCCTTCGAAGATGTAATGGACGATTATAAAGATGAAATGGGAGTAACGGCGGATACTGATCTGACAGCTGAAAACCTGCGTGAATTAACCGAGAAGTTCAAGAAGGTCGTCCGCCGCCTTAAAGGTTTCGATTTCCCGACTGATCCATACGAACAATTAAAATTAGCGAGCGAAGCTGTCTTTAAATCCTGGTTTGGCAAGCGCGCTGTGGATTACCGCCGCGCAACGAACATCCCGGATGACCTGGGGACTGCGGTGAATATCGTCACGATGGTCTTTGGCAACATGGGCAGCGATTCGGGCACTGGCGTGGCCTTTACCCGCGATCCAGCGACCGGTGAAAAGATGTTGTACGGCGATTATTTGCTCGATGCGCAGGGAGAGGATGTCGTCGCGGGTATCCGCAATACGGAAAAGATCGAGCACCTCGGCAAGGACATTCCGAATGCATATCAACAATTTGTTAACATCACCGAAAAACTGGAAAAACACTACAGAGATATGCAGGATGTCGAATTCACGATCGAACGCGGGCGCTTGTGGATGCTGCAAACTCGTAATGGGAAGCGTACCGCTCGGGCGGCAGTCAAAGTTGCAGTCGACATGGTCAATGAAGGCTTGATCTCGAAAGATGAAGCTGTCAAGCGAGTGTCTCCTGCGGATGTTGATACCCTGCTTCACCCGCAATTCGATCCGAAAACGATGGATGAAGCGAAGACCTCCGGACGGTTTCTCGGCAGCGGGGTCAATGCCTCGCCTGGCGCAGCAGTTGGGCAGATATACTTCGACGCAGATCTGGCTGAGCGCATGTTCAAGGAAGAAAAACTGGATGTGATTATGGTGCGTCCGTTCACCAAGCCGGACGACGTGCATGGCATGCTGGCCGCAAAAGGGATTCTAACCAGCGAAGGCGGCGCGACCTCTCATGCTGCGGTAGTAGCGCGCCAGTTTGGCGTACCGTGTGTGGTTGGCGCATCGTCTATTCACATCGATCTTGATAAACGTTATATGGAAGTGAATGGCAAGGTCGTCAAAGAAGGCGAGTGGATATCATTGGATGGCGGCACTGGTGAAGTTTTCCTGGGTAAATTACCTTTGACTTCTCCAAGCCTGGATGAGCAGACTGATTTAATGACCTTGTTGGAATGGGCTGATGAATTATGCGCCAGACCAGGAGCCCGCAAAGGACCAGAAGGTTACCCAACGACCGGTTTGCAGGTGTGGGCAAACGCAGATTATCCGAAAGATGCCAAACGCGCCCGTATGTACGGCGCCAAGGGTATCGGTCTATGCCGCACCGAGCACATGTTCTTCGAACAGGTACGCCTGCCAATCGTGCAGAAGATGATCCTGGCGAAAACCAGTGAGGGCCGCACCGCTGCACTCAATGAACTGCTACCCTATCAACGCGCGGACTTTGAAGGTCTCTTTGAAGCCATGACTGGGTTGCCGGTAATCGTCCGTCTGATCGATCCCCCATTACACGAGTTTTTACCGGGCGAAAAAGAGCTGCTGGAACAAATCATAACAAAGCGCATAGAAAACCTTGCCGGATTTGTAATCGGCAAAGACGAGCCGAAAGAAATTCGCGATCTCGAAATAATGCTGGCGGAAGTGGAAGCGATGCATGAAAGCAATCCGATGATGGGTATGCGCGGCGTCCGCCTGTCCATTGCGATGCCGGAGATTGTAGAAATGCAGGTGCGAGCAATCTTTGAGGCAGCCTGCAATGTTCGCCTGAAGGGTTTAGATCCACGCCCAGAGGTTATGATCCCGTTGACCGGGCATATTAATGAGTTGAAATGGATCCAGCCACGTTTGGAAAAAATAGCTCATGAGGTGATGGCAGAAAAAGGCGTCAACGGACTTCATTATAAATTCGGAACCATGGTTGAAATCCCTCGCGCAGCGGTCACCGCTGATGAGATTGCCAGCATTGCTGAATTCTTCTCATTTGGAACAAACGATTTAACTCAGATGACCTACGGCTACAGCCGTGACGACGCTGAACGAAGCTTCCTGGTCACATATATCGAGCAGGGCATCCTGCCGAAGAATCCATTCCAGACGCTCGACCGCGATGGCGTTGGACGACTGATGAGAATGGCAGTTGAAGACGGGCGGCGCGCTCGGCCAAATTTGGAGGTCGGCATTTGCGGCGAGCATGGCGGTGATCCTGCTTCCATTGAATTCTGCCACCTGGTCGGAAACAACTACGTCAGCTGCTCGCCTTTCCGCGTGCCGGTTGCGCGCCTGGCTGCTGCGCATGCGGTCATCAATAATCCTGTGAAATAAACGATTGTGTTGAAATTAAGAAGCTGCCCTTCGATATTAGGGCAGCTTCTTTTATATGCCTTTCAGGATAGTACAGCCGCCTGTTCTAAGGTCTCTTTGCTATTTTGAAAGGTAATAATCCATTCCGATTGTTATAATTCTGATAGGCTTGCTTCGATCGATGCGCGATGTCCGGATCGATGGATTAAATTGGCTAATCAGATTTTTCAGCTGAGGAGAAATGCAATTGGCAGAGAAACTGTCTCCAGCAAATAAACCTGGGCAACATGCCAATTCAGGATTGCCCCGCTGGTTGGGATTTGTGGGTGTGCTGGTTTTTGGTTTGGCAAGTATTGGGTTGCCACGATCAAGTAATTTTCCACTCGAGCTCATCCCAGGCCGCTGGCCGGGGATCAACCTGGTGCTAGTGATCGGCATTGCCCTGGGTGTCGGGTTGATCTTCACGCTGACCTTTTCTGCTATTGGGGCAGTTATTCGGCGTCCAGCGGCCGATTATGTCATCGCTTCTCGCCTCATCCATCCTGCGCCTGCTTTTGCCTCTAGCTTCACATTTTTAGTTACCCTGTCTTTGTTTGCCGGCAGCATCGCAGGATCGATTGCCAAGCAGTTCCTGCCAAACCTGTTTAAGACGATTGGTACTGTGTTCAGTTCGCAGGACATACTTCTCCTGGCTGATTCGGCAGCATCGACTCAAATAGCCATCCTGGTTGGAACGGCCGCAATTGTCTTATCGTTTGTTCTGTTGGCGTTTCCGCCGAAAACGGTCCTCTGGCTGATGCGGGCAGGGGTTATATTCGCTTTGATTTGCTGGATCATCCTGCTGCTTCAACTTGGTTTTCCGCAGGAAAATACCTTCACGATTGGATACGAACGGGTGTTTGGCTCGGGCACTTATCTCCAACATATCGAGCTGGCTTATCAATACGGTCTCGCAACCAATCCCCCCGGCTTGGATTTTGTAATTTTAATAGGCCTATTTTGCGGTTTCTACCTGTTTTTCGGGGCTGCCTTGCCAATGGAGGTAGCTGGCGAGGTGAAACAGCCTGAAAAGAAGCTGCTGCCTGCCTCGGTTTGCGCGTTGCTAATGGCTGGAGGGTTGATTCTGGCAACTATTGGCTTGTTGGGTAAGGTTGTTCCAGCGCAGTTTATCTCTGCCCAAAGTTACCTCACCCAACAGCAAATTGAGATCGCTGGACTGTCTTTATCCTGGCTGCCATTCTACGCAGCAATTTCCAAACCTGTATTGTTGCTGGTGGTTGTGGTCGGCATTTGTTGGATCCTGCTTCTTTTCTTGCTGGTGCAAGCTTTTATGATCGTAATCAGCCGGATCGTGCTGGCATGGGCTAAAGACCGTGTTATACCGGAAAAGCTGGCTTATATACACCCGCGCCAGCAAACACCGCTGCTGGCAGTAATGGTGGCGGCTTTGGCCATGCAGATAGGTCTCATCGATGCGGTTCTGGGTGGAACTATTTATTCGATGTTGCATTTTGCGATATTTTTGAGCATTTCTCAGATTCTGCCTGTCGCAGCTTTGATCCTCTACCCCATCCTCGGGAAAAATGTGGAGGGGAAGATACACATTGGGCGAGTGAGCGCGCTATTTGCTAGTCTGCTTGGTTTAGCCACACTGAGTTACCTGATCTGGACGATTGTTGCGATCTTTATCTATCCCTTCCAATTTCAGGAGTTGCGCTTAGAAACTTTGCCGATGCTGGTGATCTGTTTCATTATCGGTTTACTCTGGTATCTTGTGCGCAGTTACTATCTTCGCCGCAAAGGAATATCCCTAGTCGACAGCTATCGTTCGATGCCGCCCGAAGGATAGAAAAACACAAAACCTAACTAGATAACGGCTTTTTTGCTGGCGCAGTATGGCAGGCAAGCCCGTACTTGATGGATTACAGGATTGATCTGGTATAATTTTCGGGGAATTATTACAATTATTAGCCATTATATTGATAAATTCAGGCAAAGCAACTAATGACCTAAGGAGCTTCACAGATGGAGAAGAGTGAACACTTGAGTTTATTGCATCAGATGGTCGTCATACGCCGCCTCGAAGAAAGAGCAGCTGAGTTATACCAGAAGGGTAAAATCGGCGGCTTTCTACACCTGTATATTGGTCAAGAGGCGGTCAGCACGGGTTTGATTTCTATCCGCCAACCACAGGATCGGGTGATCACTGCTTACCGTGACCATGGGGTGGCGATCAATTGCGGCATCCCGGCGAAAATCGTGATGGCCGAGCTGCTCGGTAAGGCGACCGGTTGTTCCAAAGGGCGCGGCGGTTCGATGCATATGGCGGATGTGACGAAAAATTTCTGGGGCGGGCATGCCATCGTCGGTGGACATCTGCCAATCGCGGCTGGATTGGCGCTTGGAGATGTCTATCAGCAAAAAGACGGCGTGACCATCTGCATGTTCGGGGAAGGCGCGACCAACATTGGTTATTTTCATGAAGGTCTCAACCTTTCGAAGATTTGGAATTTACCTGTCTTCTGGGTGTGTGAAAACAACCGTTATGGGATGGGTACTGCGGTCGAACGGGCTTCAGCAGTGGCGGAGATCCGCCAAAAAGCTGAGGGGTACGGCATGAAAAGCGCCCATGTTGACGGCATGGATGTGATTAAAGTGCGCGAGATTGCCGCCCAAATGTTGGAAGAGATTAGAAGCGGCAGCGGTCCGCAATTTCTCGAGGTGATCACATACCGCTTCCGCGGTCACTCGATGGGCGATCCTGAGCGATATCGAACTGCGGCTGAGGTTAAACACTTCCAGGAAAGTGACCCTATCGGGATCTACCAGAAGTATCTACTTGATCATCAGATCGCGACGGAAGCTGAGCTGAAAAACCAGTTTGACCTGGCGGAAAAAGAGGTGGAGGATGCGGTTGCATTTGCGGAATCCAGCCCGGAACCAGCGCCGGAAGATCTGTTCAAGAATGTCTACGTCGAACAATAGGGCAGGGAGAGGTATTCATGGCAAGAATTACCATGCGTGAAGCGATTTCCAAAGCATTATGGGAAGAGATGGAACGAGATTCTTCCGTTTTTATCATGGGCGAAGAGGTCGGCGTCTGGGGCGGCAGCTATGCGGTAACCAAAGGATTCTACGATCACTTTGGTCCCATGCGCGTGCGCGATACCCCCATCTCTGAAGCAGCCATAGTCGGCGGGGCAATCGGCGCGGCTTTGACGGGTCTGCGCCCGGTGGCTGAGCTAATGACGATTAATTTTGCGTTTTCGGCGATGGATCATATCGTCAACCAAGCGCCTAAGCTGCATTACATGTTCGGCGGGCAAATGGTGCTGCCGCTGGTGATTCGCACGGTTAGCGGCGGCGGGCGGCAGCTAGGCGCCACGCATTCGCAGACACCCGATGCGATTTTTGCTCATTTCCCTGGGCTAAAGGTGGTCGCGCCCGGGACTCCGGCTGATGCGAAAGGTTTACTGAAGGCATCCATTCGCAGCCAGGATCCGGTTTTCTTCATCGAGCATGCCACACTGTATCAAATGCGCGGCGAGGTGCCGGAGGGAGATTACCTTATCCCAATCGGGCAATCCACGATCCAGCGCCCTGGCAAGGATGTGACCATTGTCACCTACAGTAAAATGTTGGAAATCTCACTCAAAGCTGCTGATGAGTTGGCAAAAGAGGGCATCGAAGCAGAGATAATCGATCTGCGCACGCTGCGCCCGCTGGATATGGAACCGGTGATCGTTTCTTTCAAGAAAACCAACCGGGCGGTGGTGGTCGAAGAGGGTTGGAAATCATTTGGAGTAGGCGCAGAAGTAGCTGCGCGAATATATGAGCAGGCTTTTGATTACGCGGATGCTCCAGTGAAACGCGTTGCCCAGGCCGAGGTGCCGCTGCCGTATAACCGCAACCTCGAACAACTGGCATTACCGCAAGTCGCGGATGTCATTGCCGCCGTTAAGGAGGTGCTCTAATGGCTGAAATCATCGCCATGCCTAAGCTTGGTTTCGATATGGCAGAAGGCACGCTTGTGCGTTGGCTGATCGCGGAAGGCGAGGAAGTGCAAAAAGGGCAGGTGCTGGCAGAAATCGAAACAGATAAGGCGACTGTTGAAGTCGAATCGACTGCCAGCGGCGTGCTGCGCCGCCAGATCATCTCAGAAGGCACAGTAGTGCCTGTGGGCGACCCGATTGCTATCATTGCAGCCGCGGATGAGGATATCAGCGATCAACTCGCAGTTGAAACGGTCGGAGAACAGCCAGCACCCGCTGTTGAGAAGGAATCGAAGGTTAAGGAAGAAGTGCCTTTGAAGCCGATACCAGTCAGCGAGGCGGGCGAGAGGGTCAAGGCATCACCGCTGGCTCGACGGATGGCGGCTGAGGTGGGTATTCAGATCGAGAAAATCCGCGGCAGCGGCCCGGGCGGGAGAATTGTTAAGCAGGATGTCGAAAAAGCAATGGCTTCTAAGCAGCCGCAAGGCGCAGCGCCGGTCGAACGTCCAACTTTGCCAATGCCAGTCTGGCAACCCGGAGCGCCAGCCCCGGCAGATGAGCGCATACCGGTTGATAAGCTGCGGGCGATCATTGCCAGGCGCATGACCGAATCCAAGCAGCAATTGCCGCACTTTTATGTCACCAGTGAGATCAACGCAGAACCGTTGATGACCGTGCGTAAGCAGACCAATGCCCTCTTGCCCGAAGATCAAAAACTCTCGGTCAATGATTTCATTGTCAAGGCAGCGGCGCTGGCTTTACGGCAGTTCCCGAATATCAACGCATCGCTGGAGGGCAAGGAAATCGTTCGGCACGGGCGCATCAATGTGGGCATTGCTGTGGCACTTGAGGCGGGGCTGATGACGGTGGTTTGTAAAGACGCCGATCAAAAACCGCTGCGGTTGATTTCAGGAGAGGTCAAAGAGATGGCGGCACGCGCGCGCCAGGGCAAGGTGCGCCCGGAGGACATCGAGGGCTCGACCTTTTCGATTAGTAACCTTGGCATGTTCGATGTGGAAAATTTTGCCGCAATCATCAATCCGCCGGAGACAGCCATTTTGGCAGTGGCTTCAGTAAAGGAAACGCCGGTTGTCGAAAACGGCGAGGTCAGGGCGGGCTTACGGATGAAACTTACTCTTGCAGCGGATCACCGCATCACCGATGGCGCAGAGGCGGCTCGCTTCATGCAGGAATTGAAGAAGATTCTCGAGAATCCAGCCTGGATGCTGTTATAGATCTGTCAGCAGTGAATTTTATTTACCATTAATCTAGAAGAGGATACAGGGACGTAGGGTTGTTTTCTGCTGCATCTAGATTTGATTTTCACCCTGCGCTTATCATGATGAGTTAATTTTATAGGCCTTTGGTCGTTCCCTGCGCTCGGCTGCGGTTGTGGCGCGCCCGGAAAAATGCCGGGCGCAGGCCAACGCGAGCATGTTTACCTCGCATAGAATCTCCGGTAAAGGTGCATAAATTCAGCAATGTTCTTAATATATCGCTGGGTTTCGTCGAATCGAATAATCTCAAGGAACAAATCCTGATCGCCGCCGGCAAGGTCGTTCCACATTTTAGCGTTTCCCGGGCCGCCGTTATATGCCGCCAGAGCAACGTAGACATCCCCGCCAAAGTACCCCAGTTGATTGGCGAGGTATTTAACACCTAAGCGGATACTAACGGAAGGATTGGTTAAATCGCTGGTGGTGTAATTTTCAGGCCAGCGGTAGCGGGCGGCAAGCTCGTCGCCAGTGGCTGGCATTATTTGCATCAATCCCCGCGCGCCAGCGCTCGATTGCACAAATCCCTCGAAGAAGCTCTCCTGGCGTATCAGGCTGAACAGGAATAAAGGGTCGAATCCTTCTTCCGAGGCTTCCTGGAGCACTAAATCCTTATAATAGGCGCCAAAGCGGATGTGATTGAAGTACCTGGGCGCTGCCAGCGTGCCGAGATCGTCCATGCCGGCCAGAGTCAGGATCTGGCGGCTGGCAAAGATAGCCGGGCGGTAAGCACCGAGCTCGAGCATGAGGTTCATAAAACGGTAGGAATTAACCGGGTCGGCTTCCAGTTGTTCCCGCAGAGATTCGAAATGCCCGCGCGCTGACTGGTATTCGCCGATCTCCCAGAGCGCCAATCCCCGCTGGAAGAGCGGTAACGCATTGATCTCAGCGTAGGATGATAGGTCAACTTCTTGGGAAATATTGAATGTGGTTCGCAGCCATTCTTCTGCCTGAATCCGCTCGGCTTGAAGATCGATTCCCAGATCGATGTTTTCGGTCACTACAAACGGCTGGCGGTTTTCGAGCAGCTCTAACGCGCGCTCACTGTAATAACCGGTAGGATCCAGCGTACTGGCCTGTTGCCAGGCAGCCTGAGCTTCCATCGTGTTTCCTGCGGCAAATTGAGTTTTACCGACCCACAGCAGAGCCTCGGATTGGTCGGATGGATTGACTGCCAGGGCTGCCATGCGCTGAAAGGCGGTAAGCGAATCAGAGTAATTCCCCAGACGGAAATAGGTTATACCAGACAGGAACAAACCGCGAAAGCTGATTTCGGCGGAGGGGTATTCGTCGATTAAACGCGCCCAGGTGACCGCAGCTTGAGTCAGGCGGTCACCCCGCTCGAGAATGCGCCCGGCGGTGAAAAGCGTCTGAGCGGCATCGGGCGCGGCGGGTTGCAGCGCCACGTAATTCTTGAGGGTATCGGCGGCTGCGTCGAAGTTTTCGAGGTAGGCCCATTGGGTGTAGGCGATTTGCTGCCAGGCATCGCTCCAGTATTCATCCTCGGGGTGATCATTGATGAGAATGCGCCATTCCTCGATTGCCGCGGTGTACTCAGACATCTGGCGCAGCGACAGCGCGCGGAAATGGTGCGCGGCGCCGTCGTGATTGGGCTGGCTGGCGATGTAACGCGCCAGCGCTTCAGCGGCGTAACCATATTGCCCGGCGTAGTAATCGACCATGCCGCGGTCCAGTTCGTTGACTGGGATGCCGTCATTCACGAGTGTTACCAGACCAGTATAACTATCATAAGCGTGTTGAAAATTGCTAATAGAATCCTGGTAGCGGGCATATGCCTGTTCTGGAAAGCCCAATTCCATATATATCTGCCCGCTTAACAGGTTGGCCTGGGCTTTGATGTACTCATTATCGGTGCTGTTGTAGGCTTCCAAATAGGTTTTTACTGCATTGGAGAAGTCTGAAAGCGCCGCATACGCCTGCCCGATCTTGATCAGCGCCTGACCGCGGTCGCTGCCGGCTGTGATCGCCGCCTGGTAGGCTTCAATGGCGCCTGTGTAATTTCCAGCTGCCATGAGCGCCTCCGCTCGACGTTTCTGGATGATGTCATCCAAAACGCCTGGCTTGAGCTCGAGGTATTTTGCATAAGCCTCGGCGGCTTCAGCCGGCATTTGCTGTTGCATATAGGATTCAGCCAGGAAGTAGTAAGCATTCGCCAGCGACTGGTTGGCTGGGTGCTCATTGATCAATGATTTAAAGGTTTCAACCGCCTGGGTGTAATTGTATTCCTCAAAATACGCGCGTCCAATTCCGAGCATGGCGCTTGCCTGGATCTCGATGTCCTGGCTGCCCAGCGCGGCTTTGAGATACTCCTGGCGACCGCGCTCATATTCCCCCTGGAACAGCGCAAGGTCGCCTTGCGCGATACGAGCTTCAGGTATTGGGGTTGGGGTCGGTGTTGGCGCAGCGGTTTCGGTAGGGGCGGGTGATGCGATGGTGATCCCCTTGCTAAGATTGTTGGTCACCGCAGGCTTGTCAGGCGCCGCGCCCGGGAAATTACAGCCCGCGAATATTAACAAGACCAACAAGGAAAAAGCACGGACAAGTCGAATTTTTAGCATACCACCTTATACCGGAAGGCTGGAGATGTGTCAATCCCCATTGGATGAACTGATTGGAATGAGCCTTAGCGTCAGAAAACAACTGGTTTGATGATATAATTTTCACGCTCCCGAGAGGGAGCGTGAAATTTGGTTCAAGGTCAGCACCTCAGCTGGCTTATCCATTTCTCAGGATCGAAAAATGACCATTGTTTGCACCGGTTCGATTGCGTTTGACTACTTAATGAGCTTTCCTGGCTATTTCCGCGACCACATTGTGCCCGAGCACCTCGATTCGATCAGCCTGTCGTTTCTTGTCGACACTATGGTGCGCCAACGAGGTGGAGTTGCCCCAAACATCGCCTATACGATGGCGCTGCTCGGCGGTCATCCGATCATTTTTGCGACCGCGGGATCTGATTTCGGTGAATACCGCGCCTGGCTGAACGAACACGGCGTAAACACAGACTACATCCGCACCATCGAGGAAACTTTTACGGCTTCGTTTTTTGCCAACACGGATCTGGCCAACAACCAGATATGCAGTTTTTTCAACGGCGCTATGGCTTATGCCCGCGACTTATCAATGCATGAATTTAAGCATGACCTGCCAAAACTGGTGGTTATCTCACCTAACGATCCTATTGCGATGAACCGCTTCGTGAGCGAATGCCAGGAATTGACGATACCTTATCTTTATGATCCTGGTCAGCAGGTGGTCCGTTCCAGCGGGGAGGAACTCTGCCGCGGGGTAGAGGGAGCGCAATTCTTATTTGTCAACGAGTATGAATGGGAATTGCTGCAAAAACACACCTGCATTCCAGGTGATGAGATTCTAAAAACCGTTAAAGTGGTTGTCCGTACGCTCGGCAAAAAAGGCGCGATGATCCATGCGGAAGGGCAGCAAATCCATATCCCCATATTTCCACCCGAGAGGATCGAAGATCCGACAGGCGTTGGAGATGCCTTCCGCGGGGGATTCCTGCGCGGATTTGAGCTTGGTTTTGGCTGGCAAACCTGCGGGCAAATGGGTTCGCTCGCGGCAGTTTATTGTCTGGAACAACGCGGCACTCAATCGCACCATTACAGCCGCGCGGAGTTTGTAACTCGTTATCGCAAGGTTTTCGATGATCAGGGCGAATTAGACGCACTGCTACACAATTCCTGAATTTTTTCTTGGAGGCGCTGGATGAGCAATTATGATATTAAAGACGTAAAACTGGCGGAAGGCGGGCGGAGAAAGATTGAATGGGCAGCCCGTGAGATGCCGGTATTGAGCATGATCCGCGAGCGTTTCGCAAAAGAACGCCCTCTGCAGGGCATGCGCGTTTCGGCTTGCCTGCACGTAACCACCGAGACCGCCAATTTAATGCAAACTCTACAGGCGGGCGGCGCAGATATCGTCCTGACCGCCTCGAATCCGCTTTCAACTCAGGATGATGTGGCTGCCTCTCTGGTGACTCACGACGAGATTCCGGTTTATGCCATCAAGGGCGAGGATAACGTTGTTTATTACAAGCATATCCGCGCGGCGCTGGATCACCAACCGCATATGACGATGGACGACGGTGCGGACCTGGTCAGCACGCTGCACAAAGAACGCCGGGATCTATTGGCGAACGTGGTTGGGGGCACCGAGGAAACCACCACGGGCGTTATTCGCCTGCGGGCGATGGCCGCTGATAAGGCGCTGCTTTTCCCGATTATCGCTGTCAACGATGCGATGACCAAGCATTTTTTCGATAACCGCTACGGTACCGGCCAATCGACGATCGATGGGATCGTCCGCGCGACGAATGTATTGCTGGCTGGCAAGAACTTCGTCATCGCGGGCTATGGCTGGTGCGGCCGAGGTCTGGCGATGCGCGCGCGCGGCATGGGCTCGAACGTGATCGTCACCGAGATCGATCCACTGAAGGCGTTGGAAGCGGTCATGGACGGTTACCGGGTGATGCCAATGGAAGAGGCTGCTCGTATTGGGGATGTGTTTTGCACGCTGACCGGCGATCTAAACGTCATCGACCGCCATCATTTTGAAGCGATGAAGAACGGAGCAATTGTTGCCAACTCCGGTCACTTCAATGTGGAGATCAACATCCCCGCGCTGAAGGAAATGTCGGTCAACACGCGGTTGGTGCGGCCGTTTGTGGAAGAATATTCACTCAAGGACGGGCGGGTGATCTTCTTACTTGGCGACGGGCGCTTGATCAACCTGGCGGCAGCCGAGGGGCATCCCGCCAGCGTGATGGACATGTCCTTTGCCAACCAGGCGCTCTGCGCGGAATATATGGTCAAACATGCCGCGCAGCTCGAGAAGACTGTCTATAGCGTACCGGAAGATATCGACAAGGAAATCGCCCGGCTGAAACTGGCTGCGATGGGCGTGACCATCGATGTGTTGACACCCGAACAACAGGCATATCTCAATTCCTGGGAAGAAGGCACCTAAACCAGTTCTGAGATCGTCATTGTTGTTGAGCGAAAGGCATTTTGTCATTTCGAGCGAAGAGAGAAATCTTTCTCATCAGCACATGAAGATTTCTCCTCACTGCGTTCGTCGAAAAGACAAAATTCTTTTCCTATGCCAGACATCAAGATGCTTTTTTCCTTTCGAGTGAAGCGAGATGGAGAGTCGCGCTTTATTTTGGGACGGCTCCGCTTATAGATAGATTAAGATATGTCGGGGTGCAATCCTGACCCACTTACTCAATCCAGAACGGTGATATCGATGAATATCGGGTCGCCAAACGGCTCGCCTGACGGATTGTGCGCCTGCCAGGCGCTGCGGTAGCTGCCAGCTTGCATCGGCGCCTGCAGCGTGATACGGATGATTAAATTCGTTCCACTACGCGCCGGGTAGAGCGGCAGCTGCCCATTGACGCCAAGATTCTCACCAGCAACCAGGCGAAGCGAGTAACGCTCGTCCCAATTGCAGGTGCCGGAATTACGAGTTTCCCAGCGTTTATCCAAAGCGGCGCCAGGCTGCACCTCGCTGCCGTCCGGGATGTTCAAATCGCTGACATAAGTGAGATTGTCCGTGCAGGGGAGAGTCGCTGTCGATTGCATGGTTTCGGTTGGCAAAATAATGCCAGGCATGGGTTGCGCTGGTATAGGCGTTGGCGGCAAGAAAATGGGTGTATCTTGATTGCCTGGCACTGGGCGATGGTAATAGAAGGAGCAGCTCTGGAGAAGAAAAGTCAGCGCGAGATACAGCCATCCCAAGCGATGCAAGACCCGCATGGGGCGTTTTATTCGTGATGTTGTCCGTTTATTGCGAAGGAAAGCTTGCACGGATATCAGCTTTCTTCTTCGTTAAAATCCTCGCCTTCCTCTTCACTTTCACGGGTGTAAGCCGCCAATACTTCGCCTCCAAGCGCGCGCTGGCGCACCGCCTGCTCGATCTCATTGCACAGATCGGGATTCTGATGCAGGAATTCCTTGGCGTTCTCTCGTCCCTGTCCCAGACGCACATCCCCATACGAGAAGAAAGCCCCGCGTTTTGTCACGATTTCCAACTCTGTGCCGAGATCGAGAACATCGCCAACTTTGGAGATGCCCTCGTTGTACATGATGTCAAATTCGGCAGCTCGGAAGGGCGGGGCAACCTTGTTTTTAACCACTCGCACGCGCACGCGGTTGCCGATGATCTCTGCGCCGACTTTGATCGATTGGATGCGGCGGATATCTAACCGGACGGAGGTGTAGAACTTCAAAGCCAATCCGCCAGGCGTTGTTTCGGGATTGCCGAACATCACGCCAATTTTCTGGCGCAGCTGGTTGGTAAAGACCACCGCGGTCTTAGTCTGATTGATTGCGCCGGAAAGTTTACGCAGCGCCTGAGACATCAGCCGCGCTTGAGTGCCCATGGTCGCGTCGCCCATATCACCCTCGATTTCACTGCGCGGCACCAGCGCTGCGACCGAGTCGATCACGATGATGTCGATAGCGCCGGAGCGCACGAGGGTTTCAGTGATTTCGAGCGCCTGCTCGCCCATATCCGGTTGCGAAACGAGCAGATCTTCGATGTTGACTCCCAGACGAGAAGCGTAAGACGGATCGAGGGCATGCTCCATGTCCACGTATGCGGCGGTGCCGCCCAATCGTTGGGCTTCAGCAACCAGATGCAGGCAGAGGGTGGTTTTTCCGGAGGACTCCGGGCCAAAAACTTCCGTGATGCGCCCGCGCGGGATGCCGCCGACACCTAATGCAATGTCAAGGGACAGCGAACCGGTCGGAATGGCTTCTACAGCCAGGTGGGTGGCTTCACCCATGCGCATGATCGAGCCTTCGCCGTAGCGTTTGATAATATCGCCGAGAGCTTTATCGAGCATCGCCTGACGCCCTTCACTCATGCCTGATTTAGGCTGAATAGGCTGGGAGGCGGAAGTGGGTTTACGCGCCATGGTTCTCTCCTTGTTGTTTGTACATAAATAAATTATATCCGCAATTGAGCTTCAATTATCAACAGAGGTGGTATGATTAATTATAGTACAAATGTTCAAATGGTCAAGTAATTCCCGGCAGGCCAGAAAATTCAAAAGCAAATGATTAAAACACCCTCTTGACCTGGTGGTGGAAAAAATGTTACACTCACTGTCATCAGCACTTGAGAGTTTTACCAATCGAATAGCGGAGATCCAGCGGCTGAGCCTTGTGAACTGCCACAAGGTGACGAGGTGGAGGTTCCTCCCCGCGAGGGGAGTGTTAACCCTGAGGGGGTTCTCAGGGGAAAATCGAATGATCAGCGGATGCCTCTTGAGCCCGATCACAGGCTCATTTCTCCCTTCCAAACAATTGACTGGCTGAAAAACTGGCGGTGACGCCGGCACAAAGCTTGCAAAGTGATCTGGTATGCACAGGCAGCGCCAGGTGTCGTCTGGAAGGGCAGCCGTTTGGATGGTGTCATATTTCAAGGGCATGCCCGGTGCATGTCCTTTTTATTTTTTTTGAGGTGCGATTATGGACGCAAAAGATATTCTAAAAAGAGTGAAAGAAGATGGCGTGCAGTTCATTTCTTATCAGTTTGTAGATGTAATGGGGGTGGTCAAATCGGTCGATGCGCCAGTGTCACAGCTCGAGCAGGCGCTGGATAACGGTGTCTGGTTCGACGGATCATCGGTGGAAGGGTTTGCCCGCATTCAGGAATCTGACATGCATCTGCGCATCGATCCAGCGACATATGCCATCCTGCCCTGGAGTCCGGTTGAGATGCGCCGCGCGCGGGTGATTTGCGATATTTACTACCCGGATGGCAATCCGTTTCCAGGTGATCCGCGTGGCTCGTTGAAACGCATGCTGGAGAAATTGCGCGGACGAGGCTGGGTCTATAATGTTGGACCTGAACCGGAATTTTTCCTATTCCGCCGAAATGGTCCCTCGATGATCCATCCGGTGCCGTTCGATGTGGGCGGTTATTTCGATTTTTCACCGAATGATGAAGCTGTTCGCGTGCGAACAGAATTGATGGCGGCTTTGGATGTCATGGGTCTGGAAATCGAGGTAGGACATCATGAGGTGGCGCTTGGGCAGCACGAGATCGATTTCCGCTTCGCAGATGCGCTGCGCGCCGCGGATAACGTACTCACCTTGAAATATACGGTCAAAGCCATCGCTGCCCAACGCGGGTTGATCGCTTCGTTTATGCCTAAACCGGTTTTCGGCATCAATGGCTCAGGCATGCACTGCCACCAGTCCCTGTTTGATCTCCAAGGCAACAACCTGTTTTTCGACGCGCATGACAGCTACAACTTATCCAAAATTGCTTATGGATTTATCGCTGGGCAACTTGCGCATGCGCGCGGGCTGGCTGCTGTAATTGCCCCAACTGTTAATTCCTATAAGCGTCTGGTTCCAGGCTACGAGGCGCCAGTCTACGTAGGCTGGGCATCGGTCAACCGCTCTGCGTTGATCCGCATCCCGCGCTACACTGCCGGGAAGGATCATGCCATGCGGGCTGAATTGCGCTGCCCGGATCCCTCATGCAATCCATACCTTGCATTTTCCGCCATGCTGGCTGCTGCTTTGGACGGCATCGATAACAATCTGGTGCCAGCAAAACCCCTCAACAATATCAATGTCTATGAAATGACCCGCGAGGAACGCGATGAAAGGGGCATCGAGGAATTGCCAGGATCACTGATGGAAGCTATTAAAGAGCTTGAAAAGGACGCTGTCGTCAATAGTGTTTTCGATTCCACGCTGTACAAGGCATTTTTACGGGCAAAGCAGACAGAATGGGACGAGTTCCGCATCCATGTGACGGATTGGGAGATCGAGCGCTTCCTGGAAATCGCCTGACCACCATCAGGCTCGATCAGATTACCGGGATGCGAGTGTCAGCTATTTACCTCTTGTGTTTACTGATCACTTCAGCCTGGAGAAACCCTTAGAACATTTTTGAGGGGGTTTCTTTATTGCAGCTCTGCCTGCAGGCAGAGCAGGAAATCATGCGTTAAACCAGCGGGCTGATTCTGCGTTACTGCCAGTATGGGCATGTTGATTTCAATATCAGTGCGCACGAATTTAACTGTTTGATCCAGTAATCCAATGGGCAGGATGCCGATCGCCGACGGATCGGCTGATACCGCCGATAACATCGCTTCAGGGTCTGGGGCAATTTGCGCCGCGCGTGATGGATTTTTTTCGTTGAGCAGGCTATCCTGCAGAGCTTCCCAAATTTCATCGCCTGGAAGCGGCAACCAGACCTGGATTTTCTCTGGCGGCATGGATGCGTCCACCTGTGACCACAGGTCGATCTGACCGCTGAATACATCGCTGAGCATCTGCGCAGATATTTCCTCCAGGGGATTATCCGCATGGACGATGACCACCAGTGAAGTTTGACCGATTTCAAAGGCGTTCACGCCTTCGATTTGCGCTGAACCAGAAAGGATCAGCAGGTCAGCTTTGGCTGAATCAAGGCTGTGTGTGACGATCTGACGAACGGTAAGCTGAATTCCGGACAATTCCTGGGCGCAGGCGTTTACGGCAGGGAGCATCCAGGAGGATGCCGGGGTGATGTCGAGGTGAAGGATTTGGGAGGTGGGCTGCTCGATTATGGGCGCTTGAGGCGGCTGACAGGCCGCCAACAATATCAGCAAAACCGCGAGGGAAAAGCGTTTCAACTCAGACATAACTGATGAATAGCGTCAATCCGGCCAGGAGGACGCAATATGCGGAAAAAACATACAATGGGCGCCGTCCAAGGAATGCCAACAGCCAGTGAATCGCCAGGTACCCGACTACAGCCGCTGCAAGGAAACCCGTCAGCATGGATGGCATAAAATTAGCCAGGTCCGGCACCTTGAAGAGATCGAGCAAGCTGAGCAGGCCGGCTGCCAGCATCACCGGAATCATCAACAGGAAGGAAAACCTGCCTGCTGGTTTGCGCTCGAGATTGCGCAGCATTCCACCGGCGATCGTCGAACCGGAGCGGGAAATTCCCGGGAAGACAGCCAATGCCTGAGCTGCGCCAATCCAGAGCGCATCCTTCCAGGTGAGGCTGTCCAATCCGCGGCTGCGGCGGCCTATTTTTTCCGCGATGACCAGAATAATGGCTGTACCGAGCAGGAAAAATGCGGTCGCGCGGGGGCTGTTGAATGCCTGCTCCACTAAATCTTTTACAAGCAAGCCAAAAATGCCTGCCGGGATTGTCCCTAAGACAATGTACCAACCCAGGCGGCTTTGCTGATTTTCGAATGGCGAGCGGTTTTTGATGCCAGCCAGGACAGCCACGATAATGTTCCATAAGTCGCGACGGAAATAGACAATCACCGCTAGCAGGGTGCCGATTTGCACCAACACATCGAACGGGAATATCTGTTCTTCAGGGATCTTCCAACCAAATAGATACGGTGCAATCACCAGGTGAGCCGAAGATGAGACTGGTAGAAATTCGGTAATCCCCTGGATAATGCCGAGGATGAGGGCTTGTAGGATGGTCATAGTTTTTCTACCTGTGTTGAATTGTATTCAGAAAGGAAGCTGGTCGCAAATTGCTCGTACTGCCCAGCGAGGATAGCTTCACGGGCGCTGCGTACGAGCGTAAGCAGAAGGTGAATGTTATGAATCGAGAGAAGAGTTGATGCCAGCATCTCGCGGGCGACCATCAAATGACGAAGATATGCGCGCGAAAAATGCCGGCATGTGTAACAGGTGCAGGTTTCTTCGATCGGGCGAGGATCACGGGCGTTCGCGTTGTTCAGCAGGTTAATGCGTCCGCGGCGGGTCATGGCTGCCTGGTGACGTGCCAGGCGGGTGGGCAGCACGCAGTCGAATATGTCGATCCCAAGACGGATGCATTGGATTAGATCCTCGGGCGACCCAACCCCCATCAGATAGCGTGGTTTATTCTGCGGCAGGATCGGGTCGAGCAGATCAAGCACCGCGTGCATCTCAGCTTTAGTCTCACCGACCGATAGTCCGCCAATGGCGATGCCGGGAAAATCCAGTGAATTGATATATTGCGCTGACTGCTCGCGTAAGTCCGGAAAAATCCCGCCCTGGACGATGCCAAAGAGCGCCTGATCGCTGCGGGTTTTCGCGGCAAGGCAGCGCCTTGCCCAGGCATGCGTGCGTGCCAGGGCGCGCTGGTTGTAATCGCGGTCCAAAGGCGGCGCGCACTCGTCGAAGGCCATAATAATATCGGCGCCGAGGGCTTCCTGGATTTGGATGGATTTTTCGGGCGTGAAACGGTGCATCGAACCGTCGATGTGACTCTTGAAAGTGACGCCGTCATCGTCGATAGTCCGCATGTCTGCCAGAGAGAAGACCTGGAAGCCGCCCGAATCGGTCAGGATTGGATGCGGCCATTGCATGAACTGGTGCAATCCGCCCAAATCTGAAATCAGATCGGCGCCTGGACGCAAATAGAGATGGTAGGTATTAGCCAGGATAAGGTTAGCCCCCAGCTCTTCCAGCTGGGCGGGTGTGAGGGCTTTGACGGTCGCCTGGGTGCCAACTGGCGCGAAGATTGGCGTGGGTAAATCTCCATGGGGAGTGTGAAATACCGCGGCGCGGGCGAGCCTGTCTTTAGCAATGAGTTCAAAAGAAAACAATACGAATTTCCTGCTTTCAATGGCCGGCATGAATATGAGCGGATTATAGCCGACTTTACTTGATCGCGGTATGCGCGGGATTTGAGTAGATTAAGGTAACGATTCTCAGGAAAGCTATGGAGAACAGGGTATACTTAGAGAGTCGCAGACAGCAGTAAGCGCTGTGCGCATAGCCATAATCGACAACGAAAGGATCTAATGCAGCCTGAATTGAGAAAACGATGGATCCTTGCTGATCCAATTCCTGCGCGCGTGGATGAGGCGTTGAAAATGTACCCATCGTTCATGCGCCAGATTTTATACAACCGCAAGATCAGCGACCCCATTCAGGCGCTGCGTTTTCTGGAAGGCCGTGAGGAAAGCGGCGGTCCATTTTTATTGAAGGATATGGACGCCGCAGTCGACCGCCTTATCTTCGCGATCGATCACGGCGAGAAAGTGGCTGTTTACGGCGATTATGATGTCGATGGTGTGACAGCGACCGCGCTGATGGTCGATGTGTTGCAGGTGCTTGGCGGACAGGCGTATCCGTACATCCCCAACCGGTTTGAAGAGGGCTACGGCTTGAACAACGACGCGCTGGACAGCCTGGCTGAACAGGGCGTGCGGGTCGTGCTGACCGTCGACTGCGGCATCCGCTCGCTGCGCGAAGCGGAACATGCTAATGAAATTGGCCTGGATTTAATCATCAGCGATCACCACCATCCCCGCGGAAATGCGCCAAGCGCTGAAGCAGTCATTTGTCCCAAGCAACCCGGTGATGAATATCCCGATAAGAATCTGGCGGGCGTCGGTCTGGCATATAAGATTGCTCAGGCTTTATTCGAGCGCCGCTTAGTCGAAGGCTGCCAGGCGTCTGATTGGCTGGATTTGGTCGCGCTTGGCACTGTTGCGGATATCGTCCCATTGATTGGCGAGAACCGCATGCTGGTCAAGGCGGGATTGGCGCAAATGAGGTTGGGGCGCAGGCAAGGGCTGCTCTCACTGATTAATGTGGCGGGTTTGAACCTGCCTGGCTTGAATGCAGTCGACATCAGTTTCGGATTGGCGCCGCGCCTGAATGCCTCAGGCAGGCTGGAATCAGCGATGGCGTCGTATGAACTGCTGACCACTCGCGATTTGCAAATCATAGGAAACCTCGCGCAGAAGTTGGATGATCAGAACCGGGAGCGACAAAAGCAAACTCAGGAGATGCAATCCGAAGCTGAAAGACGGATCAAAGGTGCGGATTTCGACCGCATTCTGTTTGCATTCGATAAAGAATTCAATACCGGCGTAGTCGGGCTTGTGGCAGCAAAACTGACCGAGAGTTTTTACCGCCCTGCGATTGTAGGAACCACTGGGGATGAATTTACACGGGCTTCATGCCGCAGTATCCAGGAGTTCCACATCACTCAGGCGCTAGACGAATGCGCTGACCTGATGGAACACCACGGCGGGCATGCGCTGGCAGCTGGTTTTACCATTCGCACTGAACGTTTGGATGAATTGGTCAGTAAGTTAAATGCGATTGCGCAGCGCGAACTGGCTGAGCTGGATCTACGACCGGTGCTGAGGGCGGATTTAGAAATTCCCCTGCGGGACTTAAGGCCGGAATTCCTGTGGGAACTCGAGTGCCTTCAGCCTACCGGGGCGGGAAATCCAGAGGCGTCTTTCGTATCGCGCGGGCTCAAAGTCATTCGATCAAAAGCAGTGGGACAGGAAGGTAAGCACTTAAAGCTGGCTGTATCCGATGGGCGTATCACTTACGATGCGATCGCCTTCGGGCAGGGCCGCTGGTTGGAAGAAATGCCGGAGAAGATCGACATTCTGTACCAATTCGAGAAAAACGTGTACAACGGACGTGAATCGCTCCAGCTAAGGGTGCGGGATTTAAAGCCCAGCGGGTCTGCGGATTAAACACAAACCAAAAAAGATGCCTATTAAACCATATCAGGTTAGCTGGGTATCAATCCACGAATCTGTATTTGATCAACGTCCATAAAGCCATGAATGCATCCCAGGCTTTGATCTTCTTTCCCTCGCTGTAATCGCGGGGGTTGAAGTCGATAGGCACTTCGTAGATGCGGATTTTCCTTTTTAAAATCTTGGCTGTAAATTCTGGCTCGAAATCAAAGCGGCGCGCGTGCAAAGGCATATCTTTGACCAGCTCGCGTCTGAAAACCTTATAACCCGTTTCCATATCCGAGAGGATGTTGTTATAGAGGATGTTGGTTACAAAGGTAAGGAATTTGTTCGCCACCATATTCCAGAAGAGAATTGGACGCCGGGCGCCGCCAAGAAACCTCGAACCGTATACCACGTCCGCAATGCCCTTCTCGATGGGTTTTAGCAAATTAGGGTACTCGCCTGGATCATACTCCAGGTCAGCATCCTGGATGATGATCAGGTCACCTTGCGCATTTTTTATTCCGGTTCGGACAGCAGCGCCTTTGCCGGCATTTTTTTCGTGGAAAATTGCGCGGATTTCTCCCTGGGCTTCGAGGTCTCTTAATAAATCTCGAGTGCCGTCCGTTGAGCCATCATCGATGACTAGTATTTCGCTGATAAGTCCGGTATCCTTCACCCGGTTGATGATTTCTTGAATCGTCTTGATTTCATTGAACACGGGAATGATGACGGTGACATTCATGGGGTTGATTATACGGTAAGCTAATACATCATACAAGGCTAGCCGTGCTATAATCTTATATCGCTTAGTAGTTTGATTAGATTTCTCGAACCACATGCGGATATTTTTAAGAATAATTTCGTCGGAGCAGTAGGATGATGAGCGATATCAGCCGCCCAGCTAATAAATCTACCCCGCCTGCAGGAAACGCGCCTTTCATGCCGTCGCCAATCACCAGCATTGAAGACACTGGTTTATCGCTGCTTTGGCTTCAGGACCTTGTATTAAAAATCTTCTATTTCCAGGGCTACATGAGCGGATTCAAAGTATCCGAAGAGATCGCTTTGCCCTTCACCGGAGTGGTCGATCAGATCCTGGAGATATTGAAGCGGGAAAAATCCCTTGAGGTACGGTCGTCGCAGATGGGATTGGGGGAAGGAGCGTATGTCTATACGATTACAGGCGCCGGTATCGAACGAGCCCGTGAAGCGCTGGAACGTTCCCAATATGCTGGTCCTGCGCCGGTGCCGCTGGCGGCTTACAATTCCGCTATTCTGCGCCAGAGCCGCGCGCGGCTTCAAGTCAATAACCGCATTATGCGCCAGGTGCTGGCGCAACTGGTCGTATCTGAAACAACTCTGCAGCGGCTTGGTCCCGCGGTGAATTCCGGCACATCCATTTTCTTGTACGGCCCTCCTGGCAACGGCAAGACGACCGTTGCACGTTCGATTGGAAACATGATCCAGGCGCAGGATTTATACATCCCTTGCTCATTGTTTGTGGATGGTCAGGTTATCAAACTGTATGATTCGGTCAATCATCAATTGGCGGACGAGGAAGATGTCACACCCCTGGGGACCGGATCGTTACGAACCAGCCAGCGGCGTGATCCGCGTTGGGTCAAGATCCACCGCCCGTTTATCGTCACTGGCGGCGAGCTAACGATGGCCGGGCTCGATCTGGTGTTTGATGATACACTGAAATACTACGAAGCGCCTTTCCAGGTCAAAGCAAATGGAGGCATTCTGCTGATCGACGATTTTGGCCGGCAGCAAGTTCGCCCGCGCGATTTGCTCAACCGCTGGATCGTGCCGCTGGAAAACCGCATCGATTACATGAGCCTGCACACAGGACGGAAATTCGAAGTACCTTTTGATGTGTTGGTGATATTCTCCACAAACCTGCCGCCAAAAGATCTTGTCGATGAGGCTTTCCTGCGTCGATTACGGCACAAGATCGAAATCCCTGATCCCTCTTACGAGGAATATCGGGAAATTTTCAAGCGCGTTTCTAATCAAAAAGGCGTGACCTACAACGACCAGGGATTAGCATACCTGCTCCAGGAGCATTACATCAAGAAAAACCGGAAACTACGCGCCTCCCATCCGCGCGATATCTGTGACCAGATATTAGACATCTCGCGCTACCTTGGCATGGAGGCCGACATGACGCGCGACTTGATTGACAGGGCTGCTGCATCTTATTTCGTCGAGCTTTAATTCATGCAGGTTTCGGATCATAACCTTCTCATCCTTGCCCATCGAGGCGCAAGAACTCAAGCGCCTGAAAACACATTGGCGGCTTTTCGATTAGCGATCGAACAAGGCGCAGACGGTATCGAGATGGATGTTCGTCTCACAGCGGACGGCGAAGTGGTCGTTTTCCACGATGAAAAACTCGGACGCATTACCGGGGCGGAGGGGCGCGTTAATCGGCATACCCTGTCCGAATTGAAACGCCTGGACGCTGGCTGCCATTTCAGCCGTGAATATGCCGGGGAGAGAATCCCAACCTTGAGAGAGGTGTTTTCCTCGCTTGATGGAAGCGCTACCTACGATATCGAGCTGACCGACTATCTCGATCCTTTTGGGCCTCTGACCAGGCGAGTCATTCAGCTGGTCCGAGAATATAAGCTGAGGGAACGGGTTTTTCTGACCTCTTTTAATCCTTATCCTTTGCTAGCAGCGCGGCGTCTGTTTCCTGAATTGGATTGCGGGCTGATTGCGTTTAAAGGAGGAAAAGGCAGCTTGCAGCGGTCGCTCGCAGGAAGATTGATCTCCAGGCGGATGATTGTGCCATTCCACTCAGACCTGACTGAAAAATACATGCGCAGCCAGAAGAGAAAAAATCGGAAAGTAGTCACCTGGACTGTCAACACCGGGGAACGAATTCGTTCCCTGGTAGAATGGCGTATCGATGGAATCATCACCGATAAACCCGACCTGGCAGTTAACGAATTGAGGACAATATGATCCCGGTCGAATGGATTGCTGAAGCCTCGCAACGTATCTCCGGGATCGCGATCACCACACCGCTCACATATGATGCCAGTTTGGATGTATTCCTGAAATGGGAAAACAGGCAAATAACCAATTCCTTCAAACTTAGGGGCGCATTGAATAAAATTCTTGCCCTTGCTGATTGGGAACGAGCGCAGGGATTGGTAGCTGCTTCAGCTGGGAACCATGGCTTAGGTGTGGCGCTAGCTGCGCGGGAGTGCGGTGCTAAGGCGATCGTATTTGCATCCGAGCACGCAGTTCCTGCGAAGCTTCAAAAAATGCGCGATCTTGGGGCTGATATCAGGCTGGTTGAGGGAGGATATGCCCTGGCGGAAGCGACAGGAATTCGTTATGCAAATGATCACAGCATGACCTGGGTTTCGCCTTATAATGATGGATTGGTGATCGCTGGTCAGGGGACGGTCGCGCTTGAAATCCTGGAACAGGTGCAGCCGGCAACTCCAGGCGCAGTGATCGTGCCAGTTGGCGGCGGTGGTTTGATCTCAGGGATTGGCGCAGTGTTAGCCGGCCGTGATCCGCGCCCAAAATTAATCGGCGTCCAATCCACAGCATCCGCCTTCATGCACGCGCTTTTTCATAACCGATCCCAAGATGGTGTGGTAGAAACTGAAAGCATCGCCGATGGATTGGCAGGCCGGGTAGAAGATGGATCGATCACAATACCACTGGTCCGGAAGTATGTGGATGAATTGATTTTGGTCAGTGAGGAAGAGATAGAACAGTCTATTGTGTACGCGTGGGAGAAACACGGCGAAATTATCGAAGGCTCGGCTGCTGTCAGCCTGGCAGCTGTGCTTGCCGGAAAGGTGACAGACCGCCCTGCTGTATCGATCCTGACAGGCGGCAATATCCAACCTGAATATCACCGGATGCTGGCAAGAATATGGGCAGGTATTTCAAGGGAAGGCAGCCAGGAATGAGGAAATTGTTCTCTCTGCTGCTTCTGTTAACCGTGTTGGCATCCTTGCTTGGCTTGAATGCACTGGCTGCGTATAGCGCGCCGTTGAATCAAGCCTCTACTCCACAACAAAAAGCAGATCAATTGCTGCAAACGATGACGCCTGAAGAGAAAGTCGGTCAGTTATTTTTGGTCGCTTTCAATGGGACCGATATCAGCAGCGAATCAGATATTTATGACCTGATCGTCAACCATCATATCGGGGGAGTGGTTTTACGCGCAGATAACAATAACTTTAGCGGGCCAGATCACACGGTTGACGCAGCGGCAGAACTCATCCGTGGATTACAAAATTTACCGTTTGAAGCATCCCTTGGAACCATCATTAACCCTGAAACTTCGGCTCCAAATAAGAGTCCATACATTCCCCTATTTGTGGGAGTATCTCAGGAGGGTGACTCGTACCCTCTGGATCAAATCATCAATGGCATGACTGCGCTGCCCTCACCAATGGCAATCGGTGCAACCTGGAACCCCGAGTTGGCTGAATCCGTTGGGTTGGTGCTTGGCAAGGAGCTCCATGCCATGGGATTCAATCTGTTTCTGGGGCCTTCGTTGGATGTACTCGATGTCCTGCTTGGCGACAGCGAGTACGACCTGGGATCGAGAATGTTTGGCGGCGATCCTTATTGGGTTGGCGAGATGGGCAAGGCGTATATACGCGGCATTCATCTGGGGGCGAGAGATCAGATGGCAGTAATTGCCAAGCATTTTCCGGGACGCGGCAGCTCTGACCGCTTGCCAGAAGAAGAAGTTGCCACGGTACGAAAATCACTCGAACAATTGAAGCTTATCGAGCTGGCGCCATTCTTTGCTGTTACCCACAGCCAGGAGGACGACCCTGTTGGTGGAATTGTCGAGGGGTTACTTGTATCGCACATCCGTTATCAGGGTTTCCAGGGCAACAATATTCGTGACACAACTCCGCCGGTCAGTCTGGACGCTTCTGCGCTCAGACAAATACTTGATCTGGAGCAGTTTGCCGAATGGTATCAGCAAGGCGGCATTATCGTTAGCGATAGTCTTGGCAGTAACGCAGTGAGGCGGTTTTATGATCCGGCAAATTTAGAATTGGATGCACGGTTGGTCGCGCGCAGCGCTTTCATGGCAGGAAACGATCTTCTCTATTTAAACGATTTTATCGAGAGCGGTGATGAGGACAGCCATACGACCATTTTACGCACCCTGGATTCATTCACGCAAAAGTATCGAGAAGATCCCGCCTTTGCGGAGCGGGTAGACCGCTCGGTTGAGCGGTTGCTAAAACTCAAATACACGCTGTATCCTGAGTTCGATTATGGAGCGGTTGTGCCTCAAGCGGAAGAGTTGGTCGAGGTTGGCCTGTCACAGTCGAGTAATTTTTAGGTCGCGCGACAGGCGGTAACCATGATTAGCCCAGATTCGGCTAACTTAACCGCTGTTCTCCCTAATCCACCCAATATACGCGACCAGATCGTTTTCTTCACCGATGTACAAAGCACGCGTCAATGCAGCATCTGCCCCGAACAAGCGGTGTTTGCAGTGGATGCATTAAAAAGCGCAGTTACCCGATTGTACGGTTCTGGCGCTGGCGGGCAAATCATCGAGAGTTATCTGAACTCATATACATTTCTTGACTTGCAAAGTTATTTGAACGGACCGCAGGGATCTCCGGCCTTAGGTGTAAATTTAAAAAATGCGAACTGGGTCGTATTTGCTATTCTCAATCCCCGGAAAGGGGTCAGCGAAACTCTCGCGCTGAAAAGATTATTAAGTGAAAGACTTGATCTTATTCGCAATAAAAAAGTAATAGTGTTCGCATTTAATGCGCCATACTATCTGGATGCTACTGACATTTCTAAAATTACAGCCTACTACGGTTTGTACAGTAAAACACCTCCATTTGTTGATGTGGCTGCGCGAATGCTGTTTCAAGAGCTGCCCCTGGAAGGTGCTTTACCCGTTTCAGTTCCTGGGGTTGGCTATGATTTGATGACCGCAACCTCACCCGATCCAGCACAAGTCATCCCTCTATTTATCGATCTGCCTGTAGTAATCGCAACACCTGGCGTTGAAATCACACCAGCACCCACTGAAATTACTTTATTTAATGTGGGTGATACAATCTCGTTACGCACGGGTTTGATCTATGATCACAACCACAATCCTGTCCCAGATGGGACCGTAGCCCGGTTTATCTTTACATCGAATGATGAAACAGGAAGCTCGCAACAAATTCAAACGACCACGCGTGATGGTATTGCCCATGCGGAATACCACATTAGCGGCGCGGCGAAACTTGAAATCCGTGTTGTTTCTGAACCAGCGACCACCTCTCAAATTTGGGTATTGGACATCACTGAAGGCGCTGGCGCTGAAATTACGGCTATCGTTCCTACCAGTATTCCTACCGAAACATTAACGCCTACCCCAACCGAAGCGCCAACCCCAACGATGACCCCCATTCCCATTGTCGAGGAATCACCTTCCGCAGGGGTGGGGGATTGGTTCATGTCATTATTGGTTGTTTGGGGAAGCGCGCTTGGCATCACCTGGGTGGGGAAACAACGTGCATCCCTCCGTTGGGGCGTACGCTGGGGACTGCTGGCCGTGGTATTTGGATTTACTGCTTATATCTTATTGGTCTTGGGTTGGCTTGGCAAGGATATTTGGTTTACCAAGGCTGGAACGCCTGGTATTGTATTGGGGTGTTTAATCGGCGTTTTGATCGGTTGGGGAATCGGCTGGATGTGGATGTACCGGATGGCGAGGAAGGAGCTTTCCGTCCAATCAGCGCAGGATGGTGACCAATAAGCTCAGGAAGGTTAATCCAATCGTAATATAAACCAGCGAGCGCTCGATCGGGAAGGTCATAAAATGCCAGCGGGCAGCTCCATTTGTCAGGCGAGGGAAAGTAATGCGGTCACCAGTCAATGTCTGGCGGAAGACCTCGATTGATTCGGGTCTTTCGTCTGGATGAAGCCCCATCGCCCATAGGATAGCACGCTCGATACGCATGCTGATATCCGGATTTATTTGACGAGGCGGGATAAATTGGTCAGGATTCAAGAAACGCTCGCGGGCATCCATTGGCGCTTCATTGGTCAATAAGTGATAGAGCGTTGCGCCAAAGGCATAGATATCGCTGCGTACATCGGTGTGCCCGCTGTCACCACCGTACTGCTCCAGGGGTGTATACAACGCGGTTCCCTGTCCTTGTAAAACAGTGATCGTAATTTCACCGGGTGCGAGCAGCTTAACCAACCCAAAATCGACTAATTTAATTAAGCCTGAGGGAGTCAACTTGAGGTTGCTAGGTTTGATGTCGCGGTGCAGGATGGAGGGAGTTTGGCTATGCAGGTAAGTCAACGCATCCGCCAGTTGACTTGCCCAATTTAGCACATCACTCTCAAGGAGAAACCGGTTGTTCTGACGGGCTTCCATCATCAATGTGCGTAGGTCTTTACCCGGGATGAAATCCATCACCAGGTAATCTCTGGCGGCAACCGAGAAAAAGTCCGATACCTTCGGCAGGTTGGGGTGGTCGAGGCGGGCCAGGACGGTCGCTTCTCGCAGAAATTGCTCTCTTGCTTCTTGTACTAGATTGGCTGGCAACGATTTATCGTGTTCTACTTCTTTTAAGGCGCATTGGCGGCCTTCCAAGCGAAGATCATCGGCGAGGTAAATACTTCCCATGCCGCCCTGACCAATGATCCGCTTGATACGGTAGCGATTGCGTAGAATTTCCCCTGATTTTAAGGGAATTGGCATTTCGTTAATTCCTGGGGATGGCTTTGCGAAACAATCCGGTTTATTCGGCGTATTTACGGATGATTAGGGTTTCGCTGACACAAAAATACAATTCTTTGATATATTATACCTTACGGGTGATAAAAAGCCCGTATTTGAGAGGATGAGGAGAACATGGAGCAGGGAAATGTCGATCTGCCGATATTAATAGGCCAATCAGGCCCATTGAATGGCTTGCGATGGGTCATTGAGCGCGAAAAGCTGATTGGCAGGGAAGATACCTGCGATGTGGTCATTGCTGACCGGCAAGTTTCTCGCTACCATGCCCGGCTTTACCTGGCGAATGAGGGTATCTATCTCGAAGATTTGGCGTCGAAGAACGGAACCTACATCAACACTGTGAAAATATCCGAACCAGTGCTGCTGCAAGACGGCGATGTGATTCAAATTGCTCTGCTGCAGCAATTTGTGTTTCTGAGTTCGGATGCGACTGTGCCGCTAGGTCCCAATGTTTCCTTGAAGGAAGGCATGCTCTCGGTTGACCAGTCGCGCAGATTGGTCTTGGATAAATTATCCCGGCGCGTGTGGATCGAAGGAGCGGAGGTTCTGCCGCCGCTATCCGCGCCTCAATTCCGGTTATTGGAAACGCTCTACGAAAATCCAGGCAAGGTTGTATCGAGGCAGGAATTGGTGATTGCGGTTTGGGGCGACAAAGAGGCGGTTGGCGTATCGGAGCAGGCACTGGACGCGCTTGTTCGCCGCCTGCGCGACCGGCTGGCAGCTACCGATGCCCGCTATAACTATCTTGTGACCGTGCGTGGGTACGGTCTGCGCCTTGACAATCCTGTTGATTAATAGACGCATTTGATAGCAAATGCCTGTCTCAACCGTGCAAGCTTTCGCTACAGCGCCGTATCTAAAGATATGATTTACAGGTGTTCCGCCCTAACTGAAAACCAACTGTAAACCTGTATTTCTTTTCTTTCCCCGCCGTATTTGTTAATATTACAAGGGAAATATGTCTCACAGGAAAATCATCCACATTGATTTGGATGCCTTCTTCTGCGCGGTTGAAGAACTGCGGCACCCAGAGGTGCGCGGTAAGCCATTCGCAGTTGGCGGAAGCGCTGAAAGCCGCGGAGTGATTGCATCTTGTTCCTATGCTGCTCGTGCGTTTGGAATATCTTCCGCCATGCCAACTAGCCTGGCACTCCGCCGCTGTCCACAGTTGATCCTATTACATGGAGATCGTTCGGCGTATTCAGCAGCTTCACGGAAGGTGATCAGTATTCTCGAGCAGGTTACTCCGCATATCGAGCAAATATCGATTGATGAAGCCTTTTTGGACGTCAGTGATCTGCCGCAATCTGGCCTGGATATTGCACGGAATCTCCAACAGGCGGTGCACCGTGAAACTCAGTTGCCTTGTTCACTGGGTGTTGCCTCCAATAAGCTTGTGGCGAAGATAGCCACCAATACAGCCAAGGCATCGCACCGCGGAAATACACCCCCCAATGCAATTCTGGAAGTGCCAGCTGGTCAGGAAGCGAAGTTCCTGTCGCCTCTGCCGGTACGGGCCCTGTGGGGTGTTGGACCGAAAACCGCAGCCAGGTTAAGCGAACTGGGTATCCAAACCATTGGCGACCTGGCGCGGATGCCGGAAAAGAACCTGATTCAATTATTTGGCAAGTATGGGCATGACGTATGGAAGCATGCCAACGGGCAGGACGAAAGCCCGGTTGAACCTGAACATGAAATTAAATCCATCAGTTCCGAAACCACCTTTGAGCGCGATATCTCTGATCCCGCGATCATCCGCAAAACGATGCGGGAGCTGACCGAGCAGGTTGGTGAACGCTTGCGAAAAACGGGCATAGCCGCCAGCGTGGTGCGCATCAAAGTGCGTTGGCCGGATTTTTCCAGCCAAACGCGGCAAAAGTCTATTCAGCAAGCGACCAGCGAGGACAGCGTCATTGAATTGGCTGCCTGGGAGCTGCTCGATAGGTTGTGGGATAAAAAACGCCCGATCAGGCTGATCGGCGTGGGAGTCAGCGGTTTTATCCAGGGCGCGCGGCAGCTTTCATTGTGGGAAACGCCGTCGGAAAAAGAGCGCAAGTTGTTGGATGCAGTCGATGATCTGAAGAACCGTTTCGGCAAGAAAGTGATCCAAAAAGGGAACACGCTCAAGAAGAAGCAAAAGGATAATTAGTGGAGAAGTGAGAGGAAACCATGTCGGATCATATGGAGCTCTCAAAAATCGGGTTTGAGTCTGGAACACCCAATAGGGAAGATCAGGTCACACATTTCTCATCATACACAGGCACAGACTCGCAGAACGACGGTCAACCAATCCTCCATGTTAATGCCCGAGCGGGTCATGCACACCGTCAGGCGGAGATGAAGCAGTCACTTTCTCCGCGCAGGGACTATGGATTTCGACTTGTCGGGCAGGATTTTTTCAGCAAAGTAAACGATGGATTGGCGCCGGCAACCGTATTGATCGTTCTGACGGTGCTATACGATCTGGTCTTGCTGCCTATCGAGCGTTCGCTTAACATTTCCGGCATGCTCATTTTTGTGTTATTGTTATTGGCGCTTGGCGCAATCATGCTCGACGGCAGCATCACCGCCCGACATACCCAAACAGAATGCGCTTTTCGAGGGATGCTTTCCGGATTGTTTTTCTGGTTTTCAGCCAATACAGTGGCTCGATTAGCGCCTGCGCAAAACGCCACTCAATCGGTCGTGATGCTAATGCTAATGGTAACGATGATCATCGTTGCATTGTGGAAGACGGTTTTCCCAATTGGCGTGAAATTTTTCACGGTAGTCTTCTTACTAAATTGGATTGGCAGGTTTTTGATCACAAACCAATTAGCGGTGCTCCAGAATTGGAATACTCCCATGCCTGTCATTACTGCCTTCAGCTGGATTGCGCTGATCTGCGTAATCTTGCTTGTTGTATGGTTGTTTGTGGGTAGTAAATACCATATTCAGCGATCCTGGACCGCGATTGGCATTTGGTTCTGTGGAATGCTGGCGATTAGCCTGTTTCTCGGTTGGCCGCTATAAATGATTAATCCGCAGATTAGATTGCCTGGCTGGGGGGTGATTGCTAGACGCATCGATCTTCAAACGCAAGAGATCGTCATATATGGAGAAAATTCTGGCGGCAATCTGATCCCAGGAGTAATTTTTCGCTTCCAACTCGCCTTGTTGACCCAGACGCATCTGCATATCCTTGTTGGAAAGGATATCCACCAGCCGGTCAGCCAGTAATGGCGGCTCGTTGTTCGGGATGACAAAACCGGTCACGCCATCCTTGACCAGAAAAGCCAGCCCGCCAACCTGAGAGGCAATCACTGGCGCGCCGCATGCCATTGCTTCGAGCGCCACCATGCCAAAGGATTCATAATGGGAGGGGACTACAACCACGTCGGCGGCTGAATAGTAATAAGGAAGAGAATCCTGGCTGCGCTTGCCAAGGAAAAGGACGAGATCTTTGATGCCAAGCTCGCCGGCAAGCTGCTGCAGGCGCCCCATTTCCCCCGTCATGGATTCCTGCGTGGCTTCGGGGTCGCCTCCGATAATAACCAGGTAGTGTGGGCAGCAATTTTCGATCTTTGAGGACTGGATCTGCGCCAGCGCATGCAGGAGTGTATCGATACCTTTGAGGGGCTCGATACGCCCGACGAAGAGGATGATCTGGTCCTCCGGCGGCACGCCGATAACCGCTTTTGCTTCGTCTTTTTGAATGGGATAAAAGCGGCTGAGATCCACTCCCGGCGGAACAACCCGCAACTTACGCGTATCAGCGTGATAAAGGAATTCGAGTTGCGATTGTTCCGCGAGGGTTGCCACAACGACCTGGTCGGCCATTTCCAGCACGCGCCGCTCGCCTTCCAGCCTGAGTTCGCTTTCGCGCTCCTCCGGACTGCGCGCGATACGATTTTTCATCATCCCCAGCGTGTGGAACATGTGCACTACTGGCGTTTTCCAGACCGTTTTCAACTGCTCGGCAGCCACGCCAGACATCCAATAGTGGCTGTGGACAATGTCGTAATGGATCTCCTTTTGCCTGGCGAATTCCAGGATGCCTTCGACAAAATGGGGAATGTAATTGACGATTTCTGTCTTTGGCAGGTAGTATTCAGGACCGGCAGGGATATGCACCACGCGGTTACCGTAGCCTAGATTATGAAGGACATGCGGGACATGCTCATCCTGCGAGCGGGTGAAAACATCGACGTGCACGCCCAAGTGGCCAAGGTTGCGGGTCAACTCGGCAACATAGACGTTCATCCCGCCGGTGTCCTTGCCGCCGAGCGTGGCCAGCGGGCAGGTATGGTAAGAAAGCATGGCGACGTTCATTGCAGATGGAAATCCTTGCCTAATAATTGGCGGTGCTGGTATAATTTCGCCGCGCGCCACCGTAGCTCAGCTGGCAGAGCAGGCGTTTCGTAAACGTCAGGTCATGGGTTCGAATCCCATCGGTGGCTTTGGGAATTGTACTATAAGAATAACGGTTCAAGCAGGTTGCAGAGACACCGCGCAGATAAGGCTTTGGCTCAATCGTGCGGGTAATTATCTTTGCACTGTTCGACTTTCGAAAGGGTATGGTCATTACGGAGGATTAGTTATTACGACCGAAGCAATCTCCGGGCTGGACGGGAAACTTTTTCGCTTCGCTCGCAGTGACACTCGTTGTCATCGCGAGGGAGCGCTCTTTGCGACCGCGGCGATCTCCTCGCCGTCTTGAGAGACTGCTTCGGTCGCAGTGACACTCGGTTGCGAGGTGGAAGTCATGTCTAGGTCTCGCTGTCATTTCGAGCGAAGCGAGAAATCTTTTAGCGTGGGTGTAGATTTCTCCTCACTACGTTCATCGAAATGACAGCTTCCTTCTGAGAGGCCTGGTTATTGGGCCGAAGCAATTCCCCGGCCAGCCTGGAGACTGCTTCGCTTCGCTCGCAGTGACACTCGTTGTCATCGCGAGGGAGCGCTCTTTGCGACCGCGGCGATCTCCTCGCCGTCTTGAGAGACTGCTTCGGTCGCAGTGACACTTGGTTAAAATACGATCTGCGTGAGTGCCTGATTGGATCGGAATCCAGGCAGGCTGGTTTTGTAATACAATACAAATATGAAGTGCATCAGTCTGTTGACCGATTTCGGGCTGCAGGACGCCTTTGTCGGGGTGATGAAAGGTGTAATTTTCGGCATTGCCCCGGATGTGCGCATTGTCGATCTCAGCCATCAAATCGCGCCGCAGAACATCTTGCAAGGCGCGATTATTCTGGCGGATTCATACCGCTATTTTCCATCCGGCAGCATTCACCTGGCGGTGGTCGATCCGGGCGTTGGGACCAAGCGGGCGGGTTTGGCTGCGCAAATCGGCGCTCATACCTTCGTTGCGCCGGATAATGGTTTATTAACCTGCGTCTTGGATCAAGCTGAACAAAGTGGCGACTCAATTCGTGCTGTGCGACTCGAGAACAGGCACTACTGGCTGCCGCAGACCAGCCGAACATTTCACGGCAGGGATATCTTCGCGCCGGTCGCGGCGCACCTGGCAAAAGGGGTGAGCCTTGATTCCTTTGGGAGCAAATTGGAAAAACCTGTGCGGATCGATATCCCTCGCGCAGCCCGGTCCCCAGGCGGATGGCGGGCTGAGATTCTGATGATCGACGCTTTTGGTAATTTGATCACGAATCTGAAAGCTGAACAACTGGCTGGCATGTTTATCCACGAAGTGCGTGTTGGCGGCGCGGTTATCCGGCAGCTCGCCAACACCTTCGGCGAAGCAGAACCGGGCGCGCTGATTGCATTGATCGACAGCAGCCAAAGATTGAGCATCAGCCTGGTCAACGGCAGCGCGGCAGAAAAGCTTGGTGCAAAGGTTGGCGATCAGGTCGAGGTCGTCCTTCGACAGGCTGAGTTGGAGTAATATTTAGTTGCATTTCAATTGAATCATTTGGGAGAGGCGCATTGATAGGCGAAATATCAGATCGAATGGTAAAAAATGTCAAGAAGGTACTGGTCGGCAAGGACGAGGTCATCCAATTGCTGCTGACGGCAGTGCTGTGCGAAGGTCATGTTCTGCTCGAGGATGTGCCTGGAACCGGTAAAACCACGCTGGCGCGCGCGTTAGCAGCATCGTTGGGCTGCTCATTCCGGCGCATCCAATTCACGCCGGACCTGCTGCCCTCCGATGTGACTGGCTTAAGCTGGTTCAATCAAAAAAAGCAGGAATTCGAATTCCGGCCGGGACCGATTATGTCGCAGGTCGTGCTGGCGGACGAGATCAACCGGGCGACGCCGCGCACGCAATCGGCCTTGCTGGAAGCGATGCAAGAGCGCCAGGTAACCAGCGATGGAGTCACCCGGCCGCTGCCGCGCCCGTTTCTGGTGCTGGCGACGCAGAATCCGGTTGAGTTGGAAGGGACCTTTCCGCTGCCAGAAGCGCAGGTGGACCGCTTTTTACTGCGTGTAGCCATTGGATATCCAACCCAGCAGGAAGAAAATGCCATCCTGGAGCGTTTCCGGTTGGATGATCCACTGTTGACCCTCGAAGCAGTAACCACTTCTGAGGAGATCACCGCCGCGCAGATGGAGCGGCGTAAGGTGCGGGTGGAGGAGTCGGTACGCGATTATGCTGTACGCGTGGCGCGCGCAACCCGTCAGAACAGCGATGTCAAGCTGGGCGCCAGCCCGCGAGCTACGCTGGGTCTCTATCAATCTTCGCAAGCCTGGGCGGCCATTCACGGGCGCGACTATGTGCTGCCGGATGACGTGAAGATCATGGCGCCGCACGTATTCGGTCACCGCCTGATGATTTCTCCGCAAGCGCAGCTGCGCGGGCGCAACCCCAATGAACTGATCGCTGATATCGTATCGGCTGTGCCTGTGCCTGTGGAGTCTTGATGACTGCTGACAGCTGGTACCCGCTGCTCGGACTGGCGATCTTTGTCGGGGCGATTTTCAACATTCCCTGGCTTATTTATATTTCAGCAGCGGTTGTGCTGGTGGTGGCGGCGGCTAACCTATGGCGTAAAAAATCTTTGGATCAGATTACTTACCGCCGGCGCTGGGTATACAAACGCGGTTTTCCGGGCGAAAAAACCCAGGTGCGTATACAGGTCGAAAATCATAAGTGGCTGCCAGTATCCTGGCTAAGGGTGAGCGACACATGGCCGTTGGAAGCGGCTCCGACCGATGCGGACGCACTGGCGCCGTCGCACATTCCCTCGCAGGGATTGCTGGTTAATCTGTACAATTTGCGGTGGTTTCAACGCATTTCGCGCACTTATGATATCCAATTCAGGCAAAGGGGAGTGTATGCGGTGGGACCGGCGAAAATGGAGTCAGGCGACCTCTTCGGATTGTTCGAGGAGGAGCATGATATTGACCAGCAGGATCTGATAACTGTGTTTCCGGAACTGCTGCCGGTTTCTGCGTTGAAATTACCCTCGCAGGACCCGTTTGGCGATTCCCGCACTCGCCGGCGCCTGTTCGAAGATCCTAACCTGACCGTCGGGGTGCAGCCTTATCATCCTGAGGACGATATTCGCCGCATTCATTGGCCGGCAACGGCACGCAGCGGCGACTTGCAGGTGCGTGTATTCCAACCAGTATCTGCGCGGGTGCTGGTGGTCTGCCTGAATGTGACCACGATGGAATTTGCCTGGCTGGGCACCGAGCCGCAGACGCTGGAACAGTTGGTGCGTTTGGGAGCAACCGTTTGCTACCAGGCGCTCGATGACGGCTATTCGGTTGGTTTGATTTCCAACGGCTGTCTTGCCCATTCTGACCAGCCTTTCAATATTCGTCCTGGAAGAACGCATGAACACCTGGCGTTGATCCTGCAGGCGCTTGCAGGGGTAACTCCGTTCACAAGCATTTCTTTCGATCAATACCTGTTGAGCATCATGCCGCAAGTACCGCTGGGAGCCAGCCTGGTGGTCATCACTGCGCTGGTTACCCCGGCGTTGACCGAGAATTTAGCGACGCTAAAACGCTACCGGGGCAATATCACGCTGATTTCGTTAGCGGAAAGTCCCCCGCCAGACATTCCAGGCATCCAAAACGTACACCTGCCATTCCATGGGTGAATTTAGAGTATGAATGCGATCGCTGAAACGAACAAACGCGAGGCGCTCGTCCAGGGCATCTGGTTCGAGGGAGCGCTGTTTGCCCGGATTCTGATGCAGACGATCTGGATCACCGTATGGTATCAGGCGTTGATGGGGGGGCGGGTGGGCTGGCTATCTTCCGGATTGGTGATATTCCTGGCGCTATTTGTCAGCACACTGCTGGTTCGGTTATTCGATCTGCGCTCTAACTGGCGCCCCGGCCTTCGTCCTGCCATATTTGCGGTTTGGATGACGCTGTTCTTTCTCGCCAGCCTGAAATGGCTGGTCTGGCCTGAGGCAGATATTGGATTGATGCAAACCACCGCATTGTTAATTCAGAATTTTGCGCTGACGCCGTTCGATTTTGGATTGTTGTGGCACATCTTGTTAATCCCGATCCTGATCTGGCAGGGGGTGAATCTCGGCAAATCCAGAGGGAGCCTGGTTGATACGATTCGCGGATTTAAAATTGGCATCCTGCTGCTTATATTGCACGGCTTAATATTCATGCCAGAGATCAACATCGCCAATAGCTTGCCCTGGCTGACATATCTTGTACTGGGATTGATCGCTACCAGCATCAACCGCATGGCTGATCTCATCCCATTGCGCGGAGGGCGGCTGCCGGTATCGACAGGAAAATGGTGGGCGGCTATCGTCGCGGCAGCGTTGTTGTTGATTACTCTAAGTCTTGCAGCCAGCGGAATGCTGCAAGGAGCAATCCGTATTATCGTATTTATCATGATTGGCGCAATCATGCTGCCGAGCGCGTTGATCATGGTTGGATTTGCGTTACTCATTGTGCTGATCGTCACCTGGTTGGACCCTCAGTTTTCTTTCGATATCGGCGAGATGCTTGATTCCTTGGGCGGGCAATTGAATTCATTCTTAGCTCAAGAGCGACTGACAAGCAACCTGGAAAAAACCGGGTTTCACACCTTCGATAAATATCTGATTCCAGCAGTGGCTGTGCTGGTAATTGCCCTGGTTGTCCTGTTCATCTTTGTCGATTTACGTTCACGCCATAGTTGGATACGCCGGGTGGTTTCTGAAGAAAGTGTAAGCGATGTTTTTAACCGCTTCCGGCAGCGATCGCGGCGTGCAGGTAATCTACCGGGTCAAAAACAAGGTTGGCAGGCAAACCGGTTTCTCGTTGCGGCTCGAATCAGACGCATCTATGCCAATCTGCTGGATGCAGCCGCGAAAGTTGGAGCGCAGCGGCTGCCCTCGCAGACACCGCTGGAATTTCTGCCGGTATTGAGCGAAGTGTTCCCGGATCACCGTTCGCAGGTCGGAGCGATTACCCGCGCGTATTTAAAAATCCGCTACGGTGGTTTTCCCGAATCCTCTGAGGAGGTCGTTCAAGTTGAAGCAGCCTGGGAGGCGATTCGAGCTCAGGTACGTCAGAAGGTTAGGGATAAAAAGAGAGAAGATCGTGAGAAAGAACGCTCTTAACCATCGACTTAAAGGGTGTCCAACTGGGTGATGACCCGCGCAGTGTGGCGGGCAGCCTTAAGGTACAAATCCAGACGGATATTTTCGTTTGGGGCGTGCGCCTGGGTGCCGGGATAACCAAGGCCTAATGAAACGACTGGCAAGCGCAGCGTTTCGATAAAAACATGGTTGGGGCCTGAACCGCCGGTCATCGGGACAATCTGCATCGGAGAACCATACACATCCTTTGCCGATTCGACCACTAATTTGACAAAGGGATGATCCGGATCGGTACGGGCGGGGGATTCTCCGCCATGATAGGTGATCTGGATATCCTCGAATCCGTGCTTATCGAGATGCCTGCGCAGGCTTTGCAACACCTCCTGGGGAGACTGATCCGGAACCAGACGAAAGTCAATCTTGGCGCTGGCTTTAGCCGGGAGCACCGTTTTCGAGCCGTCGCCCTGATAACCAGAGTCCAGACCGCAGATCGTGCAGGTTGGTTGAAAGACTTCGGCGACCCGCAATTCCACACCGCCAGTCATATGGTTGAGAAAATTCTTGATCTGGTAACGTTCGCGGTACTCTTGCGAGTTATCGGGCAGGGCAGTCATATATTCCAAATCGCGCGTGGACGGCGGGCGAACACGGTCATAGAAACCTTCGATCAGGATGCGTTCCTGCTCGTTTTTCAGCGTGGATAGCGCCCAGACCAGCCGCCAGGCAGCGTTCGGGAAGATCGAACCGCCTGTGCCTGAGTGGACATCCTGTGAGGCGGTTGCGACGCTCAACTCGACGTAACAGATGCCGCGCAAGCCAAGATACTCGAGTGGGATGTCACGGTCATCTACGCCGCCAAATTCCCAAATACAGGCATCTGCAGCCAACAGTTCCTGATGAGAGGTGACAAATTGTTCCAGATGAACACTGGAAACTTCTTCCTCGCCTTCGACGACGAACTTGATTCCGCAGGGAAGCTCGCCGTACTCTGCAAGAACCGCGTCGATCGCGAACAGGCGGTTGACAAAATGCCCCTTGTCGTCGCTGACGCCGCGAGCAAACAGTTTTCCATCCCGCAGCACCGGCTCGAAAGGCGGGCTTTCCCACAGCTCGAGCGGTTCGGCAGGTTGGACATCGTAGTGATTATAGAAGAGGAGGGTATAGTTGGAGCGTCCCTTTCGCTCGGCAAAAACGATTGGCGCGCCACTGGTCGGGATGATTTTCACTTCAAAACCGCGCTTTTCGAGCATTTTGGTGACCAGACTAGCAGTTTCTTCCAGGCCCCATTTTTGGGCGGAAACTGACGGCTGCCTGCATAATTCAGATAACTCGGCGATGCTCTCGTCCAGATGATCTGAAAAATATCGGTCGATGGCTTGGTACAACGGCATGACATCCTCCTGTTTTATCCCAGTATTATGGATGAGGGATTAAATTTAAAATAGCCTCCCCTCCATAAGCAAACAAGATCATTTTTAGCACTTTGCCAATCCAACAAAAAAGCATGAACTGGTATAAGGGCATTTTTAACATCCCGGCGGTTATGCCAGCAATATCAAATATTGGATTAGGAACAAATGACAATACGACAATGGTGATGGGACCGAACTTGCGCATCCAGGTTTCTACGCGTTCGCTCCATTTGGTGCGTTCGACAATACCCCGACCGCTGAAGCCTGCCAGGTACCCAGATAATTCTCCCAGCGCGGCTCCAGTGCCAGCTGCCATAGCTACCCAGAAAGGATTGAATACTGCACCCATAGCTGAAGTAAACAGCACACCTGGCACAGGGAGAATTAAAGTGGCATTAGCAAGCAATGAAATAAGAAATATACCGGGATAACCGAATTCCTCAAGTTCTTGTACTCGTTCGCGATTAATATAAAGAAAAACGGTCAATCCAACGACAAAAATCAACGCCAGAATACGGGTGATCCTGAGACGCTGTTCTTTGGTCATGCATCAACCAGATCGTCGGTTGCCAGCAATGATTCGATACGCGATATAACCATATCCAGGGCGACGGTATTGAAACCCCCTTCAGGGATGATCACGTCTGCATAGCGTTTGGATGGCTCGACAAAATCCATGTGCATCGGGCGTACGGTGGTCATATATTGGCGGATCACTGTATCGACCGTGCGTCCGCGTTCGGAGATATCTCGTTCCAGGCGGCGGATAAATCGCAAATCAGGATCTGTGTCAACAAATATCTTTACATCGAAGAGGGCGCGCAGCTCGGCTTCTGCAAAAATCAGAATGCCCTCCACCAATATGACCCGCTTTGGCAGGACCTGGATAGTCCGCTCAGTGCGTGTATGTGTGGTGAAATCATATACCGGCAAGAATACCGGTTCGTTTAGCTTTAGTTTACGGACATGCTCGATCAACAAACTGGTTTCTAATGAGTTCGGATGGTCAAAATTGACCTGATCGCGCTGGATGCGGGGTAGTTCCTGAAGATCTTTGTAATACGCATCGTGAGGCAGGTAGGCGATGCGTTCCTTACCCACACCGTTCAATATTGCCTGGGCTACCGTAGTTTTCCCCGAGCCGGATCCACCAGCAATGGCAATCACTAATGGGGTTGGTCGTTCATTCATAGGAAAATTATAACGGAGAATCCACTGTCCAGGCTGAATTATCGCTGCCAATATCGATGGCTGCAGTGGCAGATATCCAGAGGAACATTGGATCCTAAACCACTTCCAGGGTTTCGATTTCCAGGCCAGATTCCAGGTATGCCTGGCGCAGCGCCTGTCGATTTTCAAGAGTCAAGTTTTGGATCACAAGCCTTAGCAAGAAACCACCGTTTGGCAAGGTATCGTTGACCGAGCGAAGTATATTCCCGCCTGCCTGAAATACCAACATCGCACACTGCGCTAATACGCCAGGATAATTAGACTGACTGCTGACGATCATGTTAACAGTTGTCCAGCCGAGAGTTTCCGCAGTGATACCTGCATCGTTCATCGCGCATAACAAATCGTCCGACAGGATCGCGCCTGATCCGAGCGAGGCATACAAATCCTCCAGGCTGGCGCAAGCCAAGTTCCCGAGCATGTTATCCAGACGCGAGGGTTCGAGCGCTAGCAAGTCGTCCAAAGCGAGCAGACCGCGCTCTGCAAGCAACGGTTTGATAAATTGGCGGCCCTTATCGGCTGATGATTTCAGCGCCTCGGTGATCAATACTGTACGCAGCAGGCGAGTTGTGGATTGATTGGCAAAGGAAAGCCAGTCTTTTGAGGGCGTGATTCGGGTTCTGCCAGTGACGACTTCGACGATATCGCCGGGATGGATGTGGTCAGATAAGCGTACCAATTGCCCGTTGACTTTTACTGCGCTGATTTTATCGAGCAGGATTTCCTGCTGAATAGAGGCCACTGCATCCAAAACAGAGGAACCCTCTTGCAAGAAGCGCGCCCCGCCGGTAGGAGTGAGGATTTCAACCGGCCGGTAGCGGCTGATATCCTTGCCGTGTTTCAGCGCATAAACCACACCCCAGTGATTTTCCCCCTCCATGTCGGCAGTGGCGATAGCAACCTCGATCGCCCCAAGGTCAGGGATCCAGGCAGTGACTTGCAACGCCCGGTACCCGTTCTGAGGGACGGCAATATAGTCGTCGAAGCGATTCTGATCGAGAAATGACCCGAGATAACGGTTAACGCCAGGCAGCAGCGAATAACATAGTGTTTCATCCTCTGGTTTGATGACTATTCGAAAGCTGATGATATCGTTGACATCGCTGAAGGAATTCATCGAGGTTTTTCGGGCGCGCGCCATGTATCTGAGTTTCTGCCAGGCCTGCCAGTAGCCATTAACCACAATCTCGACGGTACCGTCGATTCCAGCCTGTTCCATGATCCTTCCCAACTGTTCCATCATGGGATTAATATAGTTAATATCCAGGCGTGGATCCTGATCAATCAATGACTTTACGTAATTGTATGTTTCCGGTTCGGCATAGGGAAAAGCGATATCCTCGATCCAGCGCCTCCAGCGGTAACAATTCAAGATGCCGGCCAGTTTTCCATACGCGCGGATTGCTTCAGTGGCTTTCTGGCGGCGCTTGTGCTCAGGCATGTACTGCAAGGTTAGGATGTTGTGGCTTTTATCAGCTAATTTGACTAGAAAGACGCCTGGATCACGAAATTGAGCTATTTTTTGTAAGGTTTCGATCTCTCGCGAGCGTCCATCACGCGGATTACTGATTTTTGTTACTCCATCTACAATGTAGGCTACTTCTTCGCCCAGCTTCCCAGGAAACTTTGCCTTGATTTGCTCAAGGGTTTCCCCCTGGTCTTCAATGCTGTCATGCAGCAGTGCCGCGATCGTCCAGGCTTCATTGCCAACCAGCTTGTCGATAAACCCGGCTACCCATGCGCAGTGCGTTTCGAAATACGGCTCCCCTGAGTATCGCGATTGACCTGCGTGTAATTCCTGGCCCCAACGATAAGCTTCTAGTATGGCTGGCGTGCGAGGATTGAATTCACCTGGATGAAATTCATCATCAAGTTTTGGACGTATTTCATATACCTTCTTAATCTCTACCATAGAAATTTACCAAATCCTGATCGAGGCTGATACTGCCCTACATTTTACCAAAACTTGCCAGCTGCCTGGGCTGCTTTGCGGATCATACTACAGATAAGAGAGGTGTTCTATGTAATATCAATCCAATCGATTAAGGCCAGCCTGACGAGCCAGTTGAACGACATGTTGATATTCGGCAGGTGTGATCCTCCTGTTCAATTGAGGATGGTTGAAAGCACGATATTCTGGATGGTATTGATCCATCAAGTTGAGGTAACTTGAGATTGAAATTTCTCGGGCAATGAAGGAGATGATCTCTTCGCTGCCGGCCAGGTCGTTCGGAAGAATCAGATGACGGATGAGCAAACCACGCACAGCAACGCCGTTTTCATCCAGGATCAGGTCCCCGACCTGACGGTGCATTTCTTTTATTGCAGCCTGGTTGATTTGTGGATAGTTCTGGACGTTCGAAAGGCGGTAAGCCGTATCTTCATGGGCGTATTTCATATCCGGCATGTAAATATCGATTACACCATCAAGCAAATGCAGGGTTTCGAGCGAATCGTAACCGCCGCAGTTATAGACTAACGGGAGTCGAAGTCCGCTCTCAGCGGCGATCAGCACTGCCGCAAGCAGTTGTGGGGCAACGTGCGAAGGGGAAACCAGGTTGATATTGTGACAGCCCGACTCTTGCAAGCGCAGCATCAATTCAGCGATTTGTTCTGGCTCGAGTTCTTCTCCGCAGCTGGTCTGGCTGATATCGTGATTTTGACAGTAAAGACAATTTAAATTGCAGCGCGTAAGAAATATCGTGCCTGATCCACACCAACCGCTCAATGGTCTTTCTTCGCCGAAATGGGGTCCATAGCTGCTTACCATGGCTAATCGACCGGTATGACAGTGTCCTGTTTCCCCTAGATGTCGGTTGACGCGGCACTCGCGCGGGCATACTGTGCAACTTTCCAGCATTTGGTAAGCGGCTTTGACTCTTTTGGATAATTCACCGCTCTCAAGTATATGCTGATAACCAGGTTCAATTCTCATCACTTCTATTCTAAAGCCTATTTCAATTTTGTATTTAGAGGTTAGTACATCTACTCGCCTTTATGGAAATATGTCATGATTGATTTAATTAGTTAGCTGGGCTATATTTAGTAATGCCTCTGCGGTCGTCAGACAAGAATGGAATCGAATCTCCCTATCACACGCACGAAAATAATCATTCCGCGTAGGCGTGAGGATTTAATTCCTCGCCTTCGGCTGCGCCGTATTCTTGATGAAGCTATAGATAACCGCCTGGTGATTGTTGCTGCGCCAGCTGGTTATGGCAAAACTTCTCTTCTGGTCGATTTTGCCCATCAATCCGATCAACCAGTTTGCTGGCTCTCACTCGATGCCCTCGATCAAGATCCGCAGCGAATGATCGCGCATTTCATTGCAGCGATTCACCAGGTATTTCCTGAATTTGGTCAGTCCTGCAAGGCTGCACTAGAAGGGATGCCGCAGGACAGAATAAATCTGGATGTACTGGTATCGTTGATTGTCAATGATGCCTATGACTCCATTAGTGAACACTTTGTTATCATCCTGGATGATTACCATCTGGTTGAAGATAATGCTGACATTAATTACTTCATCAACCGTTTCCTGCTGAACATAGATGAGAACTGTCACCTTGTGATCTCTTCTCGGCGGTTGCTGCCCTTGCCGGATATGCCCCTGCTGGTTGCTCGCGGGCAGGTCGGTGGATTGGGCTTCGAGGAGCTGGCGTTCAACGATGAGGAGATCAAAGAGCTATATCTGCAAAATCATCATGTGACCCTCTCCGACCGTGAGGTGGAAGACCTGGCACAATTGACCGAAGGGTGGATCACGGGTTTAATCCTCTCAACTCAAATTAGTAACGGGAAAGTCACCAAACGTAACCAGCCGAAGAATATTGCAGGAGTGGGGCTTTACGAATACCTGGCTCATCAGGTGTTGGCGAATCAACCCGATGAGCTCAAGGAATTTCTATTCCAAACTTCGTTATTGGAGGAATTTGATGGAAACCTGTGCGAGCAGGTTATTGGCCAGGCATTAGGCATTTCTAAAGACTGGACTGCTTTAATGCAACAATTACAGCGCAACAACCTGTTTGTTTTACCGGTCGTGGAGGATAAAATCTGGTTGCGCTATCACCATCTGTTCCGTGATTTTCTGCAAAGCAGGATGGTCCAGCTTTATCCGGATGATACAGAAAAGATCAGGCTCCGTCTCGCGGATCATTATTCGAAAAATGAAGAATGGTTGTTGGCATATCAAGTTTACAAGAGCATTGGTGATACAGAAAAAATCGCGAGGATGGTCACGCAAGCCGGACGCTCATTGATCGCTCGCGGAAGGTTGTTGACATTGCAGCGCTGGTTGGATGAGATTCCCGAAAAGTATTTCGATCAATCGGCGCAGCTACTATCATTGCTTGGCGCGGTACAGGTGATGTTAGGCGATCCGAAGAAAGGGATTTTCACACTGACGAAAGCCGTGCAATCGTTGCTTGCGGAAGGTGATCGTGAGGTTCTGGCACATACCTATGTGCGGCGCTCCGGTGCATACCGGATGATTGGCGACTATACCCATGCATTGGAAGATGCTGATCGAGCAATTGAAATCACGGCAGAATCATCCATGGAGTGGCTGCGAGCTGGTGCATATTATTCAAAGGGGACTAGTTTAAA
>JAXDCA010000041.1:0-15168 GCA_034678305.1 Bellilinea sp.
GTTTCTTTATTGACAGGAACAAAATTGAGATCGTCGCCAAGCCCGGCAGCGCCAACCACATCCGCGCCTTTATTTAGCGGAATACTGACTAGCAAATCGTATTCAACCTCACGTTCGTCGTAGGAGATGATCTTTTTTGCATCCGGTTCAGCGCGTTCGATATAATACTCGGGTTCGACGTGGATTCGCTTGCTATCCAGCAGCTCGCCAAGCATTTTGGCTGCCTTGGGCTTGGTAAAAGCGCCCGGCAATGGAGTGGCATAAACCAGCTCGACTTTATCGCGCATGCCGCGTTTGTGGAAATACCAATCCGCCAGAAACAGGAATTCGAGCGGCGCAACCGGGCACTTGATCGGATTTTCGACGACGTTGACCACCAGCCGCCCCCCCTGCCAGGTGCGCAGATGTGCCGCCAGAGCCTTCGAGCTTTCAAAGGAATAGAAACTGTGGATAGATTTACCCCATTCATGCTCCGCCAGGCCCGGGGTTTCTTCTGGATGAATATCTGCGCCGGTAGCGATGATCAGAAAATCATAATCGAGTACTTCCCCATTCTCAAGTTTTACTCGCTTGTGATCCGGCTCAATGGCTACGATCGATGATTGGATCAGTTTAGCGCCGCGAGGGACGTAGTTGTTTTTAGGTTTTACAATCTGCTTCACTGTATTCATTCCAAAAGGCAGGAATAAAAAGCCGGGTTGGTAGTAATGCACCGGGTCCTGGTCTACCAGAGTCATCTGCCATTCGTCCATATTCAGCATGCGTACCAGCCGGTTGGCTGCCATCGTGCCAGCCGTGCCGGCGCCAAGGATGACAAGTTTTTTCATCAATCATTCTCCTCAGGAAATATGTGTTAAATGAGCAATTTGCTGTAAACGCTCGATAAATCCCACCCGCTCGCGCAGGATGCTGTTGACGGCCCGAGCCGCGGTAAATGGCCAGGTCTCGACTTTGCTTTGCTGCTCGGGCGGCACCACCTGAATGCTCGATAAGGTTTTTTGCAAGGTATCCGGGGTTTTAAAGATGACCTGCGACAGCCGGTGGATGCGCTCATTTTCTTCGCGCGGATCAGGCGGCTGCCAGTAAAATTGTCCAACCAGGAACAAACCCACCTGCTCATTCTTGTCGAATAACGGCGCGCCGACATATTGCAATCCGGCATGGCAGGTGAAATATTGCGATCCATCTCTGCTGCGCTCTGCAAAGGAGCGCCAGGATTGCCGGCAGGCTTCTCGACCGGCTGGAGCACTCATCAATGCCTGGCATAACTCGCAGGGATTGCTCCACCCGGTCAATGGTTCTCCTCCCATATCGACCACCAAAGCTGGAATCTGGCTCACTTCAGAGAAAAGATCCTGAATAGTCTGCACGCAGTGAGTGGGAAAACCGGCGTCGCCTATCGAGGGGGGAATTAACTCTTCAGTTTTATTGCGACCAAGCAAGCGGTCGACCTCGCTCTGCGGGAAGCGCCACTGCTGCCCAATCTTGACGCCCTTCAAGCGCCCATCCTGCAGCATGCGGTAGATGGTAATGCGGTCGACCTTTAATATTTGCTGTACCTGGCGGGAAGTGAGTAATTCATCCATGTTGTTATAATATGCTATATCAAATACAAGCAGTATGATCATATCAACCTATAACAACTAAATATAGTGACAAATGTCACTGACAAATGTCATATAGTTCAGTTTGTCACAATTCTTATTAATACGAGAGCTTGCCCCTATCTCAGGGGATTTACTTCCCTTATGTCACCTCCCCTGTCTTCCAGAGCAGGCGTAATCCAGCCTAAAGCCTGGCCATTATTCTCTTGCTCAACTACCTTCGCAGGCCGGTTCTAATTCATGACTTTTATTCATCTCAAAAGATCTGTAAGAGTTCCCCCCTGCCGTCATTTTATCCATCAAACCCCAAACACCCCCGAAAGCACAAAAACAAATATCGCGCCGATGATAATGCCAAAGGCAACCGCGTGCTGGTGACCGTGTTGGCGCGCGGCAGGGATCAATTCGTCCAACGTGATGAATACCATCACCCCGCCGGCGAACGCCAGCGCTCCGGGGATTAATCCGGAAAAGGATTTAAGAAACAGGGCTGCCAGCAGCGCGCCGATCGGCTCTGCCAGCCCGGATAATGTCGCAACCCGGAAAGAATCCCAGCGGCACATCCCACTCTTACACAGCGGTAGCGCGGTCGCGATCCCTTCGGGGATGTTGTGCAGCAGGATGGCCATGGCGATGAACATGCCAAAGGTCGGCTCGTGCATATAACCCGCCCCAACAGCAATACCCTCCGGAATATTATGGATTGAAATCCCAACAGCCAGCAGCACACCCGTACGCCACAACTGGCGGTCGGTGATGATCGTCTTACGGCGCATGCGTCCGTGCTGCCAGCGCCTGCCAACTTTGTGAAACGGCTCATAACTTGGCTCTTGATGTTCTTTCACCTGGCGCACTTCACGCTCTCCGAAACGCATGTGAGGCGCAAAATAATCCAGGGCAAACATAAATGAGGCACCCAGGGCAAAGCCGATCGTCGCGGTTTGATATCCTGCCAATTCCCAGGCCTCGCTGACCAACTCCATGAAGGACAGGGTAATCATCACGCCTGCGGTGATGCCCATCAACAGCCCAAATAACCGCTTGCCCGGCTTACGCAATATCGCGATCAGACCGCCGAGGCTGGTACCCATCCCGGCGATCAACGATATGATCAGAACATTCAATACTTCATTAATATTAGGAAGCTGCATTCCTATTCCGCTACGACGGATTATCGACCATGCCGGTGTTTTCGGTAGTCTTGCCGGCTGCCCTTCTTGACATGCCCCTTCGCTTTCCTCTGCGATCTGGCTTCCGTGCCAATCCAGATGCCGAATTTTGGCAGCAGCCAGCGGTGCAACAGCAGGATCAAACCCACAATTGCAAAAGAGATTCCAAAGATGATTAATGAGCTCCCTAACTCATTCATTAACTCTGGATTGAAGATCATTACAATTGCCAGCGTTAACATCAGCACGCCGCCGATTAGCTTGAGAATGCGCCCTTGCTTTTCTTCCATGCGGCTGGCGCGCAGCGTTGTTACCGCGCCAAAAAAGATAACCAGCTCGTCCAACTGGTACACCAGCATATACACCACCAACAGCAAGATGAACACGCCTGTCGTAACATTTTGCGCGTTGAGCAGGTTGGTCCAAAGCACCGGGAAACCGGCGGTGCAGGAAAATTCGACGAGCGACACCCCCGCAGCTAATACAATCGTCGCAAAGGTCAATCCCCAGAAGGATTCGCTGGCATCCATGACCGCGCGTAATTTTTTAATAATTCCTGGGCGCTTCTCATCAGAAATGGTGAGGGATATCCCTTCTTTGTACCAGAAATAATCCTTGATGTTGATTAATCCGAAAAATGCGGCTACCAGCGCCACGACTGCCTGAATCCAACCTACAAAACTCACGATCTTCAACACGCTGAACAAACCAGCGATGAACAGCGCATAGATCAACGCCGTGACCGTCAGGAAGATCAGACCGATGTAAATCACTTTCTTGCGCGAGCCGGTGTGGATAGTCAGCGCCAGCAGCATCGAAAGCACCCACAGCGAGCAAGGGTTGAAGCCGTCCACGAATGAAATCAGCAAGGTGGTCACTAACAACGACTGCTTGTCGAGGTTGACCAGCCCAATGAACGGCAGCTTGATACTGTGAGTCTGCAGGGAGTCATTCGGCTCTTCATCTGGCGCGCTGGTCGGCTCTGGGGTGCTGTCGTTCAAGCCAGAAACCCCTTCGCCGGCATCCGGGCAACCCTTAGCCAGGCAATTGGTTATAGCTCCCTCGATCTCGCTGTTTAGTTCTTCGGTATATCCGACCAGATGATAATCGCCAATAAAAAAGGTAGGAACGCCTGACGGCTCAAATCCGAATTTGGCGGCCATGTCCTCGAAAATCTGCCGGTTGGGCGCATTTGAGTAGATCTCAAAGAATCTGAGCTCGATGCCGTCATATTTCTCTGCCAGACTTTCTATAAATGGCTTGGCCCTGGCGCAAATCGGGCAGGTGTCGCCATAAAAGAAATAAACACGGACAGGGTGGATCTCGGGTGTCGGCGTCGAATCCTGAGCATGTGCGCTTGTAGAAGTGAGGAACAAAGCGGCCAAAAAAACGAAGCATAAACTTATTTTCAATAAGGTGACGGGGGTACGAAAATTCAATGGTGCGCGCATAAATTCTGGTATTTGAATACCTATCTATTATTTTTGATTTGGATGGTTACGATCGTTATGGTCGTGCAGCCCTTCTGAGCTGGATGCATTCCACCTATTTTATCTCTTTTTTGGATATTTTCCAAAAATAGTTTAGGACCGACCAGTGAAAAATTTGACTTCCGTCCACAAAGATATCATCTGTTGGCGGCTCCTCGCAAGGTTTAAATGAGGTTCTTAAATTGATCCTCCGGAGTATTGTCCACCGGGCAAATCTCTGGGGCTTCCTCCGCGAAGATTAAGCTGCATTCTATACAAACGTAGTAATCAAAAGTAGCAACAACGTGACGCGTAAGGTCTTTCCTAATCAACCGTTGGCGCAAATTCTCAGAGGCGAGTAAAGCCCGGAATAGCTTAGCAATCTGTGGATACCCTTGCGCCACTGCCTTGGTAATATAGTTCAACGCCAGCGGTTCGAGCAATGCTTCTTGAAAAAACGACTCCAACATCCACTCCATTTATTCTGTCATCTTTGACTCCTTTTCCAACGTGGAAAAAATTCATGCCATACTTCCTCACTTCAAGCCAGGAGCTTATTTTTCAGTAGAGTTTATTGGTTGGTAAAAACGGAATGGAACGACTTGTTAGGTTTTCGGCCTGTAAACATCGTATATGTGAAGAAAGCGCAATAATCCTGTTGATCGAGGATGAAATCCGGCGAATCCGGGAGGCAAAGCCGTTGGTAGGCATCGCGGTAAGCTTCGTCCAATTCAGCCTCGCTGCCACCCCAACGCATTTTAAAAAGAGCAGTCAGCGCAGCCCAGGCTTGATCGCCGAGAGGAGAGTGTACTGTATGGACAAAGGTCATTGCACGAACTCGCTCCAATCCCGCTGAGCGAAGCAAACCCACGCCACGCATTGCATGTGATTCGGGCGGCATGCCTTCCTCGAATGGCGCGATACCTGCCTGGGAAGCGTTCAGGCGCGCCTCCAATCCAGGATAACCCGGTAGTAGAGACTGTGAAGACCAGAATAGAATAGCTACTGACCCACCAGGCCGGACAATCCTCGTGATTTCCTCGATAGCATGTGCCTGATAATATGGAGCGTAGCCAACCGCATCGCAGCTCCAGATCCAATCAAAGCTGTCACCCGCAAATGGCAGCTTTGACCAGTCTCCCAGCAAAAAATCCAAGTCTCCAGCTTGAGCACACTCTTTGGAATGCCCTTTTGCAGCGATGAGCGATGGCATGCTAAGATCAAGTCCGACAACCCGCCCGTGTGGAGCGATGGATTGAACCAGCCGAATATCTTCCAAACCAATCCCGCAAGCGATATCCAAACCGCGGCTGTTGCGCGGTAATTCCAGCCATTCGATTGCAGCCCGAATTACCGGCTCACGCAGTGAGTCCATCACTCGCGATAAAACCGCAGCATCCTCACTCAAACCTGCCGTTTGTCCTCTCCCCATTCGAGCGGTTCTGCCCAATCCTCGTTGGGATAGATGCGCATTCCGTCCATCCGGTCGATTTTGATAAGGACGGTTTCGCCCGGTCTGAGGCGTTGAAGATATTCCGGATCGACCCACCAGGCCGTTCTTACCGGGTAGCGTTCGCCCTCAGGCGGCACGACATCCAACTTGAGATCGACGCGTACTTTTTCATTTGCCAATCCTCCTGCTGCCATGCTGGTCGAGGTGACAACAACCGCGGAAGCCCATATAGCCTTACGGTAACGCTCCGCGACAACTGACCTATGCCGGCGAGCCGTTTCATCCCTGCGCTGCCATTTCTGATACAGCAAATACACGACAGCCACAGCAACTACCAGCCCCAACGCCACAACCAGGATTATGAGTGCAGATTCTAAATTTGTCTGGTTATTCATCCGACAGCAATCCTCTTTCCACTCAAGCCTGGCAGATTTTAGGGATGTGTAGGCATGATAAGGGCAATACTTTTTTCTGGATACTTTACTCGAATAGCATACTCAATCAGCCACATCATTATTGCATGAATAACCATGCAAGATCAAGATGGCGTTCAACAATGACCTGAATTGCCTCGAACATGGATACTCCTTGGCAGAAACTCGCGCGCGATGACCCGGTAAGCCGGGTGATATGCGCGTAAATATTCATCAGAATGGTGCACAGCCGGCCATCCGGTCGATTCCATCTGATTGAAATACTCACCCAGCTCCTCGGCCCCAAAACAAATTTGCCCGGCTTGCGACAACCTTAGAATTTCATCCACGGATGCACGCAAGTCACCCGGGTTTCTCCTGACTTGCTTGGCCGTCTGCATAAAAGCCTGTAGCAAGTCCTCAGGATCATGCTCACCTTGCAAGTAGGGACGCAGGTGGCAGCGCAGGATCTGCCCGTCGCCGGAGATCACATCCAGCAGCGGCTCGTCTGGTCCGCTGCCCATCTCAGCCAGTTCGCAATAAAGCCAGGCGCGAGCGGTCGCCTCGCTGCTCACGGCGTGCTCGCTGCCGAGCGTTGCCTGGTGAGCTAGCTTATACAGGTCAGCCGGCTGCATCTGCGGGTAGCGGGCCAGGTGAGCGATGACGATCGAGGGAAAAGGATGGGAGGGCATTAATTGTTTATTATCGCAGAAAACGGGGGATATGGTATTTTTGCCATCCAATTAATACAGTATTGGCTCCCTTCCTGGCACAGGAATGGGGCTTGGAGATTTTGTGGCGAGCATTCAAAACTAAAAAACAGCAGGCGTAAGGCCTGCTGCTACCATATTTCTAATTTCTTTAATCCTAATCACTCTTATGGATTTCAGCTGCCACCAGGTCGACCAGCTCGTCCAGCTGCGCTGCGACTGCCGGCGTCAGCCCCAGGCTGGTTTCGAGCGACTCCGGTTGAACGCCGAAGATCACCACCTGCGCCGGGTAGATATTGGTCAGCTTGGCGGCAAAGAGCAGCTCGGGGAGTCCAATTTCGTGCGGCGATGTTTTCAAAGCCAGGTAAGCGGGCACCTGCTCGCCTTCCAGGCGCACTACCGTGCCAGGCGGCCTGCCCATCTGCGCGGCATCGATGATGATCAGTCGCTCAATCCCCTCCAGAAACTGGAGGAGATCCAGGCCGCAGGTGCCCCCATCCACGACCTGAACCTCCTCAGGGAATAGTTGCGCCGCATGCAATCTCTGGATGGCATGGATGCCCACCCCGTCGTCTGAGAGGAGCAGATTGCCCACCCCGAGCACAAGGGTCTTTTTCATCCAGCTTTATTCCATCACCGTTACCCGGGTGATTTCCTTTCCTTTCGTGTCGAGAACATGCACAGCGCAAGCCATGCACGGATCAAACGAATGTATCGTGCGCAGAATTTCGACCGGTTGTTCCGGATCTTCCACAGGGGTGCCGATCAGCGCGGCTTCGTAAGCGCCGGGAGTACCGTGCGCATCGCGCGGCGAACCGTTCCAGGTGGAAGGCACAATTGCCTGATAATTGGCAATCTTCTTATCCTTGATGTGGATCCAATGCCCAAGCGCGCCGCGTGGCGCCTCGGTGAAGCCCCAGCCCATTGCTTCGGCAGGCCACTGATCCGGATTCCAGCTGGCGTTATCGTGGATACGCAGGTCGCCGGCAGCGATATTAGCCGCCAATTCCATCGTCCACGGTGCGAGCTGCTCAGCCAAGACCATCGACTCCACGCAGCGGGCGGCTGTGCGTCCCAGGGTTGAGAACAACGCTGTTGCCGGTGCATCCAGTGCGCTCAGCACCGCATCCACCCAATACTTCACCCGCTCGTGCCCCGAAGCATAGGCGACCAGCATACGCGCCAGCGGCCCAACTTCCATCGACTTGTCATCATAGCGCGGCGCTTTAAGCCAGGAATATTTCTTATCTGTTTCCAGGAAATCGTAAGGAGGCTTCGGTCCTGTGTAATTCGGCGTGGTTTCTCCAACAGACGGGTGGATGCCTTTTTTCTCGTCCTGATATGCGAACCAGGAGTGGGTCACATACTCAGTGATTTTCGCTTCGTCCATCGGGTGCACCTTGCTCAAATCACGATCCAGGATCACACCACGCGGGAAGAACATCTGCGCCGCATTATTAGGATCAGCTCCATCGGTCAACGGCAGATCTCCGTAACTCAAGAAGTTGCCAAGACCTTCGCCAAGTCCGGCGAATTCAAGATAGAAAGGCGCTACCGCCAGCACATCCGGCAGATAAACCTTCTCGACAAATTCCTTTGCCTTGGCAAACAGTGACAGCAGATGGGCGATCTTGTCAGCGTTGATAGCTGCCTGGCTGTTTGGATCGACCGGGATAGCCATTCCACCCACCAGATAGGTTTGCAGGTGTGGATTCTTGGCGCCCAAGATCGCATGCGCCTTGACCACTTCGCGCTGCCATTCTAACGCCTCAAGATAGTGCGCAACCGCCATCAGGTTAGCCTCCGGCGGCAACTTATACGCCGGGTGGCCCCAATAAGCGTTGCCAAACGGGCCTAATTGCCCGCTGGCGACATAATTTTTTATCCGATCCTGGATGGATTTGAAATAGTCCGCGCTGGATTTCGACCAATCCGATATGGATTGAGCCAGCTCGGAGGTCGCTTCAGGATCGGCATCTAATGCGCTGACAATATCAACCCAGTCCAGCGCATGCAGATGATAAAAATGAACCACATGATCCTGAATATATTGGGTAGCTTCAATAATATTGCGGATCAAGCGGGCATTGGTCGGGATCTGGATCCCCAGGGCATTTTCGACAGCTCGCACGGAGCTGAGTGCATGTACAGTCGTTCAAACACCGCATATACGCTGCGTAAAGGTCCATGCCTCGCGTGGATCGCGGCCTCTCAGAATGATTTCAATACCGCGGAACATGGTGCTGCTGCTCCAGGCTTTGGTAACCTGGCCGCCATCCACCTCGACTTCGATACGCAGGTGGCCTTCGATGCGGGTAATTGGGTCTATGACAATCTTGGGCATAGATTTTCTCCTTATCTCAATGCGGATAATTACAATTCTTCAACAACTTTTGGTGTCGGCTCAGGGAACATCGGTAAAAATCTGACTGCGAGGTCATATAGGATGATCCCAAAGCAGGTCAATCCCACTGTCACTGCCAGTTCTGACCAGCTTGGCAGGTAAACAGCGCCGTTCAGGAAGACCAGTGCTGAATTAAGTCTATAGAGGATCAACCCGCCCATGGTGAAATAAGCCCCCCAAACAATCCCATTCGGATCATTACGTGTGCGCGAATCGGAGAAATAACCAATGGGAATTAAAACGCCGCCGATCATCTCGATGAGAAACATCACCGTTGGCGCCCCCCCTTCCAACAGATAACCAAATTTGTGGTTAACAGCCAGATCGACCATGCGAATCACAAAGTAGACGCCGAGCACCCAGGGGATGGCTTTGGTCACTCTGGAAAGTACGCCAAGCTCAAATGGATATCCATAAGTGCGGGCCGAATGGAACGATTCAAACACTGTCATTGCAAGCCCGGCCGCTATCGCCGTTAGAAAGAAATACAACGGGAAAAGCGGGGAATACCACAGCGGGTGGATGCGCCAAGGCAGGATCGTCAACATGGTGCCGAGGGTGGATTGATGCATTGTCGAAAGCGTGATGCCCGCAACGATGAGCGGTATGGTGATCGCGTGAATGAATTTGAGCGGCACCTTCCAGCCAAGCCATTCAAAAATGACTGGGCTGAATTCAAGCACCAGCACCGTTAGGTACAGCATCACGCACCAGCCGATTTCAAATAACGGCGAGTGAATGTTCCAATAGATGATCAGATGCCAGATGCGCTGCGGCTGTCCCAAATCGACCAGCAGTGTAAAGGCAGCCAGTAGGTAGCTGATAAATCCGGTCAGAATCGCTGGACGGACGATCGCATAAAACCGCTTCAAGTGAAAGATATATACAATCGCCGCTATCGTAAAGGCCCCAGCCGCCAGCCCGATGCCTGCCATCATATCGAAGGAAATCCATAAACCCCAACCGCGCCCATCGCTTAGATTGGTCGTGGGTCCAAGGCCAACAATCCAGCGCCATACTGCCACCCCCATGCCAAAGGCGCCAAGCACCCAGATCAACACCATCCCAGGGCCGACCGGGTAGCGCCGCATGCGAATCTGCGGAAATCGAGTGGTCCACATTTGTTTGGCTTGTGTACCCATTTCAGCCCTCCCCTTTCGTCCTGGTATTTTTATTACGATGGGTGTAGAAATAAATCGCTGTACTGAGGGTCACCATCACGCCGATTACACCTGGCACGGCGATCATGTAAGGCCAGGTGATTTTAGCGAAATCGGTGTCGTCCACTTCAGGAAAACCCAATTTTTCGAAACCAACTTTGGCAATGTACAGCATCGAGGTTCCCGCAGCTTCGGTTTCGCCATAAATATGTTGAATATAGCTGGGATCCTCCTTCAGGCGCCCTTTTGCTATCGTCAGCATTTCTTTACGGGTACCATAAATCAATGCTCCAGTCGGACAAGCTTCACCACAGGCCGGCGCTTGGCCGGTCGCCTGGCGGTCGGCGCAAAAATCGCATTTCTGGATCAAAGGCAGCGCCTTTTCCCACTGCGACTTCGGTATACCGAACGGGCAGGCAGCCATACAATAACGACAGCCGATGCAGCGCTCGCCCTTATAAATTACTGGACCGGTATTTGTTTTTTGCAGCGCAGCCACCGGGCACACCGATACACAGGCCGGGTCGATGCAGTGCATACACTGATGTTTGACAAAGGATTCCCCGTCATCATCCTGATATAGTTGGATAATCGTCCAGGTGTCCGCATTGAGATCACTCGGCATCTCGTACAAATTTTGCGGATCGGTTACATGAGGCAGGTTCGAGCGCCTTTTACAAGCCGTTTGACATGCACGGCAGCCCACGCACAGACTGGCGTCGTAGAGCATGGAGGCACTGTCATTTGCCTCTAACGGCGCCGCCCTGGCGGAACGAGGGGTTGCAGTAGCCGCCAACACCCCGGCGCCAATCCCTGCTTTCTTGAGGAACTCTCTTCGGCTTAGTGGCATATTGACCATCCTCTTCTACTCATGAGGCAGTTTATGGTCTTCATCGGTTGGCTCTGTGTGATCCACCTCGGGCATAACACCTTTGGCGCGATTGGTCATTAATGAATAGCCAAACGCCAGGCTTGCGCCAACAATAACGCCCACCGCTCCACCGGTTACGGCTGCACCTTCGTGTGTAATTTTTCCTTCTGACACACCCGCTTCGGGGTAAGTTACGGGCGGCAGGTAATCTTGCAATTTGATCGGCGTGTAAGTGGGAATATCCCAAAAATCAGGTTCGGCGCATCCAATGCAGGGATGCCCAGCTCCAATCGGCCAGTTTGTTCCCTCGTTGTATCGCACCGTCGGGCAATTTTGGTAAGTCATAGGACCCTTGCAGCCCATCTGGTACAGACACCATCCGTTGCGATGACCATAATCGCCCCAGTCACGCACAAACTCGCCAGCATCGAAATGACCGCGCCGCTCACAATTATCATGGATCAGGTGGCCAAAGGCAAATAACGGGCGGTGCAACTCATCCATCTCAGGCAGCGCGCCAAAGGTCAGGAAATGCACCACCGTGGCGGTCAGGTTGACCGGATTCATCGGGCAGCCGGGTATGTTCAACACCGGCTTATCCTTAACCAGGTCCATGACCGCAACCGCTCCGGTTGGATTGGGGCTTGCTTTGGGCAGTCCGCCGAAGGTTGCGCAGTTGCCGACTGCCACCACGGCGATCGCATTCGCGGCTGCTTCCTCGAGAATATCCACCGAGGAGCGCCCCCCGATGCAGCAATAGATCCCATCCTCGCCAAGTGTGGGCGAACCCTCCACCACCAGCAGGTAGCCGCCGGCTTTGATGGTCGCTTCCTTGGCTTCTTCGGCTCGCTTCCCCGAAGCTGCCATGATCGTCTCGTGGTAATCTACCGAAAGAATGTCGAGGACAACCTCTGCGGCAGTCGGACTTGACGAACGCAGGAAGGCCTCGGAACATCCTGCGCAATCCTGCAATTCGAGCCAGATCACCGGCGTACGCTTGGCCGACGCCAGCGAAGCGCCGATCATGGATGCCGCGCTCCTTGGCAGGGCCAGCGCGCCGGCCATCAGTGTGCAGAACTTTAAAAAGTCACGCCGAGACACGCCACGCCTGATTAAAGCGTCTTTGATACTCTCTTTCTCGTCAAACATAAATGCTCCTCCTTTGAAAAAGGATGAAAGAAACCGTACGCTGGTATTCAATTGTCACAGTAAGGGGGGAATAATTGGGCGCAACGAATAGCGCACCCAGAGGCAGTAAAGGTTAGAACGATATTAATTTATCACAGAATAATAATGTATGCAAGTGGATAAGATTAGTAATATTATTCACAAACTAGATAAAAGTTGTATTTTTGATTAGCAAAGTTACTTATTACAGGCTTGTATTCTAACTTCTATTTATTTATTATGGATATAGAAGGGTCGTAATTTTTTCGTTGAATTTATTTTTTCCGGGTGTCGAGATTTACCGATATGAAAATCATTTGCGCGGTTACATTGCCTTGATTAAACAAGGAAAAAAAATAACCCTCTTGTTGGTAAATGCCATAATAATTATCTGCTCGCCTGCGCTTTCAATATATGCATCTGCTGACCTAAAAGTGGCAAGTAAGTTAAATGAATCATCTGCTTCTGAAATCACATCGGGATATTCATCCCTAACGATCAATGCCGGGGAAGACAAAACAATATTTTTTCCATCCACAGTCGCCCTTGTTGGCTCAGCCAATGATAATGGCTTACCCATTCCTCCCGAAAACATCAGCACCACTTGGAGTCAAGCCAGCGGACCTGGCTCTGTGACTTTTGACAATCCCGATATGCTCAGTACGACAGCAAGCTTCTCCGCTAATGGCGATTATACATTGTGTCTTTCAGCCGATAATGGCCAAGAATCCTCGATTGATTGCCTTTCCGTTTCGGTTATCCAAGAATATGGAACTATCAGCCAGGAAATCCGCGTTTCAGACATCAATGATGACAGCGAGGAATCTTCCTCGGGCTACCCATACCTGAACAGCACGGACATTGAACTGGTTTATGATGGGAATAATCAGACAATTGGGCTGCGATTTCAAAATGTGACTATTCCGCCTGGAGCGTCCATTGAGCACGCCTATCTTCAATTTATGGCGGATGAAACCAACAGCGAGTCTACTTCGCTAATTATTCAAGCGGAAGCGGCAGACAATGCTCAAGCATTTACATCTACCAAATGGGATATTTCTTCTAGACCGCGGACAAATTCCGCGGTAATTTGGACACCGCCTGCCTGGACGGCAGTTGGTGAAATGGGGGAAGCACAGCGCACGCCTGATATCAGCAATGTGATTCAAGAAGTAGTCGATCGAATTAATTGGTCGAGCGGCAACGCTCTGGCAATTGTCATCACCGGAACAGGGCACCGGACTGCGGTTGCATACGATCTGTGGCCAAATAGAGCAGCCTTACTCCATATTGATTACAATCCGGAAGTGCAAAATAACACTCCCCAGGTTGAAATCCAGGCGCCAGCGAACAAAACCACCTTCACACAGAGCAGTATTCCCACCTTCAATGGCACTGCTTTCGACATACAGGATGGCGACCTGACCGGTGGAATAACCTGGAATTCCAGTCTGGATGGAGCGATCGGAACGGGCGGTAGTCCTCTGGTGTCAAACCTGTCAATTGGTGTTCATACCATTACTGCTTCGGTTGTCGACAGCGGCGGACTGAGCGGTTATGATATCACAACGATCACCATCTTCCCGGACACAAATATCCTGGTTGGCGCCGGGGACATCACCATTTGCCGGGGAAATGACCAAATTACAGCTGCTTTACTCGATACGATACCCGGCACAATTTTCACTGCTGGCGACAACGTCAACCTTGAAGGAACTGACGAGCAGTTCAGCCAATGCTTTGATCCCAATTGGGGCCGCCATAAAGCGCGAATTCGACCCTCGCCAGGCGGCCATGATTATCTTACCCCTGGAGCTGCCGGTTATTTCAATTACTACGGCGCCACGGCAGGTGATCCGAGTGAGGGTTATTATAGTTATGATATCGGTTCGTGGCATATTCTATCCCTGAACAGTGAGGTCAGCGCTGTGGCAGGCTCAGCCCAAGAACAATGGCTGCGTGCTGACTTAGCGGCACACCCATCCGACTGCACACTGGCCTACTGGCATATTCCGCTCTTTAGTTCGGGTACCGTGCATGGTCCCACAGACACTATGTTGGATATTTGGCAGGTCCTTTATCAGTATGGCGTTGATTTGGTCATTAATGGTCACGAACATTTTTATGAGCGTTTTGCGCCGCAGACACCGTTTGGTGTAGCGGATTATGGTTATGGCATCCGTCAGTTTATTTCTGGAACGGGCGGCGCTTGGCTCGGATACCCATTTGATGAACCACAACCAAACAGTGAGGTGCGGAATAACAACGTCTACGGGGTCCTCAAATTGAGCCTAAATGAAGGCAGCTATGACTGGGAGTTTATCCCAGAACCAGGAAATTCCTTTACAGATTTCGGCAGCGAGAACTGTATCCGGCCCGACCAACCACGGCAGACCGCCACACCGGTGCCAACCTGGACATCTACCCCCACAGCCGTTCCAACCAGTACCGCGACATCTCAGCCGTCGACCCCAACGCGCACACCAACCCCCACAACTCTACCGCCGACCGCAACGAACACATCGACTGCTACACCCGCGCCTCCGACCGCAACCCATACGGAAATTCCCTCGCCAACTGCGACGAATAATCCCACCGCCACGCCTCCGCCGTCCGGTTCAGGGACGGTTACTTCTCAGGTCAGCGCTTCCTCGGAGGATGCGGAAGAAATCATCAGCACTGGTATCGTTGACATAATCAGCAGCGATTTGGAGCTTGGCACGGAAGGGGATGGTGCTCAGTGGGTGG
>JAXDCA010000042.1:0-9886 GCA_034678305.1 Bellilinea sp.
GAAATATAAATATAATAATCAAGCAACTTGAATTAACTTATACTGGTAGCGATTTTCATGTGGAGGTAACTATGTGGAAAGAATTCAAAGCATTTATCATGCGCGGCAATGTCATGGATCTGGCCATCGCGGTGATCATCGGCGGAGCCTTTGGCGCTATTATCAATTCGTTTGTCAACGACATCATCATGCCGCCCCTCGGATTACTGCTCGCAAAAGTGGACTTCTCCAACCTGTATGTTTCGCTGGACGGGCAGCAGTATGCATCGCTGGCTGCTGCTAAAGAAGCGGGCGCAGCCACGATTAATTACGGAATTTTCATCAACGCGATTATTAATTTCCTGATCATCGCGCTCGTTATATTCTTTGTCATTCGCGCGTTAAACCGCCTGATGCCCAAGAAAGCTGAAGCGCCCGCGGCGCCAACGACAAAGGACTGCCCGTATTGCGCCACACCCATCCCGCTCAAAGCGACCCGCTGCCCGAATTGCACCTCTGAATTGTAACTGCCAAGCGGCGCGCCTCATTCGAAGGAATGAATGCTGGTTGTAGAACAAATCCGAATGGATCGATCAATACTCCGATTCGGGTCTGGGTAGTTTGTCGAATCCTCGGCAGCCTGGATCCCGTTGAGTATCTGGATACAGGCATACCAGGTTCCAGCCGTTATCGAAGCGGGCTATGACAACCGCCATCTTATATTCGGGCGTCGCGGGGCGCGGGATCGCATACAAATTGAGATTATGGTTTTGCCACTCTAATTGGTACTTTTGGGTGGCGTGAGCGTTGAAATCCTGCACGTTGGGCGCGCGCAGAGGGGCTGGTAAGGCATCGTTTCCCTGGGCTTGCAAGCCGGCGGTAATCATGCTGTTGGCCCGCTGGAGCATGATTTGCGCATCGGATTTCAGCCGGAACAACATACCGCCCCCTATTGCGCAAGCCAGCAGCAATGCAATCATCAACCAGCGCCGCGGCAGCAGGATTGTGTGGTCGCGGTAATCGGTTAACTGGTTGACTGCGACTCGCACGAGAGCCGTGAGTGGCAAGACCATTGCCCCAAAAGGCAGCATCAGAAACAACGAGGTAACCAGCCCTGCTGTCACCAGGAACAACGGTGTCTGCCCGAAGATCAGTCCCGATATCAGCAGGAGCAATGCGCCAAGAGCAGCAGCATAGATGGGTCCAGGTACCGATGCGTCCGTCCAGGCGCTGACCAGTCCGAGAAGCATCCCTGCTGTTAACCCGGCTGCTGCGTTTCCTATGGGTCCGAATGGCGGCATATAAAACGGAATATCAGGCATGAGGATCGAATTGATCATCGTGGCAACCAGCGCAAAAAACAGCCCGATCAATCCGCCAACCACCAAGCCGGCCAGGCGCCGATAGGTTGCTTTGGACATATTTGCCACTCCTTGCGGTGAATCAATTTTTTTCAACCGCTCGATTAAATTCTACGCCGTTCCAGCTAAAAATGGAATGTACATCTGATCAATATGCGCTGTCTCTTTGCCCTTGACACTTGACACCTCTCTTGGGTACGCATATTGCAACATTCCCTGCTAAGGGAATGCCATGATCCAAACCACTCCATCCGTTCACGCCGGCCTGCCGCATGACCAGGACACCCTCGGGAAGATTTCCGGCTTGCTGAACAGCGCGGTTGATCTGATCACATCGAATCCCCAACGCGCCATCGATCTCTCGCGGCAAGCCAGCAGCCTGGTCACCGACCAGCTGCCAGCCGGCAAGCAGTCTGACCTGCTGCGTGCTCGCGCCCTGTCAGTGCATGCCCGCGCCTGCCTCGAGATGGAGGATTATCACCGCGCTGTCCCGCTTTACCTGGAGGTGATGCCGTTGTTCCAGTCCGCTGGGGATCAGGCAGGCAAGGCCGGGGCGCTCGGCGGCTTGGGCGCCTGCTACATGCTGATGGCCGCCTATCCCGAAGCGCTGCAGCAGTTGCTGCGCGCGTTGATCCTCTACCGCGAATTGGAGGACATGAGCGGCGAGGCGGCTGCCCTGAAAGATGTCGGCCACCTCTACCTGCTGCTCGAGGATTTGCCGCGCGCCTTTCCGCACCTGGAGCAGTGTCTGGACCTGGCTGGCATCCTCAGGGATAAGCGCCTGCAAGCTGACGCGCGCGCCAAGTTGTGCGACGCCTACCGGCTGGCTGGACAGAATCAACTCGCCGTGCAGTATGGGCTGCGCAGCGTCGAGCTTTATCAAGAGATCGGTTACCATGGCGGCGAGGTTGAGGCCTTCAACTCGCTCGGCGAGGCCTATCTTGCCATGGAGAATTACCCGCAGGCGCATAATTTTTTACAATTGACGGCCGAAGTATCCGAGAGTATCGGCCGCCCGCTCGAGGTCGCCCGCGCGCAGAGAAAAATCGGCGCGCTCTATCTGCGACAAAACCAACTTGATTCAGCGTTCTCCCATCTCTACCGCGCTCTGGAGATTGCCACAGAGTCTGGCTCGCAGCGGGTAGTTTCCGAGTGCCACCGCGAGCTTGCCGAGGCATATAAAAAGAGCGGTGATGCGGTCAAGGCATTGATGCATTTCGAGTTATTTTTCGAGCTGAATCAATCCGTTTTTGATGAAGAATCAGACCGCCGGTTGAAGACTATCGAAATTGCCCATCAAGTCGAGACCGCCCGCAAAGACAGCGAGATCCACCAGCTGCGCAACGTGCAGCTGCAGCAGGAAATCGAGGAACGCAAGAAGGCGCAGGCAGCGCTCGAGCTGCTGGCCACTCAAGACGGCTTGACCGGCATATCCAACCGCCGTCACGTTCTCGAGCTGGGCAGCCGTGCCTTCGAACAGGCGCAGCGCTATCGCCGTCCCCTCACGGCCATCATGCTGGATATCGATCATTTCAAAGAGATCAACGACACCTTCGGCCATTCAGCTGGCGATAAGATCCTTGCCCAAACTGCCGCGCGCATGCAGATGGTGCTGCGCAAGGTGGACATTCTTGGCAGGTATGGCGGGGACGAATTCATCATCTTCCTTCCCGAAACCAGCCAGGAGGGGGCGCGCCGCTTGGCTGAACGCCTGCGCGAATCTGTTTCCTATCAGCATGAATTTAATGGCGGTCAATCCGTCGAGATCACCGTCAGCATGGGCATTTGCAGCACCTACGGCGCGGCAGCCAGCCTGACCCTGGACGAGCTGATCAGGCGCGCAGACCAGGCACTGTATAGCTCCAAGCAGTCTGGCCGCAATCGGGTCAGCATTTACGAGAGATAAGCTGGCACGATCGGTGCAATTAGAATCTCACGAACCCCTTCAGGAGCAACCCGCATGACTTTACCGAATCAGGCCACTTTTTCCACCACAGAAACATGGATCATGAGCTCGCAACATACTGAGCAGGACTACCAGATCTCGGTCGGCCTGCCGCCCTCTTATCAGCAGGTCCCATCGAAACTCTATCCGCTGGTCGTTGTGCTGGATGCCAATCTCTTTTTTAATATGCTGACTGACACGGTTCGGGTTATGCATCTCTTCCACACCGTGCCAGAAGTGATCGTGGCCGGCGTCGGTTATCCGCTGAAAAGCCTGGTCGGCGACGATTTTAAGAGCTTTGTCGCCCACCGGGTAAAGGATTTCACGCCGGTTCAATCCAAATACCTGGAGGGTCAACTGCAATCCTGGCTTGGCGGGAGACAGGTGGAAACCGGCGGCGCGCAGGAATTTTTAAGTTTCCTTCGCGAGGAGCTTGTCCCGCGCATCGAGGCTCATTTTCCCGCTGATCCTTACAACCGCACGCTGGTTGGGCACTCGCTGGCCGGATTGTTTACTCTGCACACGCTCTTCCAGGAGCCGCGCGTATTTAACCGTTTTGTGACGGGCAGCCCGGCGATTGGGTATGCCGAGCAATCCTTGTTTTCGACCGAGCAGGACTACGCTCAGGAAAACGAAGACCTGCCAGCCAATGTTTACCTTGCCATTGGCAGCGAAGATGAATCTTTACTCAATCCACTCGATTCGATGATCTCAGTGCCAGATTTTTACCGTTTCACCGGGAACCTTCAGCAGCGCGCTTATCCGCGCCTGCGAATGACGCGCAATTATTTTGAGGGGCAATCGCAATGCACCATCCCTGCGCAGGCGTTTCAGGCGGGTCTGCGGGCAGTGTTTGCGGGGTGAGGTAGTCTGCGTCTATATGTCATTGCGGGCGCAGCGCGCAGTGAAGCGATCTCCCGGCTACACTTGAGAATGCAGCGCCGGGAAAAAAAGCGCCCGGCTCGCGATGGCACTCATTCGTATTCGACCTGTTTCAATACCCGTCCCAGGCGGGTGATGCCTTCTCGAATCGTTTCCGGAGTGCAGAACGAGAAATTCAGGCGCATGGTGTTCTTCCCGCCGCCGTTCGGGAAGAAGGGTTCACCGGGCACGAAGGCCACGTTTTGCTGGATGGCAGTTTTGAAGACCTCAGACGCATCGATATCTTCCCGAATACGGCACCACAGGAACATGCCGCCCTCTGGTCGTGTCCATACGGCGTCGCTGGGGAACATCTCTGCCATCGTTTCCAGCATCATGTCGCGGCGTTCCATATAACAGGCACGGATGATCTGAATATGTTCGTCCAAAAAACCGCTGCGCCCGATCTCGTTGGCCACCATTTGCACAAAAACGCTGGTGTTCAGGTCAACACTCTGCTTGGCGACCGACAGTTTACGGATTACCGGCGCCGGTCCGATCACCCAACCCAGACGGATGCCCGGGGAGAGCAGTTTCGAGAAGGTGCTGGTGTAAATGACGTTACCATTGTAAACATCATCTGATTCTGGTTGAGCTGCGCTTTCCAGGGTGATGATGCGCGGCAGCGATTCACCCTCATAACGCAGCGGATAATAGGGATCGTCTTCGAGAATTGGGATCTGATAACGTTGCGCCAGCTCGACAAGCTGCTTGCGCCGTTCCAGGGTAAGCGTTGTGCCTGAGGGATTCTGGAAATTGGGCAGCACATAGAGGAATCTTGGGCGCTGCTTCAGAATCTCTTCCACTTTTTCCACAACCAGACCGTGTTCGTCCGAGGGAGCAGAAATAAATCGGGCGCCATACACACGCCAGGCCTGCAAAGCGGAGACATAGGTTGGCGATTCTGTGGCGACCAGGTCGCCCGGGTTGATAAACACGCGGCCGATTAAGTCGAGCGCCTGCTGCGAGCCGTTCGTGATCAGCACGTTATCGATCCCAACTTTTACGCCGTATTGCCGAGCCTGGCTGGCGATCCACTCGCGCAGGGGGCGGTAGCCTTCGGTCGAGCCGTATTGCAGCGCAAGCTCGCCATTTTCATCGAGCACGCGGCAGCAGGCTTTCTTGAAGCGTTCAATTGGAAAGACCTGCGGCCCTGGCAGCCCCCCGCCAAAGGAGATGACATCCGGCCGTTCGGTTAAGGCGAGCATGTCGCGAATCACTGAGCTGCGCATCTTCAGCGCCCGTTCTGCGAATTGATTATCCCAATCCATGCTGTGGTTCTCCTGGTTGTCTGTCTATAATCGGTATGCGAATCAAAAAAGCCTTTCACAACAGTGCCTGTGACGAGTTCCCTCTGCTCGACCCGCAGGCTAAAATTATATACCTTTCCTGGCAATGATAACAGGATTGGTTAATATTAGGCAGCGCAGATCATTGACTTCGCCGCTTGCATCTTGTATGATTTTCTTACGCGCATTTTTACAATATTCTCTTATTCAATTCTCGAAGTTCATCCAAGAGGGCTGCCTATGGAGGAGATCGTCTTATCTGTAGCGGATTTCAGAAAGTCATACAACGGCGTCCTTGCCGTGGACGGCATTTCCTTCGAAGTGCGGCGCGGCGAGATCTTTGGATTGCTAGGTCCGAACGGCGCTGGCAAAACCACCACGCTGGAGTGCCTGGAGGGGCTGCGCACGCCGGATACTGGAAAACTGCGGGTGGCTGGCATCGATCCTACCCGCCAGGTCAACCAGCTGCGCGGCGTGATGGGCGTCCAGCTGCAGACCTCGGGGCTGCCGCCCAACATCACGGTCGAAGAAGCCATGCATCTGTTTTGCGCCTATCACAGAGTGGAGCCACGCCACGACCTGATCGAGCGGCTGGATTTGGTGGAGAAACGCCGCGCCCAGTACCAGGAACTCTCTTCCGGACAGCAGCGCCGGCTGGCGCTTGCCCTGGCGATTGCCCACAATCCGCGGGTGCTCTTTCTGGATGAGCCAACCGCCGGCCTGGATGTCGCCACGCGCGTTGCTCTACATGAGCTAATGCGCGAGATGCAAGCTGGCGGCGCGACCATCCTGCTCGCCACCCATGACATGGCCGAAGCCGAGGAACTTTCTTCCCGCATTGCTATCCTGCTGGCCGGCAAAATCGCCGCGACCGGCACGCCGTTGGAAATTACAGCCAGCGGAGCCGGGCTTACCAAAATTACCGTCCGCACCCAGAACAGCAGCCTCGACCATCCCGACCTGACCTTCCCGGCTGTCGCGCAGCATTTCAAGAAGGAAGATTACCTGGTGTACTTCAGCACGGATATCGGCTCCACGGTCTTTGCCATCATCTCCGCCATCGACGCCCGGGGCGACTCGCTGATCGACTTGCGCATCGAGCGGCCTTCGCTCGAAGACCGCTTTCTCGAGATCACCCGTAAAGGAGGCGGCCAATGAAAGCTTTCTGGAGCCACTTCGCTTTCGAGTTCCGCACTGGCATCCGCAACCGCACGCTGCTCTTTTTAACCTACCTCTTTCCACTGGGGGTGTTTGCCATCATTGGTGCGCTAATGACCGCGGTCTATCCGGATTTCCGCAAGACCATGATTCCCGCCCTGGTTATCTTCGCAGTACTGGCCGGCACGCTGCTTTCGATGCCGGACACCCTGGTTTCCGCCCGCAAAGCCAGCATTTTCCGCAGCTACCGCATCAACGGCGTACCGGCATTGTCGATTTTAATCATCCCAGGACTCTCTGTCCTGCTCCATTTGATCGTTGTGTCGGCCATCATCACAATCGCTTCGCCGCTGTTCTTCGAAGGACCCTTGCCAGTCAACTGGCTGGGCTTTTTGCTGGCTTTTTTGTTAATCGCTGTGGCCTGCGCCTCGCTCAGTCTGCTGATTGGGGTCATCTCCACCAGCACGCAAATGACAGTGCTGTGGGCGCAGTTGATCTTTTTGCCGTCGATGATCCTCGGCGGGTTGATGATGCCTTCCAGCATTCTGCCCGCCGGATTGGCGCGGATTGGCATGCTGCTGCCGACCACCTACGGCATGCGGGTCTTCGCGGGATTGGGTTATAACCAGCCGCCTGAGGGTGGCGTGCTTTTACCGGCGTTGATTCTTCTGTCTGCCAGCGCGGTTGCTTTTATTTTGGCATTATCCCTGTTCACCTGGGACACGCCCGATTCTCGCCAGCGTAGGCGCATGCCGCTGGCAGTGCTGGCGCTGCTGCCGTATGTCATCGGCGCGATTTTGTTGTGACTATGCTCTTTGGTCACGCCGGCCTGCTGATTGCGCGTGATCAAGTTGCCCGGGCGCCGGGTTATTATTTTCTCTCTTGCGCTAAGGCAGTTGCCCGGTCGAGCTCCTCCGGGGTGATCAATACGACAGTTTTGACTTCCACAGCTTCAGAAGCGTTGGACAGTATCGAGAAAGCCGATGCGCTGACCGTGTTGGGTAAATCGACGATCAGAAACAGGTCGATGTCGCCAAGCGCGTAATAAAAAGCTTCCACCTTGCCGCCAAGCTGCATGATGGCATTGCCCAACACCTGAAAGCGTTTCGAGCCACCTTCTTGCAAGATGGCTTGCAGGCCTTTTTCGGTATATTTTGCTTCAAATAGGTATTTTGGCATGATACACCTTCCTGTGATAACGGACAGGATAGCATCCATAAGATTGCCCATTCACCAGCCGGATGCAACCTGAGGATGTGAAAACCGGCCGCCGCGGGATAACGGGCATGTCTGGCTGGTAATGAACGAATCTCTTGAACTAAACATTATAAATCTATATAATAAATATGCAATATCTAAAACAAGAACTGCTCGAGACAATCCGTACTGGTCGTTGACGTTAACAAGGCCTTCCAGCGAAGCAGCTTTCACGGCGGCAAGGAGTCCTCGATTGCGGGAATGGGAGTACATTAGATGGCTGTTCGCTCCGAACAGACGCCGGCAGGCGGTATTTCCCGATCGGATATCTTCCTGGCGTTCGTCGTCGCCTTTATCTTGCTCGGACTTACAGCCCTTAGCGTGTACTGCAATTCCTTCTGCTTTACCCACGGAACGATTTCCTATTGGACATATCTGGGTATTCGGTGAAATTGATATCGGCGTGCGCTTCGGGTCAAAGCAGGCTATAATAATTTAATGCCTGATTTAGCCCCCTGCCAGGCGGAAGGAGACCTCCCGTGACCACTCACCGTCAACCATGTTGCGACGAAAAATGCTCGTTCTCTTATCTTGCCTTCATCCCGCTGATTGCTTTTCTATCCGCGGTGCTGCTCTTCATCCTCCGCTGCCGCAGAAAAGAAGCAGTATCCATGCAGATCAGCCAGCAAAGCGGCGAAGTCAAGTCGATTCAATTGCCTGCCGAACCGGCGATAGAAAGCGCGCCTGAGCCGGACGACCTTGCCAAAATTGAGGGCATCGGCCCGAAAGTGAAATCGGTGTTGATCGCAGCTGGAATCAGCACCTTCAAGCAGCTCTCGAAGACAAAAGCGGGGGTGATCAAAGAGATCCTGGTCAATGCAGGCAACCGCATCTCCAATCCGGCGACCTGGCCGGAGCAGGCGCGGTTAGCGGCGGCTGGCAAATGGAAGGAATTGGCGGAGTATCAGGCGCAATTGAAAGGCGGCCGGCTGGGCTGATCTATTTTGAAATCCAAATAGAATCACTATCAACAGCGCAGGCTGAAAGTGACATCTCGGCGCCTGTGCCTGGATTGTTGTTCACTGCCATGGGGGCGTGAGGCGAGGGTTGTTTATTAACGCCAATCCCCATAATTTTCACACACCATATTAATGAATCCTTCCTTGCAACCCGCTACGATCATATCAAGCAGGCAATCGAGATGACTGCCTCTCAATAAGGAAAGGAGAAATGGATGTGAAAAAACAAGGCTTGATTGTAGGCGGGATTGTCCTCCTCCTGCTGGCCGCTGGGATTTTTGCCATATCGACCGTGTTTGCCCAGGATACGCCCCCGCCGAAAGAAGAAGTGATTTTTATCGAGGTGTTTTGCACCAAGCATGGAGAGGGGATTGCACGCTGTATCGGATCAACAGGCCTGGAAGCAGCCGTCGAATCGCTTGGCATGAGCAGCGAAGAGCTCAAATCAAAATTAAAGGATGGCATGGCCCTGGAGGAAATCGCTGAAGAAGCCGGCGTGGATATAGACAAGGTGAGAGAGGCAATCCAGGCATCGCGCAATAACGCCATGCGTACGCGCATCGAGCAGGCGCTCGAGGATGGGAAAATCACGCAGGAAAAGGCTGACTGGCTGCTGGAAGGTCTGGATAAAGGCTTCCTGACAGGGCATGGGTTCGGCTTTCGCTTGTGGAGACGCGAATTGCCGCATATCGAAATCATCCCGGACGCATGACCTCTCTCATCCCCCGGCCCCTTCTCTCTCCGAAACGGCGAGAGAAGGGGAGTTAGCGCCCCCTTCCCGGCTCGGGAAGGGGGTTGAAATATATAGGTCGGAAACTTTAACATCCTGCAGACATTTCGCAATCTTTTGGTGAATCGCACTAAGCCGGGCTGCGATGTGCTTTGGCAGCAATCTGTGTTAGGCTGAGGCATGACCTCTCTCATCCCCCGGCCCCTTCTCTCTCCGAAACGGCGAGAGAAGGGGAGTTAGAGCCCCCTTCCCGGTTCGGGAAAGTGTTGAAATATATAGGTCGGAAA
>JAXDCA010000043.1:0-35289 GCA_034678305.1 Bellilinea sp.
CGGCAAAAGAATGGCAGCTCTCCAAAGCTGGTCGAGTTCGATGCAAGGCGCTGGCAGATCATTTAGCGCCTTATTTCCCCGATGTTTTGATTTCAAGCCTTGAACCAAAAGCGATTGAAACTGCTCAAATTGCTGCCCATCGATTGAATAAGCCCTATTACACACATGAAGGTTTACATGAGCATGATCGTACAGGCGTTGATTTCTTAGGCCGCGAACAGTTTGAAGCCAAAGTAAAGGAATTCTTTCTCTATCCGGATCGATTGGTCTTCGGCAAAGAAACTGCCGCCCAAGCCGTTGAAAGATTTTCGAAAGCACTGACAGCTGTTGAAGTTGAGCATCCAAACAAGAACATTGTGGTCGTTTCACACGGAACAGTGATTACACTGTTTGTTGAGAAGATCAGTAATTTGGATAGTTTTTCGTTTTGGAGAAGCTTAGATTTGCCATCATTTGTTGTTTTGTCCTTACCCCAGCACAGCTTGGTGAAAATCGTAGAAAGTGTTGTGTGAAATTAGCATAGGACCAACAATGCGCTTTCGGCTGGTGGGAGTCGCCGCGATTTTATTTTTTTTATGGCTCAAGCTGGTTCCATCTAAATGGCGTTACCTCCTCTCGCCCACCAGCGGATAACCCTCACCATTAGCGTACCCGGCTGATGGACGAAACTCGCCAAGCCGGTTAGCAGGATGTGGAGAAATAATGGAAATCCCCCTTGATCCAATTGAGTCATTTTTACTTTACACATCACGCGCGGAGCAGGGCTATCATGCCAGCACCCGCCAGGTTCCCCTGGGCTGGCAACTCGATGCATTGTAAACTTGACAATTCTTGTCTAATATATTATAATATTAGAACGTGCGTGCTATAATAAAATTAAGTTTGCCTGATGGTACACAAAAACGGTAAACAGAAGGAGTTACTCATGGACCAAAGGAAAAGCTCCACTAAAAAGTCAGACAGGAGCGCCGCTGGCGGTAAGGCTTCCACTGGATTTTCAGCCGAGGAACAGGCCGCGATGAAGGAGCGCGCAGCGGAGCTCAAGGCCGAAGCCCGCCGCAGCGCGAAGAAGGCTGACGGAGAAAGCGAAGTGCTCGCCAAGATCGCCGAGATGCCCGAACCCGAGCGAGCCATGGCCTTGCGGCTGCATGAGATCATTACAGCCGCCGCGCCAGACCTCTCGCCCAAAACCTGGTACGGAATGCCCGCCTATGCCAGGGACGGCAAGGTACTCTGCTTCTTCCAGAGCTCTCAGAAGTTCAACACAAGGTACGCTACGTTCGGTTTTAACGATATAGCGAAACTCGACGAAGGCGCCATGTGGCCGACTGCCTTCGCCCTGATGGAGCTGACCCCCGCCGAAGAGGCAAGGATCACTGCCCTCGTGAAGAAAGCAATGAGCTAAGGACTGATCTCAACATGCCCCGGGCGCTGGGGGTTGCCGTTTGGGGCACGATATTTTCGAGCCTTTTATCTTTAGCCTGCCAGCTGGGAGAGACTAAATTTTGTATTTCCTGCTTCCCGGCGTTGTTCAACACCTGCGATAGACACTGTTCCAAGGACAAAGCCTTAGTATAATCCAAGCAGGATGGCAACCGACAATCCACCCACCTTCTTCATTGGTACCTCCGGCTGGACGTACGACCATTGGCGCGGTGACTTTTACCCGCGGGATCTGGCTAAATCACGCTGGTTCGATTATTACGCCGAGCGCTTCAATGCAGTCGAGATCAACGCCACTTTCTACCGCGCGTTTAAGGATCAAACTTACCAGAAGTGGAAAGCCCGCGCCCCGCGAGGCTTCAGTTACGTGCTGAAAGTGCCTAAAAACATCACTCACCGTAAATTGCTGAAAGATGTAGAAACCGACATCCAGGCGTTTTGCCGGTCAACAGCTTTGCTGGGTGAAACATTCGAGATGATCCTGCTGCAGGTTGCTCCCAATCTGCCGTATGATACTGGACTGCTGCTCAGCGCCCTGGAAGCCTTTGCGGATCCTGCCCGGGTTGCGGTGGAATTCCGCCATCCGCGCTGGTACAATCCAGAGATCGAGCACCTGTTGACCTCTATTGGAGCGGTCTTCTGTAATGTTGATTCGCCCCGGCAGGATTTGACCGAAATACTCACCTCAGAACGAGCCTACCTGCGCTTGCACGGCCATGAGCACTGGTATTCCAGCGATTACTCAGCGGAAGATTTACGCAAGATCGCCGAACTTGCGCGAAGATTAGTCGCCCGCGGAGCCAGGCGGGTGTACGCTTTTTTCAACAACGATTTCGGGGGATATGCCCCGGTCAATGCATCGGTATTAAAAAACCTGTTGTTCGACCCAGGATAGAGCTTTTGAGGGAATAAATCCATTTCACAGGGGTGAGAAACGATCCGGATTCAGTAATTAAGGCAGGCGGGCAGTTCGAATCTCGGGCAAAGCAAGAGCAAGAATCCATGCATAATGATCCTGGTCATATCATTATGGTATTTGTATTATCATAGTATGGGGATGACCTTTTTTCTCACGAATGACCGCCGACAAACATCCAAAGGAACAGCCTGATGAAATGGTCGCCATCCGAAATCATCGAACTCTCGCCCATCCTGGATCAAATACGGTCCGATCTGGAGCCGTTGAATGGAAAGAACATCCTGGTTTTGTGCAGCGCAGCTGGCGAGGTTCCATTTTGGCTGGCAAAAAGAATGTCATGCGGGTATATCCTCGGCGTCGAACTTGACCGCGAGCTTCTTGAAACCGCTCAACATTCACTGAAAGAGAAACAACTGAGCCATCTGATAGAATTCCGCGCAGGTGACAAGACTCGCCTTCCTACGGATGACAATCGTTTTGACGCGCTGATCAGCGAGTACGTCATATTCCCCACGCCTGCGCCTACCGAGATAGGACAGCCTGAGATGGCGCGCGTGCTCAAGCCTGGCGGCAAGATGCTGATTACGGATGTCATCACCACAAAACCGCTCGCGCTTGATATTCGCGCAGAGCTCGACCGCATTGGCCTGGATTACTTATGCGAGGGAACCGCGGATGACTTTCGCAGCTGGATGGAGGATGCTGGCCTCATTGATATTGAAATCAAGGACCTGACTCCTACGGTCAAGCGCGTTTGGGAGCACCGGCGAAAGCAAGATCCTGCGCAGGATCACCGCAAGGGTTATTCGCTGTTGTTCGAGGATTCACTAACCAGATTGGGCGATGGGCTCTATTACATTTTCGCCAGGGGAACAAAACCTTGGACCTGATGCCTCACGGTCGGCAAACTGCGATATACTGCACAGAGGATATCTGTGCTCCGATTATGAATGGAAATCGTGTATTTTCTGATCAAATGGAATCGCTATAATCAATAGATGATTTCTCAATAAATGGAGCTGCTAATGACCACCTTGAAATCTGTAATTGGGACCACCCGCCCGCCATTCCTGATCCTCAGCCCCGCCTGCGTCGCTGTCGGACTCGGCACCGCCTTCTGGCAGCATTACCGGTTGGTTCTGCCATATATCTTACTGGTTTTCATTGGCGCGCTATTTGCGCATATCTGCGTCAACGTTTTCAATGAATATTTTGACTACAAAAGCACCCTGGATTATAAAACCCAGCGCACGCCATTCAGCGGCGGCAGCGGCACCCTGCCTGCGAATCCGGAATTGGGTAAAGCAGCCTGGCGTCTTGCATGGATCACCTTTGCCATCACCGCCTTGATTGGTTTGTTCTTCATTTACAAAAGCGGGTGGAAATTGCTGCTGATTGGCATTCCTGGGTTGATTCTAGTTGTGACCTACACGATCTGGTGGGTTTATCGCCCACTATTATGCCTGCTAGCCCCCGGGATAGGCTTTGGCGTCATCATGGTCATGGGGACACACTATGTATTCGCGGGTTCTTTCAGTTGGACCGCATTTGTGGCATCCCTCGTCCCGACATTTTTGGTAAGCAATCTGTTGCTGCTCAACCAATTCCCGGATGTAGAAGCTGACCGCAGCATCGGGCGCAGGCATTTTCCCATCACAATCGGACGCAAGGCGAGCAGCACGATCTACGGCATCTTTCTATTGCTGGCATATCTATCCATCATCGTCGGAGTTATCTTAGGTTTGCTGCCTGTCTTCAGCCTGATTGCGCTTCTCACCGCGATCATTGCCTGGCGCGCGTATCAAGGCTCCAGGCAAAACGCTGATAACCCCTCAGCGTTGATCCCATCCATGGCTCAAAATGTAATCGTCACGGTAGCCACCCCATTTCTGCTGGCTGTTGGTCTTTTTCTCGGACGATTAATCGGCTGACTCCACTCAAGCCAAGGAACCCTTCCTGAGTAAAACAACACTCTACATTGGTGTATAAAAGTGGAATATTTATGACATAATATTGACAGCTATCGATCAAGAAAAATGGGATTCAATAAAGATGACAGATATTTACACCAAACGCGTTTATGAATCACCCGATCCGCAGGATGGCTTTCGCGTCCTGGTCGATCGCTTATGGCCGCGAGGGATCAGCAAGGAACTGTTGCGGGCTGACCTGTGGATGAAAGAGGCAGCGCCAAGCACCGAGCTGCGCAAATGGTACCATCACGACTTGTCAAAACTTGAGGAATTCAAGCAGCGGTATTTCTCGGAGCTCGACGCAAATCAGGACGCAGTGAAACTGTTGCTCGAAATTGCGAATAAAGGGCGGTTGACGCTCTTGTATTCAGCCAAAGACACTGAGCACAACCAGGCGGTCGTGTTGAGAGAATATTTACTCGCCAGATCGAAGAGCCAGGCTGGATAAATCACAATTGAGCAGGATGAACCCTGCTCAACTGACCGTTATTGTTATTTTTTTTGCCATGACTGCGTCAGTGATCAGGTGGTTTCCTTTACCATTCCCGCTGCCAGGTGTCGAAATTACCACTGCTCCGGATGGCAGAGATACTCGTGGATCGAACGGGCAGCACGCTGACCGGCGCCCATCGCGTTGATCACGGTCGCCGCCCCGCTGGCGACATCGCCGCCAGCCCAGACGCGTGCTTTGCAGGTACGACCGCTTTCCTCGTTCACCACAATCGTACCCTTCCGGCTGATCTCCAATCCGGGCGTCGTAGCAGGGATGAGCGGATTGGGGCTGTTGCCGATTGCATGGATGACGCAATCGAAAGGCAATAAGAACTCGGAGCCGGGAATTTTCACCGGGCTGCGCCTTCCAGAAGCGTCTGGCTCGCCAAGCTCCATGCGCAGGCATTCCAAACCAGTCACGCGGAAATTCTCGTCGCCAATGGTGCGCACCGGCAGCGTCAGGTAGCGGAAGACCACTCCCTCCTCCTCGGCATTTTCGATTTCCTCGAGCCGCGCAGGCAGCTCCGCCCGCGAGCGGCGATAGAGCACCTGCACCTCAGCGCCTAAACGCAGCGCCGTCCGGGCGCAGTCCATCGCCACGTTACCGCCGCCGAGCACCGCTACCTTTTGGTGGGGCTTGACCGGGGTGCTGGCCCGCGGGAAATTGTAGCCCTTCATCAGGTTGATGCGCGTCAAATACTCGTTCGCTGAGTATACTCCGTTAAGGTTATTGCCCGGCATTTCCATAAACCAGGGCAATCCGGCGCCCGTCGCGATGAAAACCGCGTCGTATGATTCGAGCAAGCGGTCAACCGAAAGGGTTTTGCCAATGACAAAATCGGTGCGCATCTCCACGCCAAGCGAGCGCAGGTAATCCACCTCGCGGTCTACGACTTTCTTTGGCAGGCGGAACTCCGGGATGCCGTAGGAAAGAACGCCGCCCATCTTGTGCAGGGCTTCGAAAATAATCACGCTGTGACCTAGCTTGGCCAGATCCGCGGCCGCGGTCAATCCGGCCGGTCCGCCGCCGACGATAGCAACCTTCTTGCCGGTAGTCAAAGGAATTTCCGGCAGCTTTAGAGCGCCTTGCGTTGCTTCCCAGTCACCAAGGAAACGCTCCAGCCGCCCAATGGCGACTTCCGCGTTGCGTTTTCCCAACACACATTGTTTTTCACACTGTTCTTCCTGAGGGCAAACCCGCCCGCAAATAGAAGGCAGGGAGTTCATCTGTTTGAGGATCCGCGCTCCGCCTACAAAATCGCTCTCCGTGATTGCGTGTATGAAGCTGGGGATGTCGATATTGACAGGACAGCCGCTCACACAAGCAGGTTTTTTGCATTGCAAACAGCGCCGCGCCTCTTCGACCGCCGTCTCGGCGGTATAGCCCAACGCCACCTCATTGAAGTTGCGCGCACGAACCTCTGCCTCTTGTTTAGGCATTTCCCGGCGGTGAAGGTCTAGCTTGCGCGGTGTCTTGCCGGTCGATTCAGCCTGGTCACTCATCGGCTCTTTATGCTCCCAGTCTTCGATATTCCTTGTGACAGAAACTCAACACTGCTTAGAAGGATACTTCTAATAAAATCCATTTTGCGAAAGTTCAAATCAACCTTCATGCACTTCTCCGCGGCTCGAACGAAGCGTCTGCACTTCCTCACCGAGGTATGCCTGCCGCCTGCGGGTGATTTCGTCCCAATCGACCTCATGCCCGTCGAAATGGGGACCGTCGACGCAGGCGAATTTTGTGGCGCCCGCCACTGTGCAGCGGCAGACACCGCACATGCCCGTTCCATCGATCATCAAGGTGTTCAAGCTGACGATCGTGCGGATGCCCAGCGGACGGGTTTCCTCTGCGCCGCGCATCATCAGGTAGTTGCAGCCGTTGATGATCACCCGGTCAACCGGTACAGACAGGCTCGATAGAATGCCCGGCAGTTGTCCAATGTGACCCGATTGACCTTTGGAGCCATCGCGAGTGATCACGACAAGCTGGTCGATTACCGGTTTTAACTTCGGTTGCCAGTAAAGCAGGTACGAGCTGCGGGCTTCGACCACCATGGTGACCCGGTTGCCAAGCGCCTTCAATGCGCGCGCGACCGGGAAGAGGCTGGCTATACCGTAGCAACCGCCGACACAGACCACATGCCCAAATTGACCCAATTCCATTGGATTGCCCAGCGGGCCTGCGACCGTTGCGACTTCTCCGCCAGCAGGAAGAGCGGCAAATTCCTGCGTGGTCTTGCCAACCACCATATAAACAACGCTGACCGTGCCTTGTTGGATATCCCAATCCGAAATCGTTAGTGGAATGCGTTCGCTCTCTGGACCGGGCCGCACAATTACAAACTGCCCCGGTTGTGCGGCTGCAGCGACTTCTGGCGCTTCCATCACCGCCAGGTGCAGATTGGGCACCAGCCTTTTATTTTCCAGCAACCGGAACATGCTGTTCCTCCTTGTTTTCGTCGAATCCCAGTTCGCGCAATCCTTCCACCCACCTCTGCAGGGGCGCGCCAAGGAAATCGTGCTCGCTCGGGCAAATCAGCCATTCTGGCGCGCTGTTCACCTTGAAAGGCGCAATAGGTTGCCCTGCCAATTCCGCGCTGATTTCCATAGCAGTTCGATAATCGAAGCCAGACTTACCCATTGCTTGAGCAATGCGGGCAAGAATTTCCCAGCCCGGCAACGCCTCACCAGGGGGCAGAACAGCGGCTGACAGGCGCTTCATCCTGCCAGATTGATCCACCAGGCTTCCATCGGCTTCGCTAAAGGCTGCCATAGGGAGCACCAGCCCTTCGGTTATTCCGGCGAAAAGTCCTTCGTCCAGGTTATGGGTATTCTGGATGATGACAAATGCGTCGGAAGGTAGATTCTGCGGCAAGGCCGTCCCGATTAGATACAGGACTCGCGGTAACAAAGCAGACTTTCCAACACCAAAGCCAGCCTGCAATGCCCCGACAAGATTAGCCTCCGCAGCCAGCGCCACCAATTGCGCGCCTGTTGAAACCTGTAATTCTTCAACCGCTGCCGGCAAACGCATCAGGTATTCAGGTCCGACCACCAGGACGGGATTTACTGCAGCTTCGATCAATTGTGAAGCGGAATCCACTCCCTGCGCGTCCGGTCGACCCGCGGCCAGGCTTGATAGCATCAAAGCCTCACCATTCGGCTCCGGCTTCAGCCACAAGTCTGCAAAGCGCCCCGGCACATGCTGGCTGGCATGGATGGTGATGATCTTTACGCCGCGCTCCCTGGCATGCAGCAGGCGTCCCTCGACCACTGATTGGGAATACTGCGCATCCAACCCTAAACAGACAATCAGGTCGGCAGTATTGAGCGCATCCAGAGGCCGCGATTTAGCCAGCAAACGGGCTGTTGCGCTCAGGTTGCTGCCGTAACGCGCCTCTGTCGAGACATAGGCTGCGTCAGAGTCCATCACCTGGCTGATAAATTTCCTGGCAATGAAGAGATCCTCGCTGCTGCAGCTTGTTGAAGTAACCAACGCAAACTCATCCGGCGCGCAGCTTGCCAGCTTTTCCGCAGCGAGTTGATAAGCTTCATCCCAACTGATTTTGACCGCCTTGCCGTCCGTTATGCGCAGAACGTGTTTCAGCCGGTCAGGGTGATTGACCACTTCGGGCACGCCGAAACGGCCTTTCACGCACAAAGATGACATGCCTTCACCAGGCAGGACACCAATCACTGCTCCGTTTTTAATCTGCAGGCGGATATCGCAGCCCAGTGAGCAGAAGGGGCAGGTCGATTGCGCCTCGCTGTCTGGCTTACCGTCCCATTTGCTCGTTTTGTCCCATAACGCGCCTGTCGGACAGGCTTCAACACACGCCCCGCAAAAACTACAACCGGCTTCAATGTGCGACTGTCCAAAACTCGTTCCAACTCGTGTCTGGCTGCCGCGTTTCACATAGGTTGGAATATGGGTAAAATGCAGCGACTCGCAAACCCGAATGCAGCGCCCGCACAGCACGCATAGATTGTAATCACGGTCGAAGAATGGATCTTCTTTCTCTACTGCCAGCGCGCGGTACCGCACAGGATAGGCAACGCTATTCAGCCCGTATTGTTTGACCAAATCTTGTAAAGTACAGGCGCCGTCAGATGGGCAGGAACGGCAGCCTGTCGTCACGCCGGCCTTTCGCAGCGTGATCATACATTCCTCGCAGTTTTGATTCTCCGGGCAAAAGAGACAGGCGCCGGGGTGCTCAGCTAAAAGCATGCGCAGCAAATCGCTGCGCAGGCTGCGCAAATATTCGCTTTCGGTTTTCACGACCATGCCGTCAGCAACAGGCGTTGTGCAGGCGGTGGGAGTGTTCGGCCATCCCTGAATTTCGACCACGCACATGCGGCAACTGCCATGCGATGGCAATCCGGGATAATCACACAAAGTAGGAATTTCGATACCGTGTGAGCGGGCTACCTCTAGAATGGTCTGCCCGGGTTCCGCGCTCAAACAGCGTCCATTGATCTTGATACTCACACTCATGATGCCATTTCCTCGAGCTGACGTGTGCGCGCTTGCGTCCCAACCGGCACACCGATGATCGCCCTCTGCGCGCAAATTTGCACGCAGGCTTTACACTTCACGCACAACGAAACGTCCAGGGTATGCGCATTGCGCCTCTCGCCTTGGATCGCATTGCTTTCACAAACCGATTTACACTGCTCGCAACCTGTGCAACGCTCTGCCAAAATGGTGTATTCGAAAAGTTCAGCGCATACTGCCGATTCACAAAAAGAATCGTGTATGTGTTTTTCATACTCGCTGCGGAAATATTGCAGACTGCTGACCACGGGATTAGCCGCCGCCTGCCCCAGCCCGCAAAGAGAAGCCTTCGTCATCGTTTGTGATGCGCGTTCCAGAATTTCCAAATCTTCTTCATCCCCCTCGCCGCAGGTGATCCGCTCCAGTGTATCCGCCAGAATGCGCGTCCCATTGCGGCAGGGGGTGCAGTTCCCGCAGGATTCGTTCTGCGCGAAGCGGATGAAGTAACGCGCCATATCCACCATGCAGGTGCTTTCATCCACCACGATCAGCCCGCCTGAGCCCATAATCGAGCCCAGATCGCGCATAGTTTCGTAAGTGATCGGCGTATCAAGCTGTTCGGCAGAAAGACAGCCGCCCAACGGACCCCCGGTTTGGATGGCTTTGAACGGCCGGCGAGTCCCCCCGCCCACTTCTTCGAGTACCTGCCTTAAGGTAATGCCAAGCGGCACCTCGATCAGCCCGGTATGGCGCGCCTTCCCAACCAATGAAAATGTCTTCGTGCCGGGATTGTTTCGCGTCCCAAATTGGCGGAACCAATCTCCGCCCTCGCGCAAGATGGCCGGGATAGTACCAAAGGTTTCGCAATTGTTGATCAGCGTCGGCTGGCCGTGATAGCCATGATCCGAGGGGTACGGCGGCCTGGGGCGGGGCATTCCACGCTGTCCTTCCAATGAGGCGATCAGGGCGGTTTCTTCGCCGCAAACGAACGCCCCCGCGCCTTCGCGGATGCGGATATCGAAGTTGAATCCAGAGCCAAGGATGTTCTCGCCTAATAACCCGGCAGCATGCATATCGCCAACTGCTTTGATCAACCGCTCCACCGCCAGGGGGTACTCAGCGCGCACATAGATCATGCCTGTCTGCGCTCCAACCGCCAGACCGCCGATCAAGATTCCCTCAAGGACGGCGTGTGGATCGCTCTCGATCAGCGAGCGGTTCATAAATGCGCCGGGATCACCCTCATCCGCGTTGCAAATCACATATTTTGACTTGCCGGCTGCCATGGCGGTGAGTTCCCATTTCTTGCCAGCGGGAAAGCCAGCCCCTCCGCGCCCCCGCAATCCGGATTTCATCACCTCAGCGATGATGCCTTGTGAACCAAGCGTCAACGCGCGCTCGAAGCCGCGGTAAGCGCCAGTCGCCAATGCCGCGTCGAAGTCCTCCGGATCGATCATCCCGCATTTCTTGAGAATGATGCGCACCTGAGGTTTAAGCATGGGCAGATCGAAGAAAGGATGGATACCCGTCTTCAGGGAAAAATCGTTGTCCCCAAAATGACCGGCGGCTTGCTTTGGCAGCAAATCGCCCTCTGCAAGGCAAGCCGTGAGGATTCTCCGGGCTTTTGCCGGCGTCACATTGGCATAACTAACCCGCGGCTGCCCTGGCAGCGCTACATCCATCAACGGTTCCAGGTAACATGGTCCGATGCAGCCCACCTCAATGATGTGCGCATCTTTTCCAAGTTCAGCGAGGGTCGCGCGCACAGCCTGCAAGGTTTCCAAGGCGCCCGCAGCCCGCCCGCAGGACGCGGTTCCGATGTAGATCACTGGCAATTCGTTCTGTGCGCGGTTCGACCAGCTTTTTTCCGCAGCTCCGCGCAGCTCATCAAGCCTATTCATGTTTCACCAATACCTTGCGCAGCTTATCACGCGACATCTTCGCAAAGATTTTACCGTTTACCTCGACCACCGCTGCTTGCGCGCAGCATCCCAGGCAAGCCACTTCTTCGAAGTCAAAGCGCCCATCCGGGGTGGTTTCGCCTGCATGGACACCAAGCAGTTCTCGAACACCCCGCGAAAGCTCTCTGCCGCCCTGCACGTGGCAGGCTGTTCCCAGGCAGACGCGCACATGGTTCTCACCTGGCGGATGAAAACGGAACTGGGCGTAGAATGAAGCAACCGTGAACACTTGTGCTTCAGAAATTCCCAGAAATTTAGCTATCTTATCCGCGCTCTGCCGTGAGATATATCCGTTTTTCTTTTGGGTATACTGCAATAAGGAAATTAACTCGTCTTTATTTGCTGTAAAACCCGCGGAGATAAATTCATCCATGCTGGTCTCAAGGACCTCCTCAACCATAATCCTACCATGATCATCTTCGCGCACTCATGGACTATTTTTTATCGATTGTAAGAGTAAATGTATCCAATTGCAAGTGACGGCTTTCACAGATGGAGAGCACAATTGTCCTATTGAAAACGTCAAAGGTAACAAATAAAATCATGTATATTTATCAAAGTTAGTCGTCATCATCGAGTATTCCAGAGGACTTTGCATGCCATGAGAATGATGCGTGAGTTATCACACTCAACGCTCCCCAACCTCCACCTATCACTCTGCTCGGGCGCGAAAATTCGGGATCTCCAAAATCCTCAAACAGGATTTTGGAGGAGGAAAAAATCAAGAAAGAAGTGTTTTCCTGCCAATAATCACATCTTACAATTAGAATGCTCTCATTCACGGCTAACAAGTTTACAATACAACTATATTGGTCTTTGTTTACCAGTATAATCCAGATTATCACATCGAACAAGCATATTGGCAAAATCGAAGATTTCTAATTTTGGGAAGAGTAAAACCTTCAAAGCAATCCCTGCCCGATCCGAACACTGACCGGATGGAGAAGGATTTTTCAGCCACATTCCATGCTGCGCCTGTAGTGGCGCAGGTCTTCCAGCGAGTATCGGCTGTAAAAACAGGTAAAAAGGAGATCTCATGGACAAGAATAATCGCGGTTTCAACTCGATCGATGAATATATCGCGTCTTTTCCTGAAGACATACAAAATATTCTTAACGATATACGAGCGACCATAAGAGCGGCTGCACCCGAAGCAACCGAAAAGATCAGTTATCAAATGCCCACTTTCTTCTTGAATGGCAATTTGGTGCATTTTGCGGCTTTTAAAACCCACGTCGGTTTTTATCCGACGCCAAGTGGAATCGATGAATTCAAGGCAGAATTATCGAAATATAAAGGGGGCAAGGGATCGATCCAATTCCCGATCGATCAGCCTGTGCCGCTGGATCTGATCGCAAAAATCGTCAAATACCGCGTATCAGAAAATCTCAAAAAGGCAGCCAGCAAATCGAAGAGGAAATAAATGGTAAAGCCAGCACCATTACGTTGAAGCGCGCATTTGTAAAGAAATAAAATATGTTAATGAAGGAAATTTACTCTGTATTATTTCTGTATAATGATCAAGACAGGCTTTACATGGGATAGGAGGCAAGCTTGGTATTTGTATTGAATACGTTCGGGAGTCTATTGCTGTTTGCTGCGCTATTTGCGGCTGCTATCTACGTCTTCGCCCGTGTCAGGTCTGACTATTTGACCTTCGGGAAGCTCTCCCGGCCCATCGCAGTCCTGCAGACCGGTTACTTCTTCATATACGCGCTTTGCTCTTACGCATTTTTAGACTCAAGGCTGTCTCAGATCGAGACTAGAGGATTTTTGTTTCCTTTAGCGATTATTCTTATGGTCATTGGATTCTTAGCGATCATTTTCTCCATGCCCTTTCTAGGGAGACGCTCATTCGGACAGGAGACTGGCAGCTTGCACACGAGCGGCTTGTACCGCTGCAGCCGCAATCCTCAACTGGTCGGCGGTTTTCTCTTCATGGTCGGATATGCATTATTGTGGCCTGCGTGGAAGGGCGCCTTATGGGCAAGTTTGTGGCTGGTGATCAGTTACTTGATGGTGCGCGGCGAGGAGGAGCATCTAACGCGCGTCTTCGGGGATGAGTACCGGGATTACTGCCAGCGGACACCTCGCTTTATCGGCATACCCAAAAAGTCCAATCGCAATCCCGCTTAAACTCATCCTGATAGAACCGTCAATCCATTCTTTAGAGCGTGAGAACGATATGAAATGCTCCCGCAAGCCGGCAAAGAGCAATAACCGAAGCTCTCAGATCCATTGTTTCATCCAATCAGGGATGAGATAGAATATAGAAATAATCCCTCATGTGATTTTGTAAGCAAACTCATTCCAAGTAAATCTCACCATCACCCATCGTTTACCCGCAAATTGGTACTCGGTAGTCTTCATCGATAAAGTCTAAGGAGAACTTATGCGCCAATCCATGCTTACCAATGAGCAGTCGCAGTTCCTGCTCAAGGAAAAAGAAGCTTTAGCCGATATCCTGCTTAAGTTGACTGAGATCGAAGCGCCGCGGGAAGCATTAGCTACTCTGCAAAACGCCATCATGCAACTGGATGAGTTGTTCCTGCTGGTCGTTGTCGGCGAGTTCAATGCCGGAAAAAGCGCGCTGGTCAATGCCATCCTGGGCGAGAAGGTGCTTCCGGAAGGCGCCACCCCGACCACCACACAGGTGACCCTGGTGAAATGGGGTGAAAAAAAAGATAGACAGGTGATCGACGAGGATTTTGCTGTCTTCACTTATCCGCTGCCGCTGCTCAAGGAATTGAACATTGTCGATACACCGGGCACTAACGCAATCATCCGCCACCACGAGCGGCTGACAGAGGAACTAGTTCCGCGCAGCGACCTGGTGCTGTTCACCACCTCCGCTGACCGCCCGATGACTGAAAGCGAGCGGTTGTTTTTAGAGCGCATCCTGGCCTGGAAAAAGAAAATCGTGTTTATCCTTAATAAGGTCGATATCATCGAGGAAGATCTCGGCGAGGTGCAGGGATATATACTCAAACATGCCTCGGCTATCCTTGGCGATCAGCCCGAATTGTTCCTGGTTTCCGCCAGACGGGCGCAGCGCGCTGCATTAGAAATCGATGACGCACAGCGGCAGCAGCAGCGGGCAGCCAGCGGCTTAGACAAGTTGGAGAATTACATCACCAATGTACTGGATGATTCAGCCAGGCTAAAACTTAAGTTCAACAACCCAATTGGCGTGGCTGAAAACTTAATCACGCATATAGAAGACTCGATCCAGACCCAATCCGATGACCTCAAAGAAGATAAACAGACCGTAGATTCCATTGACGCAGCCATTAACGGATATGAGCGCGAACTTTCCAGCGAGCTCGCTCCGCGCCTGGCGGAGATAGAAACCATCCTCCAGCGGTTGGAAATGCGTGGATTGGACTTCTTTGATAACACCCTGCGCCTGACGAACATCCACAACCTGGTGCGTGGCGATAAAGTGCGGGCTCAATTCGAAAAAAATGTTTTGGCGGACGTGTCACGCCAGATCGAGGAGCAGGTCCAAAAACTGATCGATTGGCTGGTGGATAAGGATTTACGTGAATGGCAGCAGGTGATGGGATATCTCCAACGCCGCCAGGCCTTGAATATTGACCACATCGTCGGTGTGAGCGGCAACCCGCAGGCCTCACGCCGCCGGGAATTGATCGACACGGTTGGCAAAAGCGCCAAATCGATTATCGAGAGCTATGACCACACTAAAGAAGCTAAAGCGTTGGCAGCAGGCGTCGAAGCCGCGGTGGCGCAGACCGCTCTCTTCGAGGCAGGCGCGGTGGGTCTTGGAGCGCTGGTCACAACCGCAGTTCTCTCCTCTGCATTGGATATCACCGGAACGGTGGCAGCCGGCGTGCTGGCTGTGGTCGGCTTCTTTGTGATCCCCTACAAACGAAAACAAGCCAAAGAAAATTTCAAGGGAAAAATGACAACCATGCGGGCGAATCTGATGAATACCTTGACCAATGAATTTACCGCCGAATCGAAAGATGCCATCAGTCGCCTCAAGGATAATGTAGCGCCTTATACCCGCTATGTTCATTCCGAGCAGGATAAAATCAATAGAAATCTTACCGTTATTGAGCAATTGCGCCAGAAGCTGTCCGCCCTGCGCGCTCAGATCGAAATGATAACCAGGGGAACCACTTGATTGCCTGGATCAACTTTGCTGTTCTGCTCTTTTCTTCTTTCTTTCTGCTTTTTTTCTATGTGCGCAGCGTCAATCCAGCTGGACGGGAAACGGTTATCGGATTGCGCGCTTACCAATTATGTTTCTACGACCGGTTGACTTCTGCGGCATTCGAGTTCGTCATCACAATAAATTACATTCTCTACTATTTCTATCCCCTGGACACACCCCTGCCTGATTCATTCCCCTGGCGCTGGTGGATTTCATTGGTAATTGCTACCATCATCGGGGTTCCTGCATTAATCCTGCTGATTATCGGTATTCGCGATGCCGGCCTGGAAACTATGCGCCCGAAGAAGGAACAGATCCTGTTCGGCGGCATCTATGCTCACCTGCGCCATCCTCAGGCAGTCGGGGAGGTCTTCCTGTTTCTTGTTATTGCTCTACTATTGAATTCTCCATTCCTGACCTTCTTCTCACTGATTTATTTTCCCCTATTCATGATCATGTGTTTCGCCGAGGAGCAAGACCTGCTTCTGCGTTATGGTAAAGCCTATGCTGACTACTGTAAACGAACTGGACCTTTCTTGCCGATGAAACAGAGTAAGCGGAAAAATAATTAATGCTGTTAATTTAAATTTTGGCAGTTAAGGCGCTACTTTAGAAAATAGCGGAGGGAAATAATATGGCTGTTTCAAAAAAGTTCCTGATCGCTGGAGGGATGATCAGCGCCATGATTTCAATCCTCCACATCGTCCTCGGCATGAACCCCATGTTGTACGGGGTAATCGCCCCTGGTCAGGTGTTGACCCTATCAGAAATGGCCGAACAGAGTTCGAGCCTGATCATGATCTTGTCTTTTGTCATAGCATTGATTTTTGCAATATGGGCAATCTATGCGTTTTCTGGCGCAGGCTGGCTTCGTCCGCTTCCGTTGCTTCGTACAGGGCTGGTTGTTATCGGGATCATTTACATTCTACGATCATTATTTATGCCCTCCGAAATCAATATGGTTCTAAACGAGGGCTATCCCTTCCGATTTGTGCTTTACTCGGCGCTTTCTTTCGTGGCAGGGCTGCTCTATCTGCTGGGTAGAGTCAAGATGAAATCCCAAGGCCAAAGCAAACCATCCTGAATCTCATCAATCGTCAGGTAATATGGAGATCAGCATTGATTGTTCGTCCGACCGCCAAATATCGCCTACGATGTCCGCGCCGTCAATACCCTATGTCAGAATTAGGGGAGACAACTGGAGAAAAAATGAATAAACCTCCTGCTACTTTTACTGCTGCCAGAATCTTGATCCTGGCTTGCGCATCGATCTGGTTGATCTTTGCAGTCATCGTTGCCAGCGGAGCGCACCCCTCGTACGCCGGCAGCCACCCTCTACGCTGGGTCATGTCAGCCATGGCGCTGCTTGCTGGTTTTGCTTTGCTGGCATTTTACTATTTCCTCGGAAAACGCAGCCGGCTCGTCTATATTCTTGGCGTAGTATTATTGATCTTCATCCTCCTCTTGACCGTGACCGATCAAATCGGGTGGATCGACGCAGCTGTGTTGATCATAACCCTTGCACCCATTGTGTTGTTGCTGGCCAATCGCAAGTGGTATTTTCAACGCGAAACATAGGAGTAAGGGTTCTGTTAAGCTTCCATAGAGACGGGTACGGCACTCACCCATACCATCACAGTGGGGGATAAAACTGGCGTCTTGTGTCATGCCGGTCTCACAATAAGCAAGCATCTTTCCATCAAATATCTTGACAATTCCTCATTAAGTGCTAAAATGAGTGAGTAGTCAGTCGTTTATAGTGTCACCGAGAAAGGAAAGAATGGTTCGCGAGCTAAGTCCTGAAAAAAGAGAGAGATTCCTGAACGCTGCTTTGCAGCTTTTCGCTGCAAAAGTCGTTCAAAATACCTCGACTGCTGAAATCGCAAAACTGGCGGGGACCGCAGCGGGTACCTTGTTTATATATTTTCCGACCAAACAACAGTTGATCAATGAGTTGGCGATCAAGCTCGCCAAGGAGCAGTCCCGCTACATCCATTCGCTGCTCGATCCATCCATGAACGCACGAGACACCTTCTACAAGGTTTGGAACGGCTCTATCCACTGGTTGTTAGAACACATGGAAGCCTTCGGCTATATCCAACAGGTGCGCGATGCAAGCATGATCCCTCCCGAGATCATCGCGGAGACGGGAAAATCTTTTGATTATTACTACCTGGCTATTCAAAAAGGGCTGCAAGAAAACGCCATCAAGCCATATCGAATCGATTTAATCGGCGGATTTCTCTACCAGGATATCATCGCCGTGATGAATATCCTCAAGCTTGAGGTTGATCCCGCACGGCAGCAGGAGGCAATCGACAATGGATTCGAAATCTTCTGGAACGGTATCAAAGAATCATAAACCTCTTTTATCGGGGAAATCTCTTTATGAATAGAAACAGCGCTATGGAAAGGAAATCAAAATGAGCGCCTACCAAATCAGAATCCTGGTTATTGCCGTGTTTTTTTTGTTAATCCTTGCCTCTGGCTTTCTGCTCACCCGCTCAGGCAAACCCTATTCCGGGTTGCTCTTGAACGCCCACAAATTAATCGCAATCGCAGCAGCGATTTATGCTGGAATCAATATCCACAAAATTAATCAGAGCAATCCACTTGAACCTCTCCATTGGGTTGTCATCGCATTACTCACTCTTTTCGTCCTTGTCACAGTAGCCACCGGGGGTCTGGCAAGCATCGACAAATCCATGCCAATAATCGTCACAAAACTGCATCACATTGGCCCTTATATGGTCATTCTTTCCAGCGCCAGTTTCTTTTTTTTGACCTATACTTAGAGAAAAGATGAAACCTGGAATCCTTACCCCTCGTCTTGTGCTGCTGCTGCTGGTCTCACTTGTGATCGTGCCTTTATTGCCGATCTTGATCAGCCAGCGCTGGGACTGGTGGGAAGGCTGGGTGTATGCCGCTGCCAACACCTTCAGCTTTGTCATCAGCCGCATATTGGCGGGTCGCCGCCATCCTGAAATCATAGAAGAGCGCGCCAGGTTCATGCAGCAAAGCAACACTGCCTCGTTCGATAAGCGCCTGGTGCTTCTATCAGGCCTGAGCGGCGTTTTGATTCCTCTCACGTCCGGACTCGACGAGCTGTTGAACTGGTCGCCAGCCTTCTCCCTGCCATTAAAAATCCTGGCCTTGATCATCATCCTGGCAGGGTTTTCCCTCTCATCCTACGCGCTGATCGAAAACCGCTATTTCTCGGGTACGGTACGCATCCAGGCCGAGCGCGGCCACCAGGTTGTGAGCAGCGGTCCGTACCGCTGGATGCGTCATCCGGGTTACGCAGGCAGCATGATCGCAAACCTGGCTATACCCATATTTCTAGACTCAAGTTGGACATTCCTGCCTGCGATCCTTGCCATCCTCATTCTAATCATTCGCACAAGCCTGGAAGACCGCTATTTGCAGGTCAATCTGCAAGGATATCGCGACTACACTGACCGGGTGCCTTACCGGCTGATACCGGGAGTATGGTAGTGATTCTATTCTGGTGATTGAGGCGTGGATAAACAAACAAATCGCGAGCAATTACCTCTTCACACCGAAAAAGTAACATCAATTTGGACTGAACTCCTTTTCCTGGCGCTCTCTGCTCTATTCCTCACGTTATGGATCTTGCGAGTAGCCAGACGAGGTTTTGACGGATGGGCGATTGTTTTTCTTATATTGTTCGGTATTTTTATCTTTTACTCATTTAACTATCGAGTGCTGATCATCCGCATCACAACTTCAGCGTTGATATTAACATTTGGCATCTTCCGTTGGATCATACCGCTGGATAACATCGCTCGAGCCCATCTGGATGAGTTGCCTGCGTTGCTGAAATATGGCGGCGCGGGCATTCACTTCATGACTGTAAACAAGCGCTATCGGGCTTCATTCAACTTACTTGAGCATCCTCGGGTAGTTATCGAATTGGCACAGAAAAAAGGACCGGTACGCGATATTTCCTTTTCGACCTGCCAACCGGATAAAACATTGAGCCTTCTTCAGCGGATAGCTCTCAATGTTTCCAAGTCTGGTATTTGATAACGCTGCTCGACCATTAACAAACAATCTACTGGTTCATGGGGGAATTGTTTTAGTCATTGAGCAAGAATTAAAGACATCCTTGTCTTGATAATCTTAAAAAATCACAAAACCTATTGACTCCTGTTTATGGATATGCTAATATGTTATCGATAACGGGATCGATAACGGGAACGATAACATATGTCCACCAGACGCAAACGCCCCACAATAAAAGAAGTTGCCTTTTTAGCTGGAGTTTCCACTCAAACCGTTTCGCGCGTGATGAATAATCGTCCAGATGTCTCCGCTGAAACCCGCGAAAGGGTGCAAAAGGTCATCGAAGAACTTGGTTATCAGCCCAGTGCTCTGGCGCGCAGCTTAATCCAGCAGCGCAGTTTCACCCTGGGAGTCGTGACCGCCGGATTGAAATACATCGGTCCCTCACGCACATTGAGTGGCATCACCAACGCAGCTGAAGAACATGGTTATTCGCTGCTTCTCAAGGAATTGCCAAGTTTTAATGCCAACGATGTTTTCCCATCGCTGCAAGAGCTGCTTTCACACCATGCGGACGGTGTGATTTGGGCCGTCCCAGAGGTCGGCGATAACCGGGAATGGTTAAACATCCCTGCCTTCAATCTGGAAGTGCCAGTTGTGTTTTTAACCATGGCGCCGCGGCCAAAAATCCCGGTAGTATCGATCGATAACTACCTGGGTGGAAAAATGGCCACCCAACACTTAATCGAGCAAGGGTACAGGCATATCGGCCATATCTCAGGTCCCTTGGATTGGTGGGAAGCTCGCCAGCGCATGGCTGCCTGGAGGGACACTCTCATCGTCGCAGGCCTTGAAGCAAATGAGAATCACTGGATCGAGGGCAACTGGTCTTCAGCCAGCGGCTCTCAGGCTATCAAGATGTTGTTTTCCCAATACCCGGAAATGGATGCGGTCTTCTCAGGAAACGATCAAATGGCTCTCAGTATCCTGCAGGCTGCTTGTTGTATTGGGTTACGCATACCTGAAGATCTGGGTGTGGTTGGTTTTGATAATATGCCGGAGTCCGAATACTTTTGGCCGTCTTTAACAACCGTGCAATCTGAACAATACAATGTGGGCAGAATGGCTGTAGATGAGGTGGTCAAAATCATCGAGGCGGGCCGGCAAAACCTGGAAATAAGTGAGCCCGCATCGATCATGCTAACGCCTTCCCTGGTTGTTCGGCAAAGCTCATTAAAATTCAGGGACCAAAAATCAAAGGAGGTGATTGAAACTGCACATAAAGAAATGTGAATGTGAAGTGCCTGCAAGGCAGATGAGATCCCCGAGCAAGCACTTCAGAGCGTGAGAAAGCTTCCTGCGATCAGGAAAAAACCTCACCCGATCAATTATACCCCACCCATAACTCCGAGAGGAGAAAACCCCAATCGCAAATAAGGAGAAAACGACATGTCTCGTGTCAAATTATTTATCGTCATTGCGCTTGCTGCGCTAATATTAGGCGCATGCGGCAAGACACCCGAAACCACTCCTCCTCCCGCCGCACCAACCACCGCCCCGGTTGAGGAGGTGATGGACGCTACCAAGATCACCCTCCCTTGCGCTCCGAATTGTGAGTATAAAGACCTGGTAGTCGGTTTTCTGCAAACCGGCTCAGAAGGCGGCTGGCGCGCTGCAAACACCGCATCCTTCAATGAAACCGCCGAGCAGCTTGGCCTGACGTTGAAATTCTACGACTCCCAGAACGAGCTGGCCAAGGAGGTAGCTGGCTTCAACCAGTTCATCCAGGATCCGGAAGTAAACGTCATCGTCCTCTCAGCGCTCGAAACCACCGGCTGGGAGCAAGTCCTCCAGGCCGCCTACGACGCCAAGAAAGTGGTCGTGATCCAGGATCGCCGCATCGATGCCCCAGACAACATGTTTGTGACCTACATTGGCGCTGACTTCGTCGAAGAAGGCCGCAAATCCGCCGATGAAATCTGCGCTTTATTAGGAGATAGTGCGTCTAAGAACGTCTGGGAGTTGGTTGGTAATGTGGGTTCGTCGGCTGCCAAAGACCGCGGCCAGGGCTTCCGCGAGAAGATGGGCGACTGCGGCATTACCATTACCAAGAGTCAGACTGCCAACTGGAGCATCACTGAAGGCAAGCAGGTAACTGAGGCCTGGTTGAGAGAAACCAAAGACGTCCAGGCCATCTTCGCCCAGAACGACGAGATGGGTCTTGGCGCCGTCGAGGCGCTCAAAGAGGCCGGCCTTGTGCCTGGCAAGGATGTCTACATCCTCACCGTTGACGCGACCGCAGGCGCTTTCAAAGCCATGCTGGCCGGCGACGTGAATGTCGCCGTCGAATGCAACCCGCTGCTCGCGCCGCAGGTATATGAAGCCGCCTTAAAAGCCGCCAATGGCATTTCACTGCCCAAGTGGGTCCCCTCGCAGGAGGGTGTCTTCCGCGCCACCGATCCAAACCTGCAAGAGATCGCTGACGGTCGAAAATACTAAACCCTTTTAGAACCTTTAAGACCATCGAGACTACAGGACGTCGTCTCCTCATTTCTTAGAGGCTGCGTAGAACCAGTGAGGAGCGGCGCAAATCGCCGCTCCTCATAGTACCCGAGCCGGACGGTAAATATGCAAGAAACGAACAACAAACCCCTGCTTGTCTCCATGCGCGGCATCCACAAAGCCTTCCCAGGCGTGCAAGCTTTGATTAATGTGGACTTCGATCTGCGCCACGGTGAGATCCACGCCTTGATTGGCGGGAACGGCGCCGGGAAATCCACATTAATCAAAGTGTTGACCGGGGTAGAAAAGCCCGACAGCGGTCAAATTTGTCTGGAGGGCAAGGAAGTACATGTCCGCTCCCCTCAACACGCGCAGCTACTGGGTATCAGTACCGTCTACCAAGAGATCAACCTCTGCCCGAACCTTTCGGTGGCGGAGAACATTTTGATCGGACGCGAACCGAAGCGCTTCGGCCGCATCGATTGGAAACGGTTGAATGCCCAGGCCAGCGAGATTTCCCGCAGGGTGCTCGGGATGGACATCGACGTGACCCGCCGGCTCGACACGTATTCAGTAGCCATCCAGCAAATGGTTGCCATCGTGCGCGCGTTGGAGATCGAGTCCGCCAGGGTGCTGATCCTTGATGAGCCGACTTCCAGCCTCTCGGTACACGAAACTGAGCAGCTTTTTGAGGTGATGCGCAGGTTGAAGAGTCAGGAAGTTGGCATTATTTTCATAACGCACTTTATCGATCAGGTCTATAAAATTTCTGACCGCGTCACCATCATTCGCAATGGTCTGCTGGTCGGCACATACGAAACCGAAAACCTGCCGCGCTTGGAGCTGATCACCAAGATGCTTGGCAAGACCATTACCGTACTGGATGATCTGGAAAAAACGAAAGAAAAAATCAGCCAGAATATCAGCAAGGAACCCATTCTACAAGCCCGAGAGCTAGGTCAGAGCGGTCAGGTCGAGCCAATCGATCTGGATTTACATGCTGGCGAAGTGCTTGGATTAGCGGGCCTGGTCGGCTCAGGGCGCAGCGAAACCGCGGGCCTGCTTTTTGGCTTGGAGACGCCAGACAGCGGCACTCTGACCATCGCCGGTAAAAAGGTGAAGAAACATACGCCCAATGAATCCATTCAACGCGGCCTGGCACTATCACCCGAAGACCGCAAAGCAACCGGTATCCTGGATGAACTCTCTGTGCGCGAGAACATCATCCTCGCCCTGCAAGCCCGCCAAGGTTGGTTTAAGTACATAAGCCGGGCAAAACAAGACGAGACAGCCGAAAAATACATGCAGTTGTTAGAAATTACCACCCCCTCGGCCGATCAGCCGGTGAAAAACCTGAGCGGCGGTAACCAGCAGAAGGTGATCCTGGCGCGCTGGCTGGCGACCAATCCACGTGTGTTGATCCTGGATGAGCCGACCCGTGGCATCGACGTCGGCACGAAGGCGGAGATCCAAAAGCTGGTCCTTTCACTGGCGGAGGAAGGCAAGGCATGTGTGTTCATATCTTCGGAACTGGAAGAAGTGCTGCGCTGCAGCCACCGCATCGCCGTGATGAGCAATCGCAAGAAGGTGGCCGAATTCAGCGGCGACACCGATGAGCACGTCATCATGCGCACAATGGCAGGTGGGAAATGAAGCTACCGGGTAATGGCATCAATATGAGAAAAATTACGGAAAGTAAATTATTCTTTCCGATTCTGGCGCTGTCGATCATTCTGCTCCTGGACCTGATCCTCGTCCCTGATTTCTTTAAAATCGAGGTGCGCAACGGAAACCTCTACGGCAGCCTGATCGACATCGCCCGCAACGCCGCTCCGGTGATGTTGATATCTCTTGGCATGACCATGGTTCTTGCCACCGGCGGTGTTGACCTTTCAGTTGGCGCTATCATGGCAATTGTTGCCTCGGTAGCAGCGATCATGATGAATCCTGTGATCATCGGCGTGGAACTCCCGCCCGACTTAATGAAATTCATCAACGATCCTAATTTCACCTACTCGCCGTTGTGGGAAGTCATCCTGGTATCGCTGATCGTCGCCACGATTTGCGGTCTTTGGAACGGCGTTCTGGTCGCCTACGCGCGCATCCAGCCGATGGTCGCCACACTGATCCTGATGATCGCCGGACGCGGGATTGCTCAATTGATCACCAACGGCGTGCGTATTCAGATTTTTTACGGCCCCTACGCCTACATTGGGCAAGGATGGAAAGTATTTCCGTTTTCGCTTTATATCGTAACGGCAGTATTTATCATTGCCTGGGTTATTACCCGGCGGACGGCCATCGGGCTCTTCATCGAATCGGTCGGCATTAATTTCCGCACCAGCCTGTACAGCGGCATCAATGAAAAACGCATCAAGTTAGTTGCGTACGCCTTCTGCGGTTTATGCGCCGGCATCGCCGGACTGATCGCCAGCTCGAATATCAAGACATCGGACGCTTACAACATTGGGCAGTATATCGAGCTCGATGCGATCCTGGCTTCGGTGATCGGTGGTACGGTGATGGGCGCGGGCGGAAGGTTTTCGCTATTTGGCGGGATCATCGGCGCCATGGTGATCCAGGCGATCACCACATCCATGTACGCCATCGGGGTGCCTGCATTTGCCCTTCGGGCGATCAAAGGCGTCGTGGTGATCTTCGTCGTACTGCTGTACTCCGAACAAGTCCGCGGCTTCTTCCGAAAAATCAGCGCGAAAGGAGCGAAAGCCGCATGAACAAAATTGCCGCTTTCCTGACAAAATACCGCCGCTTTATCCCGCTCGCGGCTACAGCTCTGCTCGCCTTAATCGCATATCTGGTTGGGGCTATCCTCTATCCGGGAATGCGCAACCTGCAAGTGTTCCTGAACATCTTCGGGAATAACACCCACATCATGATCAGCGCAGTGGGAATGACGCTTGTGATCCTCTCTGGAGGGATCGACCTTTCGGTAAGCGGTATCATGGCGCTGGTTTCCGTCTCGGTAGGCGCGCTTATTCGCTCCGGCATGGATCCATGGTTGGCTTTCTTGTTGATGATGCTGATGGGCAGCGCGCTTGGCGCCGTGATGGGCAGCTTTGTAGCCTACCTCAAAGTTCAACCTTTCATCGCGACTCTGGCTGGTATGTGGTTTGCGCGCGGCATGTGTTTCTTTATCAGCGATGATGCTATTGCCATCAACCACCCGGTGTACACCCTGCTCGGGCAGACCAGAGTATTGATCCCCGGATTGAGTGAAATCGCCTGGGCGCAGGGCAGAAACGCGCCTTATGTCTCAATTTTTGTGGTTGTATCGCTGCTGGTGCTGGCAGCAGGTATTTTCATCGCTCATTTCACCCGTTTTGGACGCACGATTTACGCCATCGGCGGAAATGAACAGTCCGCGCGTTTGATGGGCTTGCAGGTCAATTCCACGAAAGTCCTTGTTTATACACTCAGCGGTTTGTGCTCTGGTCTGGCTGGTATCGCCTTGAGCGTCTTTGTCCTTTCAGGTCACGGACTGTACGCAGACGGCGCTGAAATGGACGTTATTGCGTCAGTGGTTATGGGCGGAACGATGCTGACCGGCGGATCCGGCTACGTGTTTGGTACCCCGTTTGGCGTACTTGTCTTTGGCATTACTCAGACGTTGATCCAGTTCAATGGATCGTTGAGCTCATGGTGGACCAGGATCGTCATCGGCATCCTGACATTGATCTTCATTGGCGTGCAAAGCCTGGTCACAGCAAAGAGAGGCGGCCGCCGCAAGGAACTCACTCCAGCCCTGCGCATGCGCAGATTGGCGTACGCCGCCACAGCTGTGGTCGTCCTTGCTGGCAGTGCAACTGCCTTATTTACCAACAGCGGCAGAATCAATTCAGTAATAGGCACCGCCGAGGTGAAACACTGCACGCTGCAGCCCTTCAGACAGGAACTGGTGCCTGAGTTGATCAACAGCGGCGCGATCATCGTCTATGAGCGCAACGGCGGTCCAAAATGCATCGATGAGCTTTACGCCTTCTACCCTGATGGGCGCATAACTGGCGACAATGGCGTCGCCACCGTCGAAAAGCAGGTGTCCATCGAGGAAGTCAATATGTTGCTCTCTGGGATCAATAATCATGGTTGGTTTACTGACGAGTTGTATGACACCTGGCACACTCCCTGCGGACAGTGCTACGGTTACTATCTGACCGTCCTCGACCAGGAGAAACAAAAGACGGTCAAGGGCGTGGATGGCGGCACTGATGCGCCTGCCGTTTACTGGCAGGTGATTTCCCTGGTCAAAGGCATTGTGCCAGCCTTCCCTGCCAACCAGTAGGACAGAGCATCTGGAGAAATACTGTGAGCAAAACAAAAAAACTGATCCCATTACTAATTTCGATCAACCTCCTCATCTCTGCCTGCATTTACATTGTCCTCCCGGAGGGGCTTGACCTGTCTAAATCAGCTGAATCCAGGAGCTGGAGCGCTGTTATCACAGGTGTGAGCCAGACAGATGCTGGGGATTTGCACATTGACCTGACCATCCGTAATGATACCGGCGATTGGAGCATGGTGAAAGCAGTTGAAGGGCAACCTGCCATCCTGACCATCGACGGGAAGAAGCACAACTGTGCTACGGTTTTCGTCGGCACAGGCGGTCATCGTCTGGCGCCTGGATTTCAGATGCGGGGATACATAAGTGGGACGAAATTAGAACCTAAGGTTCAGCTCATTTATGTCGAGTGCGCTGGCGTTCAGGCGGCGCCGGGCGCCAAACTGACCGTTAACTACCTCGCTTACACCGGCGAGATGGATTACTACCATCAAGATGAGGGTCAAAGCACAGGGACGCTCGAGGTCGAACTTGACCAGGTAGCGACTGATTTGACTTACCCGATCTATAAAGAAGTCGATGGATTGGTTCGACCAGCAAACATTGAAATCACCGCCCTGAGCGACAACATCATCAGCCTGGTCGACGTTCAGCGAACAACAGAGGGCTTCGAATTCAAATGGCGGAATTACAATCCAACTGAGTTCGCGTTGAAGATCCATATCGGTAATCCACCGGTGATTGGATCGGACGGCATCATCTACAACCGCTATGAAATCATGGATTTGGCCGACACTCCCCTCACCCCTTCAGGGGGTGATACAGAGTGGACAACAAAGGCAGCGGTCCCGCAGGATGTTAGCGGGTGTTACATTTTATTGAGTGTTGAGTCAAAGAACATGCGCCGTTACGTAAACTATGCGATTGACATCACGGACAAGTAAATCAGCATAGGAGAACTTAAAAATTCAGAGACTATCGAGGGTCCTTTCGAACAAAAATTCCGCTGCTTCCCCGCCGATAATTAATTCCCCTGATTCATTGATGCGACCCAATGGTATCAATCGCGGGATAACGACAAGGAGGTGCAATAAGAAAAAAAGGAAATGTAAGTTTAATAAGGAAAAGCTTGTTCAAGAATCGTTATTTCATCACAAGCGTTTCCGAACCTACGGGTGGATTCTTCGAGAGGAGAGCCAACTTGTTTGTTGAATTTCGCAACGAAGCCTCACTGACGAGAAGAGAATAATCTCAAAGGAGAGAGAGATGAAAAAGAATTTACTAGCTTTGTTTGCCATCCTTCTGATTTCCTCGCTGGCGCTTACAGCTTGTGGAGCTAAGCCTGCGGCAGAAGAAGAAGCCGCTCCTACCGGCTGGTGCTCGGGCACGAAAATAATCTTCTTCCCGGGTGGCGCTCCAGGCGGATCCTTCGAGACGGTGGTCTATAATGGCGCTGTCCAGGCCGCCAAAGATACGGGCGCAGATGTAGAGTATGTCTGGTCAGACTGGAACCCCGAGAAGATGATCACCCAGTTTTCCGAGGCGATGGCAACCAATCCCGATGGCATCGCAGTCATGGGTCACCCTGGCAATGAAGCCTTCAAACCATTGGTTGACGAGGCAGAATCCAAAGGCATCGTTGTCACAAGCATGAACGTGCAACTGCCCGGGCTGCAAGAGACCTACGGAACCAACGGTTTTGGCTATGTTGGCGCGATCAACTACACCGCTGGATACAACCTTGGCAAAGAAGCGGTTAAACGGTCCGGCCTTGGTTCTGGCGATAAGGCTTTCGTATGGGGTCTGGTCGCCCAGGCTGGACGCGGCGAACGCACCCAGGGCATCCTCGACGCTTTGAAAGAAGATGGTCTTGAAGTTATCTATCAGGAAATCGACGATGCAACCAACAAGGAAGCCGCTGCGGGCATTCCCGTCTTCACTGGCATCATGTCGGCCAATCCGGATATTAAACTAGTCATCACCGATCACGGTAACCTGACTGGCACGCAGCAACAGTACTTCGAAGCTGCTGGTTTAGGAGCGGATGCTGTCTTCGGCGCTGGTTTCGACCTGTCTGGCGCAACAGTAGAGGCCATCCGCGGTGGCTGGACAGACCTGGTTATCGACCAGCAGCAGTTCCTGCAAGGGTACATGGCCATCTTGCAGATTTGCCTGACCGATAATTATGCTTTCACCGGTTTGCATATCGACACCGGCTCGGGTTTCGCTCACAAAGACAATATCGAAATCCTGGCGCCATTGGTTGAAAAACAAATCCGCTAAAAGGAACACAGTACTGTTTATCGAAACCTGGGGCTCCTCCTCCGAGCAATGAACCAATGACCATGGCAAGGGCTTAATGATTCAATCAGATCAGTTCGCATTGCGAACGGCGGCTTGCACCGACCACTCATTATGCCCTTGCCCCATCACATATTTACGAAAATAGTGTTTTTATATCAATCGATGATATATTACCTTCACGCCTGGATATGACCTCCGTGTGGAGAATATGTCGGGATTGACTGAAATGGAGCAATTTCCATGGAATATCGCCTGGAATTACGAAACGTATCGAAATCGTTTGGAGAAGTCCGCGCGCTGGAGAACATCAACTTCCAGCTTGGCCAAAATGAGATCGTCGGTCTTCTCGGAGATAATGGGGCGGGAAAATCCACGCTGATAAAAATTATCACTGGCTATTATCAACCCACTTCAGGTGAGATCTATTTCAACGGTCAGAAGGTGGAAAACCTCACGGTTCCCCTGGCGCGCAAATTAGGCGTCGAAACCGTCTATCAGGAACGCGCCCTCGCCGAATTACAAACTTTGTGGCGGAACATATTCCTTGGCCGCGAAATTAAAAATCAATGGGGCCTTCTGGATATCCCCAAGATGCGCGAAGAGACCTATAGCCTGATGAGACAATCCATGGGTTTTACGTCCATGGCGGTTAGTCCGGAATCGCGCGTGGGCACCTTCTCGGGCGGTGAAAAGCAAGGCGTCGCCATCGTCCGCGCGCTCTACTTCGAGGCAGATATCATCATCCTCGACGAGCCCACCATGGGGCTTTCATTGAAGGAAACCGCGAAATTAGTGAAATTCGTACGGGATATCAAAGCAGCGGGCAAATCAGCGATTTTCATTGACCACAATGTCGTCCATGTCTACAACGTCGCTGACCGAATTGTGGTCATCGATCGTGGAATGATTGCCGGGCAATTTATTACCAAAGATATTAGTCTGGATCATCTCATGGAAAAAATGATCAAAGTTGCTGAAACTGGCAGCATTGACTAGATAACAGGATGGTACCGATGAACTCAATAAATGGCGAAAGCGCACCTACTTCTCAGCGGCTGGTTAAGGAGCCTTTCAAAATAAGCAGGTTTGCTCGCGCGAATGGCACTCAGCTTGGAATACTTGGGGTGCTATTTGCGTTATGGATCTTCTTTATCGTCGCTGCGCCCGGGACCTTCCTGCAGCCGCAGATCTATTATGCCTTCATGTCAACCGTCCCCTTCTATGCCATGATGGCTATCCCGTTAACTTTGCTGATCGTCGCCAAGGAGATGGATCTGTCCTTCCCCTCCATCATGGCTATGGGCATGGTATCTTTCTTATTGACCTACAAATACACGACAGGTCTCGCCAGTGTTCCTGTCAGGGTTTTTATCTCATTCATCGCTGCGCTGATAGCCGGCGTTCTGATTGGCTGGCTGAACGGGGTGATCGTGGTTAAATTTGGCATTCCCTCTTTGGTTGCAACGATCGGCACGCAGTTCTTCTGGCGCGGGGCAGTGCTGGTGCTCTCTCAGGGGCAAAGCGGCACGCTTCTTTATGTAAAGGAATCATTTTTGTATCCGTTATTTGTTGGAAAAATCGGGGGGTATTTCCCCATGCAGATGATTTGGCTGATCCTGATCACTATCCTTGGCTGGATATTCTTGAACCGGCATAAATTCGGCGCGCATGTCTATTTGATTGGCGATAATATCGAGAGCGCGAAATTAATGGGTATCAATACCGGCCGGGTACGCATCCAGACTTTCATGTTGGTTGGTCTTGTTTCAGCCTTTGCTGGCATCGTCGCCAGTTTTCACGTGGTTTATTTCTGGCCAAGCCTTGGCGAAGGCTATCTGCTGCGGACATTGGCCTCTGTATTTCTTGGCGGCACATCTGTTTTTGGAGGCGTCGGCACCATTTTAGGCACGTTCGTCGGAGCCTTCATCATTGGCTCGATCGAAGCTGCTACAGTCGCCATTGGATTGACCGGTTTCTGGACACAACTCATTTATGGGTTGATTATTGTGCTGTCAGTTATCATGCACACCTATTTGCGTAAACGCGTGGAGTAACCACCTGATATAAAAACAGACCTTTGCATATTTATCATAAGACCAAGATGAGAACTTCCTCGATTCTGGTTAATATGCTCGAAATATCGAATTCAAATCACGGGAGATGAGCATGGATCGAAACAATACCCAAAAAACAATCGAGAGCGGATTGACCGCTCTTGGCATTGAATTGGGTTCGACGCGCATCAAGGCGGTGCTAATAGGCGAAGATCACACGCCAGTCGCTTCGGGAAGTCATGAATGGGAAAACCGATACGAAAACGGCATTTGGACATATTATCTCGAGGATGTATGGACGGGATTGCAGGAAAGCTATCGCAAGCTCAGCAGCGAGGTGGTCGAAAATTATCATACTCCACTCAGGACCATTGGCGCTATTGGCTTCAGCGCCATGATGCACGGCTACCTGGCATTTGATGTCAACGGAATCCTGCTTGCCCCGTTTCGAACCTGGCGAAACACCATCACCGGACAGGCAGCAAAGGAACTCACTGATCTTTTCCAATTCAATATTCCCCAACGCTGGAGCATTGCCCACCTCTACCAGTCAATCCTGAACCAGGAACCTCATGTCAGGGAAATCCATTTTTTGACCACGCTGGCAGGTTATGTTCATTGGAAACTGACCGGGCAAAAGGTGCTGGGAGTTGGGGAAGCCTCTGGCATGTTTCCCATCGACAGCAAGACCAATAACTACAACATGCGCATGATGGAATTGTTCGATGAGCATCAAAAAAACCAAAAGTTCCCATGGATACTCCAGGACATCCTGCCTAAAGTCCTTACCGCAGGGGAACCCGCAGGCATCCTGACCAGCGAAGGCGCAAAACTGCTCGATCCCTCGGGGCAATTGCAAGCGGGGATCCCGCTTTGTCCGCCAGAGGGCGATGCTGGCACGGGCATGGTCGCGACCAACAGCGTTGCTGAGCGAACCGGCAATGTTTCGGCAGGGACATCCGTTTTCGCCATGATCGTCCTGGAAAAACCGCTTTCGAAGGTATACCCGGAGATCGACATGGTAACAACGCCCTCCGGCAAGCCTGTGGCGATGGTTCACAGCAACAACTGCACCTCCGATCTAAACGCATGGGTTGAATTATTTCAGGAATTCACCCATGCGCTTGGAGTGGAGATCGATCAAGCCAGATTGTTTGAGCTGCTGTATCAAGAGGCGCTCGCGGGCGATGCGGATGGCGGCGGGATGCTGGCATATAACTACCTTTCAGGCGAGCACATCACCCACCTCGAGGAAGGTCGCCCGCTGTTCGTCCGTACACCCGAAAGCCGCTTCACCCTTTCGAATTTTATGCGCGTGCATCTGTTCTCAGCGCTCGGTTCACTGAAGATTGGATTGGATATCCTCTTTGAGCAGGAGCAAGTGAAGATCGATCAGGTTCTTGGTCATGGCGGTTTTTTCAAAACCAGGGAAGTAGGTCAAAGGATCATGGCTGCGGCGATGAATGTACCCGTTTCGGTGATGGAAACCGCTGGGGAGGGCGGCGCATGGGGAATTGCGCTGCTTGCAGCTTATAGGCTTCGCAAAACACAGAATGAAACTTTGGAAGCCTATCTCGCCAAAAAAGCCTTTGCCAGGACAAACAGCATGACGGTAGATCCCGATCCTCGCGACGTCGAAGGCTTTAATATGTTCATGAAACGATACAAAAAAGGACTCATCATCGAAAGATCGGCTGTGGATGGATTAAGATAATCAAACTTACACAAAATTAGCGAGGATGGGATATGCTCGAATCTCTTAAAGAAGAACTTGTACGGCTTAATCAGGAACTGCCTAAAAACAACCTGGTGGCCTGGACCAGCGGCAACGTCAGCGCGCGCGATGCAGACACAGGACTGGTGGTCATCAAACCTAGCGGTGTGCGCTTCGAAGATTTGAAATCGGAGGATATGGTGGTCGTTGATCTGGAAGGTAATCTTATAGAGGGCAGCCGCAAGGCGTCCTCCGACACCGCCAGCCACCTGTATATCTACCGCCACCGCGACGATGTTGGCGGGATCGTCCACACCCATTCACGCTATGCCACTGCTTTTGCTGCGCTTGGACAGCCTATTCCGTGCGTGCTCACCGCCATGGCTGATGAGTTCGGCGGGCCTATCCCTTGCGGCGGTTTTGCCCTGATTGGCGGCGAGGAAATTGGTAAAGTCGTCATCGAGAGTATTGGTAATTCGCCAGCGGTGCTGCTCCAGAATCACGGCGTATTCACCATTGGTAAAACTCCAACGGATGCAGTCAAAGCTGCCGTTATGACTGAAGATGCAGCTGCGACAATCTGGCTGGCGCTCCAACTCGGCCAACCCCTCAAAATCTCGCCAGAGGATATCGAGAAACTGCACCACCGCTACATTCACGTTTATGGACAATAATTTTAGCGATAGGAGCGTCGACATGATCGATCTACAACAATACGAAATCTGGTTCATCACCGGCAGCCAGCACCTTTACGGCCCGGAAACGCTGGAACAGGTGGCAAGGGATTCTCGAATAATCAGCGCGGCTCTCGATGCTTCCATAAACATCCCGGTTCGGGTTGTCTTCAAGCCGGTTTTGACTTCCTCGGAATCCATCCTCGAGTTATGCCAGCAGGCAAATGCCGCTAAAAATTGCATCGGACTGATCGCCTGGATGCATACCTTCTCTCCAGCTCAGATGTGGATTGTTGGGTTGAGCCTGCTCAAAAAGCCGTTTGCCCACCTGCATACCCAGTTCAACCGGGAGATCCCCTGGGCAGAGATCGACATGGACTATATGAATCTTCACCAGTCTGCCCACGGCGACCGCGAGTTTGGCTTCATTGCCAGCCGCATGCGCCTGGAACGCAAGGTGATCGTTGGACATTGGCAGGATGAAGACGTGCAGATCAGTTTGGGCATTTGGGCGCGTGCCGCTGCCGCCTGGGCTGATTGGCATGGCGCGCGGATAGCCCGCTTTGGCGACAACATGCGTGATGTGGCCGTCACCGAGGGCGACAAGGTCGCGGCGCAGATGCAGTTTGGTTATGCTGTGCTTGGCTACGGCGTCGGCGACCTGGTCAAAGCGGTGCGAGAGGCAGCTGAAGTTGACATCGAGCGCATGGTGCAGGCCTATCTGGACGAATATGAGGTCGCCCCGGTGTTGCTGCCGGGCGGTCAGCGCCACGCCTCGCTGCGCGAGGGGGCGCGCATCGAGGTTGGCATGCGCAACTTCCTGCAAGCGGGCAACTTCAAGGGGTTCACCACCACCTTCGAAGACCTGCACGGATTGTCACAACTGCCTGGCCTGGCAGTGCAACGGCTGATGCGCGACGGATACGGCTTTGGCGCTGAAGGCGATTGGAAAACTTCCGCGCTGGTGCGCGCCATGAAAGTGATGAGCGCCGGCCTGCCCGGCGGGGTCAGCTTTATGGAGGATTACACTTATCACCTCAGCCCGAGCGGCGATAAGGTACTCGGCGCGCACATGCTCGAGATATGCGAATCGATCGCCGCCACCCGGCCAAAATTGGAGATTTTGCCGCTCTCGATCGGCGGCAAGGCTGACCCGGTGCGGTTGATCTTCGACGCCAACACCGGCCCGGCCATCGGCGTCTCACTGATGGACATGGGGCAGCGCTTCCGCATGGTCGCAAACGTCGTCGACGTCATCCCCACCGATCAGCCGCTGCACAGGCTGCCTGTCGCCCGTGCTCTGTGGCTGCCGCGCCCTGACCTGAAAACCGCGGCAACCGCCTGGATCTACGCCGGCGGGGCGCATCACACCAGCTTTAGCTTCGCTGCCAATGCTGAGCATCTGCGCGACTTCGCCGGCATGGCTGGCATCGAATTCCTGTTGATCGACGAGCACACCCGCATCGAGGAATTCAAGGATAAGCTGCGCTGGAACGAGCTGTATTATCTATTAGCCAAAGGGATTTAAGCTGATCTTCATCGAATGCAGTACGCCCGCCAGTGATGGCGGGCGTATTGCAGTAAACTACCTCATTTCCTCTCGATTGGGCCAAATACCCCAATGAGCATCATCGGTGGATCATTAAAACAGACGAGGAAAAATGGTTTATCTACAAATGGGGTTGCAGATTGAGCGCCTCGACCACTCTTTGCCTCGATAAAATTCACCACCTGCAACCAGGGAGGCTGATCTACCGAAGTCCATGCCTCTAAATCTTCGATGGTCTTATCATCATCAATGGTTGCCACCGCTAATCCAGCTAATTTTTGCACCTCTTTATTGATCAAGATTATCGCAAGATCAGGGGAATCCACCTGCATTGATCCCTGCAGGGAGCATTGATCGCCTTCGATCGTCACAATCAGCGCATTGGGAGGTGGAGTAGGCGTGGCTCTGGCCGCTGCCCAGTCGATATCCACCTTTTGACCGCGGTTCAAACCGCTCAGATAGAGTTCCATAAACGAGTCCGGATCAATGGCGACTGCAATCCGTACTTCACGCCCGTCTTCGGTGACTTTTGTGCGCCCGATTTCATCCCCTTCTTCGATCACCTTGATTTTCTTAGTGACATATGTCGCCAGACTATCATCTTTGGCAATCACATAGGTCAATGGATCCCAGAAATACATGCCGTACTCCTGGTAGCTCTTGGTATAAGTCAACATGTCGAAAATCGCCTTGGCGGGAATAGTAAACC
>JAXDCA010000044.1:0-22300 GCA_034678305.1 Bellilinea sp.
TTGGAATTGGGGGCGAAATTCAATGCGGCGCGCCAATCGGAGTGGTTCCAGCAGGGCTTAGCGAAGCTCGAGAGCTTCCGTACTCCGCAGGGCGCCTATTGTTTCCCCAGAGTTCTGCTGACCGAGAAGACCGGCAGTCATATTTACGGCGGCTCGCACATGGGTCTGGGCGAAAACCGGCGCTCTCGACGCGGTTTGGAGCTTGAGTCGACCTTCCGCATGTTGAATATATACAAAAGAATGGGCAAACTCAAAGTATAGGATGCGCAAGCGACTCTGCTGCCATCCTATGGTTTTCGAAAGCTCAGGATGTAGAAAAAGCCCTTGACGATCGCGTCCACTTGAATTTCTTGCATCTCGGATGGGACCAAATTCACCGGGGCTTCAAATCGATCGCCCCATTCCTCGACCATTTTCCGCGCGGACGGCATCCAGCTCAATGCCTTCATCATTTTTGCCGTTTCATCGACGATCACGATCCTGGTCCCATGACGTGCGACGCGGATCATTTCGGAAATGGCTTTAGACCGGTCGCTGAAGGCGTTTATCCCGCCGACATGAAAGACCACATCGAACATCTCGTCGCGAAATGGCAGTTCCTCGGCGTTTCCATAGAACAATTCGAATTTGCGATTCCAGCGCGCAGCATTTTTCTGGCATTGGGAGAGCATATCCCACGAAAGGTCTAAACCATAGCCGTGAATATTTTCCGGCAGCAGCGATAAATTCGTCCCCGTTCCAACGGAGACCTCGAGCACTTTACTGTCTTGGCGAAGTTCCAATAATCGAAGAAACTGTTTTCTGAATTTCGATTCGCGCCCGCCAGTCAAAACAGCCAGGGTTTTTAGAGCCGGATCGTAAAACCGGGCCGTCCTGCGATAAAACTCGTTGTATTGCAGATTGTAGCCTTCCAGGCGAGATGCATCATACAGCACAGGGATACCATTATGAAACGGGAATTTTTCTCCAGTTTGGACATCTTCGAGGAATTCTGTCCGTATGCCGTCGGAATTGGATGCTTCGACCAATCTTAACGTCCCGCGGGTGTAGGGATTACATAGCATCGATACCGTTTCGCGTTCCATTATCACCTGCCCCTTCCATATCAATCATATCGAAATCCGATAATCCCCTCCGAATTATTTTATCACCATAGAGGCCAGCATGTTGTCCAGGAAATCGAGCGATGGATACAGGGTCACTACCCTGGCGTCGAGCAGTTTCCCAATGCGGGAGTTGAACAGGTCATACGATTTTTGAGCTTCATCGTACTGCCCTTCTTCCCAGGCTAACAAGTGACCAAAGCCCTTTTGCAGCAAAACTGGATCAATGATGTAGGGATGCACAATCGAACTAAAACGGGCTCTGAGGTAATAACGCCCATCATCGGAAAGTCCCTCAAAAACGTAATACAGCTTATTGACCGTCTGGTAATTACCGCTCGCAATTAAGAAGCGCACCCCTTTGCCCCCGGTGAACGCAATAGGAGTAACATCTACGATGAAATGGATGGGGATGCCCACACTGACGCCGCAGAATGGATCCAGGTAGGCCGCGGGAATTTCAGTGTTCTCCAACGTTTTCCGTAGCGCCTGAGTGCAATCGTCATAGCTCATATTGTTAATGTAATAGCGGCTGAGCGGATCTTCCAATTCAAAAATAAAAAGATCTCCTCCTATAGGGCCCTTTACTCCATAATAGCTTTGTGCGGCGTGCGTTACAGTCCCCAATTCCCAAATATTACCGCGCGGATCGTCGGGATAGGGCGTTTCATAGGTTAGCGGTGTAGGGAGCGGCGTTGCCAGCGGGGCGTAACCGCCAGAAATGTCACTAACCAGGGCAGTATCCGCTGAGATGCTCAACTCTCGCAGGTCATATGTTTTTATGCCGCGCGCAGTAAGCGGTTTTGGGAGGGGGTACCACGCAGAAATTGGGTTGACCAGCCAATAACCCTCGGCATCACCTTCCGCGGTCCAGCCCTCCAAACCGTCCAAATCGCGGATAAACCACCATGCGTAGCCATCCGCGCAGGCGGGTCCATCCACAATCAGCACATTCTCTCCTGGCTGTACTTGACCGATTAACTCACTGCTGCGGCCAGGTTCTTTACGGACTTTGTTTGGTAATGGCGGATCGATACTAACCATAGCCCAGTCGCCAATTTCTAGGTGGATATCGGGAGCGCCGGGACATTTGACTGGCTTGCTGGTCACTGCGGGCGTGGCTGTAGCGCCTGAGGTAGAGGTTGCTTGCGCAGTCGGTATGGATGTTATGGTAAATGTGGGTGCTATGATCGCGTTAGCAGTTGCTTGAGCAATTGTCGGGGTCGTGGCGTTGGGCATGGGCGTTTGCGTCGGCGTTGTGCCTTGATTACAGCTCACCAGAACAGCAGACAACAATAAAGAATACAGGCATGCTTTCCATCTGTTTGAGTTGGTTCTTGCGTTGTATTTTTTATCGAGTAGGCTTCTCATACGATCTCCCTTCCCCGATTTACTATCCATGATAGGCATAAAGTGGGTGTTCCTTATATGAAAAAACGCGCTTTGTACCTGATTATGCTGGGATCAAATTATCCTCAGGTCTTTCACTTATTCATGGGTAAAACCTTAATGCTGGTAAAGACTGCATTATTACAATTTTTTCCTGTAAAGTAATTAGCTATTATCAACCTTGCTGTGAGTGCAATACTGCAATTGAAAGTGAATGCGTGGGGAATATCTAATGCTATTATAATTACTAATCATATAGATTATTTCCAATTAAGAATAAACAGTCATTTTCACAAGCTGTGCATAGCCTTCGCTTGACGAGGTCAATGCTATGGACAAAATTCATTTGCGGCTATGTTTTCGACAGGTGATCAGCTTTTTTCTTTTATGTTTCCTATTCACCCTGCTGATCTCTACGCCGGTTCGAGCCGATGTAGGCATACAGCCAATATTACCAGGGGGCAGCAATATCAAACCGGGCGAGGAGACCCCCATCCAGATGGCAGCGGAAGTGGTCGTTATGAACGTCCGCCAGGCGACCGAAGCGGATAACGCGTCGATCAAGCTAAACCCCAAATGGTATGGATATGATCAACGCGATGTCTGGTTTACGTGCATCGCCGAAGTGGAAGCGGATTTCACCATGAAGAATCCCACCAGCGACACTCTCAGTATGACGGTCTGGTTCCCGCTGGCTTCCGCTTTGGAGAATGTGAACTGGCGGACAAATCTCCCAGGAGAGATCGCGCCGCGCATCGAAAGCTTTAAGGTCAGCGTGGACGGCAATCCGGTTGATTTTACTGCCAGCGAGCTGCCCAATCCAAAAGGCTTTGAATACACACCCCTCCCCTGGGCCAGCTTTAAGGTGACCTTCCCAGGTAACAAGGACACTCTCATCCATGTCAGCTATCTGGTGCCGCTTCAGCCTTCAGCCAAAGGGTTTACGATGGCGTTGTATTACATCTTTCAGACCGGCGCAGGCTGGGCAGGACCGATCGGGAAAGCTGAGCTGATCCTCAATCTGCCTTATCCCGCGTCCATGGAAACTCTAGCCGGTATGTCAAATTCATTGAGGCTGCCGCCAATGTATCTGCCAAAAGCGGGCAAATTACCGTTTGGGATGACGATGGAGGGCAACCAGGCTCGCTTAACCTGGAAGGGCTTCGAGCCGGGACCTGAGGATGATTTTGCGATCTGGCTGCTGCAACCGGATAAATGGCAGGAGATCGCAGCTGCCCGGGCTGCTGTGCAGGCAAATCCACAGGATGGGAAAGCGTGGCTGCAACTGGCTTTTGTTTATCATTCTCTTTCCCTGACCAGGACCAACACCCGCATGGTGTTTAGCGACCAGTTTCTGGACCCTTGCATCCAAGCCTATCGCAAAGCGGCTATTCTGCTGCCTGATCATCCGGTCCCGCATGCGGCTTTGGGTTTGTTTGCCCTCGAGCCTCATCTGGCGAAGCAGAACGCGCCCGCGGACGTGCTCCAATACGTTCAAAACGAATTACAGGTTGCCAGAGATCTAGAGGCCAGGGATCCTTCGCTTACTGAAGGAGCGATCATCACCAGCGAAGGTCTGGCGAACGCTTTGAATTACTATCTTTATAACAGTGCCACCGAGATTGCTTATCTAGGAACTGTGGCTGCATACAAAGTCACGGAAACGGTCAGAGCAACGCTGGAGTATGCCACCCGCACGGTTTGGGCGATCGATCATGCAACCTACCTGGCTGTATGGGCAACCAATATGAACTGCTGGGCAACCGCCGGGGCGGATTGCACTGCCACCCCCATCCCTACCCTCACCCCCACACAGACGCTCATGCCCAAACCTACCCGAACCCCAACACTTTTACCATCGAGGGTGCCTACACCGACGGTAATCACCGCCAAGACAGCCGGTAACGAAACCAACCAAATAATCATCACCGCTGCGGGTGTTTTGGCATTGCTCCTGGCAGGTTTTGCGGCCTCGAAACGCCTTCGCTAAGAGCAAAATAATAGTCTCGCCGCCGCGGTATTCGGGCAGGCTGTAGATTTCATTAATGGCCGCGGGTATTCAAGGCGCAGCGAGGCGCTTTCCATGGGCGAAGGCTGGCAAGGATCCATTTGGTCAGGAAAATATTGATTGATCTTTCACTTGATTTCAATCCTGTTTTGTTTACACGAAGGGGTAGTTACATTGATCGAATTCCCTCCAATCACGAACTCGTTATTAATATCGGCTACCACAAGGAAAAGATTATCACCGCTGCGTACGGTCACTTGCATCCCATTAAACAGGATTGTCATCTCACCTGGAGATGATTTAAAGAGGTTGACAAAGGCCTTACCCATAGGCGTGCCATTATCGCACATCGCCTGATACAGATCGATATCGTCGAATTCAAAAGTGCCTTCGTCGCCAGCCGCATCCAGGCTGGTGACCAATCCAACATACCCGTGAGAGTGGGTGTTGTCCTTTGTCCCGCCAACCCAGGTGTTATTGATGTAAAAAGCAAACTGGTCCCCGACGGCTTCGATTTTCAACCGATTCTCTTCGCCTGGATTGATCGCGGAGGTCGGAGTCCAATCAATCAATGAGATCCATTGATTCTGATCGACCAGGAAGACGGCAAATTCACCCTCGTCACTGATCAAGAAGTAATATCTATTGGCATCATCGATTTGACGAAACATCAATCCCAACGAGGCGTTGGTGGACGATTCCACGATTTTGACGTCCACCCCGAGTTTGAAATCAACGACTTCTTCTGCCACGGCCAGGCCTGTCAGGGTCACTGGTTTCAACGCCCTGAGCGTCCACCGGTATTTTCCTCCCTCGATCGACCGAGTGCTTTTGACTAATCCATCGTTCCAATCCCCGACATACCAGGAGTTATTATTGTTGTTGAACGCATCCTTTAACACACTTCCGCTAAATTCACCCAACGAGGGCGGATTCGTTGGCGTGATTTTTACTTCCGCAAGTTGTTCGAGCGCAGAGCCCATCCAACTGCCGGAGCATTCCGCGTCGGTAAATTTTATCGTCCAAGTTCCGCTGGCTTTCGCGCCGGTTTCATCGAATTTTCCGTCAATGGACACGTCTGGGAAGTAAAATGTCGAGCCGGCTGATGCGGGTTGGCTCATGGACAAATGCATCTCCCCATCCATCCTGCCGGTGACCGTGAAATGACCGGATTCAATCCCGCCGGAGTGTTTATCCGGAATCCAATTGCCATCCAATTGATACCCCTGGCAGTTGAAGTTCATAAATTCGACAGTTGTTAATTGCAGATTGCGAGATTTCGGGGATACTTCGAAGGTTAATCCGCCAAGAGAAACCGCGGCGGCGTTCCAGGCGCCCGGCCTTGGCAAGACGGGCGTTGGCGTTGGCGCGGGCGTATCCGTTGGGGCCGGCGTTGAAGTTGGCGCGGAAGTAGACGTGGCAGCGGGGGTCAACGTAACAGCAGCGGCGGGAGTGGCTGAAGGACCGCAGCCGGTCAGGCAAAACGAGAGAAGGATGACGAATAGCACACAAAACAATTGCTTGCTTGAATGTTGGGGCATCATGCATACCTCAATTCTTCCCGCGGAGGGAGATATAAATAACATGAATATTGATCATCCCTGAATTTATTAACAAGACAACTGCTGGGAAATAGTATACAACCTGTATCGATATTATAATAATATTTCTAATAGTTCAAGCAAGGAAATGGGGATTTTTATTACTACTCACGGACGGCGGATAAACAATGAGAAATTAAATTTGATTTTCGAAAAATTTTATTAACTAGCGAAGATCCGCATCCAGCATTCACTGTTATGCACTTTCTTGAAGCCCAATGATCGATAAAACAACTGATCACTGCCGACATAAGCGGCGGTCGCTCCTAAGGCGGCGCAACGGCGGATGCCCTCTAGAACCGCGGCTCTGCCCAATCCCAACCGGCGGTGATCAGGGTCAGTGGCAACCGGCTCGACGTACGCAAATTGGCGCGTTGGCTCGTAAAACATGCCGCAGAAGGCGACAAAATCGCCGTTCGGCGCGGCGATTGCAATTTTCAGGCTGCGCCGGGCTTTGGGCGTGTCGAACATCTTTCGCCGGCTCTCGAGTTCCTCGAAATCATCGGGCGGCTCGCCTGGATGGTCGAATCCACGCCATAAAACGCGGTTCACCTTCGCCCAGTCACATTCCTCCGCCAGACTGGTCAGCCGGTACCCCGCCGGCAAATGGATAGCGGGAAACAACTCTGGGATATCGAATCGATACACCGGGCGCGTCTCGCTCTCGTTCTTTTCGTATCCGCGCGCCTTGACCAGGGAGAGGAATTCCTCGTCGTTGTCATTCACATAAGCTGCCAGAAATTTCCTGCCCTCACGCTCAGATATCCCAGGCAGATTGGTTTCAGCATATTTAAGCATTTCTGTTCTCAACCACTTGTGTCCCGGATCAAATTGAAAAAATGCTTCGCCTAAGTGCCATTCGTAGTGGACCACCGCGACAATCTCCCTGCTGCTCTCCCAAACCCCAATCTTCTCAAGCGAAGCAACCTCCAGCAAGGGATGGCCATGCATGTACTCCCAGGCGGGTTCGAGCCAGTTTCCGTCCTCGTTACCAGGCATGTAATGCCGGATGAGGAAATCATCCACGCGGAAATAATCTTCTGGATGGTGATAGTGCCGAAAGGAAATGTTCATTCCACCCCGCCTTTTTAAGAAATTCGAAAAATTTAAACAAATTCCAATGTGGAGCCAATCATGACCTTCGTAGTGTGCAATAGCTGAGCTTATATTTAAAATCTATGATACAGTAAATTTTGTGTTTTATAATTTAATTAAAGGTTTTTTATGTCCTGGTCAATCAGGCAAAACAGAAAATCCCGAATACCCCGGGGACAAACATGGTCAATCCTATGAACGCTGAATTAATCGCACCCTGCGGAATCAACTGCCGCGTGTGCCGGTTTCATATGAAGGCAAAGAATCCCTGCCCGGGTTGCAGGGATTCTCACATCTCAGGGCATTGCCTGAACTGCAAGCTAAAAAACTGCGGGAGGTTCACTGCGAGCAGCTCGGGCTACTGCTACGATTGCGCCGAATTCCCCTGCGCGCTGGTGAAGCAATTGGATAAGCGCTATCGGACCAAGTACGGCGCCAGCCCGATTGCCAATTTGGTCCATATCACAACGAAAGGAATCAATGATTTTCTCGAAGTTGAGAACCAAAAATGGACCTGCCCTACTTGCGGGGAGATTTTGTGCATGCATTATCCTCGATGCCTATCATGCGGTACGATATGGAATCGCTGATTCTGTACACGGGCATTTTCAAGTTTAAAACAGTTTTTCTAGGTTTTCCGCATTTGTTATCAAGCCAACTGGTTAGACCTCTTACCAGTATGAATCTCATGCAGAACACCTCTTCTGATGCTCTTTGGGAGCAAAGAGAAAAAGTCGATAAGATTTGCCGCACAAACCTTATACGATTACTGGTAAATCACAGTAAAAATGATTAATATTAAGGGTGATATCTTATGCAGATTATCAGCCTGTTCCCTTTACACGTCGTCCTCTTCCCGGGCATGCCGCTGCCGCTGCATATCTTCGAGCAGCGCTACCGCCTGATGATCCAGCGCTGCCTGAAGGAGGACCGCCCTTTTGGCGTCGTGTTGATTCGCCAGGGCATGGAGACGCTAGGTCCACTGGTCAGGACGCACGCGATTGGCACTACTGCGCGCATCGACCAAATCGAAAAGCAACTTGACGGGCAAATGAACCTGATCGCTGTCGGCAAGGAGCGCTTCCGTATCCGCGCCCTGCGGCACGACAAGCCCTACCTCACCGCTGCTGTCGAGATGCTGCCGATCCATCGGCCACATACCTTGAATGTGATCCGCGGGGCGCGCGAACTCAAGCCGTGGATTTCTGCATATCTGCGCCTGCTGCGCTCATTAGCCGATGAAGAGCTGTTATTCGAGCTCGACCTGCTCGAAATGCCGGACGATCCACTCAGCCTGCTTTATGCGGCTGCATGGCTGCTGCAAGTACCCCTGGCCGAAAAACAACCGCTGCTGGAAGCCCAAACTAGCGCTCATCTTTTGCACCAGCTGCGGCGCCTCTACCGGCGCGAGTTGGCCGTTACGGAGCATTTGCGTGAGATCAGCGCGGAAAGCGCCAATATGTCGGCCTGGTTAAATTGAGGCGGCGGTCTGCCAGGCGTAGCCCCCTACCGTAACTACAATGTATCGTCGCCCTCTTTTTCATCGCCAAACTCAGGCGAATACCAGTACTCGTTCTCAGCCTGACCGGATTCGACCTGATCCTCGGGGGTGAGCGGATCATCCATGCGCACCTGCATCTGAATGCCCGCCGTACGCACGCCGTTCGGGGTCATCATGCGCCTCACGGTGTAGCGGATGAAGTAGCGTTTGACCAGCTCCTGGTTGAGCACATCCTTAACCGTGCGCACACTCACCGCGGCGCGCTGAGCGATTTCCGCCATATCGGTCTCGATGCTGTTACGCAATTCGCCCGTTTTTGGATTCCAGTAACACATCGAGCGGGCTGCCAGGATCACAGCGAAGGCGGAGTGCCCGATCAGCGGCAGCCACTGCTTGAAAAAATACAAAGTGACGAACATGCCGCGCTCAGGCTGGATGATTCGAGCGCGCTGGGTGCCGTAGGCGCGCTGCAACATCAGTTTGCGCGCGCTGACCGGCGCGCCTTTCGCGGGCTCATCCTCCGGAAGGCCAGCCTCTTCCTCGCTGGCAGGTTCGGGCGGTTCTGAAGGCGGATCTACAGGCTGGGCATCGTATGGCAGAGCAGGTTCGTCCACCTGCCCCGCTTTGTGGAAGCTGTTGACCACAACCACTTTGAGGGTAACCTGCTCGTTGAGCATTCCGGACAGGATGGATGCGATGCGGTTTTGCAGCCGGCTCTCGATCCAGCTTTGGGTGAAGGCATTCAGCGCGCCGAGTTTGAATACCCGGTCGCGATAGCCGAGCGGCTGCAGGGGCTGGACCCAGGTTTCGAATTGGGCGCGCGGCATCTCAGAGCGCAGCCGCCCGGTGACCATCTCCCAGGCTTCGTTGTAGCTCGGCGGTTTTACGCTGGTCGAATGCGGCTGAATAACCTGCTCCATGCGCACATCCTGCCGGGAAATTACCCGGCCTGGTCCGGCTCTGCGGTCTTTGGCAAGCCGGCTCCCCCACTACCCACCAGGCGCTTGATCTGCTTCTCGAGGAAAGCGACCACTTCGCTGAAATCTTCCTGGCGGATATCCTCTGAGCGGCTGACGCCGGTCAGGCGAGTGATGTCCATATAAATTCCGGGGAAGGGTTTGACCACTCCCCGTTCCTGCATCAGTCCTCCCAGTGTGGCGACAAGCTGGCGGAGCTGGCCCATCTGCTCGGGCGTCAGGCGGGCTTTTGGCCCGGCGTGAGCTTCCAGGCGGGTGACCTGCTGGCGTAAATTGCCAAAGGCGACCCGGATCTGGTCCACTTTTTCTTCCTGCGCCCGGCGAAGTTCAACCAGCTCCGCCTCGACTTTTTTTGAGAGCGCCTCCTCGAAGGCTTCCTGTTCCGCAACCATGCGCATCACTGATTCGCGCAGGAAGATGATCTCGCCGCGCTCGCTGATGCCAAAATGCTCGGCCAGCACGGTGTGGGCTTCGTCGAGGAAGGCTAACAACAGGCTGCGGGTTTCTTCATCCTGCACGCGATCGAGCTCGACGCCGGTCAAAAAGAGCGGCACCGCCGAGGCCATCAGGCAAAGGCTTGGCTGCGGACCGCCGGCGGTGGTGACGAGAATACTGGCGGTGTAAGGCGCGAAGTAGCTCTGCTGGCGCAGCAGCCGCCGGCGTTGGGCGCGCTGGTCGAGGCCAAATGCCTCGCATAATGAGCGCAGCGAAACATAACCCTTGCCGTCTTTCAAATCCGCGGTGAGGATCTCCTTGCCGCGAAAAATGAGCTTGCGCTCATTCATGGGTTTGTAAACAGACGGCTCCAAAGCGGACATTTTAGTTTTTTACCTCCCGCATGCCATGCAAGGAGGGGTCATCATGGCCCCCCCTTTCCACAGGACGCCACTGACGAGCAAGCAACCTGTTGTGAATGTGTTTACCTTGTGGAAGATCTAGATTTCGCATAGTTAATTGTTTCTTCACATAACTTCGACAATTTTAGGAAGAAATATTATTCTCCACTCACCATCCACTCCACAAGCTGATTCAAATCCGCGGGCATTTCAGGGCCGCCGAGATGAGCCAGCCGCGCTGTGCAGATGCGCGAGAGAATACCAACGGTCTCACCAATCGAGACTTTGCGTCCGAGCAGATTGCTGAAACGTTCCTGCCAGTCCTCCAACTCGCGCACCTCACCCTTGGAAAGCGTCAGACCGACCTTGGAACGCGGCACCACAGAAGGCGGGCGACCCGGTGGTCGTGATTGCGGCTGGTCAAATATTCGACGGGCTTCGTAAAGTTGAACCCAAGCGTTCCGCGATTGAATAGGACCTTTCATAATTTCGTCACCTCGCGTGCAACCTCCAGGTTGATCATATTGAGATCGCTCTGCAGGAGGAAGTCCGTCGCTAGGGCGCAGAAGCGGATAATTTCGCGCGGCACACCCTGCGACTTTTCGTACAGGAGTTCAAATGCATTGTCATCGATCAGCGGGTCGTGGCGGCCTGAAACCTGCAGGCGGAAGAGAACCATCTGCAGCGCGCTGGATAGCGTCAGGGGCGGCAGGGCCAAACGGACAAATACGCGCGCATTGACCGGGCGGTTGGTTTCGAACAGGCTGTTCATTTCCCGCTGGCCGAATGCCAGGGTTTGCACCACCTTGGCGTCATAATCGAAGTTGTACAGGCGGTGAATAACCTCCAAGGCTTCGCTAGCCATGAGTTGCGCGTCATCGAGTAAAATAATGACATTGCGGTTGCTGCTAAAAGTGGAGGCCATCTTATCTTCGAGGGCTTCCATCTGTCGCTGAAAACTGCGTTGGGCGGGAAGACCGAGCGCGAGCGAAATCTGTCGGGCAGCATCCATGGCTGAGCGGAAGGCAGCCGTGTGGATGTAGCAAATTTCGACCGAACGCTCGGAGGCGTAAACGTCGTACAACCGCCGCGCCAGCGAGCTCTTGCCCATGCCCATCTCGCCGGTGATCAACGCTAAACCGCGCCGGCGAGAAATGACCCCGACCGCCTGGCGATAGACCGCCAGATGTTCAGGGCCAAGGTATAGGTAACGAGGATCGGCGGAGAGCTTGAAAGGGTCTTCTTTTAACCCCAGGCGTTCCAGGCGAGCCAATCGCCACTCTTCATCATGAAATGGACTAACCATAGAGGAAATCCTCCTGCTGCCATCAATTATTGCACTAAATAAGCATAATTACAATAGAATTAGCGTAAGTTTACCATAAAAACAGGTTAATTAAAGCATTAATATTGTATAAAGCTTGAATATGTGCTAAACTAGGGCTTGTAAAGCATTTGGGAGAGTAATTGTGTCAATTCCTAAAGAATCATGGGCATATGATGATAATTATCTCCCCAATCCATCCGTAACCACGGTTACACTTTAAGGGCGAAATCCGTAATGGCGATCACCATCACCATCGCGAATGAAAAAGGGGGAGTAGGAAAGACGACCACCGCTGTAAACCTTGCGGCAGGGTTGGCCCTCCGCTTGAGTGGAAGCGACGAGCAGAATGAGCGCGTGCTGCTGGTCGATATCGATCCGCAAGGACATGCGCTGCTGGCGACGGCCTTCAATTTACATGCAACGAAAACGCAGAGCAGCCTGCCTCAGCTGCTGACAGAAACCCCGCCCCCATCGGTGCAACGCATGCTCCAGCGATCTGATTATCATCCGAATCTATTTGTGATTCCGAGCAACCGAACCGCGATGGTCGCGGCTGCGCGGGTATTACCCACATTGATGGCAAACGAGACCCGGCTGCAGAAAGCCTTGGATGCGCTTGATTCACAGTTTGCCTATATTATTATTGACACCCCGCCGACCACCGGCGACTTGCTGATCAACGCATTGGTGGCAGCGGACCTGGTGATCGTGCCAGTCGAAGTAACGTACCTTGGCGTTTCCGGATTGATCGAGCTGCAGCATACCATCGAGTTGGTGCGCCTGCATTTCAAGCCGGATTTAAAGATATTGGGTTACCTGCCCACCATGGTCGAAGAACAACGCAGCGAGGTGCAGGAAATCCTGGTCGAGTTGGAGAAGCGCTATCCAAACCAATTCTTAACACCCATTCATAAATCGTCCGACCTGGCTTATGCGCACTCAAGCCATATGGACGTTTTTACTTATAAACCGCCGCGCACGCGCCGCTCGGACCAAATTGCCTCATCTTCGCGTGCTACCCAGGAGTACGCCAGCCTGGTTGAGCGGGTGCTGGCGGAAACCTGGACGAAACAGACGGCGGGGTAAAACGGAGGATGTGAGTATGCCACCTACACGTAAACGCGCCAGTGCATTCGAAGATTTCCCAACGCAACAGCCTGGACGGATCGAGCCGGAAGCCACGCCATCCGTCCTGCCTGGATTTCAACGGACTGGTCAGGAACCTTTGGCGCAAATGGAGCGTATCGAGCGGCTGCTGCCCAGCCAGATGATGCCCGACCGCTTTCAGCCGCGCCGGTTGCTGCCCGCCTCAATCCGATCCGCCTTTTTTTCCGGCCAGATCGATTGTTATCAGGCGGCAGAAGCCTGGTTGAAAATGGCCCGCACGGACAGCGCGGTGCACAGTGAAGTCGAACGTTTATTGCAGATGGGCGAATCCTTTAATTCGCATGGCCAAATCAAGCCCATCACCGGCGCTTGGGTACCTGCCAGTGACGGCCAATTTATTTTCCAAATCGAAACTGGCGAGCGCCGGTTCTGGGCTGCCTGTCTGCGCTCGGTTGGCCGTAAAAGCGTCGATGAGCCCATGCTGCGTGTCGAAGTAATTCAAACCCCGACCCGCCAGCGCCAGGTGTTGGAAAACCGACATGCCGAGCTGCCCTCGGCAGTCGAACAGGCCTGTGAAGTGGCTGCGCTGATCCTGGCAGAGCTTGGCTTGCAGCCTGACCCAGAGCAGGAGGATGAATACGATTATTTTCGTATGGCGCGTTCGCAGCGTATGCCGGTCGGCCTGTGGGAAAAAATTATGCCGGTTATGCAATTGACCCGTCCGCGCATGGTGCAGCTGCTCAATATCTTGCAGTTATCATCGCCGCTGCTGGATCTGGCGAACCGGTACCGTCTGCCCGAGCGGGTGTTGCGAGAAATTCTCAGCTTGCCGCGCGATCAATGGGAGCGCATGCTGCGCGTCAGCATCCAGAATCAACTCACATCTGACGAAGTGTCCGAAATGGCGGCGCAGCCGGCGGAAACCGTCAAAGGGGAACACCGCGAGCCGCAGCCTATCCCGGATCCCTCAAGGCTGGCGCTGCGACACCTTAAGCGGTTCGCCAATGTGCTTGCAGACCTGGATGAGGTCAGCCGCGGACAGGCGCTGGATGAAATCGCCGGCGACCTGATTGTTTCGCGAAAAGCGAAAGGCTTGCTTAACCTGTTGGAGGAACTGGGAAACGCACTTAACGCCCGCCTCAGCCGCATGGGCTAGTGTAACCGCGGTTACACTCCAAACAGAGGGGTTTTGTGGATAAGCCCTGAATGAGACTGCAAGCGGCATGAGGATGCCGAATATCTATCCGTAAGTCTTCGTGCCTCAGCGGGCTTTTGAGAGGCTTATGGGGTGACCTTGATCCTTGATCAGGGGCGACCCTAAAGGTTTCCCCTTGACGTATTCAGGGGCGACCCTATATAATTCATAGGGGTGACCCTTATCGCCACTGAAAGAAAAATTTCCAGAACCGGTTTGAGGTCTGAATAATCACTGCTGAGGGCAGATGAAAATTATTGCGTTTGCGAATCAAAAAGGCGGCGTCGGAAAAACCACTACCGCGGTTACACTCGCCCACGGCCTGGCAAAGCAGGGAAAGCGCATTCTGTTGATCGATCTCGATCCGCAGGGACACGCCGCATATATCTTGGGCTTGAAAAAAACGCCAGGGTTGTACCGGCTGATTGTTTTAGAAGAACCGCTCAAAAACCTTGTCGTCACTGCGCGTCCCAATCTGGACGTGCTGCCTGGCGATAAACACACCGAGAAGGTCAAACGGCAAATCACCCTCTCCGACTTTCGTGAGAGCATCCTGGCTGATATCCTGCGTTCCTCTGCGTATGATGTAATCCTGATCGACATGGCGCCATCGATGGATGTGCTGCACATCAACGGGCTGGTTGCCAGTGATTTTGTGATTATCCCCACCCGGCTGGATGCGCTGGCAATCGACGGGGTTAAGGAAATTCTGCTGACCATGGGTGAGGTCGGTCAGCGCGGGCACTCCTTTCAGGGTTACAGCATCGTGCCGACCTTTTTTGACCGGACCACGCGCGAGACGCTGACACAATTCAAAGAAATCGTGCGCGTGTTCAACCGCCACGTTTGGCCGCCAGTGCCGCAGGATACGCGCGTGCGTGAGGCGTCCGCTTATGGCAAGACGCCCTGGGAATACGCGCCTGAGAGCTCAGCGGTTGCCGGCTATCTCGAAAACCGGCAGCGTATCGGCGGTTATTATCAGGTGTTGAGACGATTGATGGAGGTGCTGGATGCCTGATCGGAAGATGGAGCGGCGGCAAGTGCTCGACCCGGCTGTGGCCGACCTGTTGGCGGGTATGGAGCAAAAACAGGCTGAAGCGATGCTGCCCCGCAAGCAGCGCGAAAAGAAAGCCCGCGAACGCGCCAAGATCCAGGCGCGGCGCGATCAACGCGCTACCTATGATCTGCCCCCATTGTTGCGCGAACGCATCAAGTCTCTGGCGGAAGAGCTGCGCCTGCCAGCAAGTCAGCTGGTCACGCTGGCGCTGGCGCGCTTTATGCAGGAGTACGATCAGGGGAGCATCGATCTGGGAATCTACAAGCGTCCCTCGCGCAGTCCGCGTTACGATTGGAATCTGGAATTTCCCGAGGACCTGATCCCGGCCAAATCCCTGCGTCGCAAGCGGGGCGGGTGAGGGAGCTGGTTAATGCGTATAGGAAATTCGTATAGATTATTCGCGTAGATTAACTATTCTTGCCTTGAGATGGATATGGCGGTGGCAGTATTAACTTGCAGTGGGGCAGTTCGCCACCCGATAATGATCAAGGAGCTGCAGTGAGGCAGCTCCTTTTAGATGGATTATTCTTGGCAGCGGTTGCCGTCGCCCTGGCTGAGATGGCTGTGGTTTACTTCGCTCCTGCCGGCGGGTAAAAGCGGAATTTCCAAATATTCTCCCCGCCGGTTTGCCAGACCGCTGAGAAGGGCGTCGCGACATGGAGCCAGGTGTTCCCTTGCGCCAGCGGGAAGGGCGTTCCGTCTGCAAAGCGGATCTTGACCGGTCGAGCCAGGCCGGTGGTGCGCTCGAAGCCCTCGCTAAAGGTTGACCAGATCAGGTTGGTGTATATTTTGCCGTTGCGCAGCACGATGGCTTTGCCCCTCGTGCCGGGTTCCATGTTCAAGTCGATGATGGTTGGCCTGCGCGCGTTGTGCTCGACGAACAGAATGACCACATTTTCGAACGCCAGCGGCTGGCCGGTCAGCCGGTCAGTCGATTGCTGGAATTGCCCAACCTTGTCGGGGTCAGCAAAATCTTCAAAACGCAGATAGGATTGCGAAACTGGATCATACTGCCAGTATGACTGGTTCAACCAGGCGTAGAAAACATTTAATCTGGCGGCGTCCTGCCCGCCCTCTGGCGCTGTCGCGCTAAAGACATTGCCCGAATAGTTGACCGGCCGGTTGGGTTTTTGGTTTGCCTCGGCGATGTCTTTCAATTGATCGAAGGTCAGGCCGGCTGAGTTGATATTCTGCGAATTGCTTCCATATACGTTTTTACAAATGGTCACATTGACCGAGGCCGATTTGCTGGCTGCCACCAGGCAGCCGCCCGGGAAAGCGGCCATGATGGGTACGTAAGCTTCTCGCCCTGAGCGCACGCCGGCTAAAGCATCGCCCGGCTGTTCGTATTGACCGACCGGCGAGCCCTGGCCTGTTTGACCGCTGCCCGAGCCGCTTGCTTGCTCTCCGGTACTGACCAGACCTGCGTCCTGGCTAAGGTCTTCGCCGTTGAAGCTCAGCGCGGCTGTCAGTCCATCGTCCAACGCGTCGGAATCCAGATTATCATCGGCGCCTGCGTTCTGTTTGGTGAACTTGTAGCCTTCTGGCAGCCAAAAATGTAGTTTATATGGACCTTTATCCGCCGGCTGGAAGGCATAATACCCGTTGGCGTCCGTTGTTAAGGATGCCACCAGCTTGCCGTCCGGCTGTTCGAGGTCAACCTTAACTCCGCCGATGCCCGGTTCCCAAGAGTCCTGCAGTCCATTTTCGTTTTCATCCAGCCAGACGCGATTGCCGAGCAATGCGCCGCTGCCCTGTACTCCACCGCTGGAGACAGGTTGATCGCCGGTTGGCGCGGCGTAAGAGCGCGGCAATTCGCCGTAAAATACGGTCAATAAGCGGGTCATGCCCTCGCTGATGTAGATTTCATACACCTGCGGAGCAAACGACAGCCCGGTTTGTGGGCGGACACTCGGGGGAAAATTCGCCAGCGATACCAGCACTGCTGGTAGTGTAAGGTTTTCCGGCTCGGAAACTGGCAGACCAGTCAATGGTGAAACGCCAGCAGGAAAATCCTCCAGGTTTGGCCCCAGCGTGCTGCCCTCGGCGGCTGAAGCTGCTTTCAAGCTAAAACTAGAGAGAATCAGGCTTACCACAACCAAGGAAATTACCAGTATTCTTTTCATGTTCCTCTCCCGATATCAATAAATTGTGATTTGATTCATCGCAATCAGGCTTTTAATTAAGTCGGAAAAGCAAATAGTTGGTTACGGCAGAAAAGGTCTAAATACTATTATATCGATAAAATTACGGTTTTTCCTGACAAATTTGTAAAAAGGAGGGGCCATGATGGCCCTGCCTTAGCTTGGTGAATATCGCAATCGTGTGCAGGATGCCAGTGTGTCTGGGGATAGTGGCCCATTTAGGAAATGCCGGGCCTGCCTATGCCTGTGGGCGGCTGCCAGCCGCCCTAATGGGGGTGTGGGTGTCTTTTGACGGGGCAGGGCTTGTCGATGCCCGATTTTTCCCTGCCTGCGGACAGCCACGAGGGCAGCCCCTACCGAGATAAGGTCAGATGGTGATTTTTCCCTGCCTGCGGGCGGCCACGAGGGCCGCCACTGATCGATTATGGCGCTGGCTCTTGCGGTTCCTGGGGCGGCGCTTCGGGGGCCTGGATCGTTTCCGGCGCTTTCTTTCTCGGGCGGAAAATCAGATAAATACCGAGCAAAATCATCAACGCCGGGAAGACATACTGCATGACGTTTTCCGAGACGAAGTCCCTGAAGATCATCTCCATCATCGCGCCGAAGATGATGAACAGGATCAACCCGATCCGCATGACAACAATCCCGCCGCGCCGGTCGGATGCTCTATCAGCGTACCAACCCATGATGTAGATGCCGAGCCCGACCGCGAAGACGATCAATGCCCAGGCATAGGCCCAGGTGTTCCACAATCCGGTCAGGTTCTGGAAGAGCAGGATCAGTCCGATCATGGTGATGATGCTGGCTGGGATAGCGAACCCGGCAGACCCTTTGCCGCCTGCAAACATGATCACAAAGAAAATAACGCCAAGCGCGATGGGGAAGAAGGGCCACATTGCTCCCCAGAAGTCAGCCTTTTGGAAAATCTGACTTAATAGAAATAGCAATCCGAAGGCTATCAAAGCCACGCCGCCAGCGATCGCGCCGGCATTTCTTTTTTTCGATTCCATGGATACCTCCTTTTGCTAAAAAGACTGCATCTACCATTTTAGTGAATTTTTATTAAAATGCTACGGCCAATTTTGCTAAACTTGAATATAGATTTTTTGCCACAAAAATTTCTTGCCGTATGGCTGCGGTTTATGCGGAAAGGGTCATCTTGATCATGCAGATGGATCGTTTTGGATTATGACAAGCGGGTAATGGTTCAACCTATCATTCTTTTAAACACCCGGCAGATGGCTAAACTGACCCATTCTCTTATTTCCCCTGTCCTGGCGTGATCCGCTTCTTCTTCCTCCACGTATGATGCCTTCCAAAGGCCGTTTTCCTCTTGGTGATCGACAAACCAGCCAAGCGCCTGTTCCATTTTCTCGTCCATGGAAGAGTCAATGAGTGAGATGGAATCAAGCGCTGCTGCGAGGTTGTTCCACCAGAAAGGATATTGGAACCTGACCCAATAGCTGGCAGCCTGGTAGGAGGTGTAGCGGTCCGGCTGAAAGAACCTGGATTTCAGCAGACTGGCTGCAATCCTGGCGGACTCGGATTGGCGGTATTTACTGTGCGCGGCGAAGGCCCGGATAACCATGCCCGTTGAATTGTGAGAAAATGGCTTTGACCTATCGAGCTCGACCGGCTCCGCATACTGGCTGGTCAGCCGGTAGATGGTGTTTCTGTCAAAGCGATGAGTGATGACCGCCTCAGACCAGCCTAAATCAGCCTGGCGGTTTGACAGGAGCCACTGAAGCCCCTTTTCTACGCGGGGATCGTCTTCATACCCCGCCTTGATCAGCAGCGACAGGATCGCGCCCGTATAGTAATTGGCAACCTGGTTGGCGAGCATGCCGCGTATGTCTCCCAGCTCAGTCTGGCAGGAGAAGAAAAATTCGGCAGCCCTTTCGGCAGCGGGCTCTGCCCGGGTTAATCCGTATTTATCCACCAGAAACCTGTACTGTTTCCAGGTTTCGATGAGTTTATAGTTGATATCCTCGTGTTTCTTCTGACTGGCGGAGCGGTCCCATGAACCATCTGCCAGCTGTTTTTTGAGGATTTTTTGAACCTCGGGCAGCTGCCAGATGTGCTCAATGGGACCGGGGTCTTCGTTTAACAGATCTCGTTTTACAAAGTATCGAAGCGCCTGGTCGCTGGAGGCAAGCAGCGCAGGAATGGGATCGATCCTTAACTGACCACGCCAACTCACCATCTCTTTCTTCTCTCCTTATCACTCTACTCCCAAAAAATGCATATCAAGGCCCTGTGAGGTTCGGTAGTTCCTGCTGATTGTTATCGAAAATCGATCTTTAGAAAGTTCAATCTTTCCAGCTGTGGATTTCATCGCAGGCGAAGCACTTGCCGTTGTGAATCGACTTCATCCCGCCGCATTGTTTGCAGGCGAAAAGCTCCTTGAGCTCCGCCAGCAGGGCATCCTCGCCCTGGTCTCGGATGAGCTCGAGGTTGTGCAGAAAAGACATGCCGTATTTGGCGCGGTAGCGTTCTGAGATATGCTCAAGCGTACCGCATGGATAAGCCGGGCATTCGCAGCAGTACTCGATTGTGTGATCGTGCAGCAGCTCGCAGCGCTTCTTCATCCAGGAGCACTGTTTATCACGAGGCCTGCAGCCAACGCAGTGGGGAAATTTACCGCGTTGGCGCGGGACCTGGTAATGATGAGCCAGGTATGAGCTGCAAATCCCGCAAAACATGCCGCAAGGGGCGATCAACTGGATGTCATTTTCCATTGGCAACCTCCTGCTCAAGCCGCATGTAAATCGACAGTATCCATGGATAAGGAATTTACCTCTACCTTATAGTGGCGGTTTCAAGGCCAATCCAAATAGTATGCCGAGTATGAGCATCTCACCTAAACCGGTCACCAGAGAATAGATCAATGTTCTGACGGGTATGGTAAACATCATCCAGTCAGAAGCCGCGCGCATGAAAACCCGGAAAAACCAGGCCAGACCGGCGTAGGACAAACCTTTGAGCAGACCTGTTGCTCCCGGCAGGCTGTTGTATAGCAGGATAAACACGCCAGCCAATATGAATCCATACGCCAGGTCGATCAAGACGCCGGCCAGGGGATTGATCGCGGTTTTTACGATCGGTTTATAGACTTCGTAGTACTTTTTGGCGAGGGGATTGGCGTTGATCGCCATATCCAGTAGAAGGAAAAGGATACCGCTGACGACACTGATGATAATGTATCTGATCATAGGTTTGTTCTCCTTATCGTGGACAGTTCCATCAGCCTGATATCGATGTAAACCTGGTTATGTCATGGAGGCGGTTTTTATCTCAATAAGAAAATTATAGTGCGAAACAGGCAGTATTTCCTTAATTTCGAGGATATTTCTCAGGACTTATACTGTAGCTGGCGTGAAGATACTCCCCATCGATATGAGCATTCGCAGGCGTTTCCCGGGTCATCACGCGTATAATTAACCCATCCCAGCTTACAGGAGTCTCGACATGCTTCTCAATGAAACCCTCGTCCGCGGACAATTCCCAGCCCTCGAACGCGATGTCATTTTCTTCGACAATCCCGGCGGAACGCAGATCGCGCGTCCCGCGGTCGAGCGCATGACCGATTACCTTTATCATCACAACGCCAACCACGGCGGGGCTTTCGCTACCAGCATCGAGTCGGACGCATTGCTTGAAGAGGCGCATTCTGCGATGGCGGATATGCTCTGCGCGTCGCGCCCGGAGGAGATCGTTTTCGGCAACAACATGACCACGCTGACGCTGCACATCAGCCGCTCGCTGGCCCGTACCTGGCAGCCGGGTGATCATATCGTCGTAACCCGGCTGGACCACGATGCCAATTACACGCCCTGGATACTGGCGGCCGAGGACCGCGGCGTCAATGTCATCCAGGTTGATTTTCACCCGGAGGACGGCACCCTTGACATGGCGGAAATGCAGCGGGCCATGGAGGTCAAGCCGCGATTGGTGGCGGTCGGTTACGCCTCCAACGCGCTTGGGACGATCAATCCGGTCAAGGAGATCACCGCCATGGCGCACGCCGCCGGCGCGCTGGTCTATATCGACGCGGTGCAGTATGCCCCGCACGGCGCGATCGACGTGCAGGACCTGGACGCGGACTTTCTGGTCTGCTCGTCGTATAAGTTCTTTGGTCCGCACGCCGGCATCCTGTACGGCAAGTACGAGCTTTTAAATGAATTGAGAGCCTACAAAGTGCGCCCGGCGCCCAACTCGCTGCCTGGCAAATTCGAAACCGGCACGCAAAATCACGAGGGCATTGCCGGAGTACTGGGCACGGTCGAATACTTGGAGTGGCTGGGGCAGACCTTCGGCGGCAGCTTCGCGCGAATTTATGGAGAACGCTATAAAGGCCGGCGTTTACACCTCAAACAAGCGATGGCGGTGATGCACGCCGCCGAGACGCCGGTCAGCCAGACGCTGCTGGACGTGCTGCTGGAGACGCCCGGCGTGACTGTTTACGGCCTGACGGATGCCGCGCGCATGGAAGAGCGCGTGCCAACCTACGCCTTCCGGCTGCAGGGCTGGCATCCGCGCCAGGTGGCCGAGGCGCTGGCGAAGAAAAATATATACGTCTGGGACGGCAATTACTACGCCCTCTCGGTCACCGAGCGGCTGGGGCTGGAGGACAGCGGCGGCATGGTGCGCGTCGGCCCGGTGCATTACAACACGGTGGATGAGGTCTGGAAGTTCGGGGAGGCGTTGAGACGATTGGTTGGCGTTGCATCTTAGTGCTCCCGGCCCTGGTTATTACACGCTCGCCGTAAACATCAACTTGAAAATAGTAGCAAAATAAGCTGCGCGTAGATTATGATAGTCTGGGCGTGGCTGATTTCTGATTGATCACCAGATTGTGTGTAAGCTCATCGAGTGGAAAAAGGCTGAGGTGGCGGTGAGCAGGTGAACTTAGCCATCCGGTGTGATACTTTTCTTACATCCGTCAATATATTAGTGAGAT
>JAXDCA010000045.1:0-59370 GCA_034678305.1 Bellilinea sp.
CCGGGCGGGCTGCTATAGACTCGAAATACCTCTTCCATCTCGTCGAAGGAGTTCAGACCGGCTTCTGTACCTATCCAAAGCTGACCAGCGCGATCGCGGTAAATCACATTGATCACGTTGTTGCTCAAGCCGGCCAAATCTCCACTCTGATGCGTGTATGCTTTTGCGCGGCCTGTGACCATATCCAGCCGGTTGATTCCGTGTTCAGTGCCCACCCAGATTGTTTTCGAATCACGATCCTCGAGCATTGAGAGGATATTATTGTTATTTAGACTATATGGATCCTCTGGAGAATTCCGAAAGATAGTGTATTCATTACCATCGTAGCGGTTCAATCCATCATTGGTGCCAAACCAAAGAAAACCAAACACGTCTTGAAAACCCGAATGGATTACACTTTGGGAAACCGCGCCTGCCACTGTCAAACGCTCGAACTTGAACGAAGGATTGTGTAAAATTGTGGCAGGATCTATGTTATCCAGCAGGGAATCACTATTAACCGATTGCAGATCAGCATCGATGGGGCTTGCATTGTCAACTGCATCATAGGAGCCTGTTTGATACCTCGAACAGGCCCCCAGGATAAAGACGCCTATCAGAAACACAATTAATTTCTTCACTGCAATCGATCTTTACATCTCGCAGCTCAAGGGCTGAATTCGACCCGGATATCTCTAATTGGAATTCAATAACCTTATTATATCCACGCTTTGCAAAAGAAAGCCTGATATATCTATATCTACCAGATGGCATTCTGTTACAACCGGCCGATTTGCGCATGTAAAGAGGCAGCCATTACTCGCGCACATGTCACTGCCAAACCAAGGTTATCCTCCACCTTCACCAAACTATCGACCTTATCTATTGAAATTAATCGAAGGAAGAATTCCTATATCTCAATCTAAATAATATCGTAGGAGTTATACCTCCCCCTTATCATCCTTACCCACTCCGATTAACAGCAATTGGATGATTGCCAACAGACGCTCAGGGGTTTCGCCTTTGGAGATAAAGGCGTCTGCATTTGCCAGCATGGCCTTGTCGTCATACTCGGGGTACATCGACATCACTACCACCTTCACCTCTGGCGTATTCTGCTTTATGATCCGAGTCGCATCAATACCGTCCAGCTTAAGCATGCGCACATCCATGATAACCAGGTCAGGCTGAAACACCTGCGCCAGACCAATCGCTTCCAACCCATTAGCTGCCTCACGAATTTCTCCGACCTGCTCCCATGTTAGCAGCAAAGCTGCCAGGCTATCGCGTGTCCTTTTTAAATCATCTACAATCATTAAGCGTAGCTTTCGCATTACCTCCACCTTTGTAAGCATACGTTTTTAGGGTATTTAGTTGTCATACGGCTAACAATAAAGTGTCGATCCTTCGTTATTCCCAACCAGGATAGGTGTAACGATAATGTTACATGACCTCATACAAAGGATAACAAAATCATTATCCAGTGAAATCGCAGAAACGATGTGAGTTGTCTATACAAAAAGACCGCCTTTTGGGCGATCTTTTTTAATAATTATGGACAGTGTTCTACCACATTTGTATTATTTCTCTTTATCCACAGAATATGGAATATCTTCAATGCTCGCAATACCGGTACGCAAGGCGTAAAGCGCTGCCTGGGTGCGGCTGGCCAGATGCAGCTTGCTGAGAATATTGCTGACATGGGTGCGAATCGTCCATTCCGCTACGACCAACTGCTCGGAAATTTCACGGTTACTGCCGCCTTGCGCAACCAGCCGTAAGACTTCCAATTCCCGTTCTGTGAGAGGGTCGGTGGTCGGCTTGGCGCTGGGCGGGTGAACGAGTTCATGCAAGACCTTACGCGCGATTGCTGGTTCCAACGAGGGTTCTCCACGATATACCTGATGTATGGCAGCCAACAATTGATCAGGACTGGTATCTTTAAGCAGATAGCCCAGCGCGCCAGCTTTGATGGCAGGGAATACCTTATCATCGGCGGCAAAACTGGTCAACACCAGCACCTTGATATCTGGCCATCTGGCCGTGATTTCCTGGGTAGCCTGGATGCCGTCCATGACTGGCATGACCAAATCCATCAAAACCACATCAGGATGCAGGTCTCCCGCCTGGCTTATCGCTGCCTGGCCATCTCCTGCCTCGCCAACCACTTGAATATCTTGCTCAGTGGCGAGTAGCGCGATGATCCCCTTGCGTACAATCTCATGATCATCTGCCACCACTACCTGGATCACTTCACTCATAATCTCCTCCTGACCCCTCATTGAGTTGATGTTTTGGGGATTGTTTTCATTCAAGTCTTTTCCCAATTCTTACCTTTACCACTGTTCCAGTGCCAAATTCACTACTGATCTTAAATTCAGCTCCTAGCCGCTGTACACGCTCCATGATCCCTGACAGCCCAAGTCCGCCGGCATTTTTTGCCGACTCAGGATCGAAACCAATGCCGTCGTCTGTTACTTCCAGCGTGGTTTCATCTCTATCGAAATTCAATGATACCAGGACATGGGTTGCGCGGGCATGCTTAAGGATATTATTCAGAGTTTCCTGTCCAATCTGGTATAACTCTACTTTCGTCGAATAACTCAGGTTCTCCTTGCCATTGACAACCAGTGTTGATTTAATTCCAGAGCGCGCCTCGACAGCTTCCAACCGCGAACGCAAGGCATCTGCCAGGCTGCTCTTTTCGAGAGCCAGCGGCCGAAGTTCGTAGATCAATAAACGCATCTCCCGCAAGGCTTCCAGCCCCGAATCGCGTAAATCAGCTAAATGTTTGACTGCCTGAGCAGTCTCGCCCGTGCGCAGCAAGCGGGTGGCGGCCTCGGCGTAAAGTGTTACGCTGTAGACAGATTGTGTAACCGAATCATGGAGCTCGCGCGCTAAACGGCTGCGTTCTTCGAGTATGGCCGTTTTTTGTGCCTGTTCATAAAGACGGGCATTTTCGACCGCTACCCCTACCTGCTGCCCGATGGCTGCTAACAAAGAGAGCTCTTCTTTCTCAATCGCGCGCATTTTAGGGCTGCCCAGAACTAGAATGCCAACCAGGCGATCCTGCACGCTCAAGGGAATAGTGACGGCAAAATTCGCCCCGCCTTCGATGACTGCCTCACGAATATTCGAGATTGGATAAGTATTCGTCTCCCAAATCAGCGCTTCACCCTGGCTCGCGGCTGTATCAATCAATATGGGGTCGATTGGCACCTGTGCAGCAACCTCCGCAAACCTGGCTGACATGCCACGGTGAGTGATCATTTCGAGATATCCCTCAGTCTGACCGTCCTCATCCGAATAGATAGCCCGATAAGCCACCCCTTGGGTCATGTTCATAACATCCAGGGTGCGATCAAGGGCTTCTTCCATGATTTCACGCAGGTTGAGCGTTCGACTCACCGAGGCAGCAATCGCGTTCAACGTAGCAAGCTCTCTGGTGCGCTCCTCCACCTCACGCTCCATCGTTTGGTACGCAGCGGCCAATTTTTCTTCCGCCTGCTTCCGTTGGGTAATGTCTTCAGTGGTTGCAATGGCGAACAACGGCTCGCTGCCTTCACCGCGAGCCAGTGAAAGCGATAAACGTCCCCAGAAATCGCTCTTGTCCTTGCGGATGAAATGCTTTTCGATCTGATAGAAATCGATCTTGCCTGGGACGAGCTGGTTGTAGAACAGTTCTTTATCACCTGAGGTATCATCCGGGTGAGTAAATTCATCAGCCGACAGGTTAGCAAATTCATCACCCGTATATCCGAACATCTGCTGCAGCGCCCGGTTCGTTTCCACAAGCCGCGCGTCCAGACCGGTGATGCTGATTCCGATCGGCGCGCCTTCGAACACAGAACGGAAACGCAACTCGCTGCGCAGCAAAGCTTCGAGCGTATTTTTGTGCTCAATGGCAATGCCGACCAGATGAGCTGCGGTCACCAGCGTATCGAGCTCAGCTCGGGTCGGAGCGTGTTTCTCATGGAAGTACATTGAGAATGCCCCGACCACCTTACCATTGGATCCAATCACCGGTTCTGACCAGCAGGCGCGCAGGTTGGCAGCCAGCGCTGATACGCGCAAGCCTTCACAGCGTGGATCGTTTTCGATATCCTCGACGATCACTCGTGAGGCAGTGTAGCATGCCGTTCCGCACGAGCCAACCTGTGGCCCGATCTCTACTCCCTCGATAGAATCAAGATATCCTTGCGGTAAACTTGGGCCAGCACCAATATGAAGATGTTTGCCGTCGTTATCCAATAACAGCGCCAGCCCGAGCATGGCAGGCAATTGCCTTTCGATGATACGCACAAGCATGTTCAATGTTTCATAGAACTCACCGCCACGGGCAAGCAACTCGAGATACTGGCGCTGCTCATCCTGAGCGATTTGAGCGCGTTTGTGCTCCAGGGCGTTGACGAACATCTCGCCAACAATGCGCAGCAGGGCAATGTTTTCCTCTGACCAATATTTCTTCTGGCGCACTGAATCAAAGCCAACATAACCAACTGCCCGTCCTTGGAAAACCATTGGGATAATCACCAAAGATTGAATGGATTGAGCAGCCCATTCCAATTTATCCACTGACGCCTCAGGCGGCAGGTCCTCGACAGACGGCACATTCACGACCTCTAATTGATTGATCTTGCCGATGCACCAGGGGATTACACTCACCGCTTGATTCTGATTTCGCTCTATCTGCGGGGTTATGCCGGGACGGCACCACTCATGAGTATTATTCATTAACCCGCCGGCCTCGGCGAATTGAAACACATAGCTCCGATCAGCGCCTACGTGCTGACCAATGGATAGCAAAGCATTCTGGATGCCCTTATCCACCTCGGACAGACCAAGGTTAATGAAAAGGGTTGAGATCGTGCTGATCAGGCGTTCGAATATGAGCCTATCCTGTACCGCCTGTTCAGCCATTTTTCGTTTGGTGATGTCGTTAATAAATATTAAGGTTGCTGTCTTGCTGCCATACGGGATGATACCAGCGCTGATTTCAACAAATACTTTCCCACCGTTTTTATTAAGGACGATAGATTCATATTTTGCAGGGACTTCATCTTTTATGCGGTGAGAAGAGAGTTCTTTAAGCTTCTCGCGCTCCTCGCTGGCGCAACAATCAAGAAAATCTTTCTCCAGCAGCTCAGCGGAGGTGTATCCTAATGTATGCGCAAATATTGGGTTGACAAATTGAAAATGCCCATCCAGCAGGATCGCGATACCAACATTGGATAAATCTATAATGCTGCGCAGCTTATCTTCACTTTCACGTAACGCATATTCCGCCAGCGTGCGCTCATCGAGTTCTGTTTGCAGGGATGTATGAAGGCGGGCGTTCTCTAGGGCTACCGATGCAAGATTTGCGAACCGCTTGAGTAGATCCAATTCGCTGGATGTAAAAGAAGGCAGCTCTGGTTTCCGAGTGATGCCAAGGACACCGCAAATTTCTCCACTGGCAAGCAATGGCGCGCCGATCGATGACCCAACTTCTATATCAGCAAATTTCGGCGAGCGCTCAGGCCAGGTCTGATAATCCTCGACCATCAACGCCTGCCCAGTTTCCCAGACCATGCCTGAAAGCCCTTCACCTCGCTTCACTGTCGTGCCGACATACGGCGCAAACATACCTGTTCCAAGTCGTAAAGTTAAATCATCTTTGCCAGCATTGACCAGATATACCCAACTAAATGAAGCTGAGAGCAGGATCTCGATCCGTTCGATCAGCGTCGCGAGCAATTCGTCGACATTGAGATGGGTGATAATGCCAAGGGTCGTATCGTGAAGCGCGCCGAGATATTCATTCTGCTGGCGCAGCTCGCTCTCTGCATGCACTCGTTCAAAAATTGATTCTCTTAAAAAAGCCAGAAAACGCTCCTGCAATAACAGCAGCATCACTAGAAACAGCAGCAAGGCCAGCCCAGCTTCGATCCAGAACCTCAGATCGAGCGGATTATCGCGGAGGGAAATCCAATCCGCAAGAATCCCCTGCTGAGCCATAACGGCAAAAGTAGAATAGATTAATAAGCTGAAAAACGCCGTAAAAATGCCAACGCGCGCGCCTCTCAACACCATCGCGACAAAGGGCAGTACAAGCAAATAAAGGCGCCCGCTTCCAGCCAAACCAAGTCTTGTAAAACTTGCAATAGCGCTCAAATATGCGACGAATAGGAAAAGAGTGCAGCGCAGATTAACGTTCTTTAACGGCAACAGCGCCAGAATGAGTAACGAGAAAAATACTCCAGAGTAAATCCACATGATCAGCGTGGTCTGGCCGCTTTGGTACATGCTCCAAAGCGGGGTTATATAGGCGGGGATGCCCAATATCGCTATGCCAATAAGCAACAGGTTAAGTGCCCGTATTCGCCATTGTTGAATCGGCTTTTCTAACTCAACTGATTGATTCATCAGGTTCATATAAAAACCACGGTTTTTATCCGAGATTACTTTATCCTTCATGAGAACCTCCGATTACCAGCCCGAGTTGTGGGTTTATGAGCTTATTCCCTGCAGAACAAGTTGACTTTAAGCTGGAAATAAATTTAACCCAATATCGGAACTGGTAGTCAGACGAGTATAAATCATCTTTTCAGGCTCATGCTTTATTCTATGGCTAGAACAACCAATTGTAATCCCTCATTTGTGGTAGGAATTTGGCTCATTTGTAAGGGATTGTCATCCCTTAATGGTACAGGAAAAATCACTTAACAAAAAGCAAAAAATCTCTTGTTTGAATGGGATTTCAAACAAAGGGGAGCTTATTAACTTACCATAAGAGAGATTTTCTCTGCTGGCGGCACTCAAACCTGCCCATTGTTCAATTAGTGAATTGCTGCTCATCAGTTCCCTCTCCAGACGGGTAATTACCCCGGAGGTGTTGATCAGCGTTTTATCGTTGCTTTCGGTAATGACCAGGAAGTGCCCAGCCAGAGCGACACCACGTTGAATAGGGTGCACGCCCTCTTTTCTATGGTATCCGCAGATGGAAAGCCGAAAGGTTTTGCGTATATTGAGCAAAACAAGAGGGTTGTATGATCAAAAAAAGGAATGATCAACCAAATTCAGATCATATTCGCTGCACTGGCTTAGAACTCCACAAAATTAACCTTAATCCTAGCAGTTCGTTCTACATCGCCCTGCCATTACTCTCACCCTGCGGCTGGAACGATCATAATATGGACTCAGCATTCGACTGGTCACCTGTCAGACTCTGACTTGATACAAGCGCATGGAATAATGAATTCCCTTATTAAACAAGACTTACCCTGATGAAGGCATTTAGATTGTTATTGTAAAAGAGTATTTAATGTTATTTGGATTTGCATTATCAAAATACAGGATAAATATTTGACAGGTCGCAAATTGTGAGTATACTTCTGATGGATTATATATCTTATGTAACTATCTCTTGACTTTTTTTGTTGGATGAACGGAAATTCCGTTTTGTTATCGAAGGGAGGTGATACTTAGGAAACAATATTAAAGATAATGGGATGGATTGGGTTAGTTTTTAGATTCACATAGAAAAGGAGAGAAGAATATGTTTAAAAAGAGCCCATTATGGATTACGATGGGTATTTTGATGGTTGCGGCGATGATTCTTTCCGCTTGCGTCCAAAAGCCATTGTCCACAACCCCCGAGGCAACCCAACCTACAACCGCAAAATTCTCCGTAGGCGTTGTTCTGCCGACCAAGGACGAGCCGCGCTGGATCCAGGACGAAACCCGCTTCATGGATGCCTTCAAGACAGCCGGCTACGACGTCCAGATCCTCTTCAGCCAGGGCGATTCCGCCAAGGAAAAAGCCAATGTCGAAGCTCTGATCGCTCAGGGCGTCAAGGTCATCATCATCTGCCCGCATGACGCCACTGCCGCCGCCGCTGCTGCCGCGGAAGCCCGCGCTGCCGGCGTCAAGGTCATCTCTTACGACCGCTTGATCCGCGAAACGGACGCGGTTGACTACTACGTCACCTTCGACAGCATCTCGGTCGGCGAAGCCCAGGCCCAGTACCTGGTCGACAAGGTTGCCGGCACTGGCAACCCGCTGTATCTCTACGCCGGCGCTGCCTCCGACAACAACGCTTTCCTGTTCTTCGAAGGCGCCTGGAACGTGCTCCAGCCCAAGATCGCTGACGGCACTTTCATCATCAAGAACTCCTCCGAGGCGGTGGCCCTGCAGGATAAAGCCACCCTCACCCGCGAGGAGATGGGCAAGATCATCGGTCAGGTCACCACTGATTGGAAGTTCGACGTGGCCAAGAACCTGGCCGAGGCTAACCTGACCGCTGCTGCTGCCGCTGACAAGGGCGATGTCTTCATCCTCGCCCCGAATGACGGCACCTCGCGCGCCATCGCCGATGTGTTCGCAGCCGATAAGGACATCACCAGCTACGTCATCTCCGGACAGGACGCGGAGATCCCCTCCGTCCAGTACATCATCGACGGCAAGCAGTCCATGACCGTCCTCAAGGACGTGCGCACCCTGGTGAGCGATGCCATCGCCGCCGCGATTGCCTATTTGGAAGGCGGCAAACCGGAACAGACCGCTACCTATAACAACGGCAAGATCGATGTGCCCGCAAAGCCGTCAGTGGTCATCACCGTTGATAAGACCAATGTCAAGGAAGCCTTGATCGACTCCGGCTACTACGAAGCCAGCGAGTTCACCGGCTTGCCATAAGATCTAGCAGGTTTATAAATGCAGGAATAGTGACTCTTAAATTGTCACTATTCCTGCAATTTATTTATATAATAAGGATGTTATCGATAAATGTGGGATTATTAATCTGGCCGATTTAGATTGAATCTTCCCACTAATCTTTCAGAAAAATCCTATCGTTTGTGAGCAAGCCTCCTCAGATCTAAGCTCAGTTGAGAAAGGTGATTCCTATGACAGAATTAGCACCCGTCGTAGAAATGCGGAACATCAAGAAGAATTTTGCCGCTGTCCAGGCGCTTCGTGGAGTTGACCTGACCTTGCACCACAATGAAGTACTGGGTTTGGTCGGCGACAATGCTGCCGGTAAATCAACGCTGATGAAAGTCCTTAGCGGCGCCTATATGCCAGACGAAGGGGAGATATTCATCGATGGGAACAAGATACACTTGTCCAATACTCTGGATGCGCGTCGTATCGGCATAGAAATGGTCTATCAGGACCTCGCCCTTGCTAACAACCTGGATATCACAGCCAACGTTTTCCTTGGGCGTGAATCAGTCAGCACACAAATTGGTCCATTCGGTGTCATGGATAACCACCGCATGGAACAAGAAGCTGATCGGCTGCTAGATCGACTTAAGATCGATATCCCCTCCGTGCGTTTACTGGTCGAAAGGCTTTCCGGTGGGCAGCGCCAGGCCGTGGCCATCGCTCGCGCGACCGCCTTCAACTCGAAAGTAATCATCATGGATGAACCAACAGCTGCGTTGAGCGTAGCAGCCATCAGCAAGGTGCTCGATCTGGTGCGCGAGTTAAAATCGCAAGGCGCTTCGATCATCATCATCAGTCACCGGTTGGAAGATATCTACAGTGTTTGCGACCGGATGATGGTTATGCGCCAGGGTCGTAAAGTGCGCGATTGCCCGGTTAGCGGTGAAATAGATGAGTTCCGCGAATCGGTTGTGGCCTACTTGATTGGCGCCCGCGATGACTTTGCCAAAATAACTGCAAACTAATCTGTGCATGGAGGCTCAAGATGACTCTAAAAGATTTTCTCAAATCCCAAAGCCACATTTTTCGCGATTATGGTATGTACATCGCATTCGTCTTGATCGTCATCTTCTTTACCATTACCACCAAAGGTCTCTTCAGTTCGCCTCGTAATATTGGCAACCTGGTCAATGCGACTAGCTACATTGCTGTTCTGGCAGTCGGAATGACGCTGGTGATCGTGATCCGCCATATCGATCTTTCAGTTGGTTTTCTGGCTGGCACGCTTGGCGCAGTCGCGGCAATCTCGATGAAATATTGGCTCTTACCCGTCGGCGTCACCATACCTTTGGTGCTGGTGCTCGGAACCATTGCCGGGCTGGTCACTGCTTTCCTGGTGGCGCAGATGAGAATCCCGGCTTTCGTGGCGACGCTTGGCGGCTGGTTGTTTTACAAGGGATTATTGCAGCTGGCGACGATCAAAACGGGCACGATTATCATCGAGAATGACATCTTCAACGCGCTTGGTAACGGCTTCATCCCTGATATTCCGGATATAGGCATTTTATCAGGCGTGCACAAAATAACCCTTTTGATTGGCATCATCGCGATTATTCTTTTCGTCTCCAGTGATATCAACAATCGGCGAAAAACCCAGGCTTACAAATTCGAAGTGATGCCATTGAACCTTTTTATCGCCAAAGAAGTATTTATATCGCTGCTCATCGCCGGCATCACCTGGCTGCTGGCTGGCTACCAGGGGCTTTCGTGGGCGACGGTCATTCTGGGGATTGTGATCATTTCGTACTCTTATGTCATGTCCAGAACGGTCATCGGCCGGCATATTTATGCGGTCGGCGGCAATCCGGAAGCAGCGCAATTGAACGGTATCAGCATCAAGAAAATCACCTATCTTGTGTTCGGCTCGATGGGCGTGCTGACCGCCCTGTCGGGCATTCTTTACGCCTCCTGGTTGCGCTCGGCGACAACCATCGCGGGCACCGGTCTGGAATTGGACACCATCGCGGCGGCATTCGTCGGCGGCGCGGCGGTGTCTGGCGGCGTCGGCAAGGTGACCGGCTCGATCATCGGCGCGCTGGTGATGGCCTCGCTGACCAACGGCATGAATCTGCTCGGCGCGGACATTTCCATCCAGCACATCGTGCGCGCGCTGGTGCTGGTCGGCGCGGTGATCTTCGACGTGGCCACCCGCAAGAGAGTGTCGTAAGTTCCAGGCTGTTTTTCGAGCATAAAAAGGCTGCCTCGTCGATTGAGGCAGCCTTTTCTCACCGCGCTAAGGGGGATTAGCGGCCGATGAGAGGCAGGTAACAATAGAAGTAATTAAGCTTGACGGTCAGGGTGAAGGTTACCGGCACTGTCCAAGTGCCGTCGGTAGCATTCACGTTTATCTGGTATTTCCCCACAGCAGAATTATCTGGGTTGCCAGAGAATGTCCGAGTTGCAGGATCAAAGGTCAGCCAATCAGGAAGATCACTGCCGTCCACTAGCTCCGCCGAGTAGACTAATGAATCCCCATCTGGATCGGTAAATTCGAGAATGGTCAGGGTGTGTTCTTCGCGCGTCAGCCATTCCACATCCCCAACTTCCGGGGCTATCGGGGGATCGTTCAGTACAATCGTCACTGTCGCATCATCGCTAGTTAATTCACCGTCCGATACCGTAAAGGTGAAGCTATCCAAATCCCCCCAATCCACATCGGGGGTATAGGTCAGGTTAGGAGCATCGCCAGTCAGGGTGCCATGCGTTGGTTCCTTATAACTCCAGATTAGAGAACCAGGATATTGATCGACAGCCTTTAGAAGGATGTCAACTTTCGTTTCTATTGTTTTTATAGCAACCGTTTGATCAAGTGCAACCGGGATGTCGTTGAAGATGATATCGACGATCACATCGCCAGCCAGGTCTGCCTGATCGGTTACCCTTCCGGAGAAAGTGTATTCTCCCGGCAGATAACCCCCGTCGATGCGTAGCGGCGCCTCTAGTGTACCCTCGTAAAGTTGATACTGCAAACCATCGATAAGATCATAATTCGTCCCAGCGACTTTGAGATAGAAAATTGGTTTTTCATGGTTGATGATCTCCCACATGATCCCTAGCCAGCCCTCAGCACCCTCAACGACGCCACGCCCCGCCCAGTAATCGAAGAAATGATCCGGATGATCAGCGATGTAGAACTCGTGCAATCCGTCTTTCAAAGGTCTGTTTGAAGAAATTGATGCGACATCTAGATAATAATAATCTTCCGAGGTATCTAGTGCCTGGAAAAATCCTTCCACGAAGCTGCCTTGAACATCCTTCCAGTTTTCCTTGTCAGTAGAAACTAACAAATCAAGATCGGTTATCGTCAATGGATCATGCACTTTGAATGTCCAACATGCCCATTCCCCGTCCAATCGAGCACAGATTGTCTCCTCTCCAGCGATATCGGGTGCTGTGTAGGTGGTTTCGACTATACCATTAATCGTTTCATCATTCACAGGATCCACTGTTCCATTGATTGCCATGAACATGATCTCGATGCCGTCGATTATCATACCGTTAGCTGAGGGTTCTTCTCCCGTTTCTGTGTGCAGCAAGTCTGCAGCGACTGATACGCCTTGACCAATGAGCATTGTCGGAAGTGGATCGAGCGTGAGACTCAACCACGGATCGAAGTCGATGCCAGAGTTCGCAACATCCAATCCAACACATTCATTACCTCCTGGAATATTAACCAGAGGCCCTGCATTGCAACCCCACCAGTTGTACTCAGCGTTTACAACAACGCCCTCTGCCAACGGCGGGATGATCGCGCCATACTTGGGATCCGATATGGTACTAAAGATTCGATTGAAATGAATTTCGGGGCTTGTTGGGAATCCAACACTCAGTGTAAAGCCACTTCTATTTTCATATAGATTGTTGCTGGTCACCTCTATGCTGGCAAATGTGGCGGATGCGCATTCTTCTGATATTGGATCACATTGATTGAACTCCAGAGCATTATCGTATCCTTGAATGATGTTGTGGTGAATATTAAGCGCAAGATCATCTGGACCATATCCAGAATTTGCCTCGATCCCAACCGTTCCGTCGTTGTTGAATTCAAAATAATAAGGAAGAATGATTGTGTTATTGGCGATTTCTACGAAAGGATCATGGTTCTCCCTTGATTCACCAATATTGGAAATGCCAATTCCTGCGTAGCTGGACTCTGGATAATCCCATCCTTCCCAAGCAAGAGTAAAACCATCGACGGTAACCGTTACGCTGCCTTTGATGCATATAAGCGGACTTGTAGATCCAAAGAAATTATCAAAACAGGGCAGCATATCATCAACCTGATTGATGACACTTTTCTTGTGATCCCCTTGCAGGGTTAAATCCTTGGCGATGACCACCTGCTCGGCATAAACCCCTTCTGCCACCTCGACCGTGCCGCCAGGATCGACCGCATCCACGCCATCCTGGATCGTGGCAAAATGATCGACTCCCCATCCGGGGGTTGTTTCATCGAAATTGTCATCGACCAAGACTACAGACTGTAGTTGTGCCTGTACTCCTCCCGCGGAGGCGCATAAAAAAGTTGCCATCGTAAGCACAATGATCAAACAGGCGAAATGTAGACAAGTTTTCATCTTACTTCCTTTTCGATTTGATAGGGGTAAACAACAATACCCCTGCTGGAGAAGTGAATAACAACTCGACGTACCGGATTTCAGGTATGTTTATCGCCCAATAACAACCTTTAGAACTATTCCCACCTGTAATACAAATATCATAAGGCTTTTTATGGTATGCGATTGGTAACAAAAATCATATATAGGCTATGACTAAAATAACATGCCCCTCTCAATCTATTATCTATATTTAATCTGTGGCAGGTAAATCTGCTCATTACAGTCTTAATACCAGATCTGTTTTTATACAACGAGCAATAATAAATTTCCATCCAAGCGTGCTTCAGATTTCGAGATCACCTGACAAATAAAAGAACCCCTGGAGATTGGGGACGCCAGGGGTCTCTTATCGGATGGGTAAAATCGCATCGAAGATCAGCAACAGGGTTAACCCATCTCGCTGTTACTTGCCCGCATAGAACTCAGCAAGGGCTGTCATCCGGGCGGCGCTCGCCTGCCAGCCGCGGCGGAGCTTGTATTCAGCGATCCCTGCCAGCAAGGTCTGGACACCCGCATCTTCATTGTATTGCGCAGCCAGGCCGCTCAACCGGGCGGCGCTCGCCTGCCAGCCGCGGCGGAGTTTATATTCGGCGATCCCCGCCAAAATACTCTGAACGGATGCATTCTCCTTGGGCTGGGCATAGAAATCGAAGGCTATGCCCGGATTACCAACATTTTCAGCCATCCCTGGTAAAACAGCCAGTTTGTTAGCTGAAGCCGGAATACCAGGCATAGAAAGATCAGGCAGAGGGTTGATCACCAGAAAAGCTACGACAAGGCCAACTGCCAGAACCAAAATAAGAATTGGGATTCTCTCAACCCATCTATTGACATACGGGGAATGTGCAGTCATTTCAACCTCCTTTGGTTTCTAGGGGACTATTTCTGGTTCTAATATAGTAAAAGAAGGTGTTGAAAACGCGGTCTAAACGCTGCGGATTCGATTCCATATTCAAAAATTGCTGCGATAAGGTACAATATTCATAAGCGCCGACTTGTTCCAAGCCTGCCAGGCAGGAGGAAGCTTGGCCCATTTATCGATTTCTTTATTGGGCTCTTTTCTCATCACCAGCCATGGGGAAACCATTCGAGAATTTAAGTCGAATAGAACCAGGGCGCTTCTAGCCTATCTGGCAGTGGAGGCGGATCAGCCTCACCGGCGCGAGAGGTTAGCCGGGTTGTTGTGGCCAGATTGGCCCGACCGTGAAGCGCTCAACAACCTGCGCAGCACATTATCCAACCTGCGCCTGGCAATTGGCGATCGCGGCGCAGAACCCCCATTTTTAATAATCACGCGCGACAGCATCCAAATGAATCCCCGCGCGGATATCGATCTGGATGTCTCGGCCTTCACAAACGCAGTAGATGCAATCAGAACAGGCAGTCCAATCAGCGGTGACATAGAACAGGTGGTCGGGCGCTACCACGGCAACTTCCTGGAAGGCTTCTCGATCGGCGACAGCCCCGAATTTGAAGAGTGGGCATTACTGACGCGCGAGCGGCTTGCCCGCGAGGCTGACTATGCCTTGCATTCTTTAGCGTCGGTTTATGAGAAAAACGGCAATTACTCGAAAGCATTAACCTATGCCTGGCGGCGCATCGAGCTGGATCCACTGGATGAAACAGCTCACCAACAGCTTATGCGGAACCTGGCATTATGCGGGCAGCGCAGCGCTGCAATGGAGCAATACGAAGCCTGCGCTGGGATTCTGGCAAAAGAGCTGGGGGTAAAACCAGCAGAAGAAACCACCAGGCTGTACGAGCAAATCCGCGGAGAGAAACTCAAGCCAGAAGAGCCTTTAGCTCCCTCTACTCCCGATCTTGCCCCACAGCTTCCATCCTTTCTTCTCAGAGAATATCCCCAAACCGACAGCTCCGTTTTCGTCGCTCGCGAACGAGAACTGGCCCAACTTGACAGGCACTTCGAGCAGGCTCTGGCTGGTCACGGGCGGGTGGTCTTCATCACGGGTGAAGCCGGCAGCGGGAAAACCTCTCTCATTCAAGAATTCAGCCGGCGCACCCAGGCAGCGTACGCCGAGCTATGCGTGGCAAGCGGCAACTGCAACGCCTATACCGGTATCGGTGATCCATACCTGCCCTTCCGCGAAATATTGGAGCTTCTCACGGGAAAAATCGAAGCAGGGTTGGCTGCAGGCGCGATCACCCGCGAACATGCCCTCCGCCTTTGGAACACGCTTCCAGAGGCCGTGCAGGCATTGACCGAGGCAGGTCCGGATTTGATCGATACCTTACTCTTGCGGGAAGCGCTTCTCGAACGCGCAACGACTTATACAAGCGCCAAACCGGGTTGGCTCACTCATTTGATGGAGTTGCTTGATCGTAAACAAGCCCCTGAGATGATCGGAACTGGTTTGCAACAAATCGATTTATTCGAGCAGTACACCACAGTCTTGCAAATATTGGCCAGCCAGCGCCCAATCATCCTGGTGTTGGATGATCTACAATGGGCTGATTTAGGTTCAGTCAGCTTGCTTTTTCACCTAGGACGGCGCCTGGCTGGCAATCGAATCTTAATCCTTGGAGCCTATCGCCCTGAAGAAGTCACGGTTGTAAAAACTGGAACTCGCCATGCCATCGAGCCTGTTATCAACGAATTCAGGCGATTGTATGGCGACCTTGAGGTAAATGTGGATTGTTCTGAAAACCGTGAATTCGTCGATGCCTTAATCAATAGCGAACCCAATCATTTAGGCCCCTCCTTCCGCAAAATGCTTCTACAGCAAACCGGCGGACATCCATTGTTTACCGTGGAATTGCTGCGAGGAATGCAAGAACGCGGTGATCTGGCCAAAGATGCCAATCAATACTGGATAGAAGGCGCTTCTCTGGATTGGGATACTTTACCTGCGCGGGTCGAAGCTGCCATCCGCGAGCGCGTCAACCGTCTGCCAGATGCGTTACAACGCGCGTTGTCGATCGCATGCGTAGAGGGTGAAATTTTTACGGCTGAGGTTGTTGCTCAAGTGATGGGGGAAAATGAACGGGAGACGGTGCAGTATTTAAGCGGCGACCTCGTCCGAAAACATCGCTTGATCAACGCTCAGGCGATCGAACGTTTAGGTTCAAAACGCATATCGCATTACCGGTTTCGCAGTTATCTAATTCAGAAGTATCTATATGACAATTTAGATACTGCGGAACGCGCTTATCTCCACGAGGATGTCGGTAAAGCATTGGAGGAGTTGTATGGAGAACAAGCCAGTGAGATCGCTGTTCAATTAGCGCGGCACTTTCAAGAAGCGAAAATTGTAGATAAAGCGATTCAATACCTCCATCAAGCTGGTGATAGGGCTATGCAACTGTCTGCGTACCAGGAGGCAATCACCCACATTACCAAAGCTCTGGAATTGCTCATGAGTTTACCGGACTCCACTGAGCGCGCGAATCAAGAATTGAATTTACAAATATCACTGGCAAAAGCGTCGCTGAAGGATCTTCCTACACCTGCCTGGAAAGAAGGATTAACCAAGGCGCGCGAATTGAGCCAACAAACTGGAAATGTATCCCGCCTGTACTTAATCCTTGGTGAGTTATCCTGCTATCATTATGTTCGGGCGGAATATCAAACGGCCTTAGAGCTCGCAAAAGAAGCTCAAAGCCTGGCTCAGCAAACAGGCGATCCTTTAGACGCTACGCTCGGCAGCTGGTTTTTAGGATTTATTTTTTTCGCGCTTGGCAACCTGTCTTCAGCTAAACTTCAATTTGATCGGTTGATTTCCTTTTATCAACCAGCTCTTCATAAAACAATCGTGGCATTGCGTGGATCAGATACGGGGTTGAGCAGCATGGCTTATTATGCTTGCTGTCTGTGGTGTCTTGGATTTCCTGATCAGGCAGAAAAGATGGCCAGGCAAGCGCTTTCTCTGGCGTATTCTTACAAACATGATTTCTCTACCATTGAAGTCTTATGTTATGGGGGCTGCATGTTAAGCAATCTGCAGAGGGATTGGGAGGCGCTATATCGTTATTCGAGAGAAATGACGAAATTAGCTAATGAAAACGGCTTTATCGGCTGGCTGGGTACTTCAATGACATATCAAGGTAATGCATGGTCCATGCTGGGGCATTTGCAGGAAGGCATTTCAAAAACACTCGAGGCCATCACCTTTTACAATCAATTACAAATAAAATTAAACTCTCCGGGAATTCTTTGTTTGCTTGCTCAAGCTTACCAAATGTTGGGTCATCTCGATGAAAGCTCGACCACCCTGGAACAGGCCATTAAGCTGATTGAACAAACTGAGGAACACTTCTGGGAAGCAGAAATATACCGGGTAAAGGCTCAACTTCTTTTGGAAAAGAATGATGCGGCTGAAGCAGAAGCCTGTCTGCTCAAGTCTATCGATGTCGCCCGGCGGCAAGAGGCAAAATCGTGGGAATTGCGGACAGCTATCGATTTATCGCGCTTGTGGCAGTCTCACGGTAAAAAAGAGGAAGCCTATTCACTATTGGCAAACATCTACAACTGGTTCACGGAAGGATTTGACACCCCCGATCTCGTCGAAGCACATAACCTGCTAGCAGAATTTGCTCAATAGATTATTTCTGATCGTGGATTCGATCAATCCGAGAGCATGGGTCTCTTTCAGTCCATAGACATGGATTGAAATTTAATTTGTAATGCTGGCGTTAAATTCACAATTCACGGGATAAATAATGGATTTCCGCCCGATCCGTGATCCCCTCCAGCATTCCTTTTTGCGCCACTGACCCGCCGTGACCGAATAGCAGCTTCATTAATCCGACAGCAAGCGCCGGTCCGCCGGTCGCGCGTACGCGCGCCAGTAAACGGCTACGATTCTCCCCGAGTGGCTGCAGCACAAAGACCCAACTGCTGATGAACCGCATTCGCTTCAGCTTTTTTCTGCTGCGGTCGATGTCGTCACCCTCCATCCCCTGGCAGACAGCATATAGAACAATATGCTGCTGGTCCTCGATAGATTTAACTTCCCAATCACCGCATTCCGCGGTTGGTTGCGGCCTGCAGTTCGACAAACGGTCTCCCACTTCCAACTGCTGGAATTGCGGTAAGATTTCCCACACTTCATTGGCAGGCTCAGCAGGTAACTCGGCGAAAGCGCTGAGCGGCGGCGGCAAGTACCAATCAGCGCGCCCGCCGCCCAACTGCACCAACCAGGGCCATACATACTCAACCGGCGCATCGATCGTCTTCGCCAGGGTTGCTTTCCATTGGGGTTTCGCTACCAGCTCATCGCCGGGCAGCGGCATGCGCTTTTCCACGCGGGATGCCCCCGAACAAAGCAACCGCGGGTGGAACAATCCATGGGCTAAAAACGAAAGGAATCTGCCGAGCCCCGATTTGTGCCGGCGGATGCGTTTGATCAACGCCGGCTCGCTCGGAGAGGGATTGCCCATCAGGTAGAGAAATCCGATCAGTATTGCCAGCAGGCAGGCGATAACGACCAGGATGATATCAATGGGCCTCATAGCCGCGTCTCCTGCTCAATGAAAGCTCCTTTACCAATAATATGAGGATAAATTCATGCCAATCGAGAATAACCCGTGATTGTTAATACTATAAGAAATAATTTGCTCGCGGTCAACAAGCGGTTTTTAATACACGGTAATTTGAATATGAACCTGATCTGTCACGTTCCGTCCCTGACCTCTGCCTGGTGTTATGTCAACACGATCTAGGTGATAACAGTCTATTCACGCATTTTCCTGAGCTTGTTATGCTAAGGTCATCACCAATAAGGTGCTGCTCATGAATCTGGAACTTGTGAAGCCCGATTTTCTCCGGCAGGGAATATACTGATAAGCTGGAGTTATCAGGGCGAGCTGCAAATCTGGGGGGACGACAAAATTATGTCGAAATGGTGCATTGATCAGGCGCGTCTTTTGCGTGGAAACCAGGGGACGAATGCGCTGGTCGATTCAGCATATTCACGATAGCCAGGTTTTTCTTCAATCAAGGTTTTTTCAAGCAGCGCGACGCCGGAAACGCGCGTGAGCAGGTACGTCATCACGATCGGGCTAAAGATCGTCCACCAACCGCCAGCTGCCGAAGCAATCAGGTAATAAGCCCACCACTGGGTTGCATCGCCAAAATAGTTCGGGTGGCGCGTGTAACGCCAGACTCCTGTGGTCAACAGCTTGCCCTTGTTGGCTGGATTGCCAATAAAACGCCGCAATTGCATGTCGCCAACTGCTTCGAAGAAAAATCCAATCATCCACAGGGCAATAGCGATGATATCGAGCCAGATCAGATGGTCGGGTCTCGGCTTGATCTGGGCTGCCAGCAATGGGGCTGCCACCACCCACAGAATCACGCCTTGCAGCAGAAACACCTTGAAAAAGCTGCGCCACCACCAGGCTGAGCCCGCTTCTCGGCGCCAGACCTGATATCGGAAGTCCTCGGGCTTGCCCCAGTTGCGAGTAAGAATATGCGACGACAGGCGGAGACCCCAGACCGTTACCAGCAGGCAAATCAGCCATTTGCGTGTTGCAAATCCTTCCGGTGTTAGTAAAAAAGCAGCCCATGTAAAGATCACAAAACCGCTACCCCAGAAGATATCCACAATGCTGGAATTCTTCAAGGCCAGGCTGACCAGCCAAAGCACAGTCATCAATCCGAGAACGACCAGCCCAAGAATGAGGTAGATTTGTATAAAGGTCATGGTGCCTCGCTAATCGTTTTTATGATGCAGACACAACCGCAAAACCATAAGCGCCAGGCCCGATATGCGCGCCAATGACCGGGTTGATATCCACCGCCATGATTTCCCCGACGCTCAGCACCGAAGCTGCAAAATTACGCAATTCAGCTACACGCTCAACTGCATTGGCATGCACAATCGCGATGCGCTCAACCGCACCAATTTCACTTAACATCTCAAACAGGCGTTTCATTGCTTTGTCGCGCGTACGCACTTTTTCAGTGCCGGGCATGCCAACATGCATCGTCAAGATCGGCTTGATCTGTAGCAGCGCGCCAAGGTTGGCTACAAAACGGTTCATTCTCCCTGAGCGGCGCAGAAATTCTAGCGTGTCGAGCGCTGCAAAGACATGCGTGCGTTTGACCTGTTTATTTAGTTGCGTCAGGATATCCTTGACAGACGCGCCAGCAGCTGCTAGTTTGGCCGCTGTTTCTACTAAAAAACCAGTCCCGAGAGATAACTGCTGCGAATCGAATACGGATACTGGCACAGATGTGGTTTCCTGGGCAGCGGTGCTGGCAACATTAACCACCGCGCTCAGCGAATTCGAAATGTGAATGGAAAGCACTTCTTCCGCGCCTTCATCGGCTAAACTATCGTAGATCGCGCGGAATTTCAACGGTGAAGGCACAGCCGTGGTCGGTTGCTCGGTGTAAAACGGTAGATTTTGGTAAAACTGCTCGCGGGTGATATCGATCCCGTCTAGATATCCCTGCCTGCCAATATTAATATACAGGGGGACCACATTAATTCCGTAATGATGGATGACTTCAGCCGGTAAATCACAGGTGCTGTCAGTGACAATTCGAACGGTCATCATGATCCTCGCGGGATAACTAAAATCACGCCAAACACTATCTCGATCACCAGGCTAATCCAATTAGACTGGTCGAAGGATTTATCGAAAACCATCGAAAAAGCGCGCGCAACCGCGATCGCCAGGTAGCCTATGCCGAGCATCTGATAAGCACGCTCGCCCAGGAATAGCGGCGCAATCCCAAGGGCGATGAACAATCCACCGAATATCCCCCGGATCTCTGAGATGCCGCGCGCCCCATTGGCAATAAGGCCGGTAAAACCGTACACTGCAGTTGGCTTCACCAAAGCCAGCAGGCCAGTCGCTGCCGTCGCCAGCGCGGCGATAATCTTTAATACCGATAAAATCACCATGCAGTCCTCCTCTTCCTACCTACCTATATGTGGCCTTAATAATCAAAAAAGTTTCGTCTGACTCCTGCCAGGTACCGGTCATTTGTCAATTAACCTTGTCAACCTGCTGTTAAATATTAACAGATAAAATCCTCTTATTAATAACCCGTATGGAACACGATAGGATCGAATACGTAAAGAAATTACAGGTTATAGGTCAAGATGACCAATTATCTCATAATTTTAATTTGTTATTGGTACAAATTCTGCCGTTCGCATGAACGGTTCTAAAAACCAGCTACTCGCCCCTTACCTTCAAGGCCGGTAGGCAGCAAAGCGGCAAATGCTAAGCCGAAGAATATACTCATGTTAAAGAAAACTCATTTGTTGAGCAGCCACAACCAGGCATCGGAAAATTTACAGACGGTTTTCCCAGATTCCGACGCCGCTACGAAACCCAGAAAACCCTCGTCGAATATCGCTTTGCGCTCGGAATAATTTTTCAACGCGGACTGGTACATCCCCTCGCTTTGTTTGAGGATGTCTTGATATTCTGCTAACTGGTTCTGATAGGACTGCATGGCCGATTGGTTGGTCTGGTCGAGCGGCGGAATTGGTTTTGGCGGTGAGGGCAGCCGAGAGGGCGGCTTGGTAGTATCCACCTCGCCGATTTTTACCCCGTTTGTATAAATCTCGATGATATTTCCACGCGCGACGATCGCCAGCCGGTTGGTGGTGCCGTTTTGCCATTGGAAGGATTGATCCTCCGTCTTGGGATAGTAGTCGTGCACGTTGGCGATCTCCCCATCAGCCAGCGCCGAGAAGATGACGTGTCCGTTGGCAAAGCGTGTGGCGAGGATCATGTACATGTTAGGCTTGTCCTTTTTACCGTCTGAGCGGAACATGAATCCGCAGCCGGACGAGCCATATTGAGTATCCCAGGTCAGGTCGGCAGCCAGTACAAAATCGGCCGCGGTGACCTCCATATGATCGTTGCCGTAGGTCATTTGCTGGTAGCCGCTGATTTCCAGCGTGAGTGGATCGTGCAGCCAGGCCGGATGCCCGCTGGATTTATCCAGCCCATATTGGGGCAATTCCGCCACCATCGGTGCTGCCAGCGTTGCCTCAGCGATCTGCGCGTCACTCACCCCGCCCGCTCGGGCAGTTTGCGTGGCCTGAACCTCGAGGCTTTTCTGGGTTGCCTTCGCTTCCGCAGTTGCCAGGGTATCGACCTCGCCGCCTTCCTTTTCGGCTGCGGTAGCAGTCAGCGCTACCGCGGTGCTCAGCGCGGACAACTCGGCGTCCTCTTTCTCCGGTCCATAGGTCGAACAAGCCGTCAGAACCAACAGCAGAAGACACATTGCAAGGATAAAAAACTTATTTTGCTTATTCCGTTTCACGGCAATTCTCCCAATCGAACCATTATCCGCTCTTCCTGCCGCAGATCACTTCGCGTCTTTACGCTTGATCAACACCAGGATGATAACAAGAAAAACACCAATGATAATCCCCTGCGCCCCCCAGGATTCGATCAACCAGGCGCGGTATCCAGCAGTGTCGCTTTTATCGACAAAAGCCCAACCAAAACTGGTGTTCACTGCATCGATGACTCCCTCAGCCTTTTGAACCGCCGAGTTTCTGGCGGTTTCATAGGTGAGTACTTCTTCCTGGTACTCTTCCATCTGCGCCTGATAGACATCTGCCTGGGATTCATACAGCGCCATTTGAGCTTTGTATTCGTCCTGAATGACTGCCACCTCATCCTGATAAGCTTGAAGCGCGTTCAGGTACTTGACCATCTCGACCTGATCGTTTTGATCCGCAGGCGGAGTTGGAGAAGACGGTATCTCCGGCTCAGGCGGTTTTTCGCCAAGCTCGGCTGGTTTTATCGGCTCCGTTTGATCGATTTCGGGGACGTAGAATTGACCAACCCCGGGGAAGTTACACGAGCCCGGCTTGAAGATAGCCACGCCCAGGCAGCGGCAACCCTGGGCAGATTTGTCTTCCAGGGTCATTGCATCGCGCGCCTCCTGAGGCAGCTGCCAGCATTTGTCCGCTGCCACGTCCGAGCCATATCCAACAATGCCAATTAATCCCTCGAACGCCCATTTGGTGGACGCAATCGCGCTGACCTTTTCGGGGACAGGCGCCAGCACGCCGCTGAGCACGATCTGCGGGATGAGCAGCATGATCATGATCATTGGCGCCGATGAAGCCGCCGGCGCAAGCGCAGATGCCAATAGCCCACAAACCATGCCCGCCATGGCTGCCAATACCATCGTGGCGTAGATTAATCCAAACTCAGCCATCCCGCCCGGGATCTCAAAGGCGATTAAATGAACCACGGTATAGGCAAGAGCATGATAAAAGGCAAGAATCATCGCCACCCATACTTTAGAGGCTACGTATGGCACAATCTTCAAGTTGACCAGCCGCTCTCGTTTATAGATATCCTCTTCCTTGACGAATTCGCGCATCTGCGACATACCTGCCACTAACAGGCAGTAGAGCGCCACCAGGAAAAGCGTGATCGAGCCGTTGGCAGCGTCACCAGTGTAATAATCATACGGCGCTCGTCCCATCATCGGTGCAATAATGAAATCGAGCATTGCAACTAACGGCGGAACCAGAAGCATCAGCGTCAGGCTGGATTTGTCGCGTATCAGGATGCGGATATTACGCGCTGAGAGTACCAGGAACTGGTTCAAACCGGAAATTCTGCGGGTGACTTTTGGTTTCGGCGCGCCTTTTTGCGCAGGTGCAGCCGCGCCAGCCGTAGCGGTTTGCTGGGCAGCGACATTTTTCAAAGCCTCGACAATATACTTTTGAAAGGCCGGGCTTTCTTCGAACCGCTTGGCCCATTCCACCGCTGAGCCTCGCGAAGGATCGTCCAGCATCGCATAAATCTGGTCGAATTCCATATCGCGGGCACGCTGTTCGCGTTCCGTGCGGTAGGTATCGAAATACGAAAGCGCTTCATCAGGAGGACCAAACCAGGCCAGGTAACCGCCTCTTGCCAGGAACACCACTTTATCCGCCAGCATGACGTTTTTGGTGGCGTGCGTGACCATCACAATCGTGCGCCCCTGGTCAGCCAGCCTGCGCATGAGGTGCATGAAGGCCGTCTCGGTGCCCGGGTCCAGACCTGAGGTGGGCTCGTCCAGGAAAAACAGCCCCGGCGAGGTGAGCAGTTCCACGCCAATGGAAACGCGCTTGATCTGCCCGCCGCTTAATTTGCTGATTGGATTGTCTTTACGGTGCATCAGGTCAAGGTCTTCGAGTACCTCCATGATCCTTTTATGGCGCTCTTCCTTGGTTGTGTCGCGCGGCATGCGCAGCTTGGCGCTATACTCCAACGCCTGATAGACCGTCAATCCGGTGTGGATAATATCGCGCTGCGGTACAAAGCCAATGTCATTGCGTACGGCGTCGTAATTTTTATAAACGTTCGTGCCGTTGACAAATACCTGTCCCTGGGTAGCTGGGCGCGAGCCGAGAATGGCCTCGACCAGCGTCGATTTTCCACCGCCGCTTTGCCCAACCACAACGATGAATTCGCGCGGCTGGAACGAGAGTGAGATATTTTGCAGGATGTTCAAATCCTTGCGCACCCACTTGTTCAACCCGAGGGCTTCGACCTTCAATCCCCGCGTGTCATCATATAGGTCGAACTGGTCGCGCTTCATGATGAAACGGTGCCGTCCGATGCGAATGGTGTCTTCCTCGTTTAACCAATACTCTTTCCCATCGATGCGCTGGTCGTTAACGAATGTGCCGTTGGCGCTGCGCAGGTCGATCACCCGGTAGCGGTGCCCAACGCGCTCGATCTGGGCATGGAAGCGCGATACGGTCGGCGATTCCAAAACCACATCGTTGCTCGGATCACGCCCGATTGAGACCATCGTCTTTTCACCAAAACGGATCGGGCGCATCTCCATCGACAGTCCCAGCATCGGCTGGCTGTACACCAGCGTGACCATCATGCCCGGATCCTCGCCGCCGATGCGCATTAAATTTCCATCGCCAAGCGGATGTGTGGCTGGCAAGGGACGACCTTCGAACAGGATGGGATTGGTCGCCTCGGGCAAAGTGATCAACTGATAGCCATGGGTGGTTTGTTCCAAACGCGCATGGTAGCGTGAAACGATGCGCGAATCGATCACAATGTCGTTGTCGGTTGCCCGGCCGATTCGAATCACAGGCTGCGTGAGGTTAAAGGCAATGGGTTTCTGCCCGGCGATGGTGATGGTTAGCGTCGGCGGCAATGAAGGGAGCATTTCTGGCAATTCCTCGCCGAGCACGGTTGCTTCGCGCTCGCCCTTCTTTTCCATCACGGTCGCCTGCCGCTCCGCTGGAGCCTCCGCGGCAGTAGGCTGCAGGTAGCTAAATTCAACCGATTGCCCCAGGCGAACCTGGTCGCCGGATTTCAATTGACGGGGAGCATGGATCTGCTCTCCGTTGACGAACGTCCCGTTGCTGCTGCCAAGGTCTTCCAATTGGTATCCGAGCTCATTTTGCAGCAGCCGGGCATGCTTGCGCGAAACATCCGCGCTCTCGATGACGATTTCGTTTTCGGCTACCCGCCCAAAAGTAATTTCGGGTTTTGTCAGTGTGTAGATACGCGGCTCGCCCCCCTTGATGGTCAACTTCAGCGATGGCGGCGCTGCCTGGATGGGCTGAGCGGGCGGGCTGCCTACCCTGGTTGGCGCAATTGCCGGCGGCTTTCCAATACGGGTAGGAGGCGGCGCTTCAACAGGGGGTTTGGATATCGTGGCCGGCGGTGGCAATTCGAATGTAAACAGGACCGCCGGTCCCAGGCGGATTTCATCCCCGGTTTTCAACGTGCGGGGCGCAGTAATCTGCTCGCCATTGACGAATGTCCCGTTACTGCTGCCAAGATCCTCGAGTTGATAGCTGTCCCCCAATTGAGCCAGGCGGGCGTGCCTGCGCGATACGTCAGGGCTGTCAAACACTACATCGACGCTCGGATCGCGCCCTAAAATCAACTCGGCTTTCTCAAGCTCGATGGTTTTCCCTGCTCCAGGCCCCTCTTTAAGGTTTACTTTGGGATGGGTGCTCGCTTCGGTCATCGTTTTTTATCCTTTTTACCTCTAGAATCCAAGAGAATGGATGCAATATGGCTGCCAGGCAGGGAGAGGATGATTTCGATACCTCATGGTACGCATCATGTCTGCCGTTCAGCAGCAATGGGGATCGTTCGTACTCAATTTTAGGGAAACACAATGGTTGGAAAAATAATGTGAAGGGCTTCAAAAAATATTATACAATCAAATTTTTGCAAGGGAACAAATTTCGGATCACAGATAAAACATGAACGATTGCGATCAAAAAATGCTACAATGAATTACCCGGTTGGAAAGGAGAGGAAAATGGATATTTCAAGCATATTGATCTGGATACTTGTTGGAGCAATCGCTGGATTTCTGGCGGATTGGGCAATCAAGGGCATCAATCTTGGATTGATCGGAAAAATCATCGTTGGCATCCTCGGTGGATTCCTCGGAGGCTGGCTGTTCGGACTGCTGGGTGTCAATCTTGGAACCGGATTGCTTTGGGATGTGATCTATGCATTTGTCGGCGCGGTGATTCTGCTATTGATCCTGCGGGCCATACGCAGACGGTAATGAATCTAAAGGGCGTGGCCGTCCGGCGACCACGCTTTTTTTAACTGAAATCCTATTGGGATTAATAAGATCCCCCAATTTCTAACCGTTCAAATGAGCCGTCAGCATTGATTTGTACGTTGGCGTCTTTCCAACCGTCCGGACATTGCACCGCGACAGTCAAATACCATGGCCCCGTTTGAGTGTCATGGAAGCGCGTTACGGTATATGCGTGCATTTTTCCATGCCCGATCGAACAGCTGGATAAGGCTCCCACCAGGATATTATCCACAACAATGCGGTGCGCTTGTGCGATCTCAGGGAACTCGCGCCAATCGGTATCATTCGATAGGATATAGCCCCTTACTAGATGATAGAAGTAACTGTATTCGACGCGATTATCACCGCTGCGCATAACCTGATACTCTCCAAATAAGGGAACCGACGGATTCAGCGGATCCGTTCCTGTTTTGGAGAGCACCTCCCTGACTCTTGGATTTGTTTCGAGCTCTTGAATCCGCGCGCTAAAATACCCGGTAATGGCTCCGGCCTGGAAGGTGGCAGCCTGGTCTTGCTGAGCGGGTAATCCTAAATTCCCTTCCAATGAATAAACGAGAAATAATTGGTCGCGATAAATGACCCCAAATTCTGAATATTCGGAAGGCATTTCATATTGCAAGATTACGCCGACCTGATTATTTACAATGCAATCGGAGATGGTCAGCTGCATCCGTTTTAATTCGTGATCGAGCTGCTGAATTACCGGATCGGACAGGACGATTTGCTCAAATATGGCAGGGTCTTTGATTTTTTCATCACATAACGGTTGCGGAGGACAACCCGCCAATCCAAGGGACGCCAGAATGAATAAACAAATCACCGCTATTCGCTTCATTCGGATGAATAGCCTGGGATGTTCATGGTCGGCCATGGTTTTATGCTCGTCCTACGATGAGCACGGCAAATGCGAATTAGTGATGGTGTAGTTCTGCCTCTTCCGCTTCGGCCTTGTTTTTATGGATCGTGCCATCGGGATGATTGGGAGGAGAGTAGATGGTATACAGTTTCAGCTTCTTCGTTTCTTCGGCGTTGATCACGTTGTGAAATGTGCCCGCCGGGACAACGACCGCGTCGCCAGCTTTTACGAGGTGTTCTTCTTTGCCATTGAACACAAACTTGGCAGACCCTACCTCGATGCGAAAAAACTGATCGACATTCGGATGCACTTCATTGCCAATTTCCTCACCCGGCTGCAAGCACATCACCACTAACTGACAGTACTTGCCGGTGAATAAAACCTGGCGGAAATATTCATTCTTCTCGGTTTGCTTTTCGATAGGTCCAATATAGCCAGCCATCTTTTCTCTCCTTTAACGCTGTTAAAATCGGAATAAAAACAGTAGTTAGTTCATATTATTACACGATTTAAGATAGTTGTCGTCATCAATTGTTCTAATGAAGAAACCTCCTGGAATTTGCCAAGAAGCATCCATGCGATTTTAATCCTATTCAACGCGCGCCGTGGGTAATTGACCTGCCGCTCTTCTCGATGCAATGAATCCATGGCGTGCAAGATATTCGCTATTCGTCCATGAATTGACGCTCATAAAGACTGGCGTACAGCCCCTGGAGGGCGATCAACTCATTATGGTTGCCTTGTTCGACCAGGCGGCCCTGATCCAACACATAGACCCAATCCGCATTGCGCACCGTGCTCAACCGGTGCGCGATCACAATCGCCGTTCTGCCTTTCAACAGCCGCGCCAGCGCATCCTGAATCAATGCTTCGGTGACGGTGTCAATATTGGCTGTTGCCTCGTCCAGGATGAGCACCCGAGGATCAGTCAGTAAAGCCCTGGCTATGCTCAGTAGCTGGCGCTGCCCTTGTGAAACGTTGACCCCGCCCTCCATAATACGTGTCTGATAGCCCTCGGGCAGCTTGCTGATGAACTCGTGCGCGTTCGCCTCACGGGCCGCGGTTTCCACTTGGTCGTCACTGGCATCGGGCGCGCCATAGCGGATGTTCTCGGCAATGCTGCGCGAGAAAAGGAAGGGATCCTGCGAAATCACCCGCACCTGTTTACGCAGCGAATCTTGAGAAATCGCGCGGATGTCGATACCGTCGATCAGGACTGCCCCTTCGGTAACTTCATAAAAGCGCGCAATCAGGTTGGCGATGGTTGTCTTGCCTGCCCCAGTGGGCCCGACCAGCGCAGTCGTTTTCCCTGCCGGGAAAGTCAGGTGGATATCGTACAGCACAATCGGCGCGTCCGGCTGGTAGCGGAAGGTGACATGCTCCAGAGTAATTTCACCGGTCACATGGTCCAACTCACGAGCATCCGGTTGATCCACGATTTCGACCGGCGTATCGAGCAGGTTGATCACTTGCTCCCCGCCCGCCATCGCCGATTGAAAAGTGGTATACATGCGGCTAAGTTCCTGGATGGGTTGGAAAAATCGAGATACATAGGATAGAAAGGCGACCATCACGCCCAGCGTCACTTTTTCATCCAACACGAAATGACCGCCGAACCACAAGACAATCACCGTCGCCAGCATGCCCAGAAATTCGATCGCCGGCAGGAAAACGAAGGATAAAGACATGGCTTTGATGTAAGCATTGCGGTTTTCTCTGTTAACTTGTTCGAAGCGCGCCTGGGCTGCTTTTTCCTGGGTAAAAGCTTGTATCGCGCGCATCCCGCTGATATCTTCGGCAAGGTCGCCGACCACCGCCGCGACCTTCGAGCGGGTGTCCCGGAATGCCTCCCGCGCCTGCCGCGAGAATAACCAGGTGGCAATGAACATCAGGGGCAACACGGTGAAGGTCAACAACGCCAGCCTGGGACTCATGCTGATCATGATCACGATGATGCCAACCAACACGATCAGGTCTCCCAGCAGAGTGATCACCCCTTGCGACAGCAGCTCGTTGATTTCCGCCACATCATTGATCAACCGTGAAACCGTCACGCCGACGATACGCCGGTCATGATAGCCAACCTGCAGGCGCTGCAAATGCCCGAATAGTTGGCTGCGCAGCGTTGCCAACACGCGCTGCCCGACCCAGGAGAGCAGGTACCCCTGAGCAGCGCTGACAACATAAAGGGCGATGAACGCTCCGGCGATGAGCAGGGCGATGCCGATCAAACCCTGGAAATTTCTTGGAATGATATATTGATCGATGGCTATTTTGGTCAGGTAGGGGGAAACCAGCGTCAGGCCCGATTGGAGCAAAGTCAACACGAACGCTGCCAGCATCTTCCAGCGGTGAGGGCGTAAATAGGCAAGCATACGACTGACCACTTTCGGATTGTAAAAATCACCTTCCTTTTGATGCGATCCAAAGCCCTCCAGCGCGGAGCGCGGTCCCATGAAAGATGTTCCTGATCCGATCGTGAAACTCACGGCAGCACCTCCTGCCTCTTCAATTGCTGTTTGTAGATACTGCGGTAATTGTGGGAAGAAGCGAGAAGAGTTTGGTGCGTGCCTTGCGCGGCGATGCGCCCGTTTTCCAGCACCAGGATCAAATCAGCATCGCGCACCGTGCTCAAGCGGTGGGCGATGATAAAGGTCGTGCGCCCCTGCATGACTCGGGTAAATGCCTGTTGGATTAAATATTCAGTTTCAGTGTCAACCGAAGCGGTGGCATCGTCCAGGATCAAAATGCGCGGATCGAGCAGCAGCGCGCGGGCGATCGCCAGGCGCTGCTTTTGCCCGCCAGAGAGAGTCTGACCGCGCTCGCCAACCTGAGTCTGGTAGCCGTCGGGGAGCTGCATAATGAAATCGTGCGCCTGAGCGGCTTTGGCAGCCTGGATGATCTCCTCGTCGCTCGCGTTTACACTGCCGAATGCGATGTTCTCGCGGATGGTGGCGGCAAACAGGATCGTCTCCTGAAGGATGATCCCAATCTGGCTGCGCAGGGATTGCAGCGTCACCTGTTGGATGTCCACATCATCGATGAAGATTTTTCCCGCGCTGGGCTGGTAAAACCGTGGAATAAGGTTGATAATCGACGACTTGCCAGAGCCGGTTTCACCGAGTAAAGCCACTCGTTGACCAGCCTGGACATCGAAGCTGATGTCGCGCAATACTTTACGGTTGCCGTATCTAAAGGAAACGTTCTCGAAGCGTACTTTGCCCCTGATTTTACTCATTAGCCTTGCCCCAGGCTCATCTTCTACTTCGGAAGCCGCGTCGAGAATGTTGAAAATGCGTTCCGCCGCGGCGCCTGCAATGGCAACCGCCGGGATGATCATGCCCAAGCGGCGTACTGGATCGATCAACAAACCCAGGTAGGTGATGAACGCAATGACTTCGCCGATGGTGATGGCGCCGTTGATCACCCGCATACCGCCGTAGAGGATGATAGCGACCATGCCAAGATTCGCGATCAGAATCAAGAACGGGGAATTAAACGATTGCACGCGGGCGGCAGTGATGGATATATCGAACCAGCGGGAGTTTTCTTGCTCGAAACGCTCGATTTCTGCTCGCTCTTGCGCATAAGCTTTGACCACCCGGTTTCCGCGCAGATTTTGCTCTACGGCTGTGGTTAACACTGCCAACTGCTTTTGCACTTGCAGCGACAGGGGACGGTAGCGCGTGCCGTATCGCAAAGCCTGATAAACAAGGAACGGCGCAGTCGCGAACACCAGCAACGCCAGGCGGAAATCCATTACAAACAACACCACCAGGGTCACAACCAACATCAACGCGCCTTCGAGCAGGCGGATCGTCGCCCGTCCGGTTAGAAAGCGAATCCGTTCGACGTCCTGTATGGCGCGCGAGAGCAGCTCACCGGTTTCCGATTGATCATGAAATGAAAATGACAATTCAGTCAGTTTTTTCTGGATCTCGTTCCGTAGATCAAAGGCTACATTTTGCGAAGCGGTCTCGCTCAGAATCCCCTGCAGATAATTCAGGATGCCCTTGACCAATGTCAGCCCTAAGAGCGCCAAAACCGACCATGTCAGGACTTGCGGTTGTTTCCCATCGATGCCGGTATCGATGATCCAGCGGATGAACTGCGGAGTCAGCATGCTTAATGCCAAAATACCCAACAGGGAAAGGTAAGCTCCCCCAGTTTGCTTCCAATAAGGCAATAGATAGCCGTATGCCCGCCTTAAGACCTGGAAGATGGGCGAGCCAGGCCTTGGAATTGGCAAAGGGCGGATTGGGATGTGAGTCGCAGTCACGGCATCTAAATCTCCAGCAGTATAAAGACAAAAGCCAAACCTGGCAAGGTGACGGTGTTTTTCTTGTGCAATCGAATCCGTTAATCGGCGTAATGCCTGGCGATAAACCTTCTAACTTCGTCGATCGAGCGGTCGAAGACTCCAGGGCGCTCAACTTTCAGGCTGGTGACCGCCGCCGCCCACTTGCCCGCTTCACGCGGCGGCAAGCTGAGCCGCATGGCAGTGTACGCGCCCAGGCAGGTATCCCCCCGCCCGCTGCGCCCCAGCATTGATTGGGAATGAAAGGCATAGTGATGGAATTCGCTGCCAGAGTGGATAAGCACGCCCTCGGCATGAGTCAGGACAATCTCTTTAGCGCCCATCTCCACATACCGGCGCGCGGCACGTTCGAGATCGGTTTCGCCGGTTAAATAAGAAGCCTCAACCGCGTCGGACTTAAGCACATCCAGCTTGCTCAATACCTTCTGCATTTCGCCCCAGGGCTCGTAAACGAGCGATTCATCTCGCAAGACGCGCACGAAGCCTTGCACATCCGCCGCCAGGATGACCCCATCGCGTCCGCGAATTTGTTCGAAGAACTCCGGCAGCACTTCCCCGCGTAAGCTAGGACTGACGCAAATCGCCTTTGCCGCCAGTCCTTCCAGATGTTCCGGTTGGATGGTCCCAGCAGTTGATTTTAGAGTTAAACACCGCTTATCTACATCCAGGGTCTTGTATTCCAGGGTCAGCAAAGTGGAGCATGTCGAATAGGCCGGATAGCAGTCGATGCCTGCCGCGCGGATCGCAGCGACAACATGCTCGTCCTCCCGAGCCAGACGGGTAACCACCGCAGCGCGAACGCCGAGACGCATGCCGGCGTTAGCAGCGTAATTCATCCCGCCGCCATCCACAAGGCTGGTTCCTTGCGGAGTGATGATCGTGTCTTTGGTGTAATTTCCGACGTAGATCACATCATATTGCTTCGATAAGTCAGGCATGGATTTCCTTCCTAGAATAGATGGATGATCGCAGGGATGGCCGCGGTCATCAGCCAATAGACGCCCGCTGCGAGGAGCGCAGTGGCTGGAATAGTGAACAGCCAGGCGGAGAGGATTTCACCGGCAACGCCCCAGCGCACCATGCTCATCCGCTCGGCTGCGCCGACACCCATGATGGTTGTGCTCACGACCTGAGTCGTACTCACTGGACCGCCGAGCAACGATGCCGTCAGGATAACCCCGGCCGAGGCTGCCTGCGAGGCAAAGCCGTGCACGGGCTGGATTTTGTAAAACTTCGATCCGAGTGTCCGGATCAAACGCCAGCTGCCCAGAGAAGTACCCAACGCGATTGCAGCAGCGCAGGCCAGCACAACCCACCTCGGCACCTCAAAGGCAGGGATGTTGCCGCTGATCAGCAACCCGAGAGTGATGATGCCCATGGTCTTCTGAGCGTCATTGGCGCCATGTGTCAATGCTAATCCCAGCGAGGTAATCACCTGTAATCTTTTAAACAACATATTGACCCGCGGAGTTGCATTCCAGCACAAAAGACGGATCAAATTGGCAATAATCAGGCCCGCCACGAAACCTGCGATCGGGGAAACAAACAATGAAATCAGGACCTTTGTCACTCCAGCCAACCGAATGACATGAAATCCAGCCCTGACCACAACAGAACCGATAATCCCGCCAATAAGCGCATGCGATGTACTGCTGGGGATTCCGAGCAGACGTGTAACTATATTCCAAACAATTGCGCTCGTAATCGCGGAGATGATCACAATCAGATTGATATTTTCAGGCGAGACAAGCTCATTCCCAATGGTATTTGCAACTGCCACGCCGAAGATAAAGGGACCACAAAATTCAGCAATGGCAGTCATCATGAGCGCGACTCTCGGGGAAATCGCCCGCGATGAAATCATGGTCGCCACAATATTGCTCGAATCGTTGACGCCGTTGAGAAAATCGAAGAGAAGCGCTAAAACAATTAGAATGATCAACATCGTAGCTACATGAACTAAATTTGCAGGTTTTGATCAATCGTCGATCAGGCAGTAACCCTATTATTATCATCCAAACAGCGAAGATTGTCAGCGATTATTTACTTTCACGACGGAAACCGATGAAGGGTTCAAAATTTATAAAGAAATGTAGCCGCATCTATTGACTTGCCGCTGCTTAGCCGGTACACTAAGAACAAGTATTGCACACGTGTGCAAAGCAGGTGTCTCCAATGGCAGTCACGATCAAAGATATCGCAAAACGAACCGGTGTGTCACATTCCACCGTTTCTCGGGCGCTGCGCGGTAACTCGCTCATCTCGCTCGAAACCACTGAGAGAATTCGCAAGGCGGCCGCGGAGATGGGCTATCAGCCTAGCGCCGCGGCGCGCAGTCTGAAAACCAAACGCACGCAGGTTCTGGGGGTAATCCTCAACAGCCCGGCGGATCCATTTTTTGGCGAAATTCTATTCGGCATCGAAGAATGCGCTCAGGAAGCCGGTTATAGCTTGTTCATTGCCGCCTCGCAGCATGATCCGATCCGCGAACGGAAGATCGTGCAAACGATGATGGAGCAGCGCACGGACGGCGTGATAATCTGCTCTTCTTCCTTCAGCAGCGAGCAGGGACGCCAGCTGCTCGCCCATGGATTCCCCATCGTCATGGTCAATCACCAGGCTGCTGAAAATTACCATTATTCCATCTATCATGACGATGTGGACGGCAGCCGCCACCTGACACGCTACTTGATCGACCTGGGGCATAAGAGAATCGCCTATTTGGGAAATTCGCGCGCGGGTCGCACAACCATGGACAGGCTCAACGGTTACCGCATCGAAATGACCAATGCCGGCATGTCTATCCCTGAGGATTATATCTATAACGTCCCTGGCGGCGAGCCAGACCTGGGTCTGGCCAGCGTCAGCCATTTCCTTCAGATTAAAGAACCTCCAACAGCCGTGGTATGCTTCAATGACATGCTGGCGATCGGCGTGTTGCAGGGTTATCACCGGGCGGGCATCAGCGTCCCTGGGGAAGTATCGGTTGCAGGCTTCGACAACATCACTTTTTCAGCCTTCACCAGGCCCCCGCTGACCACCTTTGACCAGCCTAAAAAATCCCTGGGCAGAGAGGCGGCTGAATTGTTGCTGGACTTGCTCAAGTCGGAAAAGCCTGAAATAACCCACAGCCGCAGCGTGAAAATTTTGAAGGGCAGGCTGCTCATCCGCGAATCCACCGCCAAACCGTTGAGATAAGGAGATACCACGCATGCGGCCGCCAGCCTCCACACTTCTTTCCGCCAACCTCTCTCTCTTACCGCAGTCGCTCGTCACCCATGCGGATATCGATTACGGTCTGGCGCAGATCAAGGGCGAACTATGCCTGGTAGTGGCTGCGCCGCGCGGCTGCCCTGCTCTGGCAGCTTTTTCAGGCGATCGCGCTGAACTTGGCGAACGATTATTGCTGATAGCCCCACGCAATGCCTCCAATGCCACCGCGCTGCGCGAACAGCTGCCCTGGCTGCGCCCAAGGCTGCTCGGCTTGCAAACCTCCGCCGGCCTGGGCGACCGGCTGGGGCTGGCAACCTCAGGTCATGTACGCGCAATGCAAAAAGCTGGCAACGGCATCGCGCCGATCTTCGCCCAGCAGTCCATGCGTGAAAATGCGCGGACCGGCCGAACGCCGCAGCAAGTTCTGGACGACGCCACCTGGGGCATCTTTCAGGAAAACTGGCAGAGCAGTTATGGCGCTGACGCTGACCACCTGAAGACCACCGAGGACATCGATTTTTGTCTGCATGCCGGTTATACCTTTTTCACTATCGACCCTGGCGAATATGTCGATTCCCGCGCGGAGACCGCCCCAATCGGCGAGCTGCGCGGACTGGCTGCGGCGCTTCCACGCGAGCTGCAACCACAAACTACCGGCCTTTTATACACAACCTTGCGCATCGAACATCTTACCCTCACCTTCGATGAGCACACCTTGCTTAAAGCAATCGTCAAATACGGGCGCGCCGTAAAACATGTGGCTGATATGGCTCATCACCTTTCCAGACAATCAGGCGCCAGACCTTACGAGCTGGAAGTCTCGGTCGATGAGACCGAGCAGCCTACCAGCCACGCCGAGCATGCCTATATTGCCAGCGAGTTGAAACGTCTGGGGGTCGCCTGGATCAGCCTGGCCCCGCGCTATCTTGGCTCGTTCGAAAAAGGCGTGGATTACATTGGCGATGTCTCAGGTTTCGAGGCTGACACCGCTGGTCACGCTGCCATTGCCCGATATTTTGGTCCCTACAAGCTGAGCCTGCACTCCGGTTCTGATAAGTTCAGCATTTACCCGGCGGTCGTAAGCCAGACGCGCGGGCTTGTTCACCTGAAGACCGCTGGCACCAGCTATCTGGAAGCATTGCGCACGATCGCTGCCCTGGATACAGATCTATTCCAAGAAATTTATTCTTTCGCCCGCCAGCGCTATGAGGCCGACCGGGTCAGCTATCACGTCTCCGCAGAGTTGGCGCGCGCGCCGCTGCCCGGACAAGTAGAAGACTGGCCGGCTCTGCTCGACCAGTTCGACGCCCGCCAGATCTTGCACGTCACCTTCGGCTCGGTATTGACCGCGCGGGCGGACGACGGCAAACCAACGTTCTCAGAACGCCTGATGGCTTTACTGCGGTCCAACGCTGAGCCTTACGCCGATAACCTCGAAAAGCACTTCATCCGCCACCTGTCATACTTTAGTGCTCATAAATCTAAACCAATCTCTTTTCCCGAAGAGGTAGATCCATGAAACAAAATGCTATCCAGGATGTTTACAATTTTTCCGGTCTGACCGCGGTCGTAACCGGCGTTGTCGTCCCCATCGACGGCGGATTTTCCGCCTTCAGCGGAGTGTAACGAAAATGTTAATAGGAAATGGTTTTAAAGACCGCACGCTGAGCGAAACGGAAACCGCCGCCATTGTCGAACAGGCGCTGAGAACCCTGCCCGTGGACGGCAAGCGTGTGCTGGTGTTGATCCCCGATGGCACCCGCTCCATGCCCATGCCGTTGATGTTCTGCCTGTTGCAGGATGCCCTCGCCCGCCGGGTTGCGGCGCTGGATTTCCTGATCGCCCTGGGCACGCACCAGCCGATGAGCGACGCGCAGAAAACCCACCTGATTGGCCGATTGGTGACGGACGGGCAGACTGGCAGGAGCATAATTTTCAACCATGAATGGGGCAATCCGGCCAATTTCACCACCATTGGCGTCATCCCTGCCAAGGAGATCAGCCAGATCACCCAGGGTATGCTGGCTATGGACGTGCCGGTAAGCCTGAACCGGCTGATCGATGACTACGACCACCTGATCATTTGCGGTCCAGTCTTTCCGCACGAGGTGGTCGGATTTTCGGGCGGGAATAAATATCTCTTCCCGGGCATCGCCGGAGCGGAGATCATCAACTTCACCCACTGGCTGGGCGCGTTGATCACCAACTACAAGATCATCGGCGCGGGGTATACTCCCGTCCGCGCGGTAATCGACCGCGCAGCTGCTTTCGTCCAAAAGCCCGTTTCCTGTTTCAGCCTGGTCGTCAGCCACTCCGGGCTGCACGGAATCTACTTTGGCAGCGCTCAGGAAGCCTGGCAGGCTGCCGCGACGCTCTCGGCGCAGGTGCACATCATCTATGTGGACAAGCCCTTCCAGCGGGTGATTTCGATCATGCCAACGCGCTACGACGACCTGTGGACCGCCGCCAAGGGTATGTACAAGATGGAACCGGTCGTCGCTGATGGCGGCGAGGTGATCATCTATGCTCCGCACGTGAGTGAGGTCAGCTATACCCACGGCAGGCTCCTGGACGAGGTCGGCTATCACTGCCGCGACTTCTTTGTCAAACAATGGGATCGATACCAGGGCTATCCGTCGGGAATTTTGGCGCACTCCACCCACTTGCGCGGGTTAGGCTCATACGATGAACGAACGGGGATCGAATCGCTGCGCATCCGGGTGACACTGGCAACTGGCATCCCGGAAGAACGCTGCAAGAAGATCGGGCTGGGCTACCTCGATCCCCATTCCGAGTGGTTGCAGCAAGAAATCAACACGCATGATGAGAGCACGCTGGTCGTGCCGGAAGCAGGTGAAATGCTCTACCGCCTGCGTAGTCTATAACGGGACACATCCAATAGCAAAGGTCAAAGAAATGAACTATAAAATTGGCATGGTAGGCCTGGGGGTGATGGGGCGCAATCTGGCGCTCAATATCGAACGGCATGGGTTTTCAGTTGCAGGGTACGACCTGGATCCCGCTAAAATCCAGGCATTCACGCAGGGTGAGGGTCAGGGCAAAGCCCTGCTCGGGGTAGAAAGCCTGTCAGCGCTGTGCGCGGCGCTTGAGAGACCACGGCGCATCATCCTTCTGGTGCCGGCAGGCGCAGCCGTCGATGAGGCGGTCAGCCAACTTAAACCCCACCTGGAACACGGCGACATCCTGATCGACGGCGGCAATTCGCATTTTCTCGACACCGAACGGCGCTCGGTGGAGTTGGAACAAGCCGGTTTTCAATATGTCGGCATGGGTATCTCAGGCGGCGAGGAAGGCGCCAAATGGGGTCCAGCGCTCATGCCGGGCGGTCAACGCGAAGCCTGGCAGGAAGTTGGAGCAATATTTACCGCTATCGCCGCCCGCGTCGAGGACGGTCAGCCGTGTGCAGGTTATATCGGTCCGCGCGGCGCTGGTCATTATGTCAAGATGGTGCACAACGGCATCGAATACGGAGACATGCAGTTAATCGCTGAGGTGTACGATATCCTCCAGCGTGGATTGGGGCTGAAAGCGCAGGAAATCGCTGAAATCTTTGCGGAATGGAATCAGACCGCCTTAAAATCATATCTGATCGAAATCACCGCGGATATCTTGAACAAGATCGATCCGGAGACCTCGCAGCCGCTGGTTGAGGTTATTCTGGACGAAGCTCAGCAAAAAGGGACAGGAAAATGGACCAGCCAGAACGCGCTGGATATTGGCGCGCCGGTGCCGACTATTAATGCCGCGCTGGAGGGGCGCATCATCTCAGCCCTGAAAAGCGAGCGGGTGATCGCTGCTCAACAGCTTAAGAGAGTGCCAATCTCCTTCCAGGGCAACCGCGATGCCTTCGTGCGCGCCGCCCGGGATGCGCTCTATATTGGCAAAATACTCTCCTACGCCCAGGGATTTGGTATGCTCAAGATGGCATCCAAAGAATATCGATATGATCTTCATCCAGGCGAAATCGCCCGCATCTGGCGGGCGGGCTGCATCATCCGCGCCAGCCTCTTGAACGATATCGGAACAGCCTACCAGCGCAATCCCGACCTGGTAAATCTGATGTTGGACGATCATTTCCACAGCGAGATCGAACGCCACCAGGAGGGACTGCGCATCGTCGTGCGCCAGGCGGTCTTTTTTGGCATTCCTGTCCCGGCCATGAGCGCCTCACTGGCTTATTACGACGCTTACCGCAGCGAACGCCTGCCTGCCAACCTGACCCAGGCGCAGCGCGATTACTTCGGCGCGCATACCTACCGCCGCACCGACCGCGCCGGTAGTTTCCATACCGATTGGACATCACATGATAAGAAGGAGTGACTTATGCATGCTGGATTAAATATCCTTACTGACGCCAGGCTTGATTTTCTTGCGCTCGGCGCATTGAACCACCGCGTTGATTCGGGAATTGTCCCGTTCAACAATGCCACCCAATGGGAGGTGCATCCCAGCGGGGGTGAATACAACGTGGCAGCCAATCTCTCCGACTGTTTCCACCTGCGTACCGGACTGGCCTCAGCCATGGTAGATTACCCGATCGGCGATCTGATCGATCGGCGGGTGAGAGCGATGGGAGTCACGCCATTCTATGTGCGCTTCAAGCACAATGGGGTCAACGGGCCAAACATGGCGACGATCTACTCCGACCGCGGCTATGGCGTGCGCGCGCCGGTCGTCTTTTACAACCGCGCCAACGAAGCCGGAGCGCTGCTCAAGCCAGGCGATTTCGATTGGCAAGAGATCTTCTCGGGGGGCGTGCGCTGGTTCCACAGCGGCGGTATTTTCGCTGCGCTGTCGGAGACAACCGGCGAGCTGATTATTGAAGCCATGCAGGCTGCCAGAGCAGCCGGGGCGATCGTTTCGTTCGACCTGAACTACCGCGCCAAATTGTGGAATATCTGGGGCGGACAGGCTCGCGCCCAATCTACGCTGCGCCGGATTGTCGAAAATGTCGATGTGCTGGTCGGCAACGAGGAAGACCTGCAAATGGGTATTGGCATCCGCGGACCAGCGGTTGCAGGGGCGTCGAAGCTCGATCCGAGCGTCTTTGTAGGAATGATCCAGGAAGTGGTCAGGCTCTATCCACGCATCAAGGTTGTTGCAACCACCTTGCGCGAGGTCCATTCGACCAACCGCCACAGCTGGAGCGCCATCGCCTGGATCGATGGCAAAACCTATCAAGCGCCGACCGCGCAGTTAGATATCTATGACCGTGTGGGCGGCGGCGACGGCTTCGCTGCCGGGCTGTTCTACGGCCTATTGACCGGGAAACCAGGGCAGGAAGCCGTCAACCTGGGCTGGGCGCACGGCGCATTGATCACCACCTTCCCGGGAGACAACACCATGGCCGCCCTCGAACAGGTGGAGGCGTTCGCCAAAGGAGGCTCGGCGCGAATACAGCGATGAGCTATAAATCAACCGTTACCGGCATGGGATTTAATTTTTTTTAATCAATGCACACGTGTGCAACACAAATTGCGGAGAGAAGAAGAATGGAAAAAATGAGAGCGCTCGTCTTTAAAGATGTTGGCAACCTGGTCATGGAAGAAAAGCCAATCCCGCGCATCCAGGATCCGGATGATGTCTTGTTAAAAATTCGAGCGGTGGGCATTTGCGGCAGCGATGTCAAGATCGTCGAGGGCAAGCATCACTTCAAGCCAAATACCATCCTCGGGCACGAGTTCTGCGGCGAGGTGGTCGAGATCGGCTCGCACGTGCAGCATGTCAAACTGGGAGACCGCGTCGCAGTCGATAATAACATCCGCTGTGGATTTTGCTCGTTTTGCCGCATGGGACTGACCAGCCAATGCGTGGACATCAAAACCAGCGCGCTGGGGGTCATGCGTGACGGTGGCTACGCAGAATACTGCCTGGTGCCTGAAAAACAGTGCTTTCCCCTTCCGGACGAGATCGACGATGTGCTCGGCACCCAGGTGGAAACCCTTGCGACCGTCGTCAACGGCATGAACACATTAATGATGCTGCCCTATGATTACGTCTTGATTCTAGGCTTTGGGCCAATCGGTTATCTCTTTGCCCAGTTTGCCAGAAACATCGCCGCAAAAGTGGCAGTCACCGAGATCGATCCCTTCCGCATCGAAATCGCCAAAAAGTGCGGATTGACCGTCTGGAACCCGCATGAGGTGGATGTTGTCGAAAAAATTATCGAGTTCACCTACGGGCGCAAGGCGGATATCGTCATCGAGGCCACCGGCAACGCGCTCGAACAGGCGCTGAATTGCGTCACGCCCGGCGGCAAGGTGCTGCCTTTCGGCATGGATTCGAGCATCACCGCCACGGTCATCCCCAACGAGATCACCCGTTGGGCGACCAAGATCCTCGGCCTGTACCTCGGGCAGAACACCATGGTCCCTTCTATCCGCATATTCCAGGAAAAGCGGTTGAACATGGAGCCATTCTTCACCAAAGTGATCTCATTGGACGACGGTCCTGGCGCATTCGAGATGCTCGGATTGAATATAAAGACGCTCACCCACCATCCGAAGAGCGCCATGAAAGTGATTATGAAACCCTGATTGGAAGAACTCGGTTTATCTTTGTCTCTAAACAACCAGGCTAAGTAGAAAGGGATCAAATGACCCAAAAAATCAACATCGCCGTCATTGGGACCGGACGCATGGGCAGCGTCCATGTGGCTAACCTTGCGCGGAATATTCCAGAAGCCAATCTTTCCGCCATCTGCGATATCCGCCTGGATGTCGCCCAGGCGCTGGCGGACGAGCTGGGCATCCAGCGCGTAGAGCGCGACTACCGCGAGCTGCTCGTTGATCCTGAGATCGAGGCAGTGTTGATCGCCGCCAGCACCCCCGCCCATGCCATGATCATCCAGGACGCTGCCAATGCGGGCAAACATATCTTTTGCGAGAAACCGCTGGCGCTGGACCTGGAATCGATCGACGATGCGCTGGCTGTTGTCGAAAAAGCCGGCGTCAAGCTGCAGGTTGGCTTCAACCGCCGCTTCGATAAGAGCTTTCAACGCGTGAAGCAGATCGTTGCCTCCGGTGAAATCGGCCGTCCTTGCATCTTGCACATCATCAGCCGCGACCCAGAAGTACCCATGATGGAATTCATGCGCGTTTCTGGCGGAATGTTCCTGGATATGAGCATCCACGATTTGGATATGGCGCGTTATCAAATCGGCGATGTGGAAGAGATCTACGCCGTTGGCAATGTTCTGATCGAACCGGAGTTGAACTCATTTGGAGATGTGGATACCTCGCTGATCACAATCAAGTTTGCGAATGGCGCTATCGGGATGATCGACAACAGCCGCCAGGCGGTCTTCGGCTACGACCAGCGCCTGGAAGTGTTATGCCTGAACGGGACAGCGATAGCAGATAATGAAGTCGAGCATACTGTCCGCAAAGGCGATCAGAATGGATTTCATTCGGCGCGCATCCCGCATTTCTTCATGCAGCGTTACGCTCCGTGTTATGTGGAAGAGGTGCGCCAGTTTATCGAATGCGTGCGCGAGGATAAGCCCACCCCGATCAACGGCGAAGACGGACGCGCGGCAGTCGTGCTTGGGCACGCCGCCTGGAGATCCCTTCGCGAGAACCGGCCTGTCATGATCAGTGAATTTTCATAAATGTCAATTTTTATCGTTGTTTCTCACCTAGGAAAGGAAAAGAGATGACAGATCATAAAGCGCCAAGCGGCTACCTGCCGACAGATCAACCTGATTTGTTTTTCGAGGACAATGAGGTTGGCAGGTTGAAAAAAGAAGTATGGGAAGCCAGCGACGAGCAAATCGACATTATCCTGGCTGATTACGGCATCCCCTCCCCGATAGAGTGGGGCAAGCCTGGCTCGTATATCCAAACCACCACCCGCTGGCAGGTAGAAGCCAATCGCAAGGAGAATGACATCGTCTTCATTCCGGTCGGATGCACCGAGCTGCACGGACAGCACCTGCCCAGCGCCGCCGACACGCTCTATGTCAGCGCCATCTGCGAAGGCGTGCGCCGCTACACCGCCAGGCGCGGCGCTCCGGTCAACCTGGCTTTGCCGCCGTTGAATTACGGCGCGCACCCCTACCATCACGTAGGCATGCCCGGCACAGTCATCGTGCGCGAGCATGTGGTACGCGAGATGATGATCGACGTGATGCTTGGCTTGTGGAACGACGGTTTCCGGAAACAGCTGATCGTCAACAACCACGGGCAGTTATGGGTGCTCGAATCGGCGGTGCAGGAGTTCCAAAAGCGCTACCAGCTGCCAGGAATTTTCCGCGTCATCGACTGGCACCGCGGCGTGCGCGAATTCTTCCGCCCGGTGGAACGCGGCGGGCAGATGGGCACCAATTTCGTCCACGCAGACGAATCGGAGACCTCACTCAGCTTGCTTCTGCACCCGGAGATGGTCGACATGAAGTTTGCGGTTGACACCGAGGGCAAGAACTACCTGCCAGAGGGTCACTTCGATAAGTCGGTCGATCCTTTCGGGCGCCCCAGCCGCTGGTCGGAGGGCGAGGGACACTTTGCCATCGAAATTGCTGCCACGCCTGAAGGAGTAGTCGGCAAGGCTAAATCTGGCAATGCCATGAAGGCCAAGCGCCCGATGGCTGCCATCCTTAAATACCTGACGCTGTGGAACGACCACATCCTGGCTGCTTTCCCGGCTGGAACCGTTCCGCCAGTCGAGGAAGTTACCCTGCGCAGCGCCGAGGAGATGGCACCCTATCTGCTCGAGCCGCTCAGTCCTGGCTGGAAGCCCGTCTACGGCCTGCCGCGCATCGGGCAGGGGACGGAAGTGTAAGCTTTTTCGAGATCTCAAGGAGGAAACCTGTGAAAGGAAAAATGGAAGGCTTGACCCTGGTGGCGGATTGGGACCCTAAACCCGGCTTCAAATTAGGCGCAAAAGACATCGAAGGCCGCCAGACCTATCTTGGCAGCCTGGTCTGGCGCAATCCGCGCCTGGAGATCCGTGAATACGAGATCCCCACCCCGGCCGAGGACGAGGTACTGCTGGAAGTAAAAGCCTGCGGAATCTGCGGATCGGATGTGCATATGGCCCAGGCGGATGAAAATGGCTACATCTTCTACCCCGGCCTGACTGGCTTCCCAAGCATCCTCGGGCACGAGCTTTCGGGCGTGGTTGTCGAAGCCGGTAAGAAGGCGCTCGATAAGCGCACCAATAAACCCTTCAAGGGCGGCGAGGAGGTCACCACCGAAGAAATGCTCTGGTGCGGGCAGTGCAAGCCCTGCGCGGACGGCTATCCTAATCACTGCGAGCGGTTGAATGAGATCGGCTTCAACGTCAACGGCGCGTTCGCGAAATATCTGGTCGCTCCCGCCCGCACGCTGTGGAGCCTCGAGCCGCTGCGCGGAGCGTATAAAAACGAGCAAGATTTGTTTATCGCTGGCAGCCTGGTCGAACCGGCCAGCGTAGCCTACAATGCGGTCATCGAGCGTGGCGGCGGCATCCGTCCCGGCGACCGCGTGGTGATCCTTGGCTGCGGACCTGTTGGGCTGGCTGCCTGCGCGGTGCTCAAGCGCGCCGGCGCCTCGAAAGTGATTATCTCGGAAACCCAGGAAAACCGGGCGAAAATGGCGTTGAAACTGGGCGCGGATTTCCACATCAATCCGCTGAAAGAGGATTTTGCTGACCGTGTGCTGGAAATCACGGACGGCATGGGCGCTGACTTGTTCATGGAGGCAACTGGTCTGCCCGAGGTAGTCTATCCTGGCATCGAGCGCGTCATTTGGGAAGGGCGCACGCTCAACAGCCGCGTGATCGTCACCGCGCGTGCTGAGGCAAAAATGCCGGTAACCGGCGAGGTGCTGCAGGTGCGCCGGGCTGCCATCATTGGCGCGCAAGGACACTCCGGTCACGGCACCTTCCCGCGCGTGATCGAGTGCATGGCTGACGGCATGGATATGACCGCGATGAGCACCAAGAAGATCACCTTGCATGAGGTGCCAGAAAACATCCTCAAGTTGCAGACCGACCGCTCGGAGGCGAAGATCACATATTTGGCATAATGTCCCTTTAAATCCTGTAGGGGCGGGCCTTGTGCCCACCCAAAAAAGTATACCTGGCAATAACCTTTGATAGACCTGACCGCTTTACATCATTGTAAGCGGGCGGGTAAGGAATCCACCCCTACAGTAAGAACCAGCACTATACGGTAAAAATTTTTTCCACTTATCAGGAAGAAGCTCATGAAACTCTCCATCGTCCTCTCCACCCAGCTGACCCAATTCCAGGCTGCCACCCTTTCCGGCGATCTTGAACCGAATCTGGCGCAAATTGCTATGCTGGGCTACCAGGGCGTCGAGTTGGCCATCCGCGATCCCAGGCAGGTGGATTATGATACGCTGACCGGGATGGCCCGCCGCCACAACCTGGAGGTGCCTGCCATCGGCACCGGCCAGGCCTGGGGCGAGGAGAAACTCTCCTTCACGGATCCAAATCCCAACGTGCGGCAGGCAGCCATCGATCGCATCAAGAGTCACATTGACGGTGCCTCGCGCCTCAACGCGGTGATTATCATCGGCCTGATCCACGGCGGGGTAGCCACTGGCGTGCAGCCCTCCCAAGCAATGGACTGGCTGATCGCGGCGCTGAGCGAGTGTTGCCAGGCCGCCAGCCTGCGCGGGGTGCGTCTGGCGCTCGAACCGATCAACCGCTACGAAACCACGTTAATCAACAACATCCAACAAGGATTGGATCTGATTGAGCATGTTCGCGAGGATAATTTAGGTCTGCTGCTGGACACCTACCATATGAACATCGAGGAGGCGGACATGCTCGCAAGCATTCGCCTCTGCGCCAAGCGCATCTTTCATTTCCACGTGGCTGATTCAAACCGCCATCCTCCCGGCGGTGGGTATTTGGATTTCAAGGCGTTGCTTAGCGCACTGGCCGCGACGGGTTACCAGGGATACATCTCAGGGGAGTTTATGCCCGTACCGGATCCACTCAGCGCGGCCAGAGAGAACATAGCTTATCTCAAGCCTATCCTGGATTCCATCCCTAAAAACGGCTAAAAACAGCCTGGCGCTTTGATGCCATAACGGCATAGATTGTGTAACATTTCATGGAGAGGCATGAGTAGTATAATCATCACGAAGTATGGATGGATCCTAAGGATCTTGCGGCATTTTCGTCATTAACGCTACCGAAGGCTAACAAATCCCCGTTTCTCGTTTGACTAAGGAGACTAAAATGTATCTTGATCCAGGAGTTGGAAGCGTAGTATTACAGGTGATTATCGCTGGTGTTTTAGGCGTTGGCGTTTTCATCAAATTATTCTGGAAAAAAATCAAGTCCTTTTTTGGAAAGAAAGAAATCTGTGAATTAAAAACTGAAAACACTGAAGAGTGAATCGGAAATGAAAGAGAGAGTTGCTGCTTCCTTTCGCGATCCGAGCGGCTTCGTTTTTATTCAGGATAACACTATTTTCCGTCAGGTTAACAAAGTCTATCAGAAAGACTACGATCTCCTTATCTCATCTGGCCTATGCAATGAATTAACCAAGGAGAAACTCCTTATCCCGCATCGCGAGGTGGAGATCAGCCCAATTACGCCTGAATTAAGCTATAAAGTTATCCAACCAGGGCCAGTTGATTTCATATCCTATCCTTATGAGTGGTCATTTTCGCAATTAAAAGACGCAGCTCTGGTAACCTTGTCGATTCAGAAAATGGCTCTGGACGCAGGAATGATCCTCAAAGATGCCAGCGCATACAACATCCAATTCCATAAGGGTCGCCCAATGTTAATCGACACGTTGAGTTTTTCAAAATATGTCGATGGCAATCCCTGGGTAGCCTACCGTCAATTTTGTCAGCATTTCCTTGCGCCACTGGCATTGATGTGTAAGACCGATGTTCGTTTGAATAGTCTGCTAATCAACCATATTGACGGAATCCCATTGGATCTCTGCACCCGTTTGTTACCTCGTTCGTGTCGGTTGAATTTTGGATTGATGACACATATCTACATGCAAGCCTGGGCGCTGAAACGGTATGCAGATACAGAACTTCCTAAAGCAATCGGCAGAGTTGAGGAAAAACCAAAAGTCACTAAGCTGGGCTTGATCGGATTGATAGACAGCCTGGAAAGCACCATTAAGAAACTTACCCTCAAGATCTCCGGCAACGAATGGGCGAATTATTATTCAGATACAAATTACACTGAAAGGGCTTTCAACGCGAAAAGAAAAATTATAGCCAATCATATTCAGGCAATGCAACCAAAATTAGTATTGGATTTAGGCGCAAATACCGGCATCTTCAGCCGTGAAGCAGCTAAACAGGCAGACTGTACAGTTGTTTCAACAGACGTAGATCCAGAGGTTGTAGAAATCAATTATCAGCAGGTGAAAAATGACCAACAAACGAATATTCTGCCTTTAATCATCAACCTTACCAATCCCTCGCCTGCCATTGGATGGGACAATCGAGAAAGAAAATCATTCTATTCTCGCAGGGAGGCGGATGTTGTTATGGCATTAGCGTTAATTCACCACTTAGCAATTGGTAATAATGTTCCTCTTAGCGATATCGCCAGGACAATGTCAAATCTTGGCAAATACTTATTGCTTGAATTTGTCCCCAAGGATGATAGTCAGGTTAAGAGAATGCTACGGTCCCGGGACGACATATTCGACCAATATTCCTTGGATGGATTGTTAAGTGAATTCGAGCCGTATTTCACACTGGAAAAACGGATACCCATAGATGAGTGTGAACGTACAATTCTGTTATTCAAGCGAAAATAATCCAACATTATTAACCATAGTAATTGAATAAAAAACATAATCCCAAATAATTAATCTAGCAAAATAACCGAATAAGTACCATTTCAATCCGAACCCATTGGAATCGGATTGTTGGCGGCATGAAATCAAGCCAAGTTATTATGATTTTTATAATATTCTGTATCCTTTGGGAAATAGCTGCCAGTTACTGTTCCAACTAGTTCTTTTGTCGCTCCAGGAGCGTTCTTTCTTCCTCGGGCTATACCCTTCCTGATGTTGGCGCCTGAATAAGCGTCCAAATGTGGCCGGCCATACTATTCCACTATTCCCAAGCGACTGGTTGAAAACAGGTTGAGAAGATGAGGAGATAAACGATCGACTGATCGGCTTCTTTGCCACGCGCCACCCTTGCCGACCCAATCCGTTAGGAATTTCGGTGGTTCGGCTTACCTCCAGAGAGGAAAATCTGATATCATTTACTGGTGCGGAGATGTTGGATGGCACGCCCCTTTTCGATATCAAGCCGTATATTCCTGAATTGGATTTTCTCTCAGTCGAGAAGAAATGGGATGTCAAAATAAGAAATATCCTTGATCGATAGTTCCAGTTATTCTAATGATGAGATTTTTACGCCGGGTGTTTTTTATCGATAGGAGGCACTATGACAGATAAACCAGATGGATGTGTGAAACCGTCAAAGGGGCCGATTCTGCCAACCCCAGAGATGCCAATTGGCAGTCAAATACCTAAGAAGGAGGCGTCTATGGTACAAGCACGTGTTGGAAAACCAGCCCCCGATTTCGAACTCAGCGCTTTTCATGGGGGTGGATTTAAGAATATCAGATTATCAGACTACAAAGGGAAATGGATTGTCATCTGCTTCTACCCCGGTGATTTCACCTTTGTCTGACCGACAGAATTATCGGCAGTTGCCGTCAAATATCCTGAATTTCAGAAACTTGGGGTTGAATTTATAGCTATCAGCGTTGACAGCCGCTTCTCGCATAAAATATGGCAGGAAGAAGAACTATCAAAGATGGTCGATGGCGGTGTTCCTTTCCCGATGCTCTCAGATTCGGGTGGTCGCGTTGGGACCATTTACGGCGTCTACGACGAAGAAGCCGGCGTGGATGTCCGCGGAAGGTTCCTGATTGATCCCGATTTTAATATTCGCGCGATGGAAGTGCTGACTCCAGAGGTCGGTCGCAACGTGTCCGAATTGATCCGCCAGGTCAAGGCTTTCCAACATGTTGTAGCCACTGGCGAAGTTACCCCTTCTGGTTGGCAGCCCGGACGAGCCACACTGAAACCTAGCCCAGATCTTGCAGGCAAGGTCTGGAAAACCTGGAAACCTGACCAGGCATTTTAATATCTATACTACACCCGGCGGAAATCAAAACGGAGGCTGGAGCATATCGAGTCCGGCCTCCGTTATCGTGTCAAACGACATTGATACAGTCTTAATGGGCAATTATCATTATGGTACTGACTTCTCCGTTCGCCTTCTCCTATGGCACCACCCGGATGTAATTTCCATTGCTGTTGACAATATATGCCAATATCTCTAACAGCATAATTGCTTTATGAGCAACCAGTTTATTGATTAATTTGATTATATAATTTTATTTTTCTAATTAGTAACTCGGTTCGCTGAAAAGTATTCATCACTTATAATCGTTCCAAAGAGGAGGTTTCAGAAAAGGAACAATAATCCAATTGTGAATTGGCACCATCGTTGCAGTACATATCAGTAAACATCGTAGAAAACACCGGTTTAATGGGTTAAAGAACATGAAACGTCAACTTCAAATTTCCCTTGGTATGATCTACCTCGTTGTTCTCATTGGTAGTTTTATTCTCTTTTTAAAACCAGACGCTTCTGCCTTTTTTAAGAAATATCAAATAAACCTGCACAACCTATCTCGTGATGGTGAAGCTTATGCTTACAAATTACTTATTAATGTTAACCGATATAATCCCGATACATTAATAATCTATGAAGATCAAGATAGGTTAGCTGGTGCTTGGTCACCATATGTAAGAATTGGGGGAAGTGGAACCTTCGCTATAAGTAGTGTCGATATCGATCAGATAACGGTCATGTTTAATCCCTCGTCACCTGGAAACCCTGCGACCAATGGGCACGCTTATTATATTTATATTCGTCCCACTATTATTTCAAAAGATCTTTGGCGATTGATTTTTCTACTGCTATTGTACGGTTTTATCATTTTCGTTTGCTCTAACCTCGCAAATCCAAGAAAACGTGAAATCCTTGTAAAGTCGCCAGCCGGAATGGTTGAATTGTGGATAAATTTATTAAATCATACTGACATTGATAATTGGCCAAGTAAAAATAAAGTTGTTGCGCCATATTTATTAGTCACACGGGCTGCAATTAATACTGTTTTGATAGGATTTTTCTATGTATTCATGGAATGGCTATTTATTGTTACCAAACCTTCTTTCCTGAATAGTATAGGCTGGTTAGGCAAAGTTAAGGTGTTTTTTATTAATGGCCTTGCTGTAAGCTTGATTTTATTGCTGGGCTTATCAATGATATTTATTTTAGATATTTTTATTACCCCAATAATTCCGTCATTTCGTAAGTATGCTTTACATTTCCCATCCTCATTAATGGCTGCATGTTTATGTTTATTGTTAATAGATAATTTTACATATACTATTTTTAACTTCGGCATTATTGATAGCAATACTCCAGTGAGCCTGATATACGGATTCGGATTTTTCACGGGTACTATTCTCTTTACCTTAAAATTATCAACTACAGCCAATAAAATATCTAGTAAGCGTTCTATTAAAATAAAATCCTTTATAGCAGGGGGACTGGCTATCACTGCTCTTGTAACAACCGGCTTTTCCTTTGATTGGAAAAACCCTGCTGATGGTCAGATATCACGGACTCTTGGGATAGAAAATTTTCCCAACATTATTATATTAAGTACCGATGGTCTAGATGCAGCGAATATGTCTGCATATGGGTATAAAAGAGATACCACTCCCTTTATTCGTGAATTAACCAAAACCTCTCTAGTTAGTCAAAACAATTTCACAAATGCATCCTACTCACCCGGCTCAGAGACCGCTATCCTAACAAGCAAACTTGCCATCACTACTCATTTTCTCTATCCACCGGACATACTTCAGGGTAAAAACGCTTATGAACACTTGCCAGGAATATTAAAAAATATTGGATATCGGACAATATCACTGGGCGTGAAATACTATGTAGATGTGAGCGCATTTAATTTTCAAAATGCGTTTGATATCGTGAACTGTAAAGATAATCCGTATACTATTCCCTCTGATGCTTTGTATAGTTTTGAAAAGGAAATTTATTTCTTCAATTCCATTAGTGAGCGAATATTCAATCGCGTCAATCGTATATTCTTAATTGTAGATATTCAGAACCCGCATAAACTTGTATCACAGCCTGAATACTATCTACTGCAAGACCAGCATCGAATAGCTTGTTTTCGCGACGAGCTGGATAATACCATCCGGAACGGAAAACCCTTGTTTGCGCACATGCATCTTATGGGTACTCATGGTGATTACTATTATCCCTCTACAAGGGTTTTTTCAGAAGGGAAAACCCAAGACAAACGATTAATGGTTGATTTTTATGATGACACAATCTTAGTTTTCGATAATCAGGTTCAACAAATTGTTCAGTATCTAACAGATGTTGGACAGTTTGAAAATACGATCTTCATCTTGTATACAGATCATAGCAAAAATTATGATACAAGAGATAGGATCCCATTGATCATTCATTTTCCTAACGGGGATCATAAAGGAATAATCTCTTCCAATACACAAAACATCGATATAGCACCTACAATCCTTGATTACTTGAATATAGAACAACCTTCATGGATGGAAGGAAATAGTTTACTCCAAAATATAGATCCCTACCGGTTGATCATTTCTGCAGAGTCGCAAAAAGTTGATTTCGGATCGCAGACGATAACCTATCCACCCACAGATGTGCAATTACCCCCGTTTTACCAATTTAGTAAGCTTACGATTATTCAATGCCAGACATGGTATTTGTTTAATTTACGGAATAACACCACGAGTAATGGGATGTTACCAAATTACCAATGTCCCTGCTCAACAGGTTTGTTAGATACCCCAGAAGAAATTCAAGAAAAGCTCGCGGAATTACTAATGCAACGTAATTTTAAGCTACCAGAAAACTGGAAAATAAATTTCAGTATATCTACCGATTGAATACTAAGGCTCTTGCTATTCATACACAGTTTCCGCATAGATTACCATTAGTCAGTTGCTAGGAAGGTTGCCGCCAAGGATAGATCATGCGGATATCCGGAAATTTTGTGGATCTGAGTATGAATCTATCAGAGTGATCATTCATCATCGTCGAGTACTCGAAATGCATATCATCTGGATGCAATTTTCATAGATCAAGTTGAAAAATAATAGAAATCAAAACGGAGGCTGGAGCATATCGAGTCCGGCCTCCGTTCTTTTTCCAGTCATACAACCATTTTAGTTCTATCAGGTGACAGCGGAAATAATCCTTTCGATTTCTACTGCCGATCCTTTCCAGGGACCTGGTTTTTCCTGCTTGAGTGAGGTCACTGCGCCAGCCCAGCGGCAGGCTATCTCTGGACAGACATCCAGGCGCTTAGCAATGTAGGTTGAAAAGCAGGTATCACCCCTACCAGTCCTGCCTGCTAACGAGCGCGAATGGAAAGGCGCGAAGGTCATCTTCTCTCCGGCAAATACACTCACCCCTTTGGATTCGGTCAGAACGATTTCTTTAGGTCCCATCTCACTCAATAGGTTTGCAGCTTTGCCAAGATCGGCGAATTTTGTCAGATGCTCAGCCTCTGCTCGATCCAACTTCAAATAAGTGACATTAGCCAGACCCGCCGGCAGATCGTCCCAATATTGAAAATCCAGGCGGTTACCCATTGGCGCGCGCACAAATCCCTGCACATCCAGCGCCAACGGTGCGCGTAAAGCCAGGGACTGAAGAATTTCCAAATCGATCTCACCAGCAAAAAGCGGGGAAACCATGATGATCTTTGCCTTGAGATCAGGGATATCCGCAAGCGAGTACTTGCCGCCAAAACCGATCGGTTTACACAACCTTCTTTCCATATCATTGGATTGATAGTAATTCGCAATTCCAGATGTGCCGTCCGCCTGCATTGCGTATACCTCCACCCCCTCATTACGCAGTTCATCCAGTCGATGAAAATCGCTCGGATGCAGCCGCGTGACGATCGCGATGCTATGCCCTAATCTTTTAATAACCACCGATCCAAAATAGACCCCTCCTCCGGAAGTTTCTTCCTCAATTCCATCGACAATGATGCGGTCCTTTGCAAAATTACCGATCATCAAGACGTCGACATCATGCATTCGACTTCTCCGCAGGTAAAACCTGGATGCAATTTTCCACAAAGCTAATCGATACTTTCGAGCCGACAGGAATGATTTCCATCCTGGATGGATCCGTTTCGACGCCAGTGATCAACTGCCCGCTTACTTCCATATCATATTCGATCAAATTGCCAAGATAGACCGCCCGCCTGATCAGCCCCTCATAATGCCCATTCATTGGTTTCATTGAAACCGCCTCGGGACGAACGATGATGGTCACATGTTCCCCTATATACAGATCCGGGCGTGGAAGAGTAACTTCCAACGCCTTTCCAAGCGCATCGACGATGACCTTGCCAGGTTCAATGGTGCGCACTGTCCCAGGGATAAAGTTCGCTCGACCGATAAAATTAGCCACGAAATGGCTGTTTGGGAAGCGGTAGACTTCAATCGGCGTGCCAATCTGCTCGATGACCCCAAGGTTCATGATCACGATCCGATCCGAGAGGGTCATCGCTTCGATTTGATCATGGGTGACATAGACGCTGGTAATGTTGAGCTCCTGCTGAATTCTACGGATTTCGATGCGCATTTCCTCGCGCAGTTTTGCGTCCAGGTTGGACAACGGCTCGTCCATGAGCAGGACTTTTGGCTCCATCACCAGTGCGCGCGCCAGAGCAACGCGCTGCTGCTGCCCACCCGAGAGCTGGTTCGGCGCGCGGTGCCCATAACCTTCCAAATGCACAAGCTCCAATACATTGTTCACCCGCCTGGTGATATCAGCCTTCGGCAGTTTTTGCACATTCAAGCCGTACGCAATGTTTTCAAATACATTCAGGTGCGGAAAAATGGCATAACTCTGAAATACCATGGACATGTCGCGCTGGTGCGGCGGCAATGAGTTGATCTCCTTGCCGTCCAGGATGATTCGCCCGCTGGTTGGGAATTCGAACCCTGCAATCATACGCAATGTGGTTGTCTTGCCGCAACCGGAAGGGCCGAGCAGGGTCACCAACTCGCTTTTGTTGATTTCGAGATTGATGTCATCGACCGCAGTTACTTCCGTAACACCTCCACGCGGAGGGAAAGTCTTCGTGATTTTTTCCAATGTCAAATACATAAGTTAATACCTCTCAGGAATTTTAAAAGCCCTGACTGATATCCACGCCGCCCCGCCCGCGGAATACCCTGTTCGTGAGCAGACTTAACACACCGATCGCCACCAAAACCACCACGATAATTACAGTTGAATAGGCCGCGGCAATACTGACGCCGCCCTGCTCCCACTCGCTTAGGATGGATGCGGTAACAATTCTCCACTTGGCGCTGACCAGGAAGATGATCGCCGATAGGCTGGTCATATGCCTGGTGAAGCTGAAGATCAAACCAGCCAGCAGCGCAGGCGTGATGAGCGGCAGGGTTACTTTGCGGAAGGTGTATTGCGCATCTGCGCCGAGACTGTTTGAGGCTTCTTCGATGGATGGATCGATTTGTTGCAAGGTGGCAATTCCAGCGCGCACCGATGCTGGCAGGCTGCGCACAATGTAAGCAGCCATAATGATATAAGCGCCGCCCACCAGCGTAAAAGGTACGCCGGTAAAAAACAATCCGCAAGGCACAAGTAATCCTGCAATGCCAAGAGACATTCGCAGCCACCGATTCTGGATATTTGCCAGGATCACGACGCCGACGACGATCATGGCGATGGCTATCAGCGAAGGCGGGGGTTGCAGCAGAGTCTTGAAATGATCAGCAAATTGGAAAATGGCATTGCTCCAAAAACCGCGGCCGAGTGATCGGCTGAAATTAGCGATAGGTTTCGATAACTGGGTTGCCCAATTCGCGCTCATAATATACATGCCAATCAGGCTGATAACCAACGCTGTTCCGAATTTCTTCTTTTGCAGCAATTGCAATATGCCGATCAGGACATATACCCCCCCAAGCACGAAAAACAACGTTTCGGGTTCCAATTTGCTGAGCAGGAAGCCCGCCGCTGTTCCAAATATCAAAATGACCAGCCTTTCCAGCGCATTTTTACCAATCACCTGGGCGAAGAAAAGGGCTAGAATTGCGTAAATGACAATCCCAAGCGATAATGGCGGGGTATTGAAAGCCATAATGAAGCCAATGCCGAGGATCGTGCCGGGAACTGCGCCGCCAAGGTTCGAGCTGAAATCCAACGCTTCCTTTCCGCTGAATTTCTTACGTACCACCAACCAGGCGATTACCATACCCAGTAAAGCCGCAAAGGGAGTCGCCAGCGTACTCAAAAAAGTGGTATCCAGGATAGCCTCGACGCCGCGGGTAAGGGTATGCTGCCAGTGCCGCAATGAAGGTGTGAAATCCACCCCCCAGGAAAAGCTAAACGAGCCGTAAACGATAGTTGCGTACAAAAGAATGATAAATGCACAGATCAAGTAAGAGATGATAATAACAGTCCACCTGATGATTGGGTCTTTCTCGACAATCTGAGCGCTGGCGGGTTTACCGGTCACGGAGATGTAAGAGCGGCGGTTGACATAATAGCGCTGTAACAGATATAAAATCAAGGTTGGGATAATGAGAACGAGAGAAATAGCTGATGCTTTTTGATAATCGTACTCACCGATCACTGCCAGGAAGATTTGAGCCGAGAGCACGGTAACATTACCAGAAATAAACAACGGATTGCCAAGGTCAGCCAGCGACTCGACAAACAATAATAAGAATGAACCTGCCAGTCCGGGAATCAGTAGCGGCAAAGTAACCGTACGAAAAATGTGCCAACGCCCCGCTCCAAGGCTGGCGGCTGCTTCTTCCATCGAGGGGTTCAAGCGCTCGAGCATGGCTCGAATGATCAGGTAGGACACCGAGAAAAAGGTTATGGTTTGCACGATCACCAGACCATCCATGCCATAAATATCATTCGCCCCTTGAACATAAGATATGCCGAGTAATTTCTTGGTGATCAGTCCGCTGCGCCCAAAGAGCAGGATCATGCTCAGAGCCAACGCAAAAGGAGGCGATACGGTTGGGACCAGCGCCAGCCAGTGCACGATCTTTTTACCCGGCATGTTGCAGCGTACAATCGCGTATGCAAATATAAATCCAACCAGGCTGCCAAATGTGGCAGTCAGGACGCCCATTTTCATGGTGTCGTAGAATACGAGCCTTAATGAAGGACCGTAATAATCATCAAAGTAGCGGGCAAAGTAGCTCAGGTCCCATGCCCCTTCATTGTTAAAAAATCCTCCCGACACAGTTCGGTAGATCGGCAGGATTACAAACAAAAAAATGATGATACCTGAGATCATCAGGCTCAAGAATAGCACCGGATCCCTGGATATCAGGGTAAATTCACGGATTCGTGAGATCAGCCCCCCAAATGACTGCTTCTTTGATTTTGCATGATTAATAGCCAAGCGGTCACTTCCTCCATAAATAAATCTGGGCGGCTTTGTGCCGCCCAGATATAGCCGAAATGCCCTTACTCTTTCAGGTTCTCAGCCGTGGCAATCTCGTTGGTGAACTTCTCAACGAATTCTTTCTTATGCTCGCCAGCCCAAATGAAGTCATAATCGATTAGATTGACTTCCATCAGCTCGGGATGGGATAGTTCTACACCGTTAACGGTTGGCGCCTGATAAGCAGCGTAAACGGGGCCCAAAGCCTGTGTTTCTGGCGTGAGCGCCCAATCAAACCATAATTTTGCTGCCTGAATGTTCTTTGCGCCTTTTAAGATGCCCATGCCGCCGATTTCGTATCCGGTTCCTTCCTCAGGGAAGGTCAGTTCAAGCGGCAGTTTGTTGTTCTCGATTTCGTTGACAATGTCATGCGAGAACACAATCGCGACAGCAGCTTCGCCCTGCCCAACGAACTTGGCCGGAGCAGCACCGCTCTTGGTGAATTGTGCCATTTGGGCAGCGTACTTCTTGATATACTCCCAACCGGCTTCTTCGCCACGAATTTGCAGGATCGTCGCCAGCGCAGTATAAGAAGTACCCGACGTGGAGGGGTGGGCAACCATCAGCTGACCTTTGAACTCCGGCTTGAGCAAATCATCCCATGAAGTTGGCGCTTTAGTGCCCGGGTGTTCCGCCAGCCAATTGGTATTGGTTGCGAATCCCAGGGTGCCGACATAGATACCCGCCCAATAATGGTCTGCATCCATCATCTTTTCTGGATCGCGGATGTTCGCATAATTGGGGGAGTCATATTGCTCCAGTACCCCTTCTCCCTTGGCTGCCACAAAGCTGTCGATCGGACCGCCCCACCAGATATCGAAGGTCGGATTGTCTTTTTCGGCAAGCACGCGGGCCAGCGCCTCGCCTGAAGACATGCGAACATAATTGACAGTGATGCCGTACTTTGCTTCGAATTCCTGCTTCATTCCCTGGCACCATTGTTCCTGCGGCGTGCACAATAAGTTCAGCTCGGTATCCGTTATTTCTTCCGGAGCTTCCGTTGGGGCGGGGGCCTCTGTTGGAGCAACCTCCTGCGGCGCCTCGGTAGGCTTGATTTCAGCTGGTGGTTCGACGGGCGCTTCTGTTGGGGTTTGTCCGCAAGCTGTTAGGAGCAGCGTAAAGACCGTCAACAGCGCCAATAAAATTCCTACCTTTTTAGAAAGCATCTTGTTCCTCCTTGAGATTAGGGACTGAAATAAAAAAGGCACGTTATGCTTCAAATTATTGAAGCGGGCCAAATCTGATTATAGCAATTAAATCTAATACTGGATAATGATTATGTGTAATAAACTTATCGACCTTAATTTATGATCTTTCCTGCTTTTTTTGCGCAATTGATCTCGCAAGGTTGAGGGCCCCATGAATTGAACCGGACAGGGAAAATCACAATTGGGATTTGAGCGGTTTTTCGCTTATGGTCAAGGCAATGTGAATATTACCGCAAGCCTTGGAGATTGCACAACCGGAGTGCTATCCTCCTTCGATGCATATTCGACTGTGTGGTTTTTTCCGGTAGAGTAGAGAAACACACCGTAGTTCGGATATTGTCCCGTTACCCACAATTGCGCCAGTGCAGTCAGGTCAATTGAAATGTAGCAATAACTCCGTTGCGGAATGAATGTGGCGTAAGCAATGCTGCTGTCAAAGTCGCCGCCAGGGGTTGTCCAGGGTGAATTCCATGTCACTGTTTCTTCAGCCCAGTCTGTTGTAATCCGGTACAAGTAAGTCACTTGTTCAGCCTGTAAGTTGCCAGGATATAAAAATAATGTTGCACTGACGACAGTAGCCTCTGTGGGAATGTCACTGAGATCGAAGCGTATAACTCCACGCCGGTCGGCGCCTTGATCAGCACGGATTTGAATGATAGGGAGGGAACCCATCGCAGTGTTTGGCCTGTCCCGATCTAGATAGGAATCGTTTGAAGGCAGCCGGCCTGTGATCAGAGAAGGATCGACACATACTGGTACACCTGCGGTGGGCGTTTGGGTAGGTGTTGAGGTAAGGGTCGGGGTATGAGTCACCGTTGGGGTAAGTGTAATGGTCGGCGTCGGCGTTGATGTGGGCGTATCCGTCGGCGTGGGTGTGGGTGTGGGTGTATCGGTCGGCGTATCCGTCGGTGTGGGCGTGTGAGTGGGCGTGTCGGTCAGCGTACCCGTTGGCGTGGGTGTGAAGGTCGGTGTATCCGTCGGTGTCGGCGTGTGAGTGGGCGTGTCCGTCGGTGTCGGCGTGCAGGTCGGCGTATCCGTCGGCGTCGGCGTGAAGGTCGGCGTATCGGTCGGCGTATCCGTCGGTGTGGGCGTGTGAGTGGGCGTGTCGGTCAGCGTACCTGTTGGCGTGGGTGTGTGAGTCGGCGTATCCGTCGGTGTCGGCGTGTGAGTGGGCGTGTCCGTCGGCGTGGGTGTGAAGGTCGGCGTATCCGTCGGCGTGGGTGTAAACGTTGGCGTACCCGTCGGTGTGGGTGTGTGAGTCGGTGTATCTGTCGGCGTGGGCGTTGAAGTCGGCGTATCCGTCGGCGTAGGAGTTGAAGTCGAGGTGTCGGTCGGTGGGTCCGTGTGAGTCGGCGTGTCCGTC
>JAXDCA010000046.1:0-96660 GCA_034678305.1 Bellilinea sp.
GGGATATTAACTCTGCTTTTTGTCACGGGGGCGCCTGCCGTCAATCCCAGCCATTGGACATATTCATCCCAGGCGCCGGCAGGTAGCGCTGGACGCCCAAGGAAAACCAACGAAGCTGCCTGGATTAACGGGCGGTAATCAGCATATTCAGCCATCGCCAGCGGCAGCGGATTGGCGCCGTCGTTATGTCCCAGGTTGGCTGCCCGGCCCGAGATCGAATCGAAATGAGCCAATAACCAGCGCGTGGCCGCCCCCAAACGTTCCAAACTGGATGAAGGCAGATATTCCCCTGCCCGTCTGGCAAGCAGCTCGACGAACAGAGCCAGTTGCAACACCATGCGCTGATAATTCGTGCTGTGCTGAATGTACTCGCCGTCATCCTCTATTTGACTTTGCACCGCGCGGTTGAACCACAACCAGCCTAGTTTTTTCCAGCGCTTCGCCTGTGGAAAGCGCGTCAACAGCACGCCTGCGGTGTATAATCCTGCGGCCTCACTAATCAGGTGGTTGTTGTCTTGCGCGCGGGCATAGATCAGCGTCGGCGGGATGCGCCTGGCGTGATCGACCAGGCTGGCAGCCAACCGGGCTTTGCGCTCGACGCTGCTATGCGGAGAACTCTCGAACAATCGCGCTGCCCAACACAGCGCGATCAACCGCAGCGAGACCTCCTGCGCCGATTCCCAATTGGCGCTCAGGTTGACCGGATTAGCCCGCTGGAATTCTTCCCAACGCTGCCAGAAGGCTGCCGGAAAGTGCTCGTCGCCGGTGAGCAGGTAGGCGCGGCCAAGCGCAAAGACCCAGCCAAAACGCGCCGGCTCCCAGATTAATTTAATATCGCCCTGCCGCCTTTGCCGTCGGCTCCAATGGATTAATTTTCCGGGCGTCTCAAGCTGCAACTCGACGGGATCGCCGCCAAACAAACGCACCTTACCGCCGACGATTTCATCCGCCTCGTGGACGACCTCCTCCAGCCTGTCAACCAGCAGCAGCTGCAATTCTTCCCGCGAAGGCAACGGCAGCAGATCAAGGCGGATCGCGGGCGCACTCTCAGCTGGAAATGGTCGAGCAGGCGTGCGCCAGCGGTAATAACCGCTGATCAACCCGAGCTGATACAGAATATATTGCCCAACTCGCTTAAAACCCAACTCGCGGGCTGCTAGTATGCCTATGCGCAGCTTTTTAAACAAGATTCACTCCCCGGCGAGCGCGGATCAAACTTCCTCTACCCTACCGTTACGCAGGGAGCGCAACGCCGCGAAGGTTGCCTGAGTGACGCCTAACAAGTGTTCGTAAGGGATCGGCGCTGAACCGCCTGACCTGACAGCCTGCAAGAATGCCTCCCAGCCACTGCGATGACCCTTATCCTGGCGCAACCGCGAATGCATCACTTCCCGCTTGCCCTCCCGTAACAATTCCAGCCGGCGGAAATCGTCCAGCACAGCCGCCCGCCCGGCGCAGAACACCTCCACCCGCTCCTTTGGCAGGCTTTTATCGCCGTTTGCCAGGTACCCCACGCTGCCAAGCGAGCCGTCGGCAAAGGTGAAGGTCATCAACACGTTATCCTCATGGTAACGTCCACCATCGGGCAGTCCGCGGCATTCTACACTAACCGGCGGCTCTCCGACCAGGAAGGCGAGGAAATCGACGAAGTGGCAGCCCTCGCCAATGATCCGCCCGCCGCCTTGCGCTGGATCATGCAGCCAGTGGCTGTCCGGCAGGTAGCCGGCATTGACCCGGTAATGGGCTATCAACGGCTCGCTGCGATCCTGTATAAAGGATTTCAAGCGCTGCCCAAAGGGCGAAAACCGACGGTTGAATCCCACAGTCAGCAATGCCTGCGGATTGTTTTCCAACGCCTTGCGAATTTCATCCAATTCGTCTTGCGTGATGGCCAACGGTTTCTCGCAGAAAACATGCTTGCCAAGTTGCAATGCGCCCAGCGACAGGCGAGCATGCAAGTTGTGGCGTGTTAACACCGCCACCACATTGATTTGTTCATCTGCCAGGATTTCTTCGTCCGATGAGCATGCATAACCGAAATCGTAGCGTTTGGCAGCGTTGCGCGCGCTCAAGCCGCCGGCTGACGACACCGCGACCCTGGCAATACCGCCCACCGCTTTGACAGCCGGCAGGAAGGTGGACATGGCGTAATTGCCCGCTCCAAACACGCCCAACGCCAATTCTCCCGCAGCGGGCGCAGCCTGACTGCTCGCCAATGGATTGACCGTCTTCGTTTGAAGCGGCTGGCCCTCAATCTGAGGGTAGGTCAGCAGCACGCCGAGGAACGGCTCGCCCGTCTTTCCGGTAATGAGCTCATACGCTTTGGTGGCTTCATCGATTGTAAAACGATGGCTGATCAGTGGTGTGACATCCAACCCGCCGGATGCCAATAATGCGACGACCGCCTCGAGATTACGGCCCTCCGTCCAGCGCACATAGCCGATAGGATAATCCTTGCCGCTCTCCTCGTAGGCCGGGTCGTAACGCCCGGGTCCATAGGAGCGCGAAACGACAAAATGCAACTCTTTATTGTAATAAGTCCTGCGCGGGATCTCCAACCCGACCGCGCCCACTGCCACCACCGTGGCGCGGTCACGCGCCAGCTCGCCCGCCAACTCGACCGGATCATTGGAAGAGGTGTCCGCGCAGATCAGTACGATGTCGAAGCCCTTACCCTGGCTGAATGCGCGCCCGGCTTGCTCGGCGCCTTCCCGCAAGCACGACTGTGCGCCCATCTGCTCGCCGAAGCGCAATCGCTTTGGATCCAGATCCACGCCAAAAACCTGACAGCCGGCGGCTTTGGCGATCCCAACACTGAGTAAGCCGAGCAGACCCAAACCAATCACCGCTACACGCTCGCCGACCTGGGGGTTTGCCAGGCGGAATCCCTGCAGGGCAATTGCGCTAAGCGTGGCGAATGCTCCCGCTTCGAAGCTGACCTGATCGGGCAGGTGAACGAGCAGGTTGCGCGGCACGACTGCGTATTCGGCATGGACGGCATACCCGCCGCCAGCGCAGGCTACCCGGTCGCCCGGCTTGAACCCCTCTAATCCCTCTCCAATCTCGACGACTGTTCCTGCCGAGGAATAACCGAGCGCCATGGGTTGGTCGAGTCGATTGAAAACCGCCTCGACAGTGCTCAGCAAGCCCTCTCGGCGGGCTTTGTCAAGCGTCTGTTTGACCAGGTCGGGGCGCGACCGTGCTTTTTCAACCAAGTTCTTCTCGGCGAACTCCACCACCATCCGTTCCGTCCCGGCAGAAACGAGCGACGCCGCAGTGCGCACCAACGCCATGCCCGGTCGCGGAGATGGTACCGGAACTTCCGCCACAATTGTTCGACCGTCGCTCAGGTTTTTAAGCAGTTGTTTCATATGTTATCCAATTCCTTCAGGGAAATTTCGTCCAATTACCATTATAAGAGGAATTATATCTCCAATCACCTGGATCGACTCTCGACCCTGAAAATAAAAAGAGGGCGATTACAGTAACCGCCCTCCTGGTTTCCTTATAGACTCTTTATTAATGCGCGTAATCGACGGCGCGCGTTTCACGAATAACAGTAACCTTAATCTGGCCGGGGTACTGCATCGTTTCCTCGATCTTCTTGGCGATGTCACGCGCAAGACGAGTGGATGCCAGATCGTCGATTTCTTCGGGGCGCACAATGATGCGTACCTCGCGTCCAGCCTGAATGGCATAGCTCTGGCTTACGCCCTTGAACGAGTCGGCGATTTCCTCCAGAGCGCGAAGGCGTTTAATATACTGCTCGAGGTCTTCGCGTCGGGCGCCTGGGCGCGCGCCAGAGATTGCATCGGCTGATTCGACGATGATTGCCTCAACCGACTCTTGCTCGATCTCGTGATGGTGTGAAGCAATGATGTTGACAACTCGCTGCGGCACGCCGTATCGCTTGGCGAACTCGGCGCCGATCATTGCATGGGTGCCATCCGTGTTATGGTCCATTGCTTTGCCTAAATCGTGGAGCAAGCCGCCCATGCGGGCTGTTTCGGCATCCGCATCCAATTCAGCAGATAATACTGCAGATAATTTTGCGACTTCGACGGCGTGGGCTAATTGATTTTGACCGTAAGAGGTCCGGTACTTCAAACGCCCGAGCACTTTGGAAATTTCTGGGTGCAATCCGGTCACGCCTGCATCGAAGGCAGCCTCTTCCCCAGCCTCGACAATCGAGCGGTCGACTTCCTTTTGTTCCTCGCCGAGAATTTTTTCGATATGGGCCGGGTGAATTCGTCCGTCAACGATCAGGCGTTCGAGCGAGCGCCGGGCCACCTCACGGCGTATGGGGTCGAAACAGGAGATAGTGACCGCCTCCGGCGTGTCGTCGACGATCACATCCACGCCAGCCGCTTGCTCAAAGGCGCGGATGTTGCGTCCGTTGCGACCAACGATGCGTCCCTTCATTTCTTCATTTGGCAGCGCAATCACCGAGGTGGTCACGCTGACGACATGGTCAGAAGCCACCCGTTGGATCGAATCTGCGATCAACTCTCTGGCTCGTTTTTCCCCTTCAGAGCGCGCCTCAGCCTCGATCTGGCGAATGATGCGAGCCATGTCATTGCGGGCTTCCTTCTCAGCCTCGACCAGCAGCATCGCACGCGCTTCTTCCACGGTCATTTGACCGATGCGTTGCAGCTCTGTCATTTGCTGATCATACATTTTTTCGATCTCGTTCAAGCGCTTATCGAGCGCGCTCTGGCGTTTATTGAGCGCCTGTTCGCGCTGCTCCAGGCGCTCCACCCGGGCATCGACCTCGATTCTTCGTTTTTGCTGGCGTTCATCTTCCTTTAGAATTTCACTCCGGCGGCGGTTGATGTCGTTTTCAGCCTCTTGAAGGATTTTGATAGCCCGGTCTTTTGCTTCGAGCTCGGTCTCTTTTGCTTTTTCGCTGGCTGCCAGGATAATCCCATCAGCCTTGGTCGCCTGCTCCTTGCGGGAGCGCTCGTTGACATAACGCGATATAAAAAAGATCGCCAGCCCGATCAAAATAATATCGACTACAACGACAACTAAAATGACAGTTCCAATATACGCAAAGTTCCCCATTTCCAATTCCTCTTTCCCGAGTCAGGATGAGCGTTCCGATGAGTGCAATTCGTCCCAGATCTGGTTCACCAGTGGAGAAATCGTTCCGTAAGAGAAACCGCGGCGCGCTAAATAGCCGCCCAGCCTCTTACGAAACATCTCTCTATCCAGATCCGCCAGCCTTGCGGCGTAACGAATCCCTGCCTGGTAAGCCAAGTCTGACTCGGCTTCGATACTCGCCAGAGCGCTTTGAATGTGCTCCTCTGCCACTCCTTTTTGCCTTAGCTCGTAATGCAGCATACGACGGCTTCGTGGACGGAAGGCTGAGCGGTTTTCTACCCACTCTTTCGCAAAAGCTTTATCGCTAAGGTAATCACCTTCGATCAACCTGCCAAGCACTGTTTCAATGATCGCCGGATCGAAATCCCTATCGACAAGTTTCTTGCGGACTTCCGCTACGGAGCGCGGGCGAAAACTCAAGAGGCGCAAAGCCTGCTGGAAGGCAGTCTCCTGGGCATCTTGTGCCTGCAACTCCGCGATCTTTTCCGGGCTGAGCGTCTGTTTCACCCTCAGCCATGCGGCGGCTGAAAGGGAGAGCCCAAAAGCATATTCCCCGTCCAGATAGACATTAACCCGGTTCGGGTTTCGCTTTTGGATTTTTAACGCGGTAATTATCTGCGCCATCAAGACCAACCCGGTCAACTACTCGCCGCGAAGACCTGTCTGGCAGTGCAAAAATTCAGGATTGGCTGTGATCAGGTACTCTGGTACCACCCAAAAGGCTAATTATTCAACAACATACCATTAGTAGTTCCATCTCGCTCGTATAGACAGGCGATTCGCGATAATCGCGCCACGCATTTGACTAAAGAGATCGGATCCGATATCCAACCGGTCAATACAACCATGCGCTTGGCATAGCTGCCTGAATATCCGTTAGCGATTTCAAACCTCCCCTTTGGGAGAGAGTACATCCAGCTCGTTCCAGGCATTTCGCACTGCTTTCGAGTTTGAAAGAAAGAAGCCTGGTGCGGCAAAAGAAGTAGAGAAGTTCTTCAAGCTATTATACATTATTTTTAAGAAAATAGTATTTTTGCGACCTGCGAACAGTTTGCCAGGATCAGTTTTCGATTTTTCGATATCACGGCGTTGGATCGGTATGCGCCCCTCGCCATCAAAAATTTAACAACTCGATGACATCCGCGATCGCCGCTGCCAGGATTTCGTCCATGATCTCTGCCGAGACTTGGTAAGGTCCGCCAAATGAGCCATCGTCAAATATCTTGCGTGTTTCTTCCGCCCCCAACAAGCCGCGATAAGCAGGAGGAATCTTCGGTTCCTCTGGAAGCTCGCTGACGCGCACGAAAGGGAATGCCTCCATCCAATTGGCGTGTCCGCGTTTCAGTTCATATTTCAAAGCGATGGCTTCGATACTGTGTGAAAGCCACCACTCGTACCAGGCGATTTTCAATCCGGGCAACTCGTTGATCAGTTCCACCAGCCTTGCGCGAGCTATTTGATTGCCAGCGTGCCCGTTGAGGACCAGGATGCGCCTGAAACCTGCCTGATACACGCTGCGAACAAGATCCTCAACTACTTTAAGAAAGGTATCTGAACGCAAGCTGATCGTGCCCGGATATGCAGCGAAGTGTGGTGAAACGCCATAAGGCATCGCAGGCGCAACCAAAACACCACTGGTTTGGCTGGCCGCCTCCGCCAGCGCCAGCGGGATTTTTGTGTCGGTTAGCAGCGAGAGATAGGCGTGCTGCTCGCAGGCGCCCAGGACGATCATCAAACGGTCGTCTATTTTTAGATATCTCTCGACATCCATCCAATTCAGATCTTCCAGGCGCATGGCGATTCCTCCATCGAAATCATGATCATGGATATTTTACCAGCCCAAAAGGAAGGACTTAACCGTCGAATGCCATTTTTTCTCGACAGCATAGCCAGCCAGTATAAGCAACCACTGCCAATACGGTGATATCTATAAATAACCGGTTAGCTAGCCGACAATATTCACCAACCGCCCACGGACGAAGATCACTTGGCGCGGCTGGCGCCCTTCCAGGAATTTTTGCACTGCTTCGGAAGCCAGCGCTTTCGTTTTGGCATCTTCCTCGGCGATATCTGCCGGTACCGTGATTCGATCACGCACCTTGCCATTAACCTGCACTACCAGAGTGATCTCATTTTCTTTGGCGGCTTCCTCATCGACTTTCGGCCAGGACTGGGTATGGATTGAATAGGGTTTACCCAGTTGCGCCCAAAGCTCCTCGCTGATGTGCGGCGCGACTGGCGCCAGCATGCGCAGATAGATGTCAACAGCTTCATCCCAGGCTGGGCTGCCTGCGGCGCCCTGCTGTCTGGCTTTGACCATCTCATTAAGCAGCTCCATCAAGGATGAAACAATGGTATTGAATTCGAAATCAATAAAATCGCGCGTCACAGAGCGCAGGGTCTGGTGGACTTTGCGCCGTAGAACGCGGATAGCCTCATTGTTCGCGCGATTACCGCTGCCCTGCTCGAGCACTATCGACCACACCCGCCGCAGCCAGCGGTTGACTCCCTCGATGCCGCCGCTGCTCCAGGGACCGCCCTGATCCCAGCGGGCGAAGAACATCAGGTAAGCTCTGACCGCATCCGCGCCGAAAGCATTCACCAGATTATCCGGAGCAACGACATTGCCGCGGCTCTTCGACATTTTCTCCGAATCCTCGCCAAGCACCATGCCCTGGTTACGCAGCTGCAGCATCGGCTCACCGCCTCTGGTTATGCCCATATCTCGACAGGCTTTATGGAAGAAGCGCGTGTAGATCAGATGCATCGTGGCGTGCTCGATCCCGCCGGTGTAGGTATCGACCGGCATCCAGTAATCATACTCCGCACGGTCGAATGGTCCCTGCTGGTACCATGGGCTTAGATAACGCAGATGGTACCAGGACGAGCACATGAAGGTGTCCATCGTATCGGTTTCGCGCTCGGCTGGACCGCCGCATTTTGGGCAGGTTGTATGCTGCCAGGTCGGGTGCAGCTTGAGCGGACTCTCGCCGGTCGGCTTCCATTCGACATCGTCCGGCAGCAGAACAGGCAGATCCTCATCTGGCACAAGCACCTCGCCGCATTTCGGGCAATAAACCATCGGGATAGGTGCTCCCCAATAACGCTGGCGCGAGATCAGCCAATCGCGCAAATGGTAGTTGACCGCATATTTACCCGCCGAGCGAGTTTCCAGCCACTCAGTGACCTTTTGCCTGGCAGTATCCCCCGGCGTACCGCTGAACTGGTCAGAATGGATCATCGTGCCGTATTCAGCATGGAAAAGCGCATCGCGGTAGAAGCTGTTTCCCCAAAGCATCTCCATCAACGTGCGCATTGACCGCACATTTGGCTCCATGCCTTTACAGCGCGCCAGAATACGCGCCTCTGACTCGGGAGATCCCCACTCCCACATGCCGTCCTCGAACAGGAAGAGCCACTGCGTGCCGACGATCTCGTTCCAAAAACCCTCCTGGAGGTGTTCTTCGGCAATCGCCAGGTACGCCTGTACTTTGGATTTAGGAATCACCACTTGGATCGCGCCATTTACTTCTTCAAAGGGAACGCCTGCTGCCCGCAGCGCTTCTTGAAAGCCCGGGCGCATCGAGCCTGCGACCACGTAGGATTTCGTTAGACCATCTGGCCGGTCGATCACCGGCAGGATGGGCAATCCGAACTTGAGGGCGAAGGCGAAATCGCGCTCATCGTGCGCCGGCACGGCCATGATCGCGCCGGTGCCGTAAGTCATCAATACATAATCGGCAATCCAGACCGGAATGCGCCGTCCGTTAACCGGATTGACGGCATAACCGCCAGTGAATACGCCGGTTTTTTCCTTCTCGGCTGCTTCCCGTTGGATATCCGATTCGCGCAGCGTTTGTTGAATATACTGCTCAACCGCTTCCTGCTGATCGGGGCTGGTCATCTTCGCTACCAGGGGGTGCTCAGGCGCCAAAACCATGAAGGTTGCGCCCCACAGCGTATCGGGACGAGTGGTGAACACCTCGATGGTGTCGCCCTGCTCGGTGGTGAAATAGACTGCCGCGCCTTCCGAGCGTCCGATCCAGTTGGTTTGCAGGGTGCGTACCCGCTCCGGCCAGTCGATCGTATCGTATTTGAGCAGTTCATCTGCATAAGCAGTGGTTTTGAAAAACCACTGTTCCAGATTCTTCTTGGTCACCGGCGTACCGCAGCGCTCGCAGTGACGGTCCTCGCCCCAGACCTGCTCGCGCGCCAGGGTGGTGTTGCAATGCGGGCACCAGTCCACTGGCGACATCTTGCGGTAGGCCAGATTGTGCTTGTAGAGCATGCTGAAGAACCACTGCGACCAGCGGTAATATTCCGGGTCCGAGCTGACTGCCTCCCGCCGCCAGTCGAACATGGCGCCCATGGTCCGCAACTGCTGGCGCATGCGCTCGATATTACGGTAGGTCCATACCTTGGGATGGATGTTGTGCTGGATGGCGGCGTTTTCTGCCGGCAGCCCAAAGGCATCGAAGCCGATCGGGAAGAGCACGTTATAGCCTTGCATGCGCATAAAGCGGGCTCGCGCATCCGAGGGCGTCATCGCATACCAGTGACCGATATGGAGGTCGCCAGAGGGATAAGGCAGCATGGTCAGGGCATAATACTTGGGACGCGAAGGATCAATATCCGATTGGTATAGCCCATCCGCTTCCCATTTGGTCTGCCATTTTCGCTCGATCTCGACCGGATTGTAATTCGATATGGTTTTTTGGTTCATCACGCGCTCCTGATTATCACGACTAACTCACGAATTTAATAGAAAAATCCCTTCATCCGGCAGGGACGAAGGGATGCTCCGCGGTACCACCCTGGTTGTTCGGGTTATAGGTATCCCGAACCACTCGATTCGCGTTAACGGGCGCTCCCGGCGACGGCTACTGCAGGTTCACCGCCGCGGCCTGTCCATCGCTGGACGCTCAGGCGAGTTCGATCTCAGGCGCTCCGCTGGCGCCGCGTCGGGCTCGCACCTCGCTCTCCCGGCTCGCTGGCGGACGATCTACTACTCCTGGCATGGCCTTTCAAAGAACGATCTGGCTCAATTCCAGCTCGTTCTTGAGTGGACCCAGGGGGATTCGAACCCCCGGCCTTCTCAATGCCATTGAGACGCGCTCCCAACTGCGCTATGGGCCCAGATTACAACTGCAAATTGGTAAAGTTCTACGCGGTACTGCTGGTGGGGTTTGCGCCCCCAGTGGACCTGAGGGGATTCGAACCCCTGACCTCTTCAGTGCGATTGAAGCGCGCTCCCAACTGCGCTACAGGCCCTCGAATAAGGGTAGCAGGATTTTACTCGGAAGGGAGAGGTATGTCAAGGAAAGCCTGTCTGCTCATGTAATATATTGCTGCAGGTAGACAGTACTGTTATTAGACATGGTACCATAAAAACTTGTCCAAAATATCCATCGACTGAAATTCACAATCGCAAACAGAAGCAGGGATACAGGGGAACATTGGTAACAACCTTATAAAAAAAATCCCCCTGTGCTCGTTAAAAACCTGCAGTCTACTTTTACCCGCACTCTGGAAACCAGTACGAGCAGAACGCGATGGAACAAAAACCATCATCACCATCCTTCGGTTATAATTTGCGCGGAGGAATCCCCATGACAGCTCAACGACTCGCCCGCCTTACTGAATTGCTCGCCACTGCTGGCTTCGATGCGCTTGCCCTCAATCCCGGTCCAAGCCTGAACTACCTGACCGGGCTCTCCTTCCACTTGATGGAGCGCCCGGTAGTGCTGTTGATCTCACCGAAAACTCAACCAGTCATCGTCCTGGGAGAACTGGAAGCAGGCAAGGTCCAGGCTGCCAGCATCCCTCTGCATGCGATCACCTACAGCGACAACCCGGGCACCTGGGCGCAAGCCTTCCAACAAGCTGCCCAGGCTGCTGAGATCGACCATCTCAAAGTCGCTGTCGAGCCAACCCGGCTGCGCATTCTGGAATTGCAGTTTCTCCAAAATGCAGCGCCTCATGCGCAGTACCTCCCCGGCGAGACCGCCCTGGCACAACTTCGCCTGCATAAAGACGCGGACGAAATTGCTGCCATGCGCCAGGCTGCGCTGATCGGACAGCGCGCATTGAAAGCCACTCTGCCCGCGGTCAGAGCCGGCGTCAGCGAGCGCGATTTGGCCTCCGAGCTGACTGCCAACCTTTTGCGCTGCGGCTGCGCTGCAGAGTTGCCCTTCGCCCCCATCGTTTCCTTCGGCGAAAACAGCGCCAATCCACATGCCGTTCCCAGCGGCCGCAAGCTAAAAGAAGGCGACCTGGTGCTGTTCGATTGGGGCGCAACTTATCGCGGCTATTGTTCCGACATCACCCGCACCTTTGCCCTGGGAAAAATCGATCCAGAATTAAAGGTGATTTACGATCTTGTCCAGGCAGCCAACGCTGCCGGACGATCCGCCGGAATGCCTGGCTTGCGCGCCGGAGATGTTGATCGCGCGGCCCGCGAGGTGATCGCGCGCGGCGGCTATGGGGCGCAATTCATCCACCGCACCGGCCATGGATTGGGCATGGAAGCCCACGAAGCTCCCTACATCTACGCCGAAAACGACCAGATTTTACTGACTGGCATGGTTTACACCGTCGAGCCCGGCATCTACCTGCCCGGCGTTGGCGGCGTGCGCATCGAGGACGATGTCCATGTCACCGACAGCGGCTGCGAGAGCCTGACCGATTATCCGCGAGATCTAACCGTCCTCTAAAGCGAGACGCAATATGCAAAAACCGGTTACCATCCCAGGCGCTGAACCTTTCTTGTTCCCCGGCAATCGCACCGGCTGCCTGCTCGTCCACGGCCTGACCGGCACGCCCATGGAGATGCGTTGGATGAGCGAGTATTTATCCTCGCGCGGTTACACCGTATTGTGCTTACGTCTGCCCGGTCACGCCACCCACCCAGACGACTTGCAGCGCATCCGCTGGCGCGATTGGCTGGCGGTTGTAGAGGACGGTTTTAACATCCTTTCTGGCTGCTGCGACCACGTCTTTATTCTGGGTTTATCGCTGGGCGGGGTGCTCACCCTTACCGCCGCGTCATACCTGCCGGTCAGCGGCGTGGTGACCATGTCAACCCCCTACGGCTTGCCCGACGATTGGCGGTTGAATTTCATCGGCATATTGAAATATGCGATGCCAAAGGTCGCCAAAGTGACAGCTAAATGGCAAAACCTGGAAGCTGCCCGCGATCACATTGAATACCCGCATCATGTGACTGCCGCCATAGCCGAGCTCAAGGCTCTGCTGGTCGAGATGCGCGCCAGGCTGCCCGCCATACAATCGCCGGTCTTGCTGGTGCATTCGCGCCAGGATCAGGATATTTTACCGGAGAACATGCCGCGTATCTACGATTGCCTAACCACGCCTGAAAAACATATGCTGTGGGTCGAAAACGGTTCTCATAACATCCCCCGCGAAGTGGACCGCCAGATCGTCTTCCAGGCCGCTCATGACTTCATCCAGCGCTGCTTGCGAGGCGCTGCCCCGCCTGAGGATCAGGTCAATCCAGCGCCTGGTCGTCCATGACCCGCAACCTGCTGTTTGTCGTCGCTTCACTGTTCCTCTGGGGCATCGGCGAGGGTTCCTTTATGGTTTTTCAAACCATTTACCTGGAGCAGTGGGGCGCCAGCGCTTTTCAAATTGGGGCCATCGTCAGTGGATGGGGATTCGCGATGGCGATTGCTCAGATTCCAGCCGGTTACCTGGCTGACCGGCGCGGTCCGCGTCTGCTAATGTGGGCTACCTGGGTGCTTGGCACCCTGTCCGCTGCATTGATGGCCGCCGCCAACAGCCTCGGCGTTTTTGCCGCCGGTTTTCTGATCTATGGGCTGACATCCTCATCCATAGCGCCGATGAATTTTTATATCGCCGCAGTGCGCGGACGCTGGTCGGTGGAACGCGCCCTGACCACCGCATCAGCCGCCTTCAACCTGGGGATGATGATCGGCCCGAGCCTTGGCGGCTTTCTGGCTGACCGTTACTCATTGCGCCTGATCTACAGCCTGGCGGCTGTCCTGTTCGCCCTTTCGACTGTGTTTATTTTCCTGATACGCCGCCCGCCGCGTATCGAACAAAGCGAGTTGGACAAATCCATGCCGCTGCGCGCCAACCGGCGTTACCTTGCCCTGGTCGGCCTGGCTATGTTGACCATGTTTGCGCTTATCCTGCCGCAACCGTTGACCCCCAACTATCTGGCCGATGTCCGCAGCCTGAACCTGCAGCAGATTGGACTGCTCGGTACGGCAGGCAGCCTGGGCGTGGTGGTCTTTTCGCTCGTTTTTGGCGGCCTCAAGGGACCGGTCGGGTTCCTGTTGGGACAACCCCTGGTGGCTTTATTTGCCCTGTTGATCTGGAAGGGCAACCACATGCTGGTATTCATGGCCGCTTATTTCCTGGCAGGCGGCTACCGCCTAAGCCGGGTGATGCTGATCGGGCTGGCGCAGCGCATGGTGCATCCCCGGCAGCTTGGGCTGGCTTTCGGCTTATTGGAAACTGCCAATGCCTCCGCGGTCGTTCTTGCCCCGCTGCTGGCCGGCGCATTATATCAGGCTGCCCCCCGCAACGTGTACATTACCGCATTGGTCTTAATCAGCGTTATGATATGTATAAATTCATTGTTTCTATTTGGCAGGCGCTCGTCAGAGCCGGTTGTCGAGAATGCCCGCCATCCCACACCGGAGTGATTCTATGCCGCTCGATATCCTCACCTACCCGCTTGGTCCCCTGGGCAATAACACCTACCTGCTGATCGACCGCGCTTCCCGCCAGGCCGTGATCGTCGATCCGACCTTCGACAGCCATCACATCCTCACCGCCTTGTTAAAAGAAAAATTGACCCTGACCCAGATCTGGTTGACCCACGCCCATTTCGACCACACTGCCGGCGCGAAACTCTTCTCCGAAACGCGCCAGCCGCCTGTGCCGATCGGTCTGCATCCCGCCGACCTGGATCTTTACCACTCGGGAGGCGGCGCGTCAGCTTTTGGCATCGATATGATCGAGCTGCCTGAGCCGGTCATTTTCTTCGAGCACGGCCAGCTGTTGAATGTTGGCGACGAGCAAGTCGAGGTGCGCCATACGCCGGGACACTCCCCAGGGCATGTCGTCTTCTACGCGTCCCAGGCCAACGCCGTGCTGACCGGTGATCTGATCTTCCTGAACGGCGTCGGTCGCACCGACCTGCCCGGTGGCAACAGCGAGCAGTTGCTGCAAAGCATTTATCATCACGTCCTCAGCCTGCCGCCCGAGACGCGCCTGCTGCCCGGTCACGGCCCGGCCAGCACCGTGCAGGAAGAGATCGAGAGCAATCCGTATCTCGATTAATGGCATGTTCTGCTCGTTGCGTCAGGCTGCCATATTTTTTACTCTAAATCACTACAGGCATATCTGGATCATAAGGAGGGCGCCCCGATCTCTATGGACGCCCTCGTTCTTGTAATGATCTCCCGGATAAGCATCCGAAGATGCTTACCCATTCTTCATCTCTCTCATTTCAGGATCATCGGCAGGAAGAGTAATTTTGGAGTAGCTATCGTACAAGTCCCGCTTGAGACGAGCAAGTACGCACCTTCGGGATTCTTAAGAATCAACGTGAAATACTCCTCTGGATCCGTCGTGCTGCCCATCTTCAATTCGATGTTAACATTTTGCCACAAAGGTTTCCCCGCCATAAATGTCAATGTCCCTGATCTGGCAATATAGTCTTCACCGGCGGTTGCCGAACCGTCCAGGGTATTGTAATCCACCTTTGCCGAGTTTCCAGCCGCAAGGGCTTTATCCAGCGAAACTGTAAAACTACAATATTGTTTCACGGTGCTAAGGGGCCGCAACGCTGTGATACTATTCACGGATATGCCAATATCCTTCCCGCTGGGCGTTGCGATGAAGTTGGCATCGAGAGCGTCTGAGCCCGCGATAAGAAGGTTAAGTGATGGGGGTGTGAAAACATACCCTGTCAGCGAGGGTGACAAAATATATGAACCATCCGATAAACCGGTGAAGCTGTAGTAACCATCGGGATCGGTAGTTGTAGTTAATGGGTCTGGAAGATCGCCATCGAGGGCAATCAATACGCCAGGCATCCCCTCCCCGATTGCAGTATCTTTTGTGACCCGCCCGCTGATAAAATAGGTGGCCGGCGGATTGATTGCATTATCTAGCCAGGGATCGAAAGCGACTCTGTCGCTCACCCGGCTGCCAAGCCCCTCCGGATTCAGCGAGGGGTGATACGGCCCGCTGGCGTCCCCCCAGTAATTATTGGTGGCGTCGAAGGCGATAGGTGTCGGGCACTCGATCAGCGTTGGCGAGACGCCGTTCAGATTATTGTTCTCAACGCCGTTTTGCACCAATTTGAGGCCAAATAGGTCATTATTGTGAGCCATGACGCATAAATGCCCGGTCTTGCCCGTGTTGCTGGGATTGCCCTGGATATGAATCCCATTCGAACTGAAAGTCGAATCCTGGATAACAGCGAGGATATCACCGTTGTCGAGGGCGCTCAGACTGAGGCCGACAGTGTTCTCCATAAAGGTGCTGTGGATTACATCCGTGTCGTTATTCAGGTTGATTGCGCCATCGAAGTAAATATGCAGTCCCTTAGTAGCGTAACGTACAACAGCATCGTGAATGTTATTGGAAGATGCCAGGCGTACTTCTCCCCAGTCTCCCTTCACCGGACGGGTGTTCGTACCATCCCGATTCGTGTCGCCGGAAGCAGCATCATCGTTGATCGAGGTGAAAATGACAGGCTGCTCGTTTGTCGAGAGGAGATTCAAGATTCCTTTAACTTCCAGCATACGATTCTTACTAAATTTAAACACCATGTTTGCCGGAACTGCCAGGGCTGCTTTCGAGGCGTTCGCTGCCCCAATCGTAACGTTGTCAGCAGGCTTATAATTGAAGCCTTGCACAACAACCGTCAATGGAAAATTACCCGTGATTGCATACGGCACCCCGTTGACGTGAACCAGCTTAACGGAATTGTTCCAGGCGCCTGCCATTCCTATCGCTGGTGAAAGATTTGGCACGGCGGACAGGCTGGATTGAGGTACCTGCGCTGACAGGAGCCCGGCACGGCCAGGTTGTATACCTGCCAAGGCTGCCTGGTTGCCCGGTAGGTCAAATCCATCCAGGATCAAATTGTCTCCTTCAGCCGCTTCGATTTGGGAAAGGGGCTGATCAACCGCCAAGGGGCCTAAACGTTCATTCGAGCCGGTGATTGTGTTTAAACCGATAAAGGTCGGCTCCGAAGTCCCGCCAAGGAAAATTGGATATTTGGCGATATTTGTGAAGGTGACGTCTTCTATCGATGGATTGTTAATCCCAATCGATTTGTCATGAGCGATGGTTAGAATGCCGTAATCGCTGTCCCTAAAAACGTTGTTCCGAATGGTGGCGTTAATGTTACCCAAACCACCGTAGATCACACTCCCTACCTGACGCCAGCCAATGACGGAAGCAATGCCTGAGTTTGAATTGGCAAACTCAACACGCTCGATCACTGTAGCGGTCTGGGTGTTTTCCGGTCCATCGTAATACAGACCAATTCCAGCCGTCGAGTAGTATACCTTGAGATCGTGAATGGTATTGTTCTTGCCAGGGTAATCGATCAGCCAGACGGTTTTCCAGGCGCTGCGAGAAATCGGAGAAGACGGCGGACCGTTTGCATCGATGTCGCCGCCAAAGGTGTCGTCAGAATAGGCTGTGAAGACAATTTCATTACCAGGCGAGCTAAGCAAATTCAAGTAGCCAAACGCGTAGATATATGATCCTCCCATAAACCTGACGATCAAGCCTTCCGGCATAGTTATGGCAGGTTCAGGAATAGTACAAATTTCTTGGGTAAGGGTATCCTTAACCACGTATGGCATTTCCTGATCAAATGTGTTGTCGTACACCTTTGCCCAGGTTGCATCCCGCCCCCAAATGCCGCCGACAGCGATAGCCGGATGGGTGTTATCCCAGAACAGGTTATCGTCGTAAGTGGGATTGGCAGAGCCTTGCAGGTATAAAGGAAATTGGCTATGCAGACTGAAATTATTCGAATCTAAGGTGGGGTTGGACGTGCCGCAATGGGGTGTGCTTGACAAGGTGAAGGTGTGAATTCCATAGTCATTCGAATAGAAGTTGTTGTCAGCTACCCTTGAGGTGATATCATAATCCGAGGCGATATAGAAGGTTAAACCGTTCTTATTGTCATGGAAGGTGTTGTACGAAATCTCGTAGTTGATATTCCCCGGGTCGGGATCGGACGCCTTCTGGTAGATCACCAACCCCTGGTCTGAGTATTGAATGGTCGAGTAGGCAAAAGGCGCATTCTGATGGTTAAACAAGTACAATCCAAGCCAATCCCCTTTTGCCGGAGCTGGATCCGGCGCCGGCGTGCCATTTGAATCGCCGCCGACCGAATCATCCCGGTATGAAGTAAATACATTCGGATCACCCGGATTGCTGGCCAGAGTGAATTTGCCGTAAAAGTTCAAGTCCTTGCCCTGGTTGAACTTGACAATCAAACCGCCTTCCGCTGTCCCAAGCCCGCCAACCGGTCCTCCAAGCAGAGTGGCTGTATACCAATCGAAATTCGCCTTCTCCCATACTACGTAAGGGACGTGTTGTGTGTTCAGGGGCTCCTCAGGTCCCGCGTAGATCTTGGGTAATGCAATAAAGTTCTGATCCGAACTGGATGCGCCAAAATAGCCGCCAAGTCCAATCGAGGGATCTTTCCTTGGCGAGGGGACGCCCGTGATCACGTTCGAGCTCTCGTAGAATTCCAGCGTCGCGGAGCCTTTCAAATATATCGGGAATAATGTGTTCGCAATGAACTGGTTTTCGCGTATGACGGGTCTCGAAACCCCGGTGACTTTATTTGAATCTGACGAGGATAATGTATCTTTGGCGAATGTTCCCAAACCGACGCTGTTATATCGGAAGATGTTGTTACTGATCAAGCTGGAGATGTCGTAATTCGTCTGGATATTCAAATAGAGACCGGTGTCGTTATACTCGAACAGCGAGTCGCTAATGGTCGCGTCGAAGGGGACATTCAGCGGAGGGGCAACGGCATTATTCTTGTTCTCGATGTGCAGCCCCTTTTCACCGTAGCGGAAAATGGCATTAACGACGTCGCTCTCTGGGTGTCTGATCAATACCTCTACCCAATCCTTCGGTAATGGGAGGTTAACGCTTTCTCCAGCCGTATACCCGCCACGTTCGCTGTCGAAATACGAAGTAAATATCACCGGGGCGGTTTCCGCGGTACTTTCAAGGAGTAATCGACCGGCGGCGCTGATTCGCGAGCGGACATTTACGCGATCATAACTGTTGACAAAGAATTTAATGACTGTACCCGCCGGGATGGTTATGGTGACAGAGGTATCGATTCCCCCCGAGATGTCTTTATTACCGAACCACACCTCGCCATGCACAAGGTAGGGCAAAGGAGATAAATCCTGCCCGTTCACCGAAACCAGGGTTACACTGGAACGCCACCTGCCAGTGATCCCAATCGCAGGGTGAAGATTACCGGTAAAAGAATTATTGGAGTAATTTGGTTGGACTGTGTTTTCCAGCATGATGGGAACACCCGGTTCTTTGATGGTTTTATCCGCTGGGATGATTCCATGCTCTTGAAAGGTACAGTCTGTAATATTCGGAAGGATGCGCGAATTGGGGTTGTTGTAAACGGCTTTGAAACGCAGCCCGTTTAAATTACCAATAAAAGTGTCATCGATCACATTGGGCAGGCGCGCGCCGACTGCCGTCGAGGTGGTTTCATATAAAAAGCCGTTGACGGCATAACGGAAATCCAGCCATTCGAAGGTGTAGTTCGGGCTGCCCGGGGCAAGCGAGTCAACGAAGTGCACCCCAGCCCAATCGCCAGGGTATGGTTCGGTGTCTATGCCGTCTCCATTGGTGTCGCCCCCCACTGAATCGTCCCGGTAAGAGGTAAAAATGATCGGATCCGCCTCGGTCGATTCGAAATTAATCCCACCGGTGACTTTCAAACCAGGCAGCGGATCGGTAGGCTTAGCCAGCTCCATCTTGGTCATGCCCTTGAACACTGCGCCCGCCGGGATGGTCACCGTGACAGCCGAGCCTTTGATTTCCATGGGGGTGATGAAAACAAACGGCATCTCATCGGCGATGGTCAGCGTTCCGCTGCCGTTGAATTCGCCTCCCAGACCAACGCCCAGCTTATCAGCCGGGTCGATATAGCCTGAAAAGGTATTGTCTACATAAGTCGGGTAGGAGGTACCGAACAGGTATATGGGCAGGATCGAATTGTTATTAAATTTATTGGAGGTCAAAGTGGGCAGCAGCATGCCCAGACCACCGGTACGCTTGGTGCAAAACCCAAACCGGTTTTGAGTGAAGATGTTGTTGTGGATGTCGCCGTAGACTGATCCATTGGCGGTCAGAGACAGGGTCAATCCGCAAGTATTTTCAACAAAGACATTGTTTCTAAACTCGGGATTAGGAGAGGTGGTGCCTGTGTTATGGTAATTTAACCCCCAATTGCTGTATCGGATAGTCAAATATTCATAAGCAGGATCGGTATCTGCCCAGTTGGTAAACCGGACGAAATCCCAATCGCCCGGGGCAGGCAGCGTCTGCTGCTGGTCGTCGTTGGAGTCGCCGCCGAGCGTGTCATCCCGGCCCGAAGTGAAGATCACCCGGTTTTCATCTTCTGGCCCAGTGTTTTCGAAGCGCAGATTCCCATTCACGGTCAGGCCGGTTAGCGGATCCTTTGTCGGATCTAAGGGCACCCAAAACTTGACGATCGTGCCGCCTTGAATGGTGAGGGTGGTGCCAGTGGTTACCTCAATGTCATCAACGATGTAGTAGACCCTACCAGCGGTCCAGGTTGTATTGGTTGTAATATCGGTAGATACAACCTCGACATCCCAGCGTGGGTTTAGCTGTAAATCATCCGCTCGAACCGGATGAGATTTTCCCAGAAAAAGGAGAGTAACAATGCAAAATAACACCCAGAGAGTTTTTTTAGCCGACACATTACCCATTGGTAGCCTCCCCATATAGTCATGAAAAATGCGGAACAAACCGAATAGTTCCATATCTCCCCGCTTAAAAGTATATAGTCTGAAATTAAAATGTCAACCAACTATTGTAACCAATTGGTTTAAAATTTATAACCAAAATCATAAATCGATATCTCTTTAAACGGTCAGTTTCATCTTCATTCTCTTTGTTACGGGATTCAGCATGCGCCCCTATACGATGCTGATCATCTTCAGTGAGAAATTTTTCTCCGAAACGCGACTGCTCCCCGGTCACGGCCTGGCCACCACCGCGCAGGAAGAGATCGAGAGCAATCCGTATCTGGGGTAAACTATTGCATCGATAGGGCAAGTTGGCATACTTCTTGTTTGTAAAACAGCAAGATCGATGAGATTCCCATAAATTTCAATGGGAATGGGGTTATCATCTTCGAAAGAGAATCTGAATAGGTAACCAGCCTATAGGATCGATCGATGGCAACCCCTTCCACAGGTATAATTAGCTTTCTTTAGCCGGTCAATCCAGCCGAAACCTGACCATAAGGGATCTTTATGAACTCGAAGAACATCTGGATTATTGTTATAACAATCGTCACGGTCGTCTGCCTGTGCGCCTGCGCAATATTGATCGCTGCTGGCGCGCTTGGCGTTACCCTTTTCAACAAAGAGATTGGGGAAAATCTCATCCCGTCGAAACAGGTCATCACACCGGCCTTCCCCGTCACGCGCACACCCGTTTCCGTCTCCGCCACGCCGTCAGCCCAGACCAGCAGTTCAGATTCATCTGTCCTTGACGGCGCCCAGGAAACACTGGATAGACTGAGGAGCGTCATTGTGCCCATCAATGATCCGGTCGATCTTGCCCGCCGGCTTGGCGGCGTTCATTTCATTCCTTCCAGCGTCCCCGATCCAAACGCGCCTTTTCGTATTGGCGCCCGTAAAACGTTCAACACCATGAATCAGGAAACCACCGAGCGCTTCAAAGTGAATACTGTGCTGCGAGCGGTCAATGATGCGGCATACTTTTGGATCGAGGAGGGCGTTTCATTCAACCAGGAAGATCTCGACCAGTTGATGCAGACTTTTGCCGAAGAAATCGTCCCCACCAACCGTGAATTCTTCGGCAGCGAGTGGTCTCCCGGCATCGATGAAGATCCGCATTTATACATTGTTTATGCGCGCAACCTTGGCAGCACCACCGCTGGCGTATTCTCAGCTTCCGATTCCTACCCTCCTGAGGTGCGCGCTGATTCAAACGCGCATGAGATGTTCTTTCTCAATGCAGACAGCATCACTCTGGACGAAAACTTCACCTACGGCGTACTGGCGCACGAATTCCAGCACATGATCCACTGGTACCAGGACCGCAACGAGGAATCCTGGATCAACGAGGGCTTTTCAGAGCTGGCAGCTTTCCTGAATGGATATGACATCGGCGGGTTCGATTACGTCTTTTCACTCGATCCCGACATTCAACTGACGGATTGGCCGGTTGACCAGAATGCCACCGTCCCCCACTACGGAGCGTCTTTTCTCTTCATGGCCTACTTCCTCGACCGGCTTGGCGAAGAAGCCACCCAGGCACTGGTCAGCCATCCCGAAAACAGCATGGAGGGAGTCGATGCCGTGTTACGCGAGCTTGCCGAGACCGATCCGCAAACCGGTCAACCGCTGCTCGCCGACGATCTGTTCGCGGACTGGGTTTTGACCAACTACCTGCATGATGGAGAAATTGCCGACGGCCGTTACCAATATAGGAATTACCCGCTTGCGCCCGAAGTGGCCGAAACCGAACAGTTATCTGATTGCAACGGCGTCTGGCAAAATCGTCTGGTAAACCAATATGCCGCCGACTACATCCGCCTGAACTGCGGCGGAGACTTCACCTTGACCTTCGAGGGAACCAATCATGTCGGCGTCATTGCCGAGGATGCGCATTCCGGTGAGTATGCCTTCTGGTCGAACAAGGGCGATGAATCGGATATGACCCTCACCCGCGAGTTCGACTTCACGGATGCCAGCGGACCGCTCACCTTCAGCTACTGGACCTGGTACGACCTGGAAAAGGATTACGACTACCTGTATCTGCTCGCTTCGGAAGATGGACAAAATTGGCAGATCATAAATACGCCTGGTTGTAGCATATACAACCCCTCCGGCAATTCGTTCGGCTGCGGTTACAACGGCTCCAGCGGAGGATACATCCAGGAACAAGTCGATCTATCTACCTACGCTGGCAAGAAAATCTGGCTGCGTTTCGAGCTGATAACCGACGAGGCGGTAATGAGCGAGGGCATGCTTCTGGATGACGTCGCCATCCCCGAAATCGGCTATGCTTCCAATTTCGAGATGGACGACGGCGGCTGGCAAGCGGAAGGCTTTGTGCGTATCCAGAACCGGCTGCCGCAAACCTACCGCCTTGCGCTGATCACCACCTCAGGCGGGCAAGCCACCGTCCAAAAGCTGGAGCTTGACCAAAACCAATCGCTTAGCCTCCCCATTACGCTGCAGAATCGATACGATAAGGTCGTGCTGGTCATCAGCGGAACCACTCGGTACACCCGCCAACAGGCCGTGTACCGCTTCAGCGCCAATCGCTAATCACCAGACAGCCGATCATTTTCTATTAAGTAAAAACCCCGGCATCCCGGGGTTTTTTCGTTGCCTGTAGAACCCTGTCAACTATTCTAGTTTGACGGACGTCTGGCGTAGTTTTTGCAGCTCGCCTTCCAATTCGCTGCGGCGCTCAGCAGATGCCCGGCGTACTTCGCTGGTGATATGATCGAAATAATCCATGGCTTGCTGGCGCAATGTTTTACCCGGCACAGGCGTGAGCAGCAACGCTAACAGGCTGCCGAGTAATCCGCCAAGAATTACACCTGATAAAAATGCACTCACTTTTCGCATGATATCCTCCTATAGAGCTAATTGCCAGCCGCATAACCTCGCGGTTGATATTGATTTATGGATAGACCTGTAATCGTTGTTGAATAATTTTATTATAACGGTTTTCGTCCTGTAAACCAGTCTCAACTCGCTTTCGTAAATTTGAGCCGCTCAAAAAGCCAGGGCGCGCCAAAGACAACCCACGCCCCAACCGTTGCATAACGCACATATCGGAATACCTGCGCCAATGCTGCCGGCTCGCTGGGAAAAAAAAGACGCAAGCCAAAATAAATGGCCAACAGAATAATCAAACCAAGCACGTAGCGGGCTGCTCGTTTGATCAACGGACCACCAGCGCATATTTTTGTCCCGGTAAGCGCCAATAAAGCCAACCCGAAGAGCATGCCAAATGCCAACCCGCCTATGGTGATAAAGCCTTCCATCTCCAACGGGTTGATTGGATTCTCTGGGAATTGAAGCGTGGCATTACTGGCCCATTCCAATGGCATTTTCCATCCACTGATCGCCCGGCGGACCAAATAGCCGGTCAGCATGATCACCGCAGAGACCAGAAGCGCAAATAATGTCTTTGTCCCAAAGTTGATCCGGTTGAACCAGGCGCTGACCGGCTTTTCTAATAAGTTGAAAAGCAGCACCAGGAGTATCCCGACAGCCCAGCCGCCGATAACGTCATGGGTAAAATGGACGCCAAGATAGATGCGCGAAAGGCCAATCACCAGGACGATAAACACCGCGACCACCGTTACCCACCCCCTGCGAAGCGACGAGGCCAGCAGACCCCATAGGCTGGCAGCGTCTTGAGCATGGCCAGAAGGCACGCCAAACGAACTTTCTGGCGCAAGCGCCGCGACTGCCGGATCGACCCAATAAGGACGCGGACCATGAAAAGCCAGCTTGAGTGGGTTTTTGACGGTGTTGGTAAGGATCAACATAATGCCTATGCGAATACCAAGGCGGGCATCCACGCACCACAAAAGGAGCGGGATAACCGCCAGGAAGAAGTTTTCCGTGCCGAGGAAAGAGAAAAACTTCATCACAGGCGTTAAACCTGCTCCTAAACTTTGCAACAAGGGGGTTATTGTTAATTCGAACTGCATGATAGGTTACATAATCCAGGCGCCTTTTCAAGGGTATGTCACCTTCTAATGCGCATGGAAAACAGCCCATAGAACACTTACCAGACATTGACGGGCTTAGCAGAACCATTGTACACTATAAGCAATGCAAAAACGTGCTCAACGCTGGTGGGATCTTCCCGCAGCATTCTTTCTCCTGTCCTGCCTGATGGCGGCGTCTATCCGACTCGGCGACACCAAGTGGACGCAAGGGCTTGGTATCGTCGCCACAACGACGCTGCTTGCGACAATCCTGGGGCTGGCCCTCGGTTACAGCCGTTTTAAAGGTTGGATCGCTGCCCTGATTGGTCTGGGGTACACGATCACCATCGTACCCTGGCAATTAACGCTGCAAATTCAAGCGGAGGTTGCCTGGCTCGAGCGCGTATCCAGCCTTGGCGGGCGGTTATGGAACGGCGTCCAAAACTTTCTTCATAACGAGCCCCTTACGGATCCGCTTCCGTTTCTGGCAAATATGGTTATCCTGTTTTGGCTGATCAGTCTGATCACTGGCTATAACATGACCCGTCACGGACGCCCCTGGCTTGGCGTGCTGATCGGCGGCGCAGCCATCCTGATCATCGATATCTACCATCCCGATGTAGGTCGGCGCGGGATGAGCATGGCAGTTTTCGTTATCTTCACCTTGTTGTTGGTTACCCGCGTTTATTTCATGTCCAGCTCGCACCGGTGGGAAAAAGAGCGCATTTCGGTTGATTCAGACACTGGTTGGTCCTTAGGACGGGGCGCGCTGGTGACAGCCATTGTGCTGGTCTTCATTGCCTGGAATGCAAACACGGTAGCGAAGGCCTTCAGCACCGCCACCCCCGAGCGTCATCAGATGATCAGCATATGGCGCGGACTCCGCCAGCGGCTGGAGAATTTTGTGGCTCCGCTGCGCGGCTCGAATCCGGTGCCGGTGGAGTATTACGACGATGAATTTTCGCTTGGCACAGGTTCTACCCTGAGTAACGACCTGGTCGTCACAGTGGATCCAAGCATCACCCGCCGCATCGGAATTAATTACTATTGGAAGATGCGTTCTTACAATCGCTATCTCGACGGCAAGTGGTACAGCACGCTGGAAGAGATTAAACCTCAAACGCCGCTCAGCGCCGCAATCGAGCACGGTAGATTGTACAACCGCCTGCCGATTCGATTCATCTTCCGATCCTATCGCAATCTGAGCATGCTTTTCGCGCCTTCCCTCCCGTTAACCATTAGCCGGCCGGTTTCCTTGATCTACGGAAAAGCCAGTGACTCGGTCATCGATCTGATCGCCATTGAGATCGATCCTATGCTGCATGCTGGCGAAAGCTACGAAGTGTTTTCATGGGTCGCTGCGCCAACCACTGCTGGATTGAAAGCTGCTGGCGAGGATTACCCGACCTGGATATCCGATAATTACCTGCAATTACCCATAACGACGCCTGAAAGCATCAAAAACCTGGCTCTCGAAATTACCGAAGGGCTGGAAACTCCCTTCGAAAAGACCGCGGCCATCACCAACTGGCTGCGAGAAAACATAGAATACACCCCCGCGATCCCCTCTCCGCCCGCGGATCAGGATGTGATCGAATGGATTCTCTTCACCGAGAAGAAAGCCTTTTGCAATTATTACTCCACGGCTGAGATTCTCATGCTGCGCTCGCTTGGCATTCCTGCCCGCTGGGTTGTCGGTTACGCTCAGGGCGAGTTAAACAAGGATAAGGGCTTCTATGAAGTGCGCGCGAAAGACAGCCATTCTTGGCCAGAGGTTTACTTCCCGGGTTACGGCTGGATCGAATTCGAGCCGACGTCCGCTCAACCGGATATCGAGCGTCCGAGCGGTGATAATGCCTCCTCGGTGGTTTCTCCTTTCGACCAGACTGGCGGGGCTATCCAGAATCCTCCGCTCGGAGAGCCAGATGAAGAAGAATTCGAACGCATGCCAGACCGGTCCGAATTGCCGGGCAAGCCAATCATCTCGCCTCTCGCGGCGGCGATTTCCATCACTGTCCTGTTGGTGGTCGCTGTAATCTTATTCTTCATTCGCCAGGGTCAACGCGATCCACAAAAGTCTTTTCCGGTATTGATCGAAAAGGCGTTTAACCGCCGAGGTTGGCGCACCCCGTTACTGGTCCGTCAGTGGTCGAGCTACGTACGCCTGACCCCGATCGAACGTGCATATGCAAAAGTGGAGTGGGTCATCCGCTTGATGGGAGCTAAGATAAGCCCAAGTTCGACGCCCGCGGAGCAAAAAGATGCTATGGTCAAAGCACTGCCAGATGCAGAATCCCTTGGCGTGCTTCTTCTCGATGAATATCAAAAAGCGATATACAGCCCGTACCCGGCTGACCTTGAGGCCGCCAGGCAAGCCAGCAGCAAGCTGGTCAAATTAGCCCTCAAAACCCGCATTAAAATGCTGGCAGAGGTTATCCTTTCCGGGCACCCTCAGCCGAAAATGAAACCAGACCAGAACGCATGATCTTGCAGCCTGAATAGTAATCCTGTTAAGATCTATTCGGATTGGATTATCCGAGTGCTTCCCACACACGGTGCAGGATTTGCAGAATTTGCTCCAGCCCGGTTTTAACCGGCGCAACTTCGATGTATTCTTTCAAGGTGTGCGAGAATCTGCCGTTGGTGATGCCCAAACAGATAGCCGGATACCCCTTGCTGAGCGCATAATTCGCATCCGTCGAGCCAATTTCCAGAATCGCTTTGATATTTAATTCCGCCAGCACATCCACAGCTAATTTCACCAGCGGGTGAGAAGGCTCGATTTCACCGGCAGGCCGGCTGCCGATTGGCTCGACGATCAACCCTACGCCCGGGCGAACCTGCTTCTTGACCACCCGTTTGATCCGATTCGCCAGAAGGGTAAGGGTCATATGATCCTCAGAGCGCAGATCCAGTTCGAACCAGGCTTTGCTGGCAATTGTATTTACCGAAGCGCCGCCTTGAATAACGCCGACGTTTAGCGAGGTGCGCGGCTTGCGTGGAATCGGCAGCGCAGTGACGGCTGAAAGCACAGCAACAAGCTCGTGTATTGCTGAAGGCATTCCATAATTACTCCAGGGGTGCCCGCCTGTGGTTTCTACGGTTACACGGTAACGCAGCACTCCCAGGCCTCTATGGCAGATCTGTCCAAGTCCCAGGCCTTCCAAAATGAGATATGCAACAGCCTGTTCGCCAAAGCGTTGGACGACCGCCTGCATTCCAGCCAGGTTGCCAAGCCCCTCTTCGCATACATCCCCCACCAGCCAAATCCGGCCGCCGAGATCAGCCCTGGCATCTGCCAGGTAGCGTCCAATCCCCAGCAGTGTCGCAACACCGAGAGAATTATCGCCAACGCCAGGCCCGGTAATGCGCTCGCGGCTGCGTTTTAGCGCAAGCGGGGTATCGCCGCTGTGAACTGTATCCAGATGGGCGCTGACAACCAGACAACCTTCGCCGCTTCCAGGCCAGCTGGCGTACACATTGCCGGTCTCATCCTGGCTGACATCCTTGAGACCCAGACGGGTGAATTCGTTGAACAAATATTCCGACCTTTTCGTTTCGGCGAAAGTCGGCGCAGGGATTTGCTGGATCTCGCAGGTTTTTTCGATTACATAATGGTGCAAATCGGCGTTTGCATATTTCATACTTTCACCACCTTATCACGCAGCGATTCGAGTCGCATCTTTGCCAGGCTTGGCAGTGACTCTAACGCGTAAAACAGGCCGCAGCCCTCGATCGCCAGTGAAGCTGAAATATTGCCATGTAACACCCCCTCTATTGGATCATATGTCCGCCGAAAAGCAGCCAGAAAACCACCGCAAAAAACATCCCCTGAGCCGGTCGGATCCACCACCCGCGAGGGATACGCCGGGATAGACCAGCGAGCCTTACGGGCGCCGTCATAAAGGTATTGCCCGCGGGCACCGCGCTTGATAACAACCAGTTCGCAGCCGTAAGCGCAGAGCGCCTCAGCCATCTCCCACAGGTCGCTGCTGCGCCCCTGAAACAGTGAGGTCAGCTTCTCTTCGGAACAATGGAACGCATTAATCCCGTGCAAAATCGCCGGGATGTCGTCCCAATAGGTTGGATTCATATAGCCGGCCGAAGGGTCGAGAGTGATGGTCGTGATGTGCCCCCCGCGCAGCGCGGGCGGCAGTAGAGAGTGGCTGAGATAGTCGAGCGGCGCAATGTGGGCGGCGGTTGCGTCTAAATAGTCCGATGGAAAATCACTTATACGGATCGTTATGTCACTGGGCTGTGTGCGGCTATCGAGTTGATTGCCGGGCTCATTATAGCCAAGCAAGGTTTTGGGGAATGGCAGCCCAAGCCTTGAGAAATGCGTTACTGGATTTTTCAGTGCACAGGTTTCGTGATCAGGATACGCCGCGAAAAAGCGGGTATCGAACGCATAAGGAAGGATGTGAATCCCGCGCCTGTCAAAACCATAATCGGATAATTGCTCGAGCCACTCTTGCGGATAATCCTCGCCAACCCTGCCGATCAAACCGATATGGTCATCCCAAATATGCAATCCAACCGCTGCGTAGAATAGACTGCCTCCAGGCACGTCTAAAGCGGCTTTTCCTATGACGGGTAAAATGTAATCCCGTTGCAATTTGCCTGCGACGATGTAACGTAGAAATGGCGCGCTTTCCATTACCACCCCACTGCTGCAGGATCGCTAAAATCCGGCAATCAGGCTGTGTTAATCATCCCATAATCAGAGCGGGATCGATCCATGAAACGAACGTGGTAAGCATGATACGAGGCAGCCCTGATCAGATCCGACTACTTTTTAGTGCCGATATCCGATATCAAACGCAACACGCCGAGAATGCCTAAACCCACTTTAACCCCGTCTCCGGCGTTTAATTTCGGCGCCTGTTGAGATTCACTGGCTCGCTGCAGCAAGATGTATGCCGCGATCAATCCGGCAGCAGCTCCCAGCACAGCGCCAATAATGATGGTCTTCGTTCTCCAGTTTCCCATAAACCGACCCCTTCCTCAAGTGATCTGGACGATTAGTAAAAACTGATTTCTATACTGACTTACGTCTTCTCCAAATAGCCTTCCAACCTGCCGTTCTGCCATGCGCCTCAATAACCGGGCGCGCCAATCGATCCATAAAATCCGTTACGCGCACATTGATGATATTTGCATATAACTGAACCAGGTGAGTATAAACAGGCAGGATTCGCAAAGCACGCGCAAGAATAAAAATCATCCCAAGCGTGAACAGCAGAAATAACAAACCGGAGACGATGAATGGCAGAACCAGCCAAATAACTGAAATGCTCGCCAACTGCCCGGCATCGACGCCGCCCGTGCCCGAAAAGACGACCGCCATTACGGCTGCTGCTAGCACAACCAGAGTGACCAGCACAATCGGCAGCCAAATTTGTAAGATGACCTGGCGGCGGTGGATTATCTTGGCAGGCGCTCTGGTCGGAACAGGCCGAGTTTGCATGCCACAATTGTAGCATGTTTTATATTGCAAAGCCTCAATCATGCATTGGGTTCCAGGGTGGCAGGTTTCCAGATTTTTAAAACAACCGGTCACTGGATTTTAGTTGGTGACTCATCTCTTGCATGGAACTATGCTAAGCCAATAAACGTCTTATCTTCAACCCCACAAGGCCGTTGACGAGCGGGATAAGCGCGGTCTTCTCTTCATCTGGAGGTGGAAATGAGCAAACGTTGTGTTCTTTCAGGTTTTCTCGCCCTTGCATTTGCTTTGTTGGTTGTTCTGCCAGCTAAGGCAGACGGCATCATCATCCCGCCCCCCTTTCCGCCCTGTGATCCAACTCGCCCAATCTGCCCGCCGGAACCCATCCGACCGATAGCTCAGCTTGAGATCAAATACCACCATGTCTCGGTGAACATCGACCAGCAGGTGGCTGCCACCCGCGTGGATCAGGTTTTTTACAACCCTAACGATTGGGCAATCGAAGGCACTTACATTTTCCCCCTGCCGCAGGACGCCGTGGTAAGTGAGTTCACCCTTTGGGTGGACGGCAAGCCGGTCAAAGGCGAGGTGTTGGACGCCGAAAAAGCGCGCCAGACTTATCAGGAGATCGTCAATTCGCTGCGCGATCCCGCTCTATTGGAGTATATCGGGCGCGGCGCGCTGCAAGCCAGCATCTTTCCCATCCCGCCGGGCGGCGAGCGCCGCATCGAGCTCGAATACAACCAGGTACTGACCGTCGAAGAAGGTCTGGTACGGTACACCTACCCGCTCAACACCGAGAAATTCTCCGCTAAACCGCTGGAGAGCGTCTCGATCACCGTTAATGTTCGATCTGCCGAGCCCGTGCGGGCGGTTTACTCTCCAAGCCACGCGATCGATGTGCTGCGCGAGGGCGATCAGGCTTTTTCTGCTTCCTATGAAGCCAGCAATGTCCTGCCCGATAAGGATTTCAGCCTATACTATTCGCTCGGAGAGACTGAAGCTTTTCATTTATTGAGTTACCGCGATCCTGACGACGCTGCCAGCGAGGACGGCTATTTCCTGTTGCTGCTCGCTCCGCGTCCTGAGGTCGATCAGATGATGGTAGAGAAAGATGTGCTGCTGGTACTCGACCGCTCGGGCAGCATGGAGGGCGAAAAGTTCGTCCAGGCGCAGGCTGCGCTGGGGTATATCCTTAATCATCTCAACGCGGGCGACCGTTTTTACCTGAGCGCTTTTTCTAGCGGCATTCAAACCTATGATGATCGTTTGCGCCCCACGGAAGAAGCCAGCCAGGCGATCAAATGGGTGGAACAGTTAGGCGCTCAAGGCAGCACCGACATCAACCGCGCGCTGCTGGAGGCGGCTGCCGTTGCCGACAAAGAACGGTTGACCTTCCTCATCTTTTTGACCGACGGACTGCCGACCGAGGGCATCATCGACAGCCAGGCCATCCTGGATAATTTCGCCCGATCCGCGCCGGCCAACCTGCGCCTGTTCACCTTCGGCGTTGGCTATGACGTGGATACCTTTCTGCTCGATTCACTCTCCGAGGAGCATCACGGGCAGAGCACTTACGTCAAGCCGGGCGAACCGTTGGAAGAGATCCTCTCCGGTTTCTATGCGCGTATCAGTACTCCAGTGTTGACCAACCTTGCGCTGGATTTTGGCGATATGAGTGTCTATGATATCTACCCCTCTCCGCTGCCGGATCTGTTCGCCGGCAGTCAGAGCGTCGTGGTCGGCCGCTACCGCGGCGGCGGCGCGGCAGAGATCACCCTAACGGGTTATGTTAATGATCAAAAACAGACCTTCACTTTTGCAGACAGTCGCTTTGTTAAGGACAACCTGGGCTCGGTGGATGCGCTCTCTGGCTTGCCGCGCCTGTGGGCTACTCGCAAGGTCGGTTACCTGCTCAATCAGATCCGCCTGAAAGGCCCCGACCAGGAAACCATCGACCAGATCGTGAAACTGAGTATCCGTTACGGCATCGTAACGCCTTACACCTCTTATCTGGTCACCGAACCGATGGCGCTTGGCGCAGAGACCCAGCATGAATTAAGCCAGAACGCCTTCCAGCAGGCGTTAACAGCGCCGACTCAAGTATCCGGCGCAAGCGCGGTGGATAAAGCCGCCGAGCAGGGTCAACTGGAGCGGGCAGAAGTCGCGCCGTCCCTGCCAGCCAACGCGCAGCAGCAGGTGCGTACGGTTGGCTCGCGCACATTCGTCTTGCAGCAGGGCATCTGGACCGACACTGCTTTCGATCCGCAGGCGATGACGCCGCTCAAGGTCGCGTTCCTCTCCAAGGATTACTTTGCCCTGGCGGATATCCGCCCCGATCTGGCAGCCGCTCTGGCGCTCGGTGATCAGGTGATCGTGGTGATGGAAGATACAGCCTATCAGGTGGTTTCTGCAGAAGAATCTGTGCCGCCAATCGAGCTTCCGACCAAATCTGTTGAGAATCCCTCGCTCAACCCAACGATCGCTCCCGAAATGCAGCCAACCAGGCCGGTCAGTCAATCCGAAGAAACCGCCGTGCCTGCCTCACAGGAAAAGCCCCTTCTGCCTGGCTTCTGCCTGGGGTCATACCTCCCGTTAGCTGGTCTGCTGGCCTGGATTTTGGTCCGCAAGCGGATTGTATGATCTTAGGGGCAGGGTTTGTCCCTGCCCGCTCTCGGGCGCCCACAAGAGACGCCCCTACACACCAACCAAACAAAAAAACCGATCTACGTGTTGATAATCTCTTCTGCAGGGATGGCCCCCTGGCGCAGAACGGCTACCTCCGCGCCGCTGCAATCCACCACTGTCGAGGGCACGCCGCCGGGGCAGCGCCCGCCGTCCAGAACCAACTCGATATACCCTTCCAGTTGCGCCAGCACCTCCTCGACGGTCTGTGGGCTGGATTGCCCGGAGCGGTTGGCCGAGGTAACTGCCAACGGGCCCGCGGCGCGCAATAAAGCCAGCGCAAAGGGATGGTCAGGCATGCGCACGCCGACCGTCGGCAGCGCGGAAAGGCTTTCAGGCAGTCCTTGCCGCTTTGGCAGCACCAGCGTCAGCGCGCCGGGCCAGAACCGGGCTGCCAATCGGGCAGCTTGTTCGTTCAAGCCGCTGGTAACCTGTTCGATCTGTTCAGCGCTGCCGATCAGCACCGCAATCGCCTTCCCCGCATCGCGCCCCTTGGCTTCATAAAGCCGCTGAATAGCCCGCGGCTGGTTGAGATCCGCCGCCACTCCATAGACCGTATCCGTGGGAAAGGCTGCCAATCCGCCCTGGCGCAATACTTCCAGCGCCTTTTCCAGCGCCCGCGGATCACTCGTCGGAATCACTTCGGTCTTCATGGCTTTATTATAATCCCCGTATTCGACCGGATTTAGCGTTGGATTTTAAGCAGCCGCGCATGTCCAGCCAGATCGGTCGCGATCTCGATTTGACTGGCTTCGCATGCTTGCCTGGCCAGCGCCTGCGCGGATTCAGCCTGCCCGGCTTCGATCTCCAGTAAGAGCAACCCGCCGGGCGCCGTCCAGCGGCGCGCGTCCGCCAGCAGTCTGCGGATCAAATCGAGCCCATCCACGCCGCCGTCCAATGCCGAGAGCGGCTCATGACAGGCAACGCTCAAGCCTAATAGTACCTCAGTTGGGATGTAGGGCAGGTTGGCGCAGACCAGATCGAAGGGCGTGCCGATACAGGTGAGTAAATCGCTTTGCACCAGTTGCACGCGCTCTAATAAACCAAGATGACTTAAATTCTCTTTGGCCGTATGCAGCGCTGCCAGCGAATTGTCGACCGCCAGTATGCGCAAATCAGGGATATGCGCCGCCAAAGCCGCAGCGATGCAGCCCGAACCAGCGCCAATGTCCACGGCGCGCCGTTTGCCGGGATGCCCCCGCAACCAATTCAGCGCCGTGTCCACCAGCAGTTCCGTCTCGGGGCGCGGGATGAGCACCCCTGGATTGACCTTTATTTTCAATCCGTAAAATTCCTGCTCGCCGAGCAGGTATGGCAACGGCTCGCCTGCCTCAAGCCGCACAAGGTAACCGTCCAACTGGGCAAGTTGATCCGCGTTGAGATCCTGGTCGAGGTGCGCTAGGATACTCGCGCGAGGTCGAGAGAGTACTCGCGCGAGCAGCAATTGGGCTTCCAGCCCAGGCGTTTCACTGTGCTGCAGGCGTTTCTTGGCTTCCGCCAGCCATGCGCCGGCGCTAATCTTCGTCGAACTCCCCATGCGCCGCCAGACGCCCAGCTTCATCCCGCACGGACAATTCGTCGACGAACTCGTCTATCTCGCCGTCCATGACTGCCGGCAGGTTGAAGGAGGAATGATTGATGCGGTGATCGGTTACCCGGTTTTGCGGGTAATTGTAGGTGCGGATCTTCTCGGCGCGTTCGCCAGTGCCAACCTGCGAGCGGCGCGTTTCATCCCTTTCCGAAAGACGCTTTTCTTCCTCAATCTCATACAGGCGGGCGCGTAAAATGCTCATTGCGCGCAGCTTATTTTGCAATTGCGAGCGTTCGTCCTGGCAGGCTACCACCATGCCTGTTGGGATATGGGTGAGGCGTACCGCGGTCGAGTTCTTCTGCACATTCTGCCCGCCGGCGCCAGCCGAGCGGTACACGTCGATTTTGATATCCGAGTCTGGGATGTCGATATCGACCTCCTCGACCTCCGCCAGCACGGCCACCGTCACCGTCGAGGTATGGATGCGCCCGGAGGATTCGGTGACCGGGATGCGCTGCACCCGGTGCACACCTGATTCGAATTTCAGACGCGAGTACGCCCCGCGCCCCTTGACGGCAAATATAATCTCCTTGTACCCGCCAATGCCAATCTCACTGGCGGAGAGGATCTCCACATTCCACCGGCGCTGTTCCGCGTAGTGCGAGTACAACCTGAACAGGTCAGCCGCAAACAAGGCTGCCTCGTCCCCGCCCGTCCCAGCGCGAATTTCCATGATGACATTGCGTTCATCTCGGCGGTCTTTAGGAGCCAGCAGGGCTTTCAAATCGATCTCGAGCTTCTCCAGCTGCGGCTTCAGCTCTTCCAGGTCGAGTTCTGCTAACTGACGCAGATCCTCTTCCTCAGAATCAATAAGCGATCGCGCTTCCTCGATTTTTGTCAACACCTGGCGGTAATTCTGAGCTTTTTGGACGATCTCTTCAAGGTCAGCCCGTTCTTTGGCCAACTCTCGCACGCGTTGATAATCGTTGCCAACCTCTTCGAGTTGTTTGTTGATCTTGTTAAAACGTTCTTCGATTCCAATAATGTTTTCCAACATAGGTCATACTCTTTCTAGTCAATGCAGGCGAATTATACCAGCCCTTCCAATGCCTGTGGGGCAACCCTCCTGGCAGGAGAACCATAGCAAAAACACAACTAGAAAGTCATGTACCTGGGAGGTTGATAATTATTCCGCCGCACCATTCATCTATTACGGTATACTTGCTCTAAGCGCAAATTTCCTGCTAGCGACCCTGCTGAGCCGGAATTCCATTGCTATTTTATAGATTTATAATTTTCAGCCAAAGAGTCTACGATTCATGTCCAACGAAACAGGTAACCATTTTGCCATCGAAGTATCCAACGTGGATATTTATTATGGCAATTTTCGCGCTGTCAAGAATGTCAACTTGCAGATTGAACCGCGTAAAATCACCGCCATTATTGGCCCATCGGGCTGTGGCAAAAGCACCGTGATCCGCACCTTCAACCGCATGAACGATATGATCCCCGGCGCGCGCCTTACTGGCGAGATACTCTTTCACAGCAAAAATATCTACGACCCGGATGTCGATCCGGTCGAAATCCGGCGCATGATCGGCATGGTCTTCCAGAAGCCCAATCCCTTCCCAAAATCGATCTACGACAACATCGCCTGGGGCGCCAAGGTGAATGGATTTCGCGGAAACATGGATGAGCTGGTCTGGCAATCGTTGAAACAAGCGGCGCTGTGGGATGAGGTCAAAGACGATCTAAAGAAGAGCGCATTGGCGCTTTCGGGAGGACAGCAGCAGCGCCTGTGCATTGCCCGGGCGCTGGCGGTCAAGCCGGAAATCATCCTGATGGACGAGCCCTGTTCTGCTTTGGATCCAATTGCTACCTTGAAAATCGAAGATTTAATGCGCGAGCTTTCTGAAAATTACACCATTATCATTGTCACCCATAACATGCAGCAGGCGGCGCGCGCCTCCGATTTCACCGCTTTCTTCACCATGGACTATGACCGCGCAGGATTGCTGGTAGAATATGGTGAAACTGGTCAGATATTTACCAGGCCGCGCGACCAGCGCACGGAAGACTACATCACCGGGCGGTTCGGCTAATTCGAGAACGGGCAAAGGGATAACCATGACACGCACGACTTTAAACCGCCAGATGTCCCACATACAGGATGAACTTCTGATCCTTGGCAGCATGGTCGAACAGGCCATGATCTCTGCGGTCGATTCCCTCAAAACCCGCGACGCCGCCGCCGCTAAAGAGATTTTCCAGCAGGATCAAGTGATCAATGAGAAACGTTTTGCTATTGAAAATGCGATCCTGACACTGATGGCAACTCAGCAGCCAATGGCGCGCGATTTACGCATGTTAGCTGCCATGCTCGAGGTAAACACCGAGTTGGAACGCATGGGCGACTATGGCAAGGGCATCGCCAAGGTAACGATGCGATTGGGCAATGCAGAAGCCAACATGCCAACCTTCGAGATCACCAAAATGACTGAGATAGCTGTCAGCATGCTTCACCGCGCCCTGACCGCTTTCATCGACGAGAATACCAGCCTGGCAGTTGCCATCCCTAAAGAAGATGATCTGGTCGACGAACTGTTCAATACTGCGTACAAGAAGATTGTCAACGACATGATCAGCCACCCAGAAACCATCGACCAGGTCAACTTGATGATGTGGGTCATCCACAATTTAGAGCGCATGGCAGATCGCGTTACGAACATTTGCGAGCGAACCGTTTTTATCGCCACAGGTGAATTGTTCGATATGGACAGCATGGATGAGGAAGACGCGACAATATAAATAACTGGCAGGCATCTCGATCTACACGCAGGAATGAGTGTTAAACTGCCTGTTTAATGTAGTAACATCGTTCAGCATTTGGTCAGTCTATTCGAAGTGGTTTTATCGCTGGCTGGTCTCTTTGTCTTGTTCAAGCTTCACCCCCGCTCCTGCTGCTCCACTGTTACCCATGTCTCCGAAAGTGTGTTACCTATTTCTCCAGTCTATACACTTCAGATTTTGAGGTAAGCCGAGAGGGAGTCAACCTGCAATACTAATGCATCGATGTTGAATAGGTCGGCGCTGTTGTCCAACATAAATTGATTAGTATTCTTCTTGTATGAGCAGGTTCCAACCTGCTCATTTTTATTTCTCCATAGATGTGTATCATTTTCAGAAAACACAACCTATAAATAGTCAGAAAATCCGGATCATCTCCCGGCAATTCTAAATGCTATAATGATGATACATATACTAATTTTATTCTTGCTCATCCAGCCACGACAGATTGTGCAGAAAGGTGTGTAACCATGTTGACACCGCATAATTACAATGGAAAATTAATCATTGTCGAAGGCATCGATGGCAGTGGGAAATCAACCCAGATCGATCTGCTGTACAAGTGGCTAAAATCGCATGGAAAGTCCGTTTACTTCAGTGAATGGAACTCCTCGGGGCTGGTCAAATCCACCACCAAACAGGGCAAGAAAGCTAAAGCCTTCACCCCAACCACCTTCAGCCTGCTGCAAGCCACTGATTTCGCTGACCGCTGGGAGAATCAGATGCTGCCGATGCTGCGCGCTGGCGTCATCGTTCTGGCTGACCGTTACGCTTTCACTGCCTTTGCCCGCGATGTGGCCCGCGGCGTCGATCCGGATTGGGTGCGCAACTTGTATTCTTTCGCCCCTCAGCCGGATCTCGCTTTCTACTTCCAGGTTCCGGTTTCGATTGCTATCGACCGCATCCTTTCAGGTCGCGCCACGCTTAAGTTCTACGAAGCCGGCATGGATCTGGGGCTTTCGGACAATAAAATCACCAGCTTCCGGCTTTTCCAACAGCGTATCATCAATGAATATGACGCCATGGTCGATGAGTTCGGCCTAACGGTTGTAGACGGTTCTCTGCCAGTAGAAACCCAGCAAAAGATGATCCGCAAAGTCGTCAAGAAAGAATTGTATGGCTGGAAAGGTCTGCCAACGCCGGCTTACCAAGCGCGCAGCCACTCTATCCCAAAAAAGGTGGCGAAAAGCGAACCACCGGCCCTCGAGAAAGAGGAGGCGAAATGAGTCAAGCCATGTTCTATGGAGCAGGTTTTCCTTATCACAAGATAAAGGAACTACCCGGAAAGCTGATTGTGCTTGAGGGGACAGACGGGGTTGGCCGATCAACTCAGATCAATATGCTGCGCGAGTGGTTGGAAAAGCAGGGCATGGCTGTTTCGGATACCGGACTGCGCCGCTCAACGCTCACCCAGGCTGGATTAGACGCAGCCAAGCAAGGTCACACCCTCAGCCGCACCACCATGAGTTTGTTCTACGCAACCGATTTTGCTGATCGGCTTGAAAATCAAATCTTACCAGCCATGAAAGCCGGTTTCATCGTATTAAGTGACCGCTATTTCTATTCGATCATTGCGCGTGATGTTGTGCGCGGGGCTGATCCGGTATGGGCGCGAAAAAACTACGGATTTGCGCTGCGCCCGAATGTCATTTTTTACCTCAAAGCAGATGTTCAAACCCTGGTTACGCGCATGGTCCATGGGCGTGGATTCGATTATTGGGAGTCTGGCATGGACATCCGCTGCGCGGATAATTTGTACGAGAGCTTTCTGGTATACCAGGCGCAATTGATCCAACTATTCGAGGAGCTGGCGGAAGAGTATGGCTTCGTGACCATCGATGCCGCCCAGTCACCCACTGCCGTCTTCACTCAGATTCAAGAACGCCTCAAGGTATTGCTCGACATCGACCAGCATCCCGTAAGCTGAACCGCTTTGCTTAATCCAATTGCCTGTCCTGGCGGAATCACCCACCCCGCATTTGCTAAAATTGTCCATCAGAGAAAGGCTTATGAAAATCAAGGCTAACCAAAACATCCAGATTTATGGCGCCAGTATCTTGCAACGCCAATTGGCAGCGCTCGTACAGGAAATTAATGGCGTCCGTCACTCGCGGGATATCGAATATATCCACCGCATGCGCGTTGCCACGCGGCGCCTGCGCAGCGCCCTGCCGCTATTTGGCGCCTTCATCGCTGAAAAACGCAGCACCTACTGGTTCAGGCGCATCCGCAAACTAACCCGCGCCCTGGGAGAGGCGAGAGACGCCGACGTGCAAATTGATCACCTCGATCAGCTGCAAGAGACGCTCACGCCTCCGTATCGTTCCGGCGTACGCCGTTTGCTGCTCAGGATTAAACAAAAACGCCGCGCTCTGCAAGCGGATGTCCTTGAGGCATTGGCAGACTTTGAACAGAGCAAGATCATCGATGAGATGGCGCAGCGTTTTGCCCCTCTAGATATCTACCGCGAAACCCTCGACACGAAAGATGTCGAATTGTTGCGTTTTGCTGGTGAAGCAGTCACGACAAAATTAAACGAGTTTTTAGCCTTTTCAGAATATGTCGACCAACCCGAGCGGATCAATGAGTTGCATGCCATGCGCATTGCAGCCAAGCATTTACGCTACACATGCGAACTCTTTGCTCCGTTGTATGAAAATGAGCTCAAAGCGCAGCTCAAAGCCCTTCGCCTTGCTCAAGATACTCTTGGCGCTCTACATGACTGTGACGTGTGGATCGCGTACACGCCCCAATTCATCCAGGAGGAACGCCAACGAACCATCGATTATTTTGGTTATGCCCGACCGTTCAAGCGGCTGGAACCAGGCCTGGAATATTATCAACAACTGCGGCAAGATGAGCGCCAGTCTGTATTCAAACAGTTCAACGCCATCTGGCATGAATGGGAACAACAAGGAATGTGGTCTGACTTGCTCGATACAGTCCAATTTGCGCTTGCACCGCAAATCGTCTCTATACCGCAATTGCCCGTTGAAGAGTCAGAGGAAAATATTTGAGTATTATCGCCCTTTTAGGAGATATTCACGCTAACCTTCCTGCTCTCGAAGCGGTCTTGTCCCACGCTCAATCGCAGGATATACAACACATCTGGTTTATCGGCGACTTCGTCGGTTACGGGGCATTTCCCAACGAGGTTATCGACCGGCTAAGAGATTTGGAAGCGGTTAGCATCATTGGCAATTACGACCGTAAGGTATTGAAGATCCTGAAGAAAGCCCATAAATGGAAAGATAAAAAACCGACGGAAAAATTGTTGGCCTTCGAATGGGCATACAATCAACTGTCTCCCGCCAATCGGAATTACTTGAAATCCCTTCCTGAAGACCGATTATTCGAATTAGAGGGATGGCAAGTATTGCTCACACATGGCAGCCCCGCATCCCTAGATGAACACCTGATGCCTGACACTCCAGACGATCGACTGCGCGAGCTGGCAAAGATGACCTCGGCAAAAATCATTATCCACGGCCATTCGCACATCCCTTACGCGCGGAAAGTTGACCAGACCTGGTGGATCAATACCGGCAGTGTTGGCCGCCCGGATGACGGTGATCCACGCGCTTGTTACGCCATTCTACAGTTGACGCCAAACCAGATTGATGTACGCCACTTCCGCGTGGCGTACGACCTCAAGGCAGCAGTCGAGGGGATCCACCGAAACCATCTGCCTGAAAACTTTGCCAGGATGATTATGGCCGGCCGTCCCCTTGATTTTTTCCAAAACCACAATACAATGAACCAGGACGATGATGAATGACCTGACCGCCTCCCTCCAGGCCGATCAACTGGAAATCTGGAATGAATCCCTGACGCTGGCTAAAGCTTGCGACTTCGAGGTAGGACACTCTTTCCAGGTAATCCGTCTGGCCCTTCGCCTGTTCGACGAGTTGGCGCCCATGCACCAATTGGGCAGTCAGGAGCGCTTCCGGTTGCTGCTAGCCGGGCTGTTACACGATATCGGCTGGGCTGAGGGCTGGAAGCGTCATCACAAAACCAGTCTGAACATCATCCTGACCTCACCGATGCTATCCTTCGACCACCGCGAACGATTGTTGATCGGCTCCATCTGCCGTTATCACCGCGGCGCTTTACCTAATCTAAAACATGACCACTTTTCTTCTTTGGATGAAAAAGACCGCCTGTTGGTTACCCAACTCTCGGCAATCCTGCGCATTGCTGACGGCCTTGATCGCACTCATCGCGACATTATACGAGACCTAAAGGCTGATATTGATAAAGATACAATCCGCATCTCCTGTCATTGCAGCGCACCAGCGGGCGACGAACAGCATGAAGGTATGAATAAGGGTGATCTACTGGAAATCACCTATCATCGAAAACTCATCATTGAATGGACAATTAAATGAACGTAACTCAAAACAAAACAATCGCTTTTATCGATATCGGCACCAATACGATAAGCTTGCTGCTGGCGAGTATCCACCCCGATAGAACCTACACGATACTCAATTCGCGTGAAGAAATCGTGCGGCTTGGGGAAGGTGAGTTTGTTGACCAAACCATTCACCCTGAAACCATCCTGCGCGCCATCGATGTGTGCAAACAATATGTCGATCTGGCGCGCCAATCGCAGGCGGAAGTAATCAGCGCAGTGGCGACCACCGCGACCCGCGAAGCGACCAACCGCTCCGAATTTATTCAGCAGGTCAAGGACGCAACTGGATTGGACGTACGCGTGATCATGGGTTTGGAAGAAGCCCGTCTGATCTATCTCGGTGTCGCCTCAGGATTGGAACTACAGGACCGACAGGCATTATTCGTCGATATCGGCGGAGGCAGCACTAAGCTGATCATCGGCGACCACCAGCATCACTATTTGCTGGATTCATTAAAACTGGGCTCTCTCCGGTTGACCAGCATGTTCTTCTTGCCGGATGAAACCGGTCCAATCGCAACCAGCCGTTACCAGTTGATGCAGAACTATGTACGCAACAATTTTGTGCGTTCTATCCAGCGCATCCAGCCCTATAAAATTGATATAGCCATTGGTTCAGCCGGGACGATCCTCAACCTGGTGGACATTGCCGTTCACCATTTTTATCAACGCCCGCGCACTGCGGATGAGATCATTACGCACGATCAGTTGAAAGCCGTTGTGAACCTCCTTTGTGAACTGCCTCTTGATCAGCGCCGGGAGATCCCCGGCATCGAGCCTGAGCGTGCCAGCAGCATCATCGCCGGCGCAGCTATTATCGATACTATGATGGAGGAACTAAAACTGACAGAGCTTCAAGTTTGCGAGCGCGGGCTGCGCCATGGTCTGCTAGTCGACTACCTGTCACGCACCAGCGAGTCAATAGCTCTTGGGCAAATGAACGTCCGCGAGCAATCGGTTCTAAAATTTGCTCGAACAGTAAATTTCGACGAACCGCACGCCCGCCAGGTCTCTCGGTTAGCATTGCAACTCTATGACAGCGCATTCAGCCTCGGTCTCCATAAACTTGGGCGTTGGGAGCGCGAACTACTCGAATACACCGCATTGTTGCATGATATTGGCGCATTTTTATCTTATCAAAACCACCAAAATCACACTTTTTACCTGATTCACAACGCCGATTTGCTTGGTTTCGATCAAAAAGAGACCGCAATCATGGCACTCGCCGGATTGCATCATCGTAAAGGGCTGCCAACCCAAAATGAAAATGAGTTCCTTTCATTGGATCAGGATTCCCAGACAGCCGTGCGGGTCATGTCAATGATGCTGCACCTGGCAGAAAGCCTAGACCGCGGGCATGTAGGCGCTGTACATCGCGCGCGCTTCATCCTGGGCGAGGGCGACACAATTATCCTTGAGGTATTTTCGAACCAGGATTGCCAACTCGAGCTGTGGGGTGTGCAAAATCATCTGGCGGAATTCGAAAAAGCCTTCAACCGCCCGCTCCTCGTTCGGCTCGCCGGCGCAGCATCTTAAGAGGCACATCATCAAGTGAAACCAGGCGTAAGGAAACAAACCGATCCCTATAAAAGAAAGGCAGCGCTGATGCAGGAAATCAGCGCTGCCCGCGCATCTGTGGTTGATGCTGTTCTAAAACTTGAACCACCTCAACTGGATATCGTTTTCCTTGGCGCCTGGACGGTCAAAGATTTGCTTTCTCATTTGATCGGATGGGATTCAGCCAACCTGCAAGCCATTAATGAATTGCGTGAATCACAGCTTCCCGAATTTTATAACCATATCGACGCAGATTGGCGCTCATACAATGCGCTGCTTGTCGAGCGCTACTACAGCGATGATATTAATGCCTTGCTTAGTCGGGCGGAATTATCTCACACCGAACTATTGAGGAAAGTTGATTCTCTCCCGCCTGCTGAACTCGATCGAGATTGGGGGGTGCGCTATAAAGGCTACCGTGTAACCATCGCCCGCTTGCTCCAGGTGGAAGCCGGCGACGAACAGGAACACGCCCGCCAGATCAGAGAATATTTCGGTTTACCGGCGCGCGCAATGTGAAGGCGAATATCCTTAAGTTCGGAATAATCCCAGGCGAATAAACGCAGCCACCACCCAGGGCAGCATGGCAAACAAACCCGCTAAACCGGCGCCAGCCAGGCCGAACACAAAATCCATGGTTACACTCGTGGCGCCAAGGATAATATAAATAAAAACAGCCCATACCGATGGAACGCTTTCCTCTGCCGAATTGGCAGGGATTTTTAACTCAGCGACAGCCACTTGATAGAGAAAAAGGGCCGTGAATGAAGTTAACCACCAGCCCCAGAAGTTCTGCAATGGGACATTAAAAAAAGCGCCCTGCTCCTCCCACACCCAATATCCGCCGGCGGACATCAGTGGATCCATCGCCAGGTCCCAGGCTGTCATGGCAATCGCGCCAACCGCTGCAACCGCCCATCTGCGCCGGACGGGATGCATTAAATCAGATGGGATGACCAGATCCGCGATAGAAAATGACGCGTACATCATCATGAACCAGGCAATCGGGATTAAAACCGGCACCAATCCAAGCAGCTTTGGTCCAAGCAGATCTGAGTATTGGTAGGGACCATAAACCACGCCGGTTGCCACACCAAAGCTCTCGAAAGTGATACTGACCACAAACACGACAACCAGCATGATGACCGCCTGCCGCCACCCCTTGCGCTGACCAGCGTGCAGCAACGCCACGATGAAGGTCATCACTGTGTTGACTGGCATTAACCACTTGGGGATGTCCTTCCAAACCAGCGCATCGACCATGGCAGTGATTGCCAGCGCGACCACCAGCCATAATAACCAACCTGTTATTTTATTTAGTTTCATGTTGGTTGTTCTCCAAGACTCCTGATAGGTAATGAATTTTCAATTGGAAGAACCTTGGAAATGCCTGTACGATTTCATGACTACCATCCTCCAGCGGCGTGGGGCGCTTACCGATTACGGTTATTACTGCACCATCCGCTTGCATCTGCCAGACTCTGGCACACCTCCGTCGCCCAAGCCAGTGGACTTTGTGGATTCGCTAGGGCAACATACCCTGAATTGTATCGTACATTCGACAATTAAGACATTGATGCGCTACCGTTGTAATGACGGCAGATCCGTCACGTCCTCGAACAAATCGCGCTCTACTTTACCATTGGGTGTTGGATATGCGCGCATATAGAGTTCTTTGGACGCAAAATAACGCCTGATTGGACCAAACAACCCCCCGGTAAGCGATGAGCCGTCCTGGCTGGCATGGCAGTGCGAAGCCAGGTCGCGGATATCCGCCACCGCACGGTAATCGATGATGGCATGGGTAGGGAAATCCAACTCGGCAATGGCAGCCAGATCGATATCGCGGTTGCGTCCGAATTGATGCGGGTCGCGGCCAATCAGGCGCAAAAACCGGACTACAAACCGTAGAAATTTCCGTGGGATCGTCTGATAATACAACTTGGCTGATTGGTAGGGCGGCAGTCCCTGAGGGTCAGCATGGTCTGCATTTGCAGCCAATTCGAAAGCCGCGGTAGTTGCCTGATGAATGGCAATATGGTCAGGATGGCCATAACCGCCAATCGGATCGAAGGTGATGACAACCTGCGGCTGTAAGTTGCGAATATAATGAGACACTTCGATGGCGACCTTTTCAACCGGTTGGGCAGCCAGCGCCAGCGGATGATCATTCTCGGGCCAACCGGGCATGCCGGAATCGCGGTAATCGAGGAAATATACCTCGGATAGCCCAAGGTGTCCGGCTGCGCAACGCAACTCATGCTCGCGGCGCTCGGCAATCGATTGGTAACCGCGCAGGAATCGTTCATCGACCTCGCCTGCTTCGCCGCGGGTTGCGCACACCAAATAGACCTTAACGCCCCGGCGCGCATAATAAGCCAGAGTGCCGCCAGTGCCAAAGGTTTCATCATCCGGGTGGGCCAGCACTGCTAATAAAACTATCTCTTTGGGCTGGGTACTATTGATATCAACCGGCATACTTGCTCCCACAATTGTCCAAAGATACCACAATCCCTGAGTGGCTTCAATCCCCTTTTTATCTACCTTCGGAACCTTGCACTGGATGATCTCAATGCGAGCCTGGCGGTTTTCGCCTGGCGCGGCAATCTCCCCGTAAGCCGGGAGATTGCTTTACTTCGTTCGCAATGACAACTGCTCAATACCTCGGCAGGCTCGGCTCCACCTGCTCTGCCCAGGCGTTGATTCCCCCAACCAGATTCTTGGCATGCTTGAAACCCGCGCCGGACAACAGCCTGACCGCCCGCGCCGAACGCGTTCCCGTACGACAGAAGAACACATACTCCTGATCAGGATCCAATTCACTCGAACGCTGCAAAATCTGCTCCAGGGGAATCGACCGCGCCCCCGCAATGACCGAAACCTGCTGCTCGACAGGATCACGCACATCGATCAACTCCACCCCTTCACCCCGGCGCAGCCGCCCTGCTAACTCGAGGGGATACACGTCCCGGCCTTCTCCGGCTAAATTCTCAGCTCCTCCTCGTGCGGGCGTACTGCAAAATGCCTCATAATTGATCAAATGGGTTATATCCGGGTGATTTCCACAGATTTTACAATTCGGGTTCTTGCGCAAATGAACAATCTCGAACGACATCTCCAGCGCATCGTAGAGCAACAACCTGCCGATCAGCGGTTCCCCGCTGCTAAGCGCCAGCTTGATCACCTCGGTTGCCTGGAAAGCGCCAATCGTCCCCGGCAGCACGCTAAACACGCCCGCCTCGCTGCAACCCGGCGCCGATTCAGGCGGAGGCGGTTCTGGGAACAGGCAGCGGTAGCAAGGTCCGCGGCGCGAGTCGAACACGCTCACCTGACCTTCATAACGAAAGACAGAGCCGTATACGAACGGCTTGCCGGTCAACACCCCCAGATCGTTGAGCAGGTAGCGGGTTGGGAAATTATCCGTCCCGTCCACCAGAATGTCGTATTCGGATGCAATCTGCCTGGCATTTTCTGCAGTCAGTACGGTATGGTTAGTTCTAACTTCAATATAGGGATTCAATGCTAGCAAACGCTGCCTGGCTGATTCGACCTTCGGCTTGCCCACCCACTCGCTGCTGTGGATAACCTGGCGCTGCAGGTTGGATTCTTCGACAACATCATAGTCCACCAGACCGATCCGCCCGATCCCTGCCGCCGCCAGGTACAGCGCGATAGACGAGCCAAGCCCGCCAACACCGACGATTAGCACCGAAGTGTTCTTTAATTTTTGCTGCCCCTCCAGTCCAACTTTAGGGAGGAGCATATGCCGCGAATAGCGGAAAATCTCTGCCTGTGTGAGCATCTCTTCCATTCGAACCTCCTCCCTGCAATCTGGAATACCCATCAACGAAACCGTCCTGCGCAGGGGATTGCTTCCAGTAATCATACCAAAAGCGGATCAGTGCCGCAAATCCTGCAAGCAACATCCTTTTTCCTTAATGTTACAATTATTCCATGCACGTAATCTTGACCCACGAACAGGCCGACTTCGACGCACTGGCATCTTTGCTGGCAGCCTATTTACTCAACGGGCAAGCCTTGCCTGTTTTGCCGCGCCGCGTGAACCGCAACGTGCGCGCCTTCCTCAACTTGTATGGAACTGAGCTGCCTTTTCTGGATCCACGCGATTTGCCGCCTGAGAACATCGATGCTGTCACCCTGGTTGACACTCAATCGTTGATCACGCTTAAAGGCATGACTCGCCATGCAACCGTGCATATCGTTGACCACCACCAAGTCCGCGATAACATCCCTCCAGAATGGACAATCGTCAACCAGCGTGTCGGCGCTACGACCACGATCCTGATCGAGGAGCTCCGCGATCACAACGGACCCCTTACGGTGTTGCAGGCAACCCTGCTGTTGATGGGCATATATGAAGACACCGGCTCGCTGACCTACGCCAGCACTACCACGCGGGACGTGCGCGCAGTTGCCTTTCTGCTCGAACAAGGCGCATCGCTGCGTATTGCCGCAAATTTCCTCAATCCGCCGCTATCAGAGGATCAGCGTGAGATCTACAACAGGCTGCTTCAGTCGGCTGAAACAATGCACATCCACGGGCAGAACATCGTCATCGCATCTACCAACGCCGAAGGACTCAATGAAGAAATATCCAGCATTGCCCACAAACTACGTGATCTGCTCGATCCTGACGGTCTCTTCCTATTGGTTAACACGACCGAAGGTATCCGCCTGGTGGCGCGCTCGACCAGCGACCGGGTCAATGTTGCCGAAGTAGCCGCTAGAATGGGAGGCGGAGGGCATGAACGGGCTGCCGCAGCATTGATGCGCAGCTCCGAGGAGTTGGACGGGCAACCTCTTACCCTGGAAAATGCCGATAAAAAATTGCGTTCCCTGCTGCCCTCGATCATCCAACCGCCGGTGACGGTTGGAAAAATCATGTCACGCGGACCGCGCGTGCTCCCCCCCGAAACTTCTGCACAGGAAGCCGCTGCGTTGATGCAGCGTTACGGCTACGAAGGGTATCCGGTGATCAAGAACGGCAAGGTGCTTGGCTTGCTCACCCGCCGGGCTGTTGATCGGGCAATATCGCACAAACTAAACCTGCCGGCTGCCAGCCTGATGGAAGCTGGTGAAGTGACAGTGAGTCCCATGGACAGCCTGGATGCCTTGCAAAGAATCATGGCAGAAACTGGTTGGGGGCAGATACCGGTCAAAGATCCAGACAGCGGCCAAATCATCGGCATTGTTACCCGTACTGACCTGCTTAAGACACTCGGAGAAGGAGAAATCGCTCCGCAGGAACGCAAGAACCTGGCTGGCCGGCTGGAAGCTGCGCTTCCCCTGCCACGCTTGAAATTATTGAGGCTGATCGCCGAGGCGGCTCATGAAAAACGGCTGCCGGTTTACATCGTCGGCGGATTTGTGCGTGATCTACTGCTGGAAAGACCCAGCATCGATTTCGATCTGGTTATCGAAGGCGATGCAATCGCGCTGGGACGCTCCCTGGAGCGAAAATTTGGCGGTCGGGTTGCCGTCCATACGCGATTCGGCACCGCAAAATGGCAGCTGGATCCGAATAACAAAGGGCTGTTGAATAAAGTGTCCAGCGAGCATGCCCAGGATCCTGCCAGTCTGCCCGAAACACTGGATTTAATCAGCGCGCGCACCGAATTCTACAACTACCCTTCCGCCCTGCCAACCGTCGAGCGCGGCAGCATCAAGCTTGATCTGCACCGGCGTGACTTCACCATCAACACCCTCGCTTTGCGCCTGGATGGGCGTTATTACGGTAATTTGTACGATTATTGGGGCGGGTTGAACGACCTGCAAAAGGGACAGGTGCGCGTGCTGCATTCCTTATCCTTTGTCGACGACCCGACCCGTATGCTACGCGCAGTGCGCTTCGAACAACGCTTTAGCTTTCAAATCGAAGAGCGTACGCTCGAATTGATGAGTGAAGCGAATGCGCTGCTCAGCAAAGTATCGGGCGACCGCCTGAGGCACGAATTTGACTTGATTTTCGCCGAAGAAGATCCAGCGCTGGTACTCAACCGGCTGGAATCCCTCGGATTGCTCGAAGCGATTCATCCGCAGTTGCATTGGCTGCCTTCACTGGCGGATATTATTAATGAAGTCTTGCGCACGCCTCTTGATCCGCGTTGGGAAATAGAAACCACGTTGGGGACCATGCCCATGACGCGTGCATTGGCGTACATGATTTGGCTGATTGCTCAACCGGACGAGTTAGGCGTTGACATCGCCCGCCGCTTGCGCCATTCCCATCAGATGCAGGAAGCCATTAAAGACGGCATCCAACTGCTTGGTGAGCTGCCAAAGCTGGCAGAGCTGCCAATCAGCCGCATTGTCACCCGCCTCGACGAGATTGCCGCGCCCGTTCTATATGCCGTCTATTGCCTGAAACCATCTGCAGCTGCCAGCCAGATTCTCGAGCAGTATTTGACCTGTTGGCGGAAGATCCAGCCGGTGACGAAAGGATATGATTTGCACGCGTTTGGCCTCCCGCCCGGCCCTGCTTATCGTCAAATCCTCTGGGCGTTGCGTTCCGCCTGGCTGGATGGGAAAATTAGCACAGCCGAGCAGGAAGCCGCGCTCTTGCGGCAAATGCTTCCCGCCCAGGAAAGATAAACCGCAGATGAACCCGCAAGAGCCGCCAGAAAACTGGTCTGTCGAGGTAACCATTCGCCACCTTCAGAGAAAGGATCTGCCGGCATTGGAGTGGGACGGACAATATAGCCACTTCCGCAGAGTCTATGCGGAGGCGTTCGAGCGTGCTTTATGCGGTTTATCGGTGTTATGGGTGGCTGAGCTGGATTCACACGGGATTATCGCCCAGGTATTCATCCAATTGAACTGCCGGCGCCCGGAACTGGCTGACGGCGATATCCGTGCATACTTGTATTCCTTCCGGGTAAAGCCAGCTTTTCAGTGCGCCGGCCTGGGAACGCGCATGTTGAGTGTCGTCGAAGCAGATTTAATCTTCCGCGGATTTAAATTCGTGACCTTGAATGTCGCTAAGGATAATCCCCGCGCCAGATCGCTGTACGAACGGCTTGGCTACCGAGTGATCGATCAGGAACCAGGGGTATGGACATATATCGATCATACCGGTCAGCGCCGGACGATGATCGAGCCAGCCTGGCGGATGGAAAAGCTTCTCGCGAAAACATCATTTCCCGCGTAACTCAGATAAGAGCTCTATGCCAGTCAAGCCTCTGTCGAGCGCTGATTTCCCATCGATGCGCCTGAACCACAGGTTTTCAGGTTGTCCTTGCGGATTAACGAGGCTAATTCCAAGATAACCTTCGGTCGAGCCTGGCAATTTCTCCGCTGGGTAATCCAATGCCAGCCTCATAATCATTTCGACTTGCTCAGCCAAACTTTGTTCGTCCTCTAGCTGATCGACCGATACTGTGATAAAGATGTCGGTGTACATGGTATGAAAACCCGCCACGCTCCCGTCTTGTCGGACGCAGTTTTCTCCAAAGGCTCCCGCTGTTGCCTGGATATCTGGGTAACCGGCATCAAGAAAATATTTCTGCAAATCTTGAGTGACATCGGGGAGCGGTTGTGATGCCCACATATAATAACAAGCTTCTTCCTCAGTCCCCGAGCTTATTTCCGGCGTCGATATTGCCGGGAGCGTTTGAATGGCGGTAGTTGGCGTCTTTTTTCCAATCCACTCCTGGATTACGTTTACATCAGGCAGCGGCAGTCTGCAGGATAGCAAAGCCAAACCGAGCGCTGCCAGACAAATGAACAAAACAACCATCCGGATTCTTTTCATGATTACGAACTCCCCTCGTTCCGGTATGTCAACAAGACTGACGACTGCCGATTTCGTTCCATACTGGTTTGTTTATTAACGAGTCGTAGGAACTGGCTGAAATGTTCCTCGTCCACATCACCCAAACCATTGATTTTATCCTCGAGCGAATCAAACGCCTGGCAGATCGTGAGGTGCATCGACCCAGCGATCCATCCCATCAGGGCAGTTAAAGGCAACCAGCCCGCCTTTCTCAATACCTGCCTTGAGAGGTCGCGCGCTGCCATGCCTGGCCATAAGAGTCGGAGAATATTGATTTAAAATCTCGATCAACATAGCGCTGCCCTGCTGATATAATAGGTGATGCTTTTCCAACTGCCAACAGTTACTTTGACAATATCCATAAGTGGCCTTAAAATAGGGTCGCTTCCAAAATAGGAATAAAAATAGAAGGATTTGGTTCATGAAAGAGTATACCACTGAGTTTATCCGCAATATCGCTCTAGTCTCGCACAGCAGCGCTGGCAAAACCATGCTGACAGAGGCATTTTTACACTTTACAGGCGCGACCACACGTCTGGGCAAGGTCGATGATGGCACGACTCTGTCTGATTTCGATGAGGAAGAAATTCGCCGCAAGATTTCATTATATACAAGCGTCTTACCCGTCGAGTATAAGGATTTCAAGATCAATGTGCTCGATACACCCGGCTATACTGACTTCGTCGGCGAAGTGATTTCTGCTTTAAGCGTGGCGGATGGCGCAGTGGTGCTGGTCGATTCTGTTTCAGGCGTCGAGGTGGGTACAGAGGTCGCCTGGCATTACATCAGCCATTTTGGCCTGCCTCGCTTTGTGGTCATCAATAAGATGGACCGTGAAAACGCCAACTTCCAAAAAGTGTTCGATTCGGTACAAGAAATTTCACAAATCCGTCTGATTCCGATGCAAATTCCTTGGGGTGAAAAAACCTCCTTCCAGGGTGTGATCGACCTCCTTACCATGAAGGCGTATAAAGACGACGGCAAGATCGCCGTGGAAATCCCGGCAGAATACAAGAGCGCCGCTGAAGAAGGTCATTTTGCCCTGGTCGAAGCCGCCGCTGAAGGTGAAGACTCGTTGCTGGAAAAATACCTGGAAAGCGGCGAGCTCTCGAGTGAAGAAATCATCAAAGGGCTGAGCGCGGTCATCCGCAACGGCAGCTTCATACCGGTTTTCGTCTCAGCAGCCGGCGCAGAGATTGGCATTGCCCCTTTGCTGGATGCCATCATCAGCTTTATCCCTTCGCCAGCACAAGCGAAGACGGTCAAAGCTCAAGGCAAGAATGGCGAAGAGGAAATATCAGCATCCGATGCTGGTCCGCTGGCGGCGTATGTGTGGAAAACCACTGCCGATCCTTTTGTCGGCAAACAAACCTTCTTCCGAATCTATTCCGGCATGGTCACCTCCGACAGCCGGGTATGGAACCAGAGCAAAGGGATCGAAGAACGCTTCGGAACGGTCAGCATTCCGCGCGGGAAAGAGTCTTTTGCGATCAAAGTGGTCCACTCGGGCGACATCGCTGTGGTACCCAAATTGTCTGAGACTGTGACTGGCAATACTCTAAGCGATAAGGGTCACCCCTTGACTGTGCCCATGCCAGCCTATCCGAACGCTCTGTACCGTGTATCCATCCAGCCAAAAACCCAGGCTGATTCGACCAAGATCAGCCCAACGCTGACCCGCTTGTGCGAAGAGGACATGACACTCAGTTGGTACAATGAGGGCGCCACTAACCAGACGATTCTGCAAGGGATGGGCGACCAGCACATCGATGTGGCAATCCGCCGGGCAGAGTCGAAATTCCAGGTAAATTTAGTCACAGGCGAGCCCAAAGTTCCCTACCAGGAAACAATCACCCGCAAAGCGTCTGCAATGTACCGTCATAAGAAACAAACCGGCGGCGCTGGTCAGTTCGGCGAGGTCCATCTGCGCGTCGAGCCAATCCAAGAGAAGGATTTTGATTTCACCTGGGAGGTGTTCGGCGGCGCAGTTTCCCAATCCTATTCAGCATCGATCCAAAAGGGCATTCACAGCGTGATGAAAGAAGGCGTGATCGCGGGATACCCCGTTCGCGGCGTGCTGGTGGCTGTGTACGACGGCAAGGAACATCCGGTCGATTCGAAGCCCGTTGCTTTCGAGATTGCCGGTCGTGAAGCCTTCAAGCTGGCATTCAAGGATGCCGGTCCAGTGTTGTACGAACCGATCATGAATGTCGAAATCACAGTACCCGAAGCCAATATGGGCGATGTCCTTGGCGACCTGAACACTCGGCGGGCGCGCGTACAGGGCATGAACAGTGAGAAAGGTCACTCGATCGTGACTGCGACCGTGCCTTTATCGGAAATGCTGCGCTACACCACCCAACTGCGCTCGATGACCGGCGGTCGTGGTGTCTTTAGCATGGAATTTGCTTCCTATGAGATGGTCCCTACCCACATTCAGGCTGAAATTGTCGCTGCCCGGCAGAAAGAAATAGCCGATAAACGCGAAGAGTAAGCTCTCAGCAGGCTAATCGCTCCCTCCACTCGGAGGGAGTTTTTTTTCTTGACGCCCAACGCATCTTCATGATAATCTAAATAAACTCAATGCAGACAGGACGATCCAAAAAAAACCGGATGGAACCCTTAGAATTTTTTTGGGATAATTTACTCTCACGGTCTCCCGAGCGAATTCGCGCAATTTTTAAGACCGTTGATGAAGAATCGCAGCAAATCGTTATCTCTCACTTGAGAAAAATGGCAAGTGAAACAGGCTGGCACCCTGAACAAGTAATTTCCGCCCAGGCTGCGCTCGATGTGCTTGCCGATATCTTCCCTGAAGTAAAGCAGGAGAAATGATTGGCTATGCGCAAATATTTATGGTGGTTTACCACCGATTTGCCTGGCCTTCGTTTTTCCTTCATGCCGGCGCGCTCGCGGCTGAACGATCGATTTCACAAACTAAAGGATATATTCCATGCACCTTCATGAATTAACCCACGCCATGCATGAATTTGTCGCTGCCAAGGGCTGGTATCAAGATGACAGCTCGCGTCCGCAAACTCCGCGTAATATCGCCGTTTCGCTTTGCCTTGAATCGAGTGAAGTGCTGGAGCATTTCCAATGGGGAGATATCATTGCCGATCGGGAAAGCCTGCCCGGAGAATTGGCTGATGTAGCCCTCTACTTGTTGCAGCTTGCCAGCATCACAGGCATCGATTTGGAGAAAGCCATTCTGGATAAACTCGATCAGAACTACTCTCGGGTATGGGATCAAGATGAAGTAAAATAAACCATACATCGATTCCATGAACATCACCGTATTCGGCAGTTCCAAACCAAAACCCGGAGAGGATGATTACATCCAGGCAATGCGCCTTGGCGAGTTGATCGCCAGAGCGGGTCACAGCGTGCTCACTGGAGGCTATATTGGCACCATGGAAGCCGTTTCGCGCGGCGCGGCAGAAGCAGGCGGACACGTCATTGGCGTGACCTGCGCGGAAATCGAACGCTGGCGGAATAAACGCGCCAATCCGTGGGTCGAGGAAGAGCGCCATTTCGAGACGCTCAACGAGCGGCTGCAAGAACTGATCACCGCCTGTGATGCAGCGATTGCACTGCCCGGCGGGCCTGGCACTCTGGCGGAAATCTCCCTCTTCTGGAATCTGCTGATCATCAATGCGCTGCCTCCCCGCCCGCTGGTATTGGTCGGTAATGGCTGGCGCAGATTTTTCCAAGCCTATCTCGAGGCCATGGGTGACTACCTCATGCCCGGCGACAGCCGTTGGATCTTGCATGCAGATACCATCGAAACAGCTTTACACCTGGCTGAAAATCATGCAGCAGGTTCGAGCAAGGAAAACAACTATTAAATCTCCACCGGAACGATCATGAGCACTGAAAAACTCCCCACCCGCAGTGAAAACTACTCTGAATGGTACAACCAGGTTATCCAGCGCGCGGAGATGGCCGACTATGCGCCCGTACGCGGCTGTATGGTCGTACGCCCGTACGGCTGGGCCTTATGGGAAAACATCCAACAAGCCCTCGACCGGCGCTTTAAAGAAACCGGGCATGTCAACGCCGCCTTCCCGCTCTTCATCCCCATGTCTTTTCTGGAGAGAGAAAAGGAGCACGTCGAAGGCTTTTCCCCCGAGTTGGCAGTAGTGACCATTGGCGGCGGCGAGAAACTGGAAGAGCCGCTCGTCGTCCGCCCCACTTCCGAAACGATCATCGGCTACATGTATTCGAAATGGATCAAATCCTACCGTGATTTACCTGTGCTGATCAATCAGTGGGCCAATGTCGTCCGCTGGGAAATGCGCACGCGCCTGTTCCTGCGCACGCTGGAATTCTACTGGCAGGAGGGGCATACCGCTCACGCCTACGAAGAGGAGGCGATCGAGGAAACCCTGCGCATGCTCGACATCTATGCCGACTTTGCCATCCATGATGCCGCGGTGCCGGTCATCTCTGGGCGCAAATCAGAGGCGGAAAAATTTGCGGGCGCTTCAGCCTCTTACACAATCGAAGCCATGATGGGCGATACCCGCGCGTTGCAATCTGGCACTTCCCATTTCCTGGGGCAGAACTTTGCGAAAGCTTTCGACATCCAATTCCTCGACCAGAACAACCTGCAGCAATACTGCTACACCACCTCTTGGGGACTTTCGACGCGCTTTATTGGCGCTATCATCATGACCCACGGTGATGACCAGGGGCTGGTGCTACCGCCGCGCTTAGCGCCCATCCAGATCGTCATCGTGCCGATCTTCCGCAACGACCAGGAGCAGTCTGTCGTGATGCCGGTTGCGGAACAGGTAGCGAAGCAATTAGGTGGATTCCGCGTCAAGCTGGATTCACGCAGCGAGGTGACGCCTGGTTTCAAATTCAATGATTGGGAGATGCGCGGCGTGCCGCTGCGGATCGAGATAGGCCCGAAAGATGTCAATAACGGCATGATCACTCTCGCCCGCCGCAATCTGCCGGGCAAGGCTGGCAAATCTACGCTGCCACTCGACAACCTCTCCGTTCAGGTAAGCGCAATATTAGATGAAATACAGGCTTCCATGCTGGCCAAAGCGGCTGCCTTCCGAGATGAGCACATTCATCCTGCCAACGATTACCAAAGTCTGACACAAATCGTCCAGGACGGTTGGGCGTATGCCTTCTGGTGTGGGAGCGCTGAATGCGAAACCAAAGTCAAAGAGGATACCAAAGCCACCACGCGCTGCATACCGCTCGACCAACAAGAGAGTACTGGTTTTTGCGTGGTTTGCGGCGCGCCAGCACGGTCTCGGGTGTATTTCGCCCGCGCCTATTGATATGCCTGCAGTCCAGCTCGCGCGGTTAAAGTCACAAATTGAGTCGCTGATAAGCTTTTATACTCAGCCGGAGGATTTTCACCGCCAGTTGCTTTTGTTACTGGAGCAGCACGCAGATCTGACCTTCCGCTCGAGCCCAGCCGTCAACGCACTGCCGCCGTCTGTGCAGTCTTATCACGTGCCCCCGCTCGTGATCCAGCAGATCGAGCGAAATTTACTGCATGTGGTCTCAAAAAATCCTTTGCCGGCGCTCGCCCTGGCGGATCTCTTATGGAGCGACACGCAGCTCGAAACCCGCCTGATCGCTGCAAGTCTGCTGGGCATGCTGCCATCTGAGCACCTCGATCATTCCTTACAACGCATCAAACTCTGGGCGCGTCCGGATACCGACCGGCACTTCTTGACACTCCTATTCAGCAAAGGCGCTGTCAATCTCCGCCGCTTTTCACCACAGCGCTGGCTCGAAACCATCGACCGGTGGATCTCTTCAGCGGATCCAGCCGAACAGCGGTTGGGCATCCTTGCGCTGCAACTGTTAATCGAGGATAGATCGTTCGAGAATCTGCCGGCAGCCTTTAAAATCATCAGCCCGCTGCTCCATGAATACCACGATCTCCATAGGAACGACTTGCGCAGCCTGTTGACAGCTCTCAGCCGCCGCTCGCCCAATGAGACCGCTTATTTCCTGCGCCAGGTCCTGAGTCTGAACACGGATCCCAGGCTGATTAAAATGGTTCGGCAGAGCCTGACAGAATACCCCGATGAAATCCGCAGCCGCTTGCGTGAATTTCTGCAGGCATTGCAGCGCTGACCGCTTGATTTCTCACGCTTGTATGGATCAGGTATCATCCTTCCGCTGTCAGAATTCTTCTGGTATAATCCTTTTCTGGTGACTGGACCTGCCCGCGGCTGCGGTTGCGGCTACGAGTATGGAGACCTGCTAAACATAATTTATAGGAGAAAGCAGACGTCATGGGTTTAACAAAAGAAGCAAAAGCCGAGCTGATTGGCAATTACCACCGCCATGATACCGACACGGGTTCGCCCGAGGTGCAGATTGCGCTCTTAACCAAGCGCATCGCTGCCCTGACCGAACATTTGCGCGCCAACTCGCACGACGAATCATCTCGCCGCGGGTTGCTCAAGCTGGTTGGTCAGCGCCGCCGCCTTCTGGTCTACCTTCGTCAAAAGGATATGGCTCGGTACAAGGCAATTGTCGAGCGATTGAACCTGCGCTACCGCTAAACGCACACAAAAAGCGAGCAGATGGTCTTTGTCGACCATCTGCTCCTTGTTAGCCTCAGGCTCGCCTGGATAATTGCATATCGATAACCACCCCACGGTTGGGAATTGAAACTTGATGAGGACATTGTCCTCCCCAGCTTTCAGTCCCTAACCAGGTGGGGATATAAAAAGAGGACAAATAAAAAATGAATAAACCTGAAGTAAAGCTGTATACTGCCCAGGTCGGTGGCAGCGTGATTGCCATTGAAACGGGCAAACTCGCCGGTCAGGCTGGCGGCGCTGTCACCGTTCGCCTCGGCGATTCGATTGTTTTTGCTGCCGCCACGCTTGGCGGCATACGCGAAGGCGTAGATTTCTTCCCGCTGACCGTCGACTATGAAGAGCGCATGTACGCCGGTGGGCGCATCCCGGGCTCGTTCTTCCGCCGCGAGGGCAAACCGTCGGATGATTCCATCCTGATCGCCCGGCTGACCGATCGTCCGATCCGGCCGCTGTTCCCCAAGAAAATGCGCAATGAGGTCCAGGTGATCATGTTCTCGCTGTCAGCGGATCCGGACAATCCGCTGGATATGCTGGCAGTGAATGCTGCTTCTGCCGCGATCATGATCTCTGACATCCCCTGGGGCGGACCTATCGGCGCTGTGCGCATCGGCCGCATAGAGGGCGAGTTCGTGGTCAACCCGACCTTCGCCCAGAAGGAATTGTCTGATCTGGATCTACGCATCGCTGGCACCCGCGACGCCATCCTGATGGTCGAATGCGGCTCCGATCCGCTGCCCGAAGAGGTGATGGTCAAAGCGCTGATGTTTGGGCACCAATCGCTTCAGCCGTTGATCGATCTGCAGGAAAAGATGGCTGCCGAAATTGGTAAACCGAAGGCTGAGGTTACCCTGTCAACACTTGACGAAAACCTGCTCGAACAGGTGCAGCAGCGCGCGGCAGCGCAGATCGAAGCGAGCCTGAATGCCCCGCACAGCAAAGCCGAGCTGAATGATGCCATAGCTGCTTTGCAGGAAGCCGTCCTGACAGAGTTGACTGCTGACGACGAGACTCTCGCTCCTCAAGTTGGCGAAGCCTTCGAAGAGGTGCTGAAAAAGGTTGTCCGCAATCGCATTCTCGAGCAAAGCAAACGTCCCGATGGGCGCGGTCCGGCTGAAATCCGCCCAATCTGGTGCGAAGTTGACGTTTCTCCGCGCGCGCATGGCTCCGGCCTATTCACTCGCGGCGAGACACAGGTACTCACCATGGCTACCCTGGGCACGCCAAAGGAAGCCCAGGAGCTGGACAACCTCACCCCAGTCGATACCAAACGCTACATCCACCACTACAATTTCCCGCCCTACTCGACCGGCGAAGTAAAGCCGCTGCGCGGCCAATCTCGCCGCGAGATCGGTCACGGCGCGCTGGCTGAGCGGGCGTTAGTACCGGTCATCCCGCCCGAGGACGAATTCCCATACACGCTGCGGTTGGTTTCCGAAGTGCTTGCATCGAACGGTTCCTCGTCGATGGCCTCGGTGTGCGGCTCGACCCTGGCGCTGATGGATTCCGGCGTGCCGATCAAGGCGCCGGTAGCTGGCGTCGCCATGGGATTGATCAAAGAGGACGGACGCTACCAGATCCTGACCGACATCCAAGGCATGGAAGATCACCTTGGCGATATGGATTTCAAAGTCGCTGGCACCGCCAAGGGCATCACTGCCCTGCAAATGGACATCAAGATCAAGGGTATCACCGCTGAGCTGATGACGCAGGCGCTCGAACAGGCCCGCCAGGCGCGGCTGTTCATCCTGGATCAAATGCTGGCGGTGATCCCCGCACCGCGCCCGCAACTCAAACCGCACGCACCGCGCATCACCGTCATCCAGATCCCTGTAGATAAGATCGGCGCCATCATTGGCCCAGGCGGCAAGATCATCCGCGCCTTGCAGGAAGAGACCAACACCCGCATCGATATCGATGACGACGGCAAGGTCTTCATTGCTGCGACCGACGGCATGAGCGAATTAGCCGCCCGCGAGCGGATCGAATCATTGATCGAGATACCCCAGCTTGGGCGTATCTATACTGGCAAGGTGGTGCGTATCACGGATTTTGGCGCATTCGTCGAGATCCTGCCCAACACCGACGGCATGGTGCATATTTCCCAGCTCGATACAGAGCGGATCAACAAGGTCGAAGATGTCGTCCATCTGGGCGATTATGTGAATGTGATGATCAATGGCATCGACGACGCAGGTAAAATCCGGCTCTCGCGCCAGGCCGTGCTCGAAGGCTGGACGCTGGAAGAAGCTCAGGCGAATGATCGCAGCAGCCGCAGCGGCGGGCGACCTTCCGGCGGGCGTCCCGGCGGAGACCGCGGCGGACGCAGCGGCGGAAACCGCTCCGGCGGTGACCGCAACCGCGGCGGCGATCGGCGTGGAAGATTTTAATATTATTATGTAAGTTGGGTTGAGAGCGGTATAGGCGTTTATACATCCGAAAATTAATCCGCTCGAAACCCAACTTTTGCTCCGTAACTGGAGCCCCTCGATCAAAATTCGCACTCGGTCTGGAGACGGGTACGCTCAATTATTAATACCCTCATCCCTAATCCTTCTCTCGTTCCGGAGGAAGGGAATCCAATCGGCAAAGATACTCCTTCTCCCGCTTGTGAGCAAGGCTGAGCGGGTGCAATTACTCCTGCGTCGGTAAATAAGGCATGGGGTAGCCGTCCAATCCCAGCCGCTCGGCCAGCGCCGCCCGCATTGCCGTGCGGTCGTCCCAGAGGTACTCGGTCGTTCCGAAGCACATCGACTGTTCGTGACCCTTGCCGCAGGCGATGACCAGGTCACCCGGGCGCGCCATCTTCACCCCCAGCCTGACCGCCTCGCCGCGGTCAGGTACTCGAAAATAGGTTTTTTCTTCCTGCCCGCCTTGCCCTGAAGCAGCGCGCCCCATCTCCGCCAGAATATCATCCAGCGATTCGGTGCGAGGATCCTCCGCGGTCAAAATTGTCACGTCCGCCAGCCGCGCGGAGACTTCAGCCATCAGCCGGCGCTTCTCGCGATCGCGCAATCCGGCCGAACCAAATACGGCGATCACCCGCCCCTCGGTCAATTGCCGCGCGGTTTCGAGCGCGACCTTGAGCGCATTGGGCGTGTGAGCAAAATCGACGATTGCCAGGAAATCCTGCCCAAGGTCGATGCGCTCCATGCGCCCCGGCACTTCGCTCATCGCCAGGATGCCCGCGCGCGCCACGGACGCGTCGATCCCCACCCCAATGATCGTAGTTGCCAGCGCCGCCAGGATGTTGGAGAGATTGTACGCGCCAAGCAGGGCGCTGTCTACAGGCAGGCGCGAGCCATCTGGAAGCACAGCCGTGAAATGCAGCCCGGACGGGTCATAGTTGATATCCTCGGCATAGATGTCAGTATCCTGCCCCAGGCTGTAGGTTACCTTGCGTCCCTTCACCAACTCGTTCAAGAAATCAAACGAGCGGTCGTCCTTGTTCAATACCGCCAGGCGCGGATTGCCGCCTGCTTTTTCGACCGTGGCTTCGAGGTGGCGGAAGAGTTGCGCCTTGGCGTACCGGTAGCCCTCATACGAGCCATGATAGTCCAGATGCTCGTGCGTGATATTGGTCACCACGGCGATGTCGAATTCGCAGGCCGTCGCGCGGTGCTGGGCCAGTCCGTGCGAGGTCGCTTCGAGCACGGCATGGGTCACCCCGGATTCTTTCATCTGCCTCAGGTAATGCTGCACCTCCGGCGCTTCGGGCGTGGTCACATGGAAGCCGGTGTCGATGATTTCATCGCCGATAACCGCATTCACTGTAGAAATGATGCCAGCTTTCAATCCGGCAGCCAGCAAAATCTGGTAAATCAGCTTGCTGGTCGTCGTCTTGCCGTCGGTGCCGGTCACGCCTATCATCATCATGCTGCGCGCCGGGAAGCCGTTGAACGCCACTGAGAGGTGCGCCAGGGCAAAGCGGGTATCTTCCACCTGGATATACGGCACAGAAGAATTTACCTCGCTTGACGGTCTCGAGCCTATCACCACAGCCGCGCCGTTTGCTACCGCTGCTGGAATGTAGCGATGCCCGTCGGTATTGCCGCCCACCAGCGCCACGAACAAATCGCCCGGCTTGACATTGCGAGAATCCAAAGCAATGCCCCTGATGGGCACTTGCGGGATACTGGAAGGTGTCATCACCTCAACAGGGATCTGCGCGAAGAGATGATTCAGGGGTGTAGCAATATGCGTCACAACAATTTCCTTTCGATTAAGGGCCAGCTGTTCTGGATGCGGATGGGTTTGATACCTGGCCCTTTGGATGCTTACTCATTCCCTTTATGGTGCGGTCGGGGAAGGAACTCCTCCCAACAATTTTATCAATGATTTCTCCTTTCATGGGCACAGGCAGGTTCAGCTGACTGCCAGATACGTTTAGATTCAGGCACAAGGAATAATTGTTTGGCAGTATCTGCCAGTTCCCTCGACCCGACATGCAAATCTGGATTTCGATAAAAGAAAACCCCCTTTCAAAAGCTGAAAGGGGGTGAAATGCCAACTCGGGAGGAAATTTACTGTAACGACTGCTTCAACCCTTGCAGCTGGCCGGAAACCGAGCCGTCCACGATCTGGTCGCCAACCTTGACGACCAGCCCGCCAAGGATGGCTGGATCTACCCGGAAAGTGACCGAGGCTGCTTGACCAACTTTCGAAAGGATGTCCTTCTTGACTGCTTCCTGCTCAGCGCCAGTCAATGGCAATGCGCTGGTTACTTCAGCCGCCTGTCCTCGCAACCCAGCCTCGCCTTCCAAAACGACCACCTTGCCGCTGCGCACGCCCGAGAAGAACTCTTCGAGCAAATCGTGCTGGCGTTTTTCGTCTAGTGTAGCGCCGATCAATTTATGGGCGGCAGCCATCGCCAGAGCCGCTACCTGACCGCGCACCTCGCTCAACACACGGTTTCGTTCCTGCTCCATTTCCGCCAGGGAATGCTCGCGGGCTTTGGCCATATCTGCATCGGCGCTAGCCCGCACCTCTCTGGCAGCAGCTTCTGCCCGCTCGGTAGCTTCACGCACGATTTCAGCAGCTTTTGTCTGCGCCTCAGCCAGAATTTTATTCGACTCGCGCTCGGCGTTAGCACGCGCTTCAGCAGAGACGCGGGCATCATCGAGACCCTGGGCAATCGTTTTACGGCGTTTCTCCATCATATTCATCATCGGCTTAAACACCCAGGCGCGGAGCACAATGAATAAGATGGCAAAACTAAATATTTGAACCAGCAGGAATCCGAGATTAAGGCCTAATTTGTCCAAAGCGCTCTCCTCCTCGACTCTTATACTAAAGAACAAACAGCATAATAAATGCGATTACGAGGCAGTAGATCGCGATGGCTTCTGAGAACGCGACACCCAAAATCATGCTCGTGAACAGGTTGCCGTACGCGTCTGGATTGCGAGCCATGCCCTGCGCAGCGCCCTGGACACTCAGACCAATGCCTATCCCGCCGCCTAGTGCGCCGATCATCGCCAGACCAGCTCCAATAAATTTTGCAGCAAAAACTATATCGCCTGTCATCGTGTGTGCAAACCTCCTGAGTTCTCTGTTTTGATTGAAGCCATGTTGTGGATAAATGCGAATGGCTGGTTCATTGATGTTATTCCTCGCTGTGCCCGTGGGTAGCCTGTGACATGAATGTCATCGTTAGCATGCCGAACACAAACGCCTGAATCACTCCTACAAAGAGTTCGAATAGATAGATAAATGACGGAATAAAGACGGGCAGCATTGAACCGAGTAACGCAATCAACACAAACCCTGCAAACATATTGCCAAACAACCGGAAGGCAAACGATAGGATTTTCGCAAACTCTGAGATCAACTCGAGCAAGCCCACGACAAAATCCATCGCTCCAAGGAAGGGCTTCTTGAATAGATTAAAGACATTGATGAACTTGGTGAAATAGCGCATACCTTGCGCGCGCACACCGATTACCTGTGTCATCACTACAGCTATAACTGCAAGCGCTGCGGTAAAGTTCAAGTCGGTCGAAAGCGATCGCACGAATGGGGTCAACATGTAACCCTTGCCGGCCTCCGCAGTTTCGGGCAGCAGGTTGTACCAGATACCGCCAAGTGATTGCAGCACATTCCCCTCGCCGCTTGCGTGATGGATCACCCCGATAGACTCCACGCCCGGGAGCAGCTTCATCAGGTTGGCGACCAGCACCACCAGCATAATGGATGCGAACCATGGGAATATTTGCGGCGCCCATTTGCCGGCTGTCGATTCAGTCATGTTGTACAGCATTTCGACCAGCGCTTCGAGCGCGCCAGAAAAACCGCGCGGCACCATGTCGCCCTTTCGAAGCGCCCGGTTCACACTCCAGGCCATTAAGATGATGATCAAATCCACAAGCAGAAGCGCAGGTATGGTATTGACCAGGTAAAAATCACCCAGCGGACCCAGGTTAAAGAGCGGGGTTTCGATTAACCTTTCAGCCGCGACCTGTATATGCGGCCGAACCGGCGCGAATAGATTAACCCCAACAATGCTCAAAATGATAATTAGCAGGATGTACCAACGGTTAACCCCCCAGCGCCATTTACGTTTCGTCTCCAAATCTAGCCACCTCTGTGCGTCGTTATTTTGGTTTCTCGAGATCTGATCGGATTTTTAAGATCGCCCTACGGGCTACAACGACAATCACTAATAAAGATACTGGAATACTGAGGATAACCAACCCCAGCGTAAACCAGGGGCGCGTATCAAACTTCCCATCTAACCATATACCCGTCAGCAATGCAATCAGAACGACCGCCAAAGTCAGACAACCGACTGTAACGATGACTCCAACTGCGGTGATATTAAAGAGCTTTGGCCTTTCAGGAGAGTTTTTCGTATCTGGCAGGCTCATAACCACGTCATTATATCAAAGGCATATATCTGCGTCAATAAATCCAAAGCGCGGTTGTTGCTCCTTGCGCCCACTGGAACCAGGGCGCGAACCAGAAGCCAAGCACCACAATGCCGACGATGCAGACGATCAACGCCAGCCGCCATGAAAAAGTGATTTTACGGATGGGTGTTTCGTCCTCGGCCCGATGCAGGTAGATCACCTTCAATACATTCAAGTAGTAGTATAAGCCGACCACCGCATTGAAAATACCAACCAGCGCCAGCCAGATCAGGTTCGACTTGACCGCGCTGGCAAAAACCAGCAGCTTGCCAAAGAAGCCAGCAAAAGGCGGAATGCCGCCAAGTGAAAGCAGAGCAACCAGCATCGCCAGCGCTAATCCAGGCGAGCGGCGGCTCAAGCCGGCGAAAGCTGTAATATCGTCCGAGCCGACCTTGCCTTCGACGATGGCGACCACCCCGAAAGCTGCCAGGTTCGTCACCAGGTAAGCCATCAGGTAATAGACCGCGCCGGTGGCGCCGAACTGTTTGCCGGCAGCCACGCCAATCAGCATGTAACCGGCCTGGGCGATGGAAGAGTAAGCCAGCAGCCGCTTGACCGATTTCTGCGCCAGCGCCAGATAGTTGCCAACCAGCATGCTGAGTGTCGCAAGGACGGCGATCACCGTTGTCCAGAACGCAGTCTGGTCGGGGAATGCTACCTGTAGCACCCGCAGCAGCACAGCAAAACCGGCTGCCTTGGAAGCGGTGGATAAGAACCCGGCGACAGGCGTCGGGCCGCCCTCGTATACATCCGGCGCCCAAAAGTGGAAAGGAACAGCGGATATCTTGAAGCCAAAACCTACCAGCACCAAGGCAATAATGGCGTAGACCAGCATCTGCGGCACCTGCCCGGTGACCAGGCTGGCTGCGAGATTATACAGTTGCGTGGTGCCGGTAAAGCCGTAAAGCAGGCTCAACCCATAAAGCATGACCGCAGAAGCCATCGCCCCAAAGAGCAGGTACTTGATGCCCGCCTCAGCCGAACGCTTGTCGCGGAGCAGGAATCCAGCCAACACATAGAGCGGTATGGAGGTCGTTTCGATCGCCAGGTAGAACATGATCAGATCAGCCGAAGACGCCATCAGACTCATCCCCAGCGTGCTGATCAGCATCAGGAAGTAAAACTCGCCGCGCTTGCTCAGGCTCTCATACTGGGTGGCGAATAATGCGGTCAGCGCCGCGGCTGCCAGGAACATCATACGGAAGACAAAGCCGGTCATATCCAGCCGTAACATGCCGCCCCAAATAAGCAGCGGCTCTTCCCCTGGTCGAGAATAGAGCATGCTGACAGCCATAATCAGCACTAAGCCGGCAGCGGTAAACCAGGCCAGCCGCTGGACGCGCGCGTCGCGCCAGACCAGATCAAACACCAGCATCAAAGCCGCCAGCAGAACCAGCCCAATTTCAGGCAGAATCGCCAGGATCATTGCAGTTGAAAACTCCCCGGAAACCACTAGGCACCTCCCAGGAGAGCCAGGATATGATTGACGCCCGATTCGACCATTCGGGTCATCAGCGATGGGAACCAGCCAATCAAGATCATGATGGCGGAAAGCAAACCAATGACAATCTTGTCACGCACAGTCACATCTCCGACAGCAGCGATTTCCTGAGGGATTTCCCCGAAGAATACCCGCCGCACGACCAGGAAAATATAGCCTGCGGTGATCAGAATGCCAACCACGGCGATGACCGCCACCAGCGGCGCGGCCTTCCAGGCGCCCATGAAGATCGGAAATTCAGCCACAAATCCGGAGAATCCCGGCATGCCCATCGACACCAGACCGCCGACGATAAATCCAACCGCTGCCCAGGGCATCTTGCGTACCAGGCCTCCCAATTTTCCAATATCTCGCGTGTGCGCCCGGTCGTAAACCATGCCGACGATGGCAAAGAAAAGTCCAGTCATCAGTCCGTGCGAGAACATCTGCATTCCGGCGCCTATCAACCCTTCGCGGGACAGTGTGGCAAATCCGATCAAAACCAATCCCATGTGAGAAACAGACGAGAAACCGATGACATACTTGAAATCGGTCTGGATCAACGCGATGAAAGCGCCGTAAACCACGTTGACCGTCGCCAGCGCCAGGATGACCGGCGCCCAGAAGTGCGCGCCTTCCGGCAGCAGCATGATGCCAACCCGCAGCGCAGCGAACGCGCCCACTTTCATCTCTACGCCAGCCAGCAGCATCGAGATTGCCGTCGGAGCAGCCACATGGCCGTCAGGCGCCCAGGAGTGAAAGGGAAAAATGCCGCCTAAAATGGCGAATCCCAGGAATATGAATGGGAACCACAGGTGCTGGAAGGCAGGTGAGAATTTAGCGCTCTCGAGCGCCAGCAAATCAAACGTGCCAAGCCCCGATCCAAAGTAGACTGCCAGCGCGCCGATCAATGACAGCACCGACCCAATAAACAGGTACAGGGTCAGCTTCATGCCGCCATATTCGCGTGTTTTGGGGTAGCCCCAGACGACAATCATCAGATACTTGGGGAAAACAGCCAGCTCGAAGAAGAAGAACAGCATGAATAAATCCAGCGAGCAGAACACGCCCAGCACGCTGGCGCCGAGAAACATCAAAAATGAGTAGAACTCGCGCGGTCGGTCTTCCACATTCCAGGAAACCAGCACGCCGGAGAAGATCACTAACGCAGCCATCAGCACCATCGGCATGCTGATGCCGTCCACGCCGGCCGCGTAAGTGATGCCCAGCGCCGGCAGCCATGGGATGCGCTCGATAAACTGGTAGCCGCCCGCGTTGATGTCGTAGCTGGCGTACAGTCCAGCCGAGAGCCCAAGAACAATGATTGCGGCTGCCAGCGAAATCCAACGTACCAGATTTTTACGTTCCGCCGGCACCAGCAGCAGAATCAGCCCCGCTGCCAGGGGGGTGAAGATGATGACGCTCAAAAATGGAAACTGCATTCTTCACCTCTTAGAATAGAAACGCTACAGCCCGGTTGATCATATCCAATATCCAGGCCGGCCAGACGCCAATGATCAGCATAAGCGCCAGAAGCGGCGCCATGACCACCAACTCGCGTACATTGATATCCGTCAGGTGACCCTGCCAGCGCTGGTTGAGCGGACCGTGCAGCACCATCTTCAGCGGCTTGAGGATGTAGGCGCCGGTGAAGAAGAGCCCAATCATGCTCAACGCAGCCGGCAGGGTGAAAATCGGCCACACTCCCCGCACCACCAGAAACTCCGAGACGAAGCCGCCCATGCCCGGCAGTCCCAGTGAGCCCATGGCAGTGAAGATCAACACCGTGCCATACACTGGCAGAATCGGGTACAGCCCGCCGAAATCCTTCAAATCGCGGGTGTGCGTCCGCTCGTAGATCACGCCGACCAGGAAGAACATGCCGGCGGCGCTCAAGCCGTGATTGAACATTTGCAGCACCGCCCCATTCAGCGCGATGTTTTTATCCAGGATGGTCTGGGCCGAGGATGCATTCCAGGTATAAGCCGCGGCAGCCACCGCCAGGACGACAAATCCCATGTGACTGATCGATGAATAAGCGACCAGACGCTTGAAATCGTTCTGCGCCAGCGCTCCGAGCGACCCAAAGATAATCGCCGCGACCGCCAGGCAAGCCAGCACCCAGGCAAAGCGCTGAGATTCGGCCGGAAAGAGCGGCAGCACCAGCCGCAGATAACCGTACGCGCCGAGTTTCAGCAGCACACCCGCTAAAATCATCGAACCGGCGGTTGGCGCTTCGGTATGAGCATCCGGCAGCCAGGTATGGAACGGCCAGATTGGCACCTTGATCGCAAATGCGATCACGAACGCCCAAAAAGCGACTGTCTTGACCGTCTCAAGCGGGATGCCTATCGGCACGCTCAGCGAGGTGATCACCGGCCATTTTGCCGAGAGTTCGACCAGATCGAAGGAACCAACTGCCACGCCCATCAACTGGATAGCCAGCAGCAGTCCGAGCGAGCCGCCCATGGTGTACAGGATAAATTTCAGCGCGGCGTAGTTGCGCTTCGCGCCGCCCCATTGCGCAATGAGGAAGTACATTGGCACCAGCCCGACTTCCCAGAAAACGAAGAACAGCATCAAATCCAACGCGAGAAAGACGCCAAGCATGCCTGTTTCCAGCAGCATGAACAGGACCATGTAGGCTTTTACGCGCTCGGTGATGCTAAAGGATGCCAGCACCGCCAGCGGGGTCAGCAGCGTGGTCAGCAGTACCATCGGCAGCGAAATTCCGTCGATGCCAAGATGATACGAGGCGTTAATCGCTGCATACCAGGTCGCCTGCTCCACAAATTGGAAAGGCGCCTGCGGATCCGGGTTGGGATTGAAGTTCAGCCAGGCAACTACCGCCAGCGCAAGTGGAATCAACGACGCTGCCAGCGAGACCCAACGCAGCAAGCGCACCTTGCTGGCTGGCAGAAGCAGCAGCACCAGCGCGGCTGCCGTTGGCGTGAACAGGATGAGAGTTAGCAGGTGATTTAAGATGAAGTCCATCCCTTGCTCCAAAGAAGCTTAGATCGTACCAGCCAGCAAATAGAAGAGCAGACCGGCTGCAACCAGCAGCCCAATTGCTATGACCATATACACCTGGACGCGGCCTGCCTGGCGGGAGCGCAAATAGGCGCCCAAACCGCGCGTACCGGCAGCGGCAGCATCGCCAGCGCCATTGACGACCGGCAGATCGATCACATTGCGCAAAACACGCCCCACCCACAGGCCAAAGCGCCCAATGCCGTGTAAAATGCCGTCGATCAATCCCAGGTCCAACCACTTATCGGTAAAGGTTTCCGCCAGCCAGATCGATGGGCGGATGAAGACCAGGCTGTACAGTTCGTCGATGTAATATTTGTTCTTGAGCAGCGTGTGCACACTGCCAAGCGCCTTTTCGAGCGGATCCTTAGCCTGGCGCACCCCGCGATAGACCAGCCAGCCAATCAGCAGGCCGCCCAGTGCAACCGCCAGCGAGGTAAACAGCGGCACCAGGCTGTGTGAAACCTCAACGGGATGTTCGTAGTGCAGCATGCTGCCAACAAACTCCTCGAACCAGTTGGGAATCAGCCCGCCAAGCCCGGGGAACTGCTCAGGGATGCCAACCCAGCCGGCAGTGACTGCAAAAAATGCCAGGATGACCAGCGGCAGGGTCATGGTCGGTTTCGACTCAAGCGCGTGGCTGGCCGCCTTGCTGCGTGGTTCGCCAAGGAAGGTCAACGTGATCTGGCGCATGGTGTAGAATGCGGTCAAAAGCGCCGCTAACGCCAGGGTGATGAACACGCCCATTTGCCCGCCCGAAAATGCGCCGGAAAGGATCTCGTCTTTCGACCAGAAACCCGCCGTGACCAGTGGAAAACCGGATAGCGCGAAACCGCCGATCAGAAAGGTCCAGAAGGTGAGCGGCATTTTCTTGCGCAGCCCGCCCATGTTGAGCATATTCTGCGCTTCGATGTGCTCGCCAGTGTGCAGCACGCCGTGCTCCATGCCGTGGATGACCGATCCGGAGCCGAGGAAGAGCAGCGCCTTGAAGAAGGCATGCGTAATCAGGTGGAAGGCAGCTGCCACGTACGCTCCCACGCCTAACGCGGCGATCATGTAGCCCAATTGTGAGATGGTCGAGTATGCCAGCACGCGCTTGATGTCATTCTGCGCGACGGCGATCGTCGCCGCGAACAACGCGGTAAAGGCGCCGATCACTCCCATCACCAACATTGGCGTGGTCAGCGCGCCCCCTGGCGCCCATCCAGCCGAAATCAACGGGAAAAAGCGCACCACCAGATAGACGCCCGCTGAGACCATCGTCGCGGCATGGATCATCGCCGAAACTGGCGTGGGACCTTCCATCGCGTCTGGCAGCCAGACATGCAGCGGGAATTGCGCGGATTTTCCAATCGTGCCTATGAAAATCAGGATGCCGATCAATCCCGCCCAGGAAAGCCCCAGCACAGGCGATGAGCTGCCAGCCAGCTGGTCGAGCACCTGCGGATTGCCAAGGATAGCCTGATAATTCAACGTGCCAGTGATCGAATACAAGGCTGCCAGACCGAGCAGCATGAACACGTCTCCGACGCGGGTGGTCAAAAAGGCTTTGATCATCGCTGCCCGGGCTGATTCCTTGCCGTACCAGAAACCGATCAACAGGTAGGAACACAAACCCATGATCTCCCAACCGACGTATAGAATCAGCAGGTTATCGGTGAGCACCAGCAGGAACATGGCAAAGGCGAACAAGCCAATCAACGCGAAAAAGCGCGAATACATCGGCTCAACAGAGGGCACTTTGTGCGTGTGACCACTCTTGTCCTTGATGACCGCGCCTTCCGGTGGGAAGCCAGGCCTGTCGTGCTCTCCAACGGGCTGCCCGTAATTATGGTAGCCAATACTGTAGATAAAGATCATCAGGATCGTCCAGGCGACGAAAAACAGCGTGACCGCTGTCAGCGGATCGACCTGAACGCCGATTTTAAAGAAGGTTTCACCGGTAGGCAGCCAGGGAATAGTAGAAACAATCGGATTTTCTGCCAATCCCTCTATGCCAATCACCCGGAAGAAGACCACCATGCTGGCCAGCCAGGCCAATCCGGCCGAGCCAACCGAAATCCAGTGGCTTAACCCTTTGTAGCGGTTGGTGAACAGCATGATCACGAAAAACGCCAGGACTGGCGGCAGCGGGATCAGCCAAATCAGGGATTCTATCGTCATAGTTCCTCTCCGCGAGTCCGTTTAACCTTTGAGCAGGCTCATATCGTCGACAACAACCGTCCTGTGCCGCCGATAAGCTGAGATAATCAGCGCCAAACCAACTGCCACTTCAGCCGCCGCCAGGATCAAGACGATCGCAACGAATACCAGCCCGGAAATTTGCGGCATGCCCTGGGTTTGGGAGTGATAATGCCAGAAAGCGATCAGGTTGATATTGACCGCGTTTAACATCAACTCAACGCCCATTAGAATGCCAACAGCATTCTTGCGCACAAACACGCCGAACAAACCGATGCAAAATATGGCCGCAGCGACGATCAGATACCAGGAAATTGGAATCATGAGGCTTTCTCCTTGCGATCGACGGCCACATAGATCGCCCCAATCAAAGCTGCCAGCAGCAACACCGAGGCGACTTCGAAGGGAATGGTGTACCCGGCAGGATCGACCAGTGCCTTTCCCAGCGCAGCCACATTTTCAGCGCCCGCAGGCAGCTCCACCAGCGGCGTGCCAAATCCATGCCACAGGCTCAGCGCGCTGGCGATCAGCCCAAACAGCACCAGCGCGACCAGCGCCGGCAGCCACCAGTTGCGGACGAGCTGCTCGCCAGCCGTCTCCAATACCCGTTGAGTCAGCATGATCGAGAAAATGATCAGAATGGCAATTGCGCCAATGTACACCAGCACCTGGATGACCGCAAAGTAACTCGCCTGCAACGTGGCAAAAATCATGGCGACCCCAAACAGCGCCAAAACCAGCCACAAAGCGGCATGCATCATCTTGCGTACAATCACCACCATCATCGCGGAAAATAGCGTGACGGCGGCGATCAGAATAAAAATGATCTGCAATACACTCATCCGCTCACTCCAGAGTCAGACTGTGATAGGAGATTTTCCGGTCTGGCAACCGGCCGGTCGCGAGACCCGACTTCAGCCGGATTTCGCGGTAACCTCCGCGTCAGTATTCGCTCGCCGATCAACAGTACCAGCAGGTTGCTGCCAGCCAAAACTAACACCCGCAGCCATAAGGGATAATCCGCCGTCAGAGCACCAACCAGCGGAAAAATCACCAGTACGACAAGCGAGATTGGGGTAAGCACCTTCCAGTTCAGGTTCATCATCTGGTCGATGCGCAGCCGCGGCAGGGTGCCGTCCACCAGCATCAGTAAGAAATAAACCACGCCCACCTTGATAAAGTAGTAAATAAAACCCAGGATCGGGTATTGCTCTGCCCCGGGGCCGCGCCAGCCACCGAGGAAGAGCGTTGCGAAGATCAAGGCAACGGTAAAGGTGTGCAGGAATTCAGCAACGTAGAACATGCCAAATTTCAGCCCGGAATACTCGATGTTAAATCCCGAAACAATTTCTGACTCGGCCTCTGCCAGGTCGAAGGGCGCTCGGCCTATTTCCGCCACGGACACGATAAAGAAAATGATGGCAGTTGCCGGCGCGGTGACGACATTCCAGGGCGTCTGTGATTTGACAATGTCGTTTAAATTTAGCGAACCTGCCATTAACACCGGCACCATCGAACAGAGTACCAGCGGGATTTCATACGAGATCAGCAGGGCTATCGAGCGGAACATGGCAAACAGCGCGTATTTATTGTTGGAGCCCCAGCCGGCTAAAATGATGCCCAATTCCCCAATTGAACCAACCGCAATAATGAAAAGGACGCCGACATTGAGATTGACCCCGTAGAAGGTGATCGTGAAGGGGATCACCGCCCAAACCATCAGGACCGCGGCGACTGCCATCACCGGCGCCAGATTGTAGGGCAGCCAATCTGCGCCGCGCGGCGTGATGTGTTCCTTGATAAATATCTTCACCATATCGGCAAAAGGTTGGAACAATCCATACGGGCCAACCCGGTTGGGGCCGATTCGATCCTGGATGCGGCTGATCACTTTCCGCTCCACCCAAATCAGGAAGATAGTGAACAACATCGGTCCAATTGCCAGTATGATGATGCCAACCAGCATCCCGGTGACTTTGACGCCGACAGGTCCGAATCCGATGGATGCCAATAAACCTAAGAACCATTGCTGGATAGCCGTGAATGGATCGCTCCAAAAAGTCATTTTGTTCCTCCAGCTCCTATTCCAGGATTAGTGCCATTCCAGGGCGCCTTTGCGCCACGCGTAAGCCAGACCGCCAAGCAGGATGAGGATGAAAATCACCGCCTCGATCACGCCGTACAGAGCCAACTGATTATAGGCAACCGCCCATGGAAAGAGCAGGACAGCCTCGACATCAAAGATCAGGAAAAATAGCGGATAGACGTAATATTGAACCCTGAATTGCGCTCTGGAAGGACCAACAGTTTCCATGCCGCATTCATAGGTCGTATCTTTGAGTGAATTTGGTTTTTTTGGCGCCAGAATCGCGGCGATCGAGATTGCTGCCGCCGGCAAGAAGAGAGCTACCAGGAAGAAAACGCCAACATAGAGCCAGTGACTCAGCATACCTGCTCCTATTGAATTGTTTTATTAATTTAAGGAAAATAAAAGAACTTCACCGCCAAACCATGCTATTTTATCAATTTCCGAAACAAATGTAAAGCGAACCTGGCTTTCAATATCCAGCACCTTGCTTTACCAAATGGTCGTTGCAGTATAAGATGCCAGCCAGCCCTCCTGTGAAGCGTGTACCTCGGCTCTTACCTTACCCCACGAAAACAGAGCGGGCGATCCGTCAGAATTGAACATGTATCCATATTAAGGACTGAAGTACTTGATATTTCACCCTTGCCGCTATGCTCAAAAGCGGTATCACCCCCTTTAGAGCAACCCCTGGATGTCACTCAAGAACGCCAATAAACCAGAGCGCCAGGACATCCAATAAACCTGACCCCTGACACATGACATATGAATCGATTACGCTTTCTGTAAAGCCGATTCCTCCACCTGCTCGCGCGGGGCCTTGAATTTAAACCATACCGGAATGATCGAGAGCATCATCGCGCCGATGGTCAGCATGAATGGGAACTGAGGATTGAGCTTTTCCCAAAGATACCCGCCGATCACCGGGGCAGGCAGTGAAACCAACCCAAGACTGGTGCTGAACAAGCCAAACGCTACCCCTCGCAACCTCTGCGGAACAGCTTTGCTGATCAAAGACTGGTAGGCAGGCATTGCCAATCCATTCGCAATCCCTGCGATGATCCAACCCAGGGTGTAGAGCCATATCGGGCTGTGGGGCGGGGCAAGCACAATGATCATCAGGCAGCCTGACATGAGAAAGAACGAAATAGCAATATTGACACGCTCTCCGACTTTATCCGCCAGATGCCCAGCAGGGATCATGACCGCCATCATCGCAATCCCAAAGATGCTGTTCATCAAGCCAATCTGCCCAATGGTCAGCCCGGCAATATCCTGCATGAATACCGGCAGGAAGGTAAACGACATACTGCTAAAGATGTCCCGCGCTCCGTCAGTGATCAATATCCAGGTAAATAGTCCACCCGCCATAATAAGGCCAAGCATGATCTGCAAGTTGCTCTTGAGACTTGTTAATGTCAGCGGGGTAGGATTTGCCTCGATGCCTTGTGCTGCCTTCCGCGCCATACCCAAACGAAGAATCGTGGCGGTCACATACAGTGCGGCTGCTATCATCAGCATGACTTTAAAACCAGCGCTCTCAGCAAGGTAGCCACCCATAACAGGTCCAACAACTGAAACAACCCCAAAGAGAGTTTGGGTTATACCAAAAAGCTTGGCGCGATTCTCTGGAGCGGAGTGGTCAGCGATAAAGGCATCGAAGCTTGGACCAACCAGTGAGCGGGTTACCGCATTCAACGCAGAAGCAATCAACACCCATTCCCAGCGGTTAGCCAGAATGAGCGGTATATAGCCAAAAATGCCCACCACACTGCCAATGGCAATGGCCCGCAGCCGGCCAAGCGAGTCAGATATCCAGCCGCCCAGGATTTGTAGAACAAGAGGAATGATCTGCGAAATTGTATAGAACAAACCGATCTGAGCGATTTCAGCGCCCAGATCTTTCAGGTAGAGGGCTTCCAACGGATAGAACATGTTGCCCCCCAGGTTCGCCAGGATCATGGCAAACATGAAGATCAGGAGTAAGGGCGTAAGCAGAGGAGGTTTTTTAATGGTTTCTATTGTGGAGCTGTTCTTTACGGTTGTCATTCAGAACCTGTCTTATTTGAATTTTTATCGTTCCTGATGAGATTAACCCCTTTGGGCAACCGGCGCATGAAACAAACTGCAAGGCGCGGCAATACCAGAGCACATACTCTATACGATTGACTGCCCAATTAGGTTGCTTCTCCTGGTTGGTTGTTATCAGATGAGGGCTATCCGAACCAGGTCGGTGAATTTTTTTCGAATTAGTAGGATATACCTGCCGTTTGCGTCAGATGTTCATGGTAAAACCTTATATGCATGGCTATCATATATCAGAACACCGATTCGTTTACAAAACTATGCAAAACTTGAAACGTGCAACTATTAATAAAATGGCGAGTAAGTTAACCGATATAAATTTCCACGTGCTCGCCGTCTTCATCATCTACCTGGACATAGATTGGCTGCTCCTTGCTGATCCCGCGGTTCACCTCATCCAGAAATTCGTTTATTCCTACACCGCGCGCTTTTTCAGGCACCCACTGCGGGAAGGTTTTCATGATCCACAGTACCAGACCTAACGGGAAGGGAATGCTGATCGCAATCCGCTCGGGTTTTTCACCTTTCGCCTGCCGTATGCGGATGTGCAGCCAGCGCGAGTTGAACATGAGCGCCATGCCGCCAATTCCGATTAAAAACGGGATCCATGACAGCCAGAATCCCCACCCCCAAGGGTGTGCGCGCCAACCCTGTATCATCCAAACCGCGCTGACCATGGTCAGCAGCAAGAAAATGCCAAAACCAATCCAGCTCCAGATCTTCCAGTGCCCGAATTTTATTGTCGGTTCCGGTTCGACAGCCTTCAATACCCTTGCCCTTTCGATTGGCTCTTCATCAGTCCAACTGTGTTCGCTGGCAGCGATGCCAATTCCGGCTGGTGTTTTTTCAGTCTCTTCGATCTGGTTAATCAGGCGAAAACCTTCCTCCACCGAAAGCTTGCCCTGCTCGATTTGTTTTAATATTTCAAACCTGCTCTCGTCCAAAGCTCCCTCCCAGATATCCATATTGAATGCTAGGGATTATGGAATTTGCCTTCCAACGCCTTAAACAGCCGTTCTGCTTCTTCCGCTGTGATCTTTTTCTCGGACAACATGTTAAGAATGATTAAACGCTCGGCGTCTGTTACCCGCCCGGATTCCCCGGCAGCATCAGCTTTCTTCTGGGCTGCGCCCGCCCGTTGCTCTGTAAATCCGCCAATGGTAACAGATCTGCCAGGCCCAGATCTTCCAACATTTCTCATCGACTCTTGGATGCGCTCCTCCGCCCTGCGTTGCGCAGCTTCCGTGCGTTTCTCCGCGCGGCGGATCTTTTCTTCGATGCGTTTTTGGATGCGCTCATTCATCATATTCATTTCGAAGTCCACGTTGATTTCCTCATTATCCCCCTCTTTATATTCGCTATCCAAAAGGGAGATACTGCCGCCGGCCGCTATTTTCAAGCGCGGACCGCCTTCACCAACCTTCATATCCGATGCCCTGCCCAGGATTCTTTGAGTTTCTTCGCCGGACCGTAAGGTAATCTTCTGGCTGCCACAGGCTGCATTCAAGACATAGCCCGCTTTGGGCGGCAAGTACAGGCGGACATTCCCGCCCGCAGCGATATGTATCTCATTTTTAATTTCCAGCAGGCCAATCCGGATATTGCCGCCGGCTTTCAAGGTTTGCGCGCTGCTAACCGCCGCCATCTTGATATTCCCGCCAACGCCGAGGGCGCATAATTGACCGGATAATGCGCTGCCGCTCAGATTGCCCCCCACCCCTTGAACGAGCAGCTTTCCGCCATTTGCAACCCGGCAGTTCCCATCGATGCTCTTGCATTCGACATCCCCAACCCGGTTCATCGTCAGATTTCCATGAACGATATCGATGCGGAGTCCCCCCAAAAAATCGTTGATAACAACTGAACCGTCAACTCGATCGATGACCACATTCGCATCCGCAGGGATGCGCAGCGTACAGTCACACTCGCAATTGATGTTAATCTCGTCGTCACTTTCGACCGCGGATAGATTACGCAAATCTTCTACAATTGCCAGTATTTCGCCAGGATCGCCTCCACGTATGGATAGATTATTCTCTGCCCGTATGACCACCTGCGGCGCCTGACCGCATGGAATGGTTTGTTCAGCCATCGCACGGTCCTCCTTGTCAAAATGAGGATTGATTTTCAAATAATATCTTATCTTAAAATTGAACTTTGTCAAGATAAAATTCAATAAATTATATATCAATTTCAATATTATTCATTATTTCCTCTGTATTTTTTCCAATTGATGGTCCTCCGATCCATTTTTTCAGGAGCATCATCATTGCTGACGGACCATATTTGCAACTTTAGGTCGATGTTCAACTCGCGGTATAATGAATTTATCCTCAGTAAATTGCTACCCAGAGGTTTGGTTGATGAAAAAAATATTTATTCTTACACTGACATTAACCCTCATCCTGGCGGGTTGTTCCTTGATCAAAGCTCCTTTGACCAAAACTACAACGCTGGAAGGCGACGAACAACAGCAAGTGCTGGATTACGCCACTCCGAAAGCGGATAACCTGATTTCTGGACTGGTCACCGGGGACTATTCTGTTTTCTCTGCCGATTTTAGTCAGACCATGAAGACCGGCATGGACCAGGCTGCCTTTGATGAGCTGCTGCAGACCTTCTCATCGAAATTAGGGACTTATCGCACGCATGAAGTGAACGTCGTCTTAAAAAATGATGACTACACTACTGTCGCATATAAAATGATCTTCGAAAAAGACGACGCGGTAGTGATGCGCATCGTCTTCGATAATCAAGAGCCGCATCTGATCAGCGGTTTATGGTTCGATTCCCCCGAGCTGCGCAAATAACCAGCCCGAATCCACGGAACACCATACGCAAATCAGCCACTTTCGGTTACTTGCCAATCTCCTGATCTTTTGCCTGCTCCCATAAAACATCCATCTCAGCCAGACTCATTCGCGCAAGGTCTTTGCCTTGTTCCTTTGCCGTTCTCTCGACAAAGGCAAATCTTCTCCGGAATTTATCGTTGGTCATGCGCAGCACGCTTTCGGCGTCCGCTTTGTACCAGCGTACCAGATTAACCACCGCGAACAGCAGGTCTCCGAGCTCTTGCTCGCGATGCTCAGCTTCTTCGGCCGACTGCACTTCCGCCATTTCCTCATTCACTTTGGCGATAACTGGTCCAATTTCAGCCCAATCAAAACCCACCCTCGCTGCCCGGTCCTGGATTTCCTGCGCCTGAGCCAGCGCCGGCAGCGTGTGTGGAACGCCGTCGAGCATGCCCTTGACTTCCTCGCCGTTGGCAGCGCGCTCCTCTTCCTTCAATTTTTGCCAGTTGCTCAGCACGCCAGCCACGCCGGCAACTTCCACATCTCCGAAGACGTGCGGGTGCCGGCGGATGATCTTGCGCTTGATGGTTTCGATGATTTCAGCCATGCTGAACTCGCCCTCTTCCACTCCAATTTGGGCATGCAGCAGGATTTGAAGCAATAAATCTCCAAACTCCTCGCGCATCGCCGATGCATCCTCGCTGTCCAGCGCCGCCAGCGCCTCATACGTTTCCTCCAGCAGGTATATGCGCAAACTTTTATGCGTCTGCTCGCGATCCCACGGGCAACCATCGGGAGCGCGCAGGCGCGCTACCACTTCCTGGAAAGCCTCGAGCGATGAGCCATCCTGCAGCGGCGGCACATACAACGCCGAGAGCAGTCCGATATGCGGGCTGCGGTCGATTTGATAGAGCGGCATGCGCTCAATTACTTGTGCCTCAGTGCCGGCAGCATGGATCAGTGTGACTTCATGCTCGTCTGGATAGACCGCGTTCAGCGTCAATTTGACTTGAGAGGCGCTTAGCTGATCGTAGATTTGCGTGATCAATGCTGGCATATCCGGCGGGAAGGACGGATGGTGCAAGACGCCCAACTCGAGCGCGTCGATCAGCGCCGTGCGTGGAAATGGATCCAGCCCTAGCGCGCTGAAAACTGGCTCGATGAAGCTTAGCCCATCGATCACTCTGACCAGGATACCAGCTTCTTTAGCTCGGCGCAGAACTTCAGGCCCGGTCGCCTCAGCGATGGCTGGATGACCAGGCACAGCATAGGTAACGCCTTGCGGGCGCGCGCCTAACGCCAGGACCTGCTCTACGATGGCGGCATACACCTCTTCGAAAGAATCCATGCTCTCGTAAAGCTCGTCGAACGAATGCACACGCAGGTTCGCCGGCAAGGATGCCACCACCGGATGCTGGCGGGTGCGTAAATAAATTTCGGAGATGGTGTTCAGCCATTCCCACGCTTCGCGAGTCAGATGCCCCACACCGCCTGGACCCAGGCCTAGTAGGGTAATTCCAGAGGTTGGCGCAGCAGACGGCATATTCAACTCCATGGGAAAACATACGGGGCATGCGCAGACAGCGTAACCGTCTGCGCATGCCCCACGGACTCACTAAGGAGATTTAACGCTTGGTGTAGGTCGGAGCCTTGCGGGCGCGCTTGAGGCCTGGCTTCTTGCGTTCCTTGATACGCGGATCGCGGGTAAGCAGCCCATATTTGCGCAGACCATGGATGAAATCCGGATTGATCTTGACCAGCGCGCGGGCCAGGCCGAGCTTTACCGAATCGGTTTGCCCGGTGACACCGCCGCCGTTGACCACAACAGTGACATCGTACGTGTTGCTGTCTTGCCCGGCGGCTTCGAATCCCCTGAGGATGGCTTCAGCATCGCCAAGCCGCGAGAAATACTCGCTCAACGGTTTTCCATTCACAGTAAACTGACCTGAACCGCTCATCACGCGCACTCGCGCGGTGGATTCCTTGCGGCGCCCAATTCCTTCAAAATACTGCACAGACATAATACCCTGCTCCTTTATGCAACTGGCTCTGGTTTTTGAGCTTCATGCGGGTGTTCATTGCCGCTATATACCTTCAAGCGCTTGATCAGTTGGCGCCCCAGCCTGTTATGGGGCAACATTCCCCACACTGCCGCGCGAATCACCCGATCGGGGCGCTTGTTCATTTGCTCTCGCATGGTAACTGATTTCAAGCCGCCCGGATAGTTCGAGTGGCGGTGGTACATTTTAGTGTCCAGCCGCTTCTCAGCGATATCCAGCTTTGCAGCGTTGATGACCACCACGTAATCGCCCATGGCGACCCCGGGCGTGTAGGTCGGCTTATGCTTTCCCAGTAAATATTGGGCAATTTGCGTGGCAAGGCGTCCAACATTTTGCTGGTCAGCATCCACCACAAGCCATTTGTTTTCGGGTTTTCCTTTGATGACGAAGGTCTTATCCACAGTCTTCTTCTCCACTAGCATTTAAGGGTTTTGCTAACCCTTCAGGCAATAACCTATCTAAGGAATAATACACTCTTTCCAGAACCAGACCGCCCGGGCATGCCAGCCCTGGCTTTAGCGGGGCAGGAGCCTGGAGGGCAGCTGCCAATGCATCAATACTCAACCGTTGCTGCCCAACTTGAACCTGCAAGAAAACGATCCTGCGCACCATCCGGTACAGGAAAGCATTGGCAACGATCTCGAAGCGCCATTCATCGCCTGCCTGCTCCCATTTCGCGCTGAAAACCGTCCGGACGGTGCTGCCGCCCGGTGAGAGCGGCGAACCAAATGCCGCAAAATCGTGGGTTCCTGCGACCGTCCGGGCTGCCTGTCCGAGCAGGTCCCCGTCCGGCGGAGGATACACGCGCCAGGCATACCGCCCGCGCAGCGGATCACGCTCTGCCTGACAGTACAGCCGGTAGCGGTAGCAGCGCGCCAGCGCAGCGTAACGCGGGTGAAAATTACTGCTGGCGATGGTAACCTCGCGGACTGCCACGTCTTCGGGAAGGTTAGCGTTGAGGGCTCTGCCAAGTTCGTTTGGGGTGTGCGCCCAATCGAGATCGAAGGCAATCACCTGCCCGGCAGCGTGGACACCCGTGTCGGTTCGCCCGGCGTAGAGAATCGCCCGCTGCTGCCAGTTCAGGCTGCGCAGCGCTTCCTCGACTACACTTTGCACCGTTCGGCGGCTTCCCTGCCGTTGAAAGCCCTGGAAGTTTGTGCCGTCGTAGGCTATCTTAACCTGGTAACGTTCCATTCCAATCCGGTTTTACTCGATCCGGACAGGATTTACTCTTCGACCAATTCCAGCAGAACCATCTCAGCGGCATCGCCCTGACGCGGTCCCAACTTGAACATGCGCGTATACCCGCCGTTGCGGTTGGCATAGCGCGGAGCAATATCATCGAACAGCTTGCGGACCACCGTCGGATCACCGAGCCGGGCTGCTGCCAGCCGGCGCGCGTTGACCTTATCCATGTCGCTGCCGTTAGCGCTGTTGCGGGCCAGAGTAATCATCTTCTCAGCCTCGCCGCGAATGGCAAGCGCCTTGGCGCGGGTGGTCTTCATGCGTTCATGGGTAAAGAACTGTTTGATCAAGTTCCGGCGCAATCCGATGCGCTGGTCTTTCGATCGACTCAGTTTAATTCCTGCTACCTTATGGCGCATAACAACTTACTCCGTCTCAGTTTCATCGTGCAGGAAACCTTTTTCCTGCATCTTTAGGCGTAATTCTTCCAGACTCTTTTCACCAAAATTACGGATCGACATGACCGCCTCGTTGCCCTTTTCGAGCAAGTCAAGCACATCGCCAACCGTGGTTATGCCGGTGCGCTTCAAGGAATTAAACACGCGCACTGACAAATCCAGGTTTTCGATGGGCGTCTCAGCAGCTTCGCTCGTCAAACGGCTGCCGCTGATTTCCTTTTCGGCGGTCAGCAGAATGGTATCTTCGCTGATGCCTGAAATCATGCGCAGGTGGTCGATCATTAATTTGGAGGCGGTGCCAAGCGCTTTTTCAGGCGTCACTGTTCCATCCGTCCAGATTTCGAGGGTCAATTTCTCGTAGTTGGTGCTCTGACCGACACGCGCAAACCCGACCGCAAAGTTAACCCGGCGGACAGGACTGTAGATCGCGTCCACCGGCAGCTCGCCAATTGGCAACCTGCCGCTGCGGTCAGAGGCTGGTGAATAGCCCCGCCCGCGTTCGACCGTCAGATCGATTTCCAGCCGCGTTTTATCATCGTCCACCGTGAACATATACAGTTCGGGATTGACAATTTCAACCTCAGCCGGTACCTGAATATCCGCGGCGGTGACGGTGCCAGATCCGCGTACGTCTAAATGGAGATGCGAGGATTCCACATCGTGGAGGATCAGGCGCAGTTGCTTGATTTGCAGCATGACCTGAATCACGTCTTCGCGTACTCCAGGAATATCGCTGAACTCGTGCAGCACGTCAGTGATGCGAATAGAACTAACGGCTGCTCCGTCCAGCGAGGAGAGCAATATTCGACGCAGCGCATTACCCAGGGTGACGCCATAGCCCCTTTCCAACGGGCTGATAACGAACTTACCATAGTTACGAGCTTCGTCTTCTCGCTCGACCTTCGGTTTGACCATGTTACTTAAGGCGCACAAGTTACACCCCTTTCGACGCACGAATACATAGAGACACCATACATTGCATTACCGTGAGTAGTATTCGACAATCAACTGTTCGTTGAGGTTGCCATCAATTTCGGCGCGCTCGGGCAAACGACTGATGCTGCCGCTCAGATTCTTCAGGTCGCGTTCCAACCACAAACTGCAGTTCCGCTGCTCTGAAATATCGGTCAATTCCTTGAAGAAGGGTTTCCTGCGCGAACCTTCGCGTACTGAAATTTGGTCGCCGGGGCGCAGCAGCATCGACGGGATGTCAGTGCGGCGCCCGTTGACAGTGAAGTGACCATGCGAAACCAGTTGGCGAGCCTGCGCCCGGTTCTCAGCGTACCCCATCCGGTAAACCACATTGTCAAGGCGCAGCTCGAGAATCTGCAGCAGATTCAAACCAGTCAAACCACGTTTCCGCAGCGCCAGACTGAAATAGCGGCGGAATTGCCGCTCCAAGATGCCGTAGACAGAGCGCGCCTGCTGTTTTGCGCGCAATTGGCGGGCATAGTCCGACTTGCGGTCGGCGCCCCCGCGGCCTGCGTTAACACGACCGTGTTCCCCGGGAGCAAACGGGCGCTTCTCGAATGCGCATTTCGCAGTAAAGCAGCGCTCGCCTTTCAAAAACATTTTGTAACCTTCTCGCCGGCAGAGTTTGCACACCGGCCCGATGTATTTCGCCATAACTTCCCTCGCTCAGAATAATTAGACGCGGCGTTTCTTTGGAGGCCGGCAGCCGTTATGCGGCACCGGGGTAACGTCCGCAATAGAGCGCACTTTGATGCCCATTCCTTGCACAGCCCGGATTGCTGACTCGCGGCCAGGACCAGGACCCTTCACAATCATATCGACTTCTTGCACGCCCATCGCCTGGGCAGTCTTGAGCGCCTGCTCTGCAGCCAGCCGGGCGGCAAAAGGCGTACTTTTACGAGAGCCTTTAAATCCGGCCGATCCTGCGCTCGACCAGCAAACTGTGTTGCCTTGCTGATCAGTGACGGTGATGATTGTATTGTTAAAGGATGCATAAATGTGCACTTGCGCTGATGAAAGCGTGCGCTTGACCTTGCGGGCAGCGCCCGTCCGACGCGCTGATCTTACATTTTGTGCCATATTTCCTCGCTATCAACCTCTTAAAAAGATCAGAGTACAGCTAGAAATTGATCCACTTTGTTCCATCCAGTTAGCCGCTGGTGAGGGAAGGACACCAAACTGATTGGAACCCGGTGTGGATTATTTCTTGGTCGCTCCGCGCCGGCGACCGCGCCCCGCCACGGTTTTCTTAGGACCCTTGGCAGTGCGCGCGTTCGTGCGCGTTCGCTGTCCATGCACCGGCAGGTTGCGGCGGTGCCGCAAACCGCGGTAACATCCAATTTCGATCAGGCGTTTGATATTCATCTGCACCTCGCGGCGCAGGTCGCCTTCGACCTTGTAATTCTGCGAAATAAATTCCCGCAGCAAGTTCACATCCGATTCAGTCAAATCCTTGACACGCGTGTCCGGATTTACCCTGGTCGAATAGAGGATCTTTTTTGCCCGATTCGGGCCGATCCCGTAGATATAGGTCAGAGCTGTTTCAATCCGTTTGGTGCGCGGAAGATCGATACCTTCAATTCTCGCCATACTTCACTATCCCTGTCGCTGTTTGTGCTTTGGATTTTCACAGATTACATACAATTTACCGCTGCGCTTTACGATTTTGCATTTCGCGCAGCGCTTGCGGATAGACGGTGATACTCTCATGAATGATTACTCCTCATAATTCCTGTTAATACAGCCAAAGTGTTGATTATACCTTCACTTGCTTAATACGTCCAGGACTCTCTCCGTTTTCCAACAATGTTAAAATCCACGGACCATCTGCGGTGATTGCAATCGTATGCTCGAAATGAGCGGTTGGCAGCCCATTGCGTGAAACGACTGTCCACTGATCGTTCAATACGCGTGTTGAGGGCGAATCAATCAGCACCATTGGCTCGAGCGCAATCGTCATGCCAACTCGAAGCATCATCCCGCGACCGGGCGTCCCATAATTCGGCACCTGTGGACCTTCGTGCATCTGCCGCCCAACGCCGTGACCGGTGTATTCGCGGGTTACTTGCAAGCTGTGCGACTCGACATAATCCTGAATCGCGGCGGAAACATCGCCAACCCGGTTACCGGCGACCATCTTAGCCGCGCCTATAAAAACCGCTTCCTCGGTCACCTGCAGCAGTTGATCGATGTTTTCCGCAACTTCGCCCACTGGTACCGTGATGGCGGAATCAGCTACAAAACCATCATATACCGTGCCGCAGTCGATCGAGACGATATCCCCTGTACGCAGCTTGCGTTTACGGCTGGGGATGCCGTGGACAAGCTCTTCATTAACGCTGACGGTCGTGCTCGCCGGATATGGGTAAGGGCCTGGATAGTTCAAGAACGGCGAATATACCCCGTATTTTTTGAGCACTTCCTCAGCAGCTGCGTTCAGATCAGCAGTTGTCGCGCCCGGGTGAGTTGCGTCACGCGCAGCCGCCAAAGCCTCGGCGTTGATCTGTCCGGCGCGGCGCATGATTTCCAACTCCTGCGGCGATTTGATGGTGATCTGACGTTCCCACGACATCACGTCGTCATCCCTCGTTTCCAATAGCCGCCAGCAGCTCGAGCGCAACCTGCTCTATCGGCTGCGTGCCGTCCACTTCAACCAGCAGACCGCTTTGGCGGTAATGCTCGATCAGAGGGCTGGTCTGGTCAAGGTAAACACGGATACGCCGCTCGACTGTTGCGGGCTGGTCGTCCTCACGTTGGTAAAGTTCAGAACCGTCCTCATCGCAAATTCCAGCGGTTTTGGGCGGGTGATACAAAATGTGATAGATGTGTCCTTGCGCGCGGCAAGTCCATCGCCCGCTCAGGCGGGCAATCAAAACATCAGCCGGCACAGAAATGTATGGAACGCTGACTACTTTCCCATTCAATTCACTCAGCATCTGACTCAGAGCCTGCGCCTGGGCGGGCGTGCGTGGAAAACCATCCAAAATGGCTCCTTCCGCACAGTCAGCACGGCTCAAACGCTCGCGGATCATGGCGATGGTCAGGTCGTCTGGTACCAGCTCGCCACGGTTCATGTAACTTTGAGCCAGGATGCCCAACTCAGTCTGCGCCTTGAGGTTCTCGCGGAAAATATCGCCGGAAGAGATGTGCGCCAGACCAGTTTTCTCCGCAAGCAACTCAGCCTGCGTACCTTTGCCAGCGCCAGGCGGACCAAGGAGGACGATATACTTGCCCATCAGCTATCCTTTGATCAGGCTTTCATCGTAGCCGTGCAGCTTGAGCTCGGTTTCGATGATCGTGAAGGTGTCACGCACCACGCCGACGACAATCAGCAAGCCGGCGGCTGATATCAGGAACAAGCCAGAGCTGCCAGCCGAAGCGGGCAGGAATAGCTTTAACACATACGGCAGCACCGCCACGAACCCGAGGAAGAAAGCCCCAGGCAAGGTAATGCGCCGCTGCACTTTGGTAAGGTATTTTTGGGTTGCCGTGCCGCGCAAGACACCCGGGATTTGCGCGCCCTGGCGTTTCAACGTATCACCGTAGTTCTGCTGTTGGAATAGCACGTCGGTATAGAAGAAGGTGAACAACACCACGCCAAGGAAGTACATCAGCGAATACCAGGGGCTGTTGCCGGAGAAGGTCTTGTAGATACCGTTCATCAGGCTGGCCACCCATTCCGTCTTCGCGTTAACGAAATAGCTGGCGACGATCGCAGGAAACAGCAGCAGCGATTGAGCGAAGATAAGCGGGATCATGCCAGCCATATTAACCATCAAGGGCAGGTTGCTGCGCACCGGCATCGACATGCGATTGCCGACCCGCCGTCCAGGGAATAGCACCGGCACGTTGCGGCGCCCTTGCTGGACGAACACGATCGCAAAGATGGTCAACACCAGGATGACCAGGATCAGGATGGTCAGCCACCAGGCGTTTTGCTTGTCGCTCCACAGGCTGACTATATTGCTCGGGATACGCGAAACGATACCGGCAAAAATGATCAGAGATAAACCCTGATTCGGAATACCATACTCAGAGATCAGTTGACCAAGCCAGATGCCGAGCATGGTGCCAGCCATCATGCTGATCAGCATCGTCACCGTCGGAAGCAGATTCGCGCCAGCGAAGCCGTATGTAAAAGTCAAGACCGTCTGTCCGGTTTGTCCAGCCATTGAGTTGAAAATGTTGATTTGCCCAATCGCTGAAAGCAGTGACATCGGCACAGTCAGGATGATGGTCCATTTCTCCTGGAATTTCTGGCCTTCGCGCGGATTTTCCTTGAAACGGCGTTCGAGAGCCGGGATAATCGGCATCAACAGCTGCAGGATAATCTGCGCGGTGATGTAAGGATACACACCCATTGCCAGGATGGAGAAATTCGAAATGGTTCCGCCTGAAAGCAGGTCCAACAGACCAAACAGCGATCCGGCTGCTCCCGGTGATTGGACGATACTGCGAATCACCTCTCGGTCGATGCCTGGTACCGGGATATTCGCCGCCAGCCTGTAGAGCACCAACAGCAGCAAGGTGATTAACAATTTCTTACGGATGTCTTCAGACTTCCAGAGAAAGCGCCATGGCGACCGCTTCATTCGTAAAGTCTCCTTTTTTACCTACCTAGGGAACGATTTCGACTTTTCCGCCAGCAGCCTCGATTTTAGTCTGGGCGCCCTTGGTAACGCGCTGCACGCGCACAGTCAACGGGAAGGTAATCTCACCACGACCAAGGATGACAACCGGATTGGCTGGTTTATGCAGCATGTTCTTTTCAGCAAGCGCCGCAGCGGTGACTACATTGTTCGCCTCAAATTTTACCGCCAGCTGGCTCAAGTTCACTTCATTATAAGTGACCCTGTTCGGCGGGGTAAAGCCCTCGCCGCGGATGAAGGGCAGGCGCCGGTAGAAGGGCAGATTGCCGCCCTGCCGGTAGAGGTGGCCGCCCTCACCTGAACGCGTATTCTGGCCTTTGGTGCCTTTGCCGGCAGTCTTGCCTTTGCCAGCTGAAATACCCCGGCCAACGCGTTTACGGTCCTTTTTGGCGCCCTCGTTGGGTATTAGATCGTTCAGTTTCATTTTTCTACCTGCTCTTCGATTTCTACGAGATGATTTACTTTACGCAACATCCCGCGTAAAACCGGCGTATCGGCATGCAACACGCTCTGGTTTAATTTGCGCAACCCCAAAGCTCGAATGGTCGCTTTATGCTCCTCAGAGTATCCGATCGCGCTGCGCACGTAAGTAATACGCACCATCTTCGGGGAAGGACTCTTCTTAGCCATTCTTCCTCCGGTCCCAGAAGGGTGTCATCTCGCTGGCAGGTTTGCCGCGCCGGATGGCCTCTTCATTCGGATTCTTGAGCTGGTCTAAGGCGTCGAAAGTGGCTTTAACCACATTCAACACATTTGCGCTGCCCATCGACTTGGTTAAGATGTCGCGGATGCCCGCTGCTTCCAGCACAGCACGCACGCCACCGGCAGCAATCACGCCGGTGCCGCGCGAAGCAGGTTTGAGCAGCACACGCGCGCCACTGGTAACTCCGGTCACCTCGTGCGGGATAGTCGTGCTCACCATCGGGATGGACACCATTTTTTTATGTGCCCGTTCGGTCGCCTTACGCATGGCCTCTGGCACCGCATTGGCCTTACCAACGCCCAGACCCACCTTGCCATTATTGTCACCGGCCACAACCGTGACGCGGAACTGAAAGCGGCGACCGCCCTTAACCACTTTTGCCACGCGCGCAATCTCGATGACGCGCTCGTCAAAAGTTTGTTCTACTGGTTGATATTCACTCATTTCCATAGTCAGGCCCTCAATGTTTTCTCTAAACCAGCCTAGAATTCCAGGCCAGACTTACGGGCGCCCTCGGCCAGTGATTTAACACGGCCAATGTAGCGGAAACCGCCACGGTCGAAAACGACCTTGCTGATGCCCTTATCCTTCGCCCGTTTGCCGATCAAGTCTCCGACCAGGCGCGCCTGCTCAGATTTTGTCTTGCCATCCAGCTTGCCGCGCAACTCAGGATCCAACGTAGATGCAGCCACCAGTGTGTGCCCGGCATCATCATCGATCACCTGAGCATAAATCTCCGCCAGGCTGCGATAGATCGCTAACCGCGGGCAATCGGCTGTGCCTGAAATGAATTTCCGCACGCGCTTGTGCCTTCGTATCCTTGCTTCAGAACGACTTAACTTTGCCATAAACGCTCACCTATTTCTTACCGCTCTTGCCAGCCTTTCCGGCTTTGCGGCGGATCTTTTCACCCAGATAATGAATCCCCTTGCCGTGATACGGTTCGGGAGGACGAATTTTTCGGATGTCAGCAGCTATCTGTCCAACCTGCTGGCGGTCATAGCCCTTGATAGTAATTTGGCGGGTTTTGGTTTCCACTTCGAAGCTGATGCCAGGCGCTGGCTGGACAACTACAGGGTTTGAGTAGCCGACAAACAGCACCAGGTTTTTTCCATCCATCTCTGCCCGGTAACCGACGCCGTCGATTTCGAGCACTTTGGCGAAACCCTGACTGACGCCAGTGACCATGTTTTGAATCAATGCGCGGGTCATCCCGTGCAGCGCGCGTACAGTTGGCGCTTCGGAGTTGCGCTTGACCAAAACCGATTGTCCATCGATTTCGATCATGACCACGGGCGAAAAAACGTGTGTCAGTTCACCCTTCGGGCCCTTCACATTCACCGTCGCGCCGTCCACATTGACTTGCACGCCTGCCGGAATAACCACCGGTAATCGACCTATACGAGACACTTTAATACCTCCTTCACCCTGCGCCTACCAGACCTTGCAGAGGATCTCGCCGCCAACATTGAGCTGGCGGGCGCGCTGCCCGGTCATGACGCCCTTAGGGGTGGACAGGATGGCAATCCCTAAACCGGAAAGAATCCAGGGGATATCCTGTTTACGTGTATAAATCCGGCGGCCTGGCCGGCTCACCCGTTCAAGATTGGTGATCACCGGGCGGCGTTTGCGGCGCTCACCGACGTACTTCAAGCGGATGCGCAGGGTGCTTTCAAAGGCTTTCTCGCCGCTCACAATCTCATAGAATTCGATGAAGCCTTCTTCCTTGAGGATGCGGGCGATTTCCGACTTGATTCTTGAATTCGGCATCGCAACCAGCGTTTGACCGTTAATAACGGAATTCCGGATGCGGGTCAACATATCAGCAATTGGATCATTTACACTCATGCCTACCTCCGCCTGGTCCTACCAGGATGACTTGGTTACGCCGGGGATTTTGCCTTCCAGAGCAAGCTCGCGAAAGCAAATTCGGCACAGAGCAAAACGTCGCATGTACCCACGCGGTCGACCGCAGCGGCGGCAACGGTTGCGAACCTGATATTGAGACCGTCTTCTTGCTTCTCTATACATCATACATTTACTGGCCATACTAATCCTTCCTGAAAGGCATCCCAAGCAGCTGCAGTAATGTGGCAGCCTGATCATCGCTCCGCGCAGTGGTTACGATGGTGATTTCCATCCCGCGCACTTTATCGACTTTGTCATACTCGATCTCAGGGAAGATGATTTGTTCGCGCAAGCCCAGGGTGTAGTTGCCACGCCCGTCGAAGGCATTCGCTGAAACGCCGCGGAAATCGCGTACCCGCGGCAGAACAATATTCATCACCCGGTCGAGGAAGGCCCACATACGCTCTCCGCGCAGCGTGACCATCGTCCCGATCGCACGACCTTCGCGCAGTTTGAAAGCAGCAATGCTGTGGCGTGCCTTGGTGACGACGGGTTTTTGCCCAGTGATCTTTACCAGGTCTCCTGTGGCAGCCTCCAGCGCTTTGGGATTATCCAGCGCTTCTCCCAGACCAATATTGACAACGACTTTGCTAATCCGCGGTACCTGCATGATGTTCTCGAGGTCCAACTCTTTCATCAGGGCAGGCACCACCTCTTTTTGATAACGCTCTTTTAAGACATTCATAATTCAAGCTCCACGACAGCCTATTCGTCGATTGTGGCTTCGCATTTTTTACATACGCGCAGCGCCTTGCCATCTTCCCCGCGGGAAATCCCTACACGGGTGGTTTTACTGCATCGCGGGCAAACAAGCATCACGTTCGAGATGTCAATGGGACCTTCGAAGCGCACTTTTCCTGGGGAAATAGTGCGTCCCTTGCTTTGCACCTGACGCTGGTGCTTGGTGCGCAGATTCACGCCCTGCACAACCAAACGGTTATCCTTCGGCAGAACCTTGATCACCTCACCGCGCTTGCCTTTGTCCTCGAGCCGGCCGTTGACGACCTCGACTGTATCACCTTTGCGAATCTTCAAATTCATGGCTTTGTTCTCCTGATCCCTCACCCTAGATGACTTCCGGCGCAAGGGAAACGATTTTCATAAAGCCCTTTTCACGAAGCTCGCGAGCAACGGGTCCAAAAATGCGAGTCCCTCTGGGATTCAGTCCGTCGGTATCCAGAATCACTGCAGCATTGTCATCAAAACGAATGGTGGATCCATCCTCACGGCGCCATTCCTTGGCGCAGCGCACAATGACCGCCTTAACGATATCGCTTTTCTTCACCGATCCTTGCGGAGCAGCCGACTTGACGGTACCAATAACGATATCGCCAACTCCGCCAAAATGACGGGTCGAGCCGCCCAACACATGCATGACCAGGAGCTCGCGCGCTCCGGTATTATCTGCAATTTTAAGGCGAGATTCGTGCTGGATCATTCCTGCTCTCCTTCGCCCTCAGGCTCGATGAGTTTGGTCTGACCCTGGCGTTTGAGTATAGTTTCGACAATCCAACGCTTATCTGCCGAGAGAGGTCTGCTTTCGACAATCAACACTTCATCGCCGATTTCGCAGCCGAGTGTATCGTGGGCTTTGACCTTGGACGATGCGTGCACCACCTTTTTATATAGAGGGTGTTTATAAGTCCGTGAGATTTTCACGACAACGGTCTTTTGCATTTTATTGCTGGTCACAACACCGGTCAGTCGTCGACGAGTGTTCATTTTCCACCTTCCTGCTGTTCAAGTCGTTCGCGCTCATGCAGAATGGTCGAATAGCGGGCGATCAGGCGGCGAGTGATCTTCAACCGACTGGTGTCTGTCAACTGCCCGGTGACAACCTGAAAGCGCAAATTCATCAATTCCTGGCGTGCATCAGCCAGCTTGGCAACCAGTTCTTCTTTGGACATCAGACGAATTTGTTCGTTCTTCATTCCAGCTCTCCTGAACTTGACTCATGGCGAGCAATTACTTTGGTCTTGATAGCAAATTTATAGGAAGCCTGGTGCAGCGCGGAAACAGCAGCTTCAGAATCCAGGCCGCCAATTTCAAACATGACCCGTCCCGGGCGCACAACAGCTACCCAGTACTCCACGTTCCCTTTCCCTTTACCCATGCGGGTTTCAGGGGGTTTCTGGGTGTAGGGTTTGTCGGGAAAGATGCGGATCCAAACTTTACCACGGCGTCGCATCGAGCGCACTATCGCGCGGCGAGCTGCTTCGATCTGGCGCGCGGTAACCCAACCGGGCTCCAGCGCCTGCAGACCGAACTCGCCGTAGAGCAATTCGGCGCCGCGCAGGGCTTTGCCGCGCATATGACCGCGCTGCTGCTTGCGCCATTTAACACGTTTTGGCATCAACATAGGTACTTACCTCTCTCGTATCGCCTGGAACCTGACCCAGGACGAGGTTTATTCACTGACGTACACACCCTCGGTGGACTCGGCTTTCTCTTCCTCGCCCTCCAGAATGTTACCTTTGTAGATCCAGACCTTCACGCCGATCTGGCCGTAAGTGGTTAACGCCTCGGCGCGGGCAAAATCGATGTCTGCGCGGATAGTTTGCAGAGGCACACGCCCTTCGCGCAGCCAGACGCTGCGGGCCATTTCCGCGCCACTCAGCCGGCCGCCTACTTCGATCTTAATACCTTCAGCGCCCTGGCGAATTGCCTGTTGAAGCGCGCGCTTCATCGCCCGGCGGTAGGCTACACGGCGGTTGATCTGACCAGCAATATTCAGCGCAACCAGGTAAGCATCGCAATCCGGTGATTTGATCTCTTTGATTTCGAGATCGATCTTTTTCTTGGTCATCTCTTCCAGATCCTGCCGGATTTTCTTTACTGTTTCGCCCTTGCGACCGATCAGAATGCCTGGCTTGGCGGTATGAACAATAATTTTAACTTTGCCAGGGAAACGCTCAATTTCGACCTTGGAAACGCCAGCCCGTTCAGCAGCGCCAAAAATCAGCTTGCGGATACGAAAATCCTTATGAAGCTGGTCAGTATAATCACTGCCCTCGGCAAACCAACGCCCTTCCCACGGTTGGTGCACTCCCAGACGATATCCTATCGGATGAACTTTTCGACCCATAATTACTCCTGGTGTCTATCTCATGCCTGCATGTACCATTTCCATCTGCAGGACAAGTTTCGCTACTCTTGCTCTCGCAAGATCACGGTAACGTGCGAGGCACGTTTTAACAAAGGCTTGAAACGCCCGCGTGCGCCAAATCGCCGCCACTTGCGCGTCGGAGCCTCGTCTGCGGTGATCTTGTAGATCACCAGATCGTCGCGGTTTATTCCAAAGTTCTCTTCAGCGTTCGCCACAGCAGAAGTTAAAAGCTTTTGCAATGGATTGGCTGCGCTCGTGGTCATGAACTTGATCACATCAAGCGCTTCCATAGCCGGTTTTCCGCGGATCAAGTCAATGACCAGGCGGACTTTTCGGGCGGATACCGGACAATTACGTAATTCTGCGCGAATATCTGTCGCCATAGCTTCTACCTCTTGGATGACCTCTCGGCAACATGGCCGCGAAAGTGCCGCGTGGGGGCAAATTCACCCAGGCGATGGCCGACCATGTTTTCCGTGATGTAGATCGGCACATGCCGGCGGCCATCGTGTACCGCGATAGTATGCCCCACCATCTGCGGAAAGATCACGCTGGCGCGGCTCCAGGTGCGGATAACTTTCTTTTCACCGCGCAGGTTCATTTGCTCGATCTTATTCAATAACTTGGGGGCAACAAAAGGCCCTTTTTTCAATGAACGTGACATATCTCGTCCTTCTTTCTCGGTGTTTACAACCTGTCAGCCCGGACCACTTAGCGTTTACCCTGGCTGCGCCGCCGCACAATGTATTTATTGGTTTCTTTATTGCGGCGAGTTTTGTAACCACGGGTTGGCTTACCCCACGGGCTCTTCGGGCCGGGCATACCTACCGGTTGACGGCCTTCGCCGCCGCCGTGCGGATGGTCGCGCGGGGACATCGCCGTACCACGCACAGTCGGGCGAATGCCCATGTGGCGTTTGCGGCCGGCTTTGCCAATTTTAATATTTCCGTGATCCAGGTTGCCCACCTGACCAATGGTCGCGTAACAAACCTGACGGATCAAACGCACCTCGCCTGAGGGCAGGCGGACATGCGCAAAATCGCCTTCTTTAGCCAGCAACTGAGCTGACACGCCAGCCGAACGAACCAGCTGCCCCCCACGACCTTCCTTCATCTCGATATTGTGAATCATCGTTCCAATCGGAATGTTCGCAATCGGAAGGCTGTTGCCTGGGCGGATATCTACGTTTGGGCCAGCCACCACATTATCGCCAACCTTCAAGCCGACCGGGGCGATAATGTAACGCTTTTCACCGTCGTTATAGACCAATAGCGCCAGCCTGGCGGTGCGGTTCGGATCGTACTCGATAGCTGTGACCTTCGCCGGGACGCCTAATTTATCGCGCTTATAGTCAACCAGGCGGATAAACCGGCGGCTTCCGCCGCCGCGATGGCGGACAGTGATTCGCCCCTGGTTGTTGCGCCCGGCGTAATTTTTTCGCGGGATAACCAGGGATGATTCTGGCCGCTTTTTCGTAATGTCTTCGAAGCCATAACCGGTCATTCCGCGCAAACCGGGGGTTACGGGTTTATAAACTTTAATAGCCATTACTCGACCCCTTCAAAGATCGGAATCCTGTCTTCAGGTGCCAGGGTGACAATTGCTTTCTTATACGCCGAATTGCGCACCGCAACACGGCGGCTGCGCGGACGGCGGGTGCGTTTGGCAGGCACATTGATGATGTTGACCTGCATAACCTTGACATCAAAGATGGTTTCGACCGCATCCTTCACCATGCTTTTGGTAGCATCGTCGCTTACCTCAAACACATATTGGTGCAGGCTGTTAACTAGATAATTGGTTTTCTCTGTCACTAACGGACGGCGGAGCACATCATAAATCGTGGTCATTGCATTACCCTGCCTGTCCCAGATTGCTCTGAATAACATCCAACGCTGCCAAGGGCATTATCAGCTTATCAAAGTTGAACAGGTCGCGAATATTAAGGTAACTCGCCACCAACACTTTAGTCCCGGGTAAATTGCTGCTCGAAAGACGGACATTTTCATAGCTGGCTCTTTCCGGGATCAAGACTAACGCACTGGCATCGCCGACCAGGTTGTTCAACGTCTCCGCCATCAGGCGGGTCTTCGGCTCTGCCATCGACATCTCATCCACCAGCACAATGGCTGATTCGGCTGCTTTGACCGATAATGCTGAGCGCAGCGCTGCGCGCCGCATCCTGCGCGGCATGGCCAGCGTGTACTCACGGGGGTGCGGTGTATGAATGCGGCCGCCGCCCTTCCACTGCGCGGCGCGTATAGAACCCTGACGCGCTCGACCGGTGCCCTTTTGCCGCCAGGGTTTCCGACCGCCGCCGGCTACTTCATTGCGGGTCTTGGTGTCATGGGTTCCCAGGCGCGCATTGGCCATCTGGCGCACGTATGCCTGGTGCATCAAATCAATATTGATTGGGGCTGCAAAGATCGAATCAGGCAGTTCAGCCTGTTTGACCTTTTTCCCTTCTAAATTGAAGACATCAACTAACATAGCTACTTCGCTCCATGAGTCCAGGGATATGTCCCGGCATCTGCGCTATTGTTTCCGCGCTTCTTTGATGACGACCAGGCCGCCGCGAGGACCGGGGATGGCCCCGCGCACCCCAATCAGGTTGCGTTCCACATCCACAAGGACCACCTTAAGGTGCTGCGCGGTTACGCGGTCATTGCCCATATGACCGGCGCCGCGCGAACCCTTGAAGACACGACCCGGGGTCGTACCAGCCCCACGAGAGCCAGGCGCACGCCAACGGTCAGACTGCCCGTGCGTTGCATATCCGCCACTGAAATGGTAGCGTTTTACGCCGCCCTGGAATCCTTTACCCTTACTGGTACCCACAACATCTACGTGCTCGCCCACCGCAAATTGCTCTACCGTCACCTTTGCCCCTTCTTCGACATCGGGGGTTTTCGAACGGAACTCGCGCAAAAATCGCAGCGGAGGAACATTAAGACCGCCGCGCTTGAGGTGGCCAAGCTCGCCGCTTGTCAAACGCTTCGGCTTGACTTCTTCGAAACCCAACTGGACGGCAGAATACCCATCACTTTCAGGCTTGCGAATCTGGGTAACGTAGCATGGCCCAGCTTCGATAATGGTGACTGGACTAGCCACACCTGCTTCATCGAAAATCTGGGTCATGCCGATTTTCTTCCCAATCAGCCCTTTAAACATCTCGATTGTACTCCTTGACCTTTCAAGTTTTAGGGGACTGTCAGCATGGGCTAAGCTGCATCATCCCTGCTGCCGGGCAGTCAGTGGTCTGCTGCGTCTGTGTTGATTTGTTCGACGCTCACAAAACCACTCTTGCTCAGCCATCGTTTGGCCAGAGACCAAACCGCCCTATTATACAGCAACTTCTAGTTTTTCACTAGGGTTGTCTAACAATATTTTGCAACGAATTTCATTGTACCGACAGGAGTATTCCAGTTAACCGTGTTGATACGGCTGGGGGTTCTCCATCAGACATATAGCTGAAATGAGTTGCGCACATGGGCCGCCAGCTTTAATGGCAGGCGCTACCCGGGTCTTTAAGGTGCAAAAAACTAGATCTTAATCTCGATATCCACGCCCGCGGGCAGGTTTAACCGCATGAGCATATCGATCGTCTTCGAATCCGGATCTAAAACGTCGATCAGGCGGTTGTGAGTGCGTATTTCGAAGTGCTCGTGCGAATCCTTGTCGATGAAGGTGGAGCGCCGAACGGTAAATCGTTCGATGCGGGTAGGCAGCGGTACTGGCCCGACCACATGAGCGCCGCTGCGCTCAGCCGTCTCTACAATCCGCTTTGCGGACTGATCGAGGACACGGTGATCGTATGCTTTCAAACGAATGCGAATGCGTTGTTTAGCCATGAACACACCTAAGCAATAATCTTGGTAATAGCGCCAGCGCCGACGGTCAGACCGCCCTCGCGGATGGCGAAACGGGAGCCCTGCTCGAGAGCCACCGGGACGATCAATTCGACTTCCATGTTGATGTTGTCGCCGGGCATGACCATCTCGACGTTCTCCGGCAGCTTGATGTTGCCGGTCACATCCATGGTGCGGATGTAGAACTGCGGGCGATAAC
>JAXDCA010000047.1:0-40126 GCA_034678305.1 Bellilinea sp.
ATCCTGATGTGAGTTTCTCAAACAACCTGTGGTCTAAGAGTCTTCCCTCAGATTCTAAAGCCTCAAGCCCCACGGATATTGTTGGTGATCCTAAACTGGCTCATATAGGGGATCCCTTTTCAGCCACTTGGTTTATGTTAACAACTTCTTCCCCGGCAATCGACAAGTCTCTGTCATTACCCCAGGTTACAGTGGATTACTTTGGTCAAATTCGGGGAATTAATCCCGATATTGGCGCAGATGAATTAAATCCATAACTAAATAAAAACCAGGTGATATCGTTAACAAGCCTGCTGATACCTTTGTTTGCTTCTATTATAGAAAATCCAGCCTTTTCAGCTTGCTTCTTCTGGTTCCACGGACTTTTCGCTTAATTTCGCAAATTCTCTACTTGGATGACCATAATAGTAATGGTTGTAACGAGATTCACGCATTTTTACATCATTCAAGGCAATTCCAAGGATATTCGCGTGTAACCTTCTAAATTGGCCGACCATAAGGCGTGCTGCGCGGAATTGAGTTGACCCTGGTTTCATCACTAACAAAGTTCCTTGGACCTTAGGTAGTAGTACAAATGCATCTGCTACTGCCAAAGCTGGGGGAGCATCGATTAATATAATCTCGAAATGCTGTTTAAGCTCCTGAAGAATAAGATCCATTTTGTGTGATCCAAGTAAATCGGAAGGATTGGGCGGAAGCGTCCCTGAAGGTAGAACCGACAGATTTTCAATCCTTGTCGGTTTAACGAAATTTTTTAGTAATGATTCTTGGTTGGATTGTAAGAATACCTGGCTTAGTCCGGTATCATTCATCACATTCATCAGCAGATGGACTGATGGCCGACGAAGATCAGCGTCGATTAAACACACCTTTTTCCCCATCTGAGCGAGTACAACTGCAAGATTAACGATAACAGTCGATTTTCCTTCGTTTTCGTTCGTACTTGTGATCAGGATCGTTTGTAAGGGTTCATCATTACCAGCGCCTGCGAATTGAATATTTGTCCGCAAAGTGCGGAAAGCCTCTGAGACTGGCGACCTTGGTCTAGCCTCAGTTACAGGTATCCCCGGCAGAGTTTTATGATGGAGAATATACCCGAGAATGGATAAATCAAGTTTTGTCGAGAATTCATCAGGGGTTTTCAAGGTATCATCAAGGATGGCAAACAAATATATTAAAGCAGCTGCCAGAGATACGCTGACAGCCCCGGCAATTAAGACATTTAGAAATGTTTTCGGTCGAATAGGCTCTTCTGGAGGGATTGCAGGTTCGATCTGGACAATTGAGGAGATCGTATCAGCTTGCGCTAACCGGACTTGTTCGAATGTCTGCAACAAGCTCGTATATGTCATCTGGTAGTTTGCCAGTCTGGACTTCAAAAGATCAAGTTCTGACTGGTCGATCGCTCTCGCCATATCATAGTTGATTAATTCGATCTGTTCCTGAATATTGGTTATTTGTTCCTGAAGGCTTTGCAGCGAATTCGCATACCGTTCAGATTGGAGTGAAATTATTTGCTCTTTGAAGACAACAATCAGCTCATTAGCAATCGCCGCAGCTTGAGCAGGGTCATTGGCCTCAACTGTGACAAGAATTAATTGCGTGTTGGATGTTGGCTCCGCGTTGACAGAATCAGGATCGATTTTTTTCAATCCCAAGCGATTCGCTACTTCTTCCAGGATAGGAGTTTTAACCATCATTTGTGAATATGTCTGGGCGAGCGATGAATTCAACATCAATGAGCTGTAATCCACTGTTTTAGAGGATGAGCTTGCATTCACTAAAACGGTCGTTTCAGCTTGATATACCGGAGTCATTTTACTACTCACAAAAAATGCCGCGCCACACGCGATTATTGCAGCTAAAATGATCAACCAGCTCCAACGTAATAATAATGCCAGGTAACCTAATAAATTTATCGATTTCAGATCATAATCATTCTCTGGATTCATCGATTCCTCGTATCATTGAGAATATTAGTAATATTTACTGATATTATATTCCACGCTCCGCCATTTCGACATTAATTGCCTACCGAAATGGTATCGAGCGTATAAGATTTCAGCCGTATCTAATTGTTGATGTGGGGATTGGTGAAAAAGATGCAAGGCTAAAAATTTGGTAGCTTACCTAATTAAAATCTACAAATTCGATGAAAAACAATAATCCAATCAAAGAAATTTTTGGTCAGGATTTTGTGTTTGGCATGGTTTTGGCCCCTGTTACCAAATGCCATTACCGCCTGCGCAATATCATGAGGATGTTTTACGATAATTGCGCTTGCATGTTACTTTATTGAGTTAATTATACAAAAATACAAGGTCGCGTCAATTGTGTAATAAAACTATAAATATTCTATAAGTATTATCAAACCATTATTAAAACTTTTAGAATATTAAAAATTCTTACTGACGTTACTGAAGTATGTTTTTACAGTAAACGATTATTCTTGAGTCGCTTTTTCAGGCACCAAATCTATAACGACCACCTCTGGGGGAGCAAGAAACCGAATTCGGGGAGCAAACCCTCCCGAAAAGCCTATTCCTCTGGTGACAAATAATGTGGTTTGGTTCACCTGATACAATCCCATTTCAAATCTTTTTCCATGTCGCGAATTCGTGTATAAGGCGCCATAGAAAGGCAAACGAAATTGACCTCCATGAGTATGGCCTGCAAGGTATAAATCAACATTTAGATTACTAGCAGTGGAAATGATGTCCGGCGTATGGTAAAGAAGGAGGGTGAAGTCTTCTGCATTCACCTGATCCACCAACTGTGCAAGCGTTTTTTCGTCATACTTCCAAAGTTGGTAGGTCAATCCCAATAGAACAAAATGATCGCTAATTTCTGGAAATCGCACGATTTCATTATCGAGCCATTCAACATTAGTACCTGAAAAAAATATTTCAAGCTGTTCTGGATCTTCCACATTTCCAGATACAGCGTATACCCCCAGCGGGGCATCAAATTGAGATACAAGACTTCGCAGATCTCGTATAGCAATCGAATCATATTTGTACGATTTATTTATAAAATCACCGGTCATGACAATCATATCCGGATTCAACTTTTCGACCACAACAGGCAGCTTTTCCTCCCGCCTGGTAGTTCGCTCGACGTGAATATCACTCAACTGGACAAGCCTGACCGTATGGGTTAAACCAGGAACTGGAATCTCGATCCTTGTTTGAGTAATAAAAAAAGGCTCGATGCAAAACATGTAAAGCCCAAATACAGTGAGAATAAGATTTGGAATCAATATAATCCAAAATGAGATCCTGGAAAAATTTACAAGCACCTTGCGGAATAAAACCAGGATTATTAGCCAGAGTAGAAAAAGACTAATTCGGGGAATCGCAAATAGAACTAGCGAAATGATAATTGGGCCATAGGATATATTCCAGCGCGGCAATGAATTTTGCCAGACGCAATCCAGAAAAACAAAACCCATGGTTAACAGAAAGGTGAAAAGTGGATTTAATTTTGTAACTGTTTTACTGCCAATAAATTTGTTTATTTTTTCCATGTTTTCAGCAGTTAAATTTAAGTAGGGTTATTCTGGAAGAGAAATAATTCAACTCTAAAACCAATTGCGTCGCATGAAGATAAATGTCGTCACACCGACCAGCAACAAACAAAATCCCAGGATTAGCATCCAGGTGAACCAGCGGTCGTCCAACGGTAGTGCTACGTTCATCCCATAAAAACTGGTAATGATCGTCGGCAAACTGAGCAAAATTGTTACAGACGCTAAGAATTTCATTACCACGTTCAGGTTATTCGAGATAATCGATGCAAAAGCATCCATCATGCTACTCAAGATGTTCGAAGATATGTTGATCATTTCAATCGCTTGCTGGTTTTCTGTAATGACATCCTCCAACAGATCTTCATCATCCGGATACATACGAAAAAGCTGTGTCCGCTGCAACCTTTCCAGCAGCAGTTCATTCGTTTTCAAGGCAGTGGAAAAATAAACCAAGGATTTTTGATACTTAAGCAGCTCAAGGACCTCTTTATTTTGCATCGACAGTTGCAATCGATCTTCTAAATCTTCTACGGTGCGGTTGATTTCTCTCAAAAAACCAAGGAATTTATTCGCATTATTTAAGAGCACTTTCAACACAAATCGGATGCGCTTTGAGGTGGATAGCCCTCGCACGCGCCCAGACGCCATCTCAGCAATCAGGTCGTTTGGACGTCTGCAAACAGTGATGACCCATTCGTCGGTGAGGATGATCCCTAACGGGATCGTAATAAATGGGATATCTACTTTCGGACCCATATAATAAGGGATACGGATCAGAATGAGCATTTTTCCGTCCTCTTCGCGTTCTGTACGCGCCCGCTCATCCATATCCAACGGGTAGGTCAGAAAATCCTGGGGAATACCCTGGGCAACCATTTTTTCGATCTCATCCGTGGTGGGATCAACCAGGTTAATCCAGCAGCCTTTTTCAAGCTCATCGATTTGGACCAGACCAGTTTCTTTTGTCTTAAGTATTGTGATCATTGGCCGCCTCCCGAATTCAAAGATCCTGTCAATCCTTTGAAATCGTAACAGTAACACAGTGTAAATTTCGATATAAAATGATCAGCCCCCATGCCAACTCAGCCGCATCCCCTGATTTTACCCCGAAAAAGATCAAATTGACTAATTAAATATTAACCAAGTTAGATTTTAAGTTATAATAAATTCAACCATCCGGGGATGACAGGCTTCGACGGAGGAGGCTGATCCCGGACTGCGAGCCGAGAGGTGCCGACCTCGATAAATCAGCACAAAAAACAAGTGCCAATCGCACTACCTATGCTGCTATGCCTCTGGCTGCATAAGCCTGAGACAAGCGCACCTGGCCTCTAACCAGGCCACGTCCACTTGCTCCGCTGCCTGACCGGTAGCAAGCTGGGCGTAACAAAGTCAGGCTGCTGTATCTGAGGCCGCGGCAGATGCAAAAGAGGACTTTCGGGTCCAAGTGGCTGGCAACTGATTTGTTCTGTTGGTCTTCAAGTCAGCAGCGAGAAGATTGATCAACTATGCTCGTAGATGTTCGCGGATCTATTCTTTCGGACGCGGGTTCAACTCCCGCCATCTCCACCACCCATACCGGGGCGCTGTTCAGCGCCCCTTTTAGCTTAATTGATCTGGCAAATCAATCCCTTGAGGTAAGCCCCCTCAGGGAAATTCAGCGCGACGGGATGGTCAGGTCCCTGAGTTAGGATTTCGATCACGCGCGCATCTACACCAGCATCCAACGCTGAACCTGCGACGATCTTGTGAAACAATTCAAGGGAGATTCCTCCAGAACAGGAGAAGGTCGCTAATAATCCGCCCGGCTTGAGCAGCTTCATCGCCAGCAGGTTGATATCCTTATAGCCGCGGGCTGCTCGCTCGACCTGAGCGGCTGTTGGAGCAAACTTGGGTGGATCGAGGATAACCATATCGAAGGTCCGCGCCTGGTCACGTAACGCGCGTAGAAGCGAGAATACATCGCCCTCCAACCATTTATCATCGCTGTCGTTGAAATTGTTCAAACGGGCATTCAACTTGCCCAGTGCGATCGCCTCGCCAGAGCTATCGATGGACAGGACGTTGGCAGCCCTTCCCGCCCAGGCATATATTGAAAATCCTCCGCTATAACAAAAACAATTTAATACCTCGCGTCCGCCTGCCAATTCTCGTATCCGCTGGCGGTTGCGGCGCTGGTCGATGTAAAAGCCGGTTTTTTGCCCTTGACGGATATCTACCATGAAAGGTAAACCATTTTCGATGATTTTGACCAATCCCTCCGGAAAGTCACCCGCGAGCACCCCTGTGCGCGGCAGCAATCCCTCCAATTGGCGCACTTCTACGTCTGAACGCTCGTAAGCCCCAGCGCAACCGGTGATCTCCATCGCGATCTCGACGATATCGGAGCGCCAGGCCTCGGCGCCGGCAGCCAGAAACTGGAAAACCAGATATTTGCCATATCGATCGATGATCAAGCCAGGCAAGCCATCGGATTCAGCGTAAACCAGACGGCAGGCATCGGTTTCATCTGCGGGCACGCTTACTTTTCGTCGTTCGATCGCCGCCTGCAGTCGCTTAACAAAAAACGACCGGTCGATTTGCTCCTCCTCGTTCCAGCTCCATAACCGCGCGCGGATCGCTGAAGCCGGGCTGTAAGCCGCCAGGCCAAGCACTTCTTTCCGTGAAGAGATAATCCTGACTGTATCCCCGCCGGCAATATCGCCAGAGGTCGTTGCGACCGCGCCCGAAAAAATCCACGGGTGGTGCAGCAGCACAGATTTCTCTCTGCCGGGTTTCAATATGACTTGCCTGGTATTCTCCATATGACTACGCGAAGTTAATTCCCTTCTACCAATTTTTTTAATTGTTCCTCAGTAATAATGTTGATCCCAAAATCGCGCGCCTTATCTAATTTGGAACCTGCATTCTCTCCAGCCACTAAAAAATCTGTTTTTTTCGAGACGCTGTCGGTCACCTTGCCGCCGTATTTCTGGATATATTCCTTAATCTCATCTCTCGTAAAGCCAGCCAATGTGCCGGTGACGACAAGTGTAAAGCCCTCCAGAGGCATTGTGCCTGTTTTTTGCGCCCGCACAGCTATCGGCCAAACGCCAAGCCCTTTCAATTCATCGAGCAGTTTGCGATTGCTATCTCGGGCGAACCAATCGACAATTGCTGCGCCGATGTTTGGGCCAACCCCTTCCATCTCTTGCAGCTCGTCAACATCCGCCTGACTTAATTCATCCAGGTCTGCGTACCTTTTGGCCAGGTCAGTTGCCATCACTTCGCCCACCCCGCGGATACCAAGCGCCAGGATCAGGCGCGGCAACGACTGGCGGCGGGATGCGTCGATGGCTGCTAGTAGATTATCCGCCTTTTTATCTGCGAATCCTTCCAATTTGAGCAGGGTTGGCTTATCCAGCTTGTACAGGTCGGCGACATTTTTGACCAATCCTGCCTCTACCAGCTGTTCGACAATCTTGATCCCCAATCCAACGATATCCATCGCTCCACGGGAAACGAAGTGCTCGATGTTGCGTATTAACTGCTCCGGGCAGGCAGCATTGACGCAATACCAGGCTACCTCGCCTTCCAGATGCTCTACGGGCTGCTTGCATACCGGGCATGCCTTTGGCGGTAAAAACAGCTTTTCTTTACCAGTTCGCGCTTCTTTGATTGGCCCGATTACATAAGGGATCACATCCCCCGCCCGCTTGACCAGCACCCGGTCGCCGATGCGAATATCCTTTTCGGCGATGTAATCAAAGTTGTGCAGCGTCGCCTGTTTGACGATCACCCCGCCAATCTCGACTGGTTCGAGCACCGCAGTTGGCGTCAGCACCCCCGTACGCCCAACATTGATCGTGATATCCACTAGCTGCGTAGACACCTCGCGCGCCGGGAATTTATAGGCCAACGCCCCGCGCGGATCTTTACCAACTACCCCCAGCTCAACCGCTAGCGCCAGGTCGTTGATCTTGATCACAATCCCATCCGCTTCGTACGGCAGAGAATCTCTTTTATCGATCCATTCCTGACAGACCCGAATTGCCTCGTCGATATCATGGCACAATTGAGCATCCGGCGTGACAGGAAAACCGAGCGCCTTCAAGTAAGCCAGCAGCTGCCACTGCGTGCCTGGCATAATGCCATCCATCTCGACAATCTGGTACGTCAATAGATGCAACGGGCGGGTTGCAGTCAAAGCCGGATCCAACTGGCGGAGCGATCCGGCGGCAGTGTTGCGCGGATTCAGATAGGTCTTCGCGCCAGCTTCCTCCAACCGGCGGTTCAACTCCTCAAACTCGCGGATGGTCATAAACACTTCACCGCGCACGACCAGCCTATCGGGCGGCTTAGGTCCTCTGGGATCAACCGGGATCGTCAACGGCACAGCCTTAACGGTGCGTAAATTGGCGGTGATATCCTCGCCGACTTCGCCATCACCGCGTGTTGCCCCTTGGACGAATTTACCGCCGTGGTAGTGCAGCACGACCGTCAGCCCGTCGATCTTCGGCTCGAGCACAAAATTCGTCGTTTGTACCCGCTCGTCCAACCGGACAATCCGCTCGATCCAGGCCCTAACCTCAGCTTCTCCGAAACCATTCGCCAGGCTGAGGATCGGGCGAGGGTGACGCACCTTCGAAAATTTGTCCAGCGCAGGTCCCCCTGCCCGCTGGCTGGGTGAATCGCCGCTCACCCAATCTGGATGAGCAGATTCGATTTCTTCCAGCTCTTTCATCAATAAATCGTACTCATAATCGCTGATCACGGGGGCATCGAGCACATAATAACGGTGCGCATGATAATTGAGTTCTTTAATCAATTTTTCATAGCGTTCGCGCAAGACCTCATCCATTTGGTGCAAACTCCTTCTCAAGAGGGATTTGGATATGCCCCAACTTGCATTTCAGTTAATACAACTTATGATAGGTTATCACGTAGATAAAATGGAGTCAATCAGCCTTTGAGTCGCTTTCCTTCAATTCATGAGTTTTGTAAATTGCCACAACATTCATTAAATGATACACTAATCTATGTTTGGAGGTCACTATGAGTGCTGGAAAGATTATTGCGTATATCATTGCCGCGATCTTAATTTTCTTCGGAGTGCTTTTCATTTGGGGTTCTTCGGGTCAAGGGGGCTCACCTGGTGATATCATTATTGGCATCATTTCCGTCGGTATCGGACTGGTGCTGATATTTTGGGCAGCCCGGCACCCAGCTAAGGCTGATCAGACCAATGTGACGCTCAAGGTCGATTTACCTGGCAACGTTAGCATGGATACTCTCAAGTGCCAATCCTGCGGCGGAACGCTATCACCGAATGACATCAAAATGGTAGCCGGGGCGCCAGTGGTGACTTGCCCTTGGTGCCACACGACCTACCAATTGACCGAAGAACCTAAGTGGTAATATTTCTTTACAATCGGGAGGAAACCATGCGCAGGTTTCGAGCATTTGTCCTGCTGCTCATACTGCTTGTATTATTTGCGGGAACAACCGGCGTAAAAGCGCAAACCTATTTATTTCAGGTTCCGCGCGAGATCGTCTCTGTTTACATCAACGATGACGGCACCCTGACCATCGATTATTCCATCACATTCACGAATGAATCGCCAGATCCGTTGGACATCATCGATATCGGCTTGCCGAACAACAATTATGATCCCAGTTCGATTACAGCTGATGTTAATGGAAACCGGCTCGACAAGATCCGTAAATCTCAGTATGTTCCTATGGGCATCGAAGTGCATCTGGAAGAATATTCGATCCAGACTGGCAATACGGCGACCTTGCATGTCAATATTGGTATAGTCAGCAATGCCCTGGGAAAATCTGAACTGCAAGAGGCCGAGGATTACGCCAGCCTGGAATTCACGCCCAATTACTTCGGCAGCGAATACGTCCGCGGGAAGACCCACCTGACTTTCAGCATTATCCTTCCAGCGGGCATGGATTCGCAGGAGCCGCGCTACCACACGCCAAGCAGCAACTGGCCTGGCGCGGATGAGCCGGCCGCCAGCTTTGACAGCCAGGACCGGGTGGTCTATACCTGGGATGCAGCCGAGGCAGATGTTTCTTCAATTTACAAATTCGGCGCAAGCTTTCCGATGCGACTGGTCCCAGCTCAGGTGGTTGTAGCTACTGAGACTCCGCCAGTCCGCAGCATCGATTGGGAAAATATTCTCCCTTGCATTTGCTTTTCTGGAGTATTAGCCGTCATTGTTGGCTTCAGCATTCTCGGTGTGGTTTCCTCCAATAAACGCAAGTTGCAATATATGCCGCCAAAGATATCCATCGAGGGACATGGCATTAAGCGCGGCCTGACCGCGGTCGAAGCGGCCATTCTCATGGAGCAACCGCTCGATAAAATCATGACCATGATCCTATTCTCGATCCTCAAGAAAAACGCGGCCACCGTTATCACCCGCGATCCGCTAAAGCTGGAGGTGGTGAAACCCCTCCCGACAGATTTGCAGCCCTATGAGGTGACTTTCTTACAGGCATTCGAGAAGGAAAATACCCGCGACCGCCGCCTGGAATTGCAAAATATGACCGTCGGATTAGTGAAATCGGTTTCCGAAAAAATGAAGGGCTTCAGCAGCAAGGAAACCATCACATACTATGAAACAATCATCAACCAGGCCTGGCAGCAAGTGACTGCCGCTAATACACCAGAAGTCAAATCAGAAACCTACGAGCAAGTCATGGAATGGACCATGCTTGACAAGGATTGGGACGGACGTACCCGCGAAGTCCTGGGGCCGCAACCGATTTTTGTGCCTACCTGGTGGTGGCGCTACGATCCAGTCATCCGCTCGAGCGGCTATGGCAGCGCTGGAAAAGTCGCAGCGCCTGCCCCAATTTCCGGAGCGCCATCTGCGCGTCCGACCTATACCATGCCAAAATTGCCGGGCTCAGATTTTGCCGCTTCGGTAACCGGCGGCATTAAGAATTTCTCTGCCGGCGTGATCGGCGATATCAAATCCTTCACGGGCGGCGTCACCAACCGAACCAATCCTGTACCGGTGACCAGATCATCCGGCGGCAGCCATTCGCGCGGCGGCGGTTTTGGCGGAGGCGGCGGTTGCGCGTGTGCCTGCGCTTGCGCCGGTTGTGCTTGCGCCTGCGCCGGCGGCGGACGATAGAAAGGCTGGTGTTCTTTGCCCGGTTGGCTTGACCGCTTGAGGAAGCGGAATCAAAATTCGTCCAATTCTCTCAACCCTACGGATTCTATGAAGCCGGGCATATCTCATTTCTTCATCAAAGATGGAGAAAGTCAATCTCGCGTGCATCTGCGCATCGATCCGGATGGAAGCGGACTGCTAATTGTCAATGCCGCCCGGGTGTTCCACCTCAATCCTACTGCTGTCTTCATGGCTGATATGGCGCTGCGTGAGATTCCAGCATCACAGGCAATCCAATCGGTCCAGCGCCGTTTCCGTGTTACCCGCGCGCGCGCAACCGATGATTATGAACATTTTTTATCCCAGCTCAGGGAATTGACAATATCAGATGGCGCCTGCCCGATTTGTGACCTGGATTTGGATACCATAGCGCCATTTTCGGCCACACCCTCCGCGCCTTACCGCATGGATCTGGCAATTACTTACCGCTGCAATAACGACTGCGCCCACTGCTACAATGCCCGCGAGCGCAATTACCCGGAATTAACCACCGAGCAGTGGCGGCGCATCATCGACAAACTCTGGGAAATTGGCATTCCACACGTGGTATTCACCGGCGGCGAGCCGACCTTGCGCAAGGATTTACCCGAATTGATCGCCCATGCTGAGCAGAACGGGCAGATCAGCGGCATCAATACGAATGGACGCCGGCTAAAAGACCCCCTATATGTCGAAAGCCTGGTAAATGCTGGATTGGATCATGTACAAATCACGCTCGAATCTCACGATCCAGCCATCCATGACAACATGGTCGCTGCCCAGGGCGCCTGGCAAGATACCGTGCAAGGTATTAAAAACGTTTTACAAACACGCTTGTTTGTCATGACCAACAGCACTTTACTGGTGAATAACACGCCTTATTTGCCCGCTACCCTCGATTTCCTGGATGACCTTGGAGTGCCAGCGGTCGGGCTTAACGCATTGATCTATTCAGGGCGAGGCAGAAATGTCGGCACCGGTATTCGCGAGGAAGAGCTGCCTGCGCTGCTCGAGCTGGCTCGCGAAAAAACCGCCGCCAATGGGCAGCGCCTGATTTGGTACACGCCAACCCAATACTGTAACTTCGATCCAGTGCAAATGGAACTCGGTGTGAAAGGCTGTACTGCTGCGCTTTACAACATGTGCATCGAGCCGAACGGCAGTGTCATCCCATGCCAGTCTTATTATCATTCCTTAGGCAATATCCTCGATAATTCCTGGGAAGCGTTATGGAACCACGAGCTTTCCGTTTCACTGCGCGAACGGCGTAATTTACCCGAAAAATGCAGCCCCTGCCCGTTGATCAGCCAATGCGGAGGCGGTTGCCCGCTCCTATTTGAAAAACCTCAACCAGAAATCCTATTTAACTGAGCCACCATGAGATGTGGAGGTCGCCATGTTCCAAAAAATCCGAGATAAGATTACCAGCCTGTTCAGCCCTTACGAGCCTATCCCAACTGGGATGTATTCAAAACAAATCCAACTGCAATCCCCCATTGGGCACAGGCTGCATCTGCGCGTAGAAAATAACGGCGAGGGCTTGCTGGTCCTTGATGCTTCGACGGTACTGCACCTAAATCGTACTGCCGCGGAATACGCCTATTACCTGATCAAGGATATCCCCGATGGGGAGGTTGCGAGATTGATATCGACCCGGTACAAAATCAACCAGGAACTGGCCGGGAAGGATTATCTCGAATTCAAAGACCGGCTGGACACATTGATCCATACTCCTGATCTCGATCCAGTCACATTTCTGGATTTTGAACGTGTCAGCCCGCACAGCCAGGCGGTCAGCGCACCCCTGCGCCTGGATTGCGCCCTTACTTACCGCATAATCGATGAAATCCAGACTGGCGCTGCCCCATTGGAACGGGTCAAACGTGAGCTGCTCACCAAAGAGTGGAAAATTATCCTCAAGAAAGCCTGGGACGCTGGCGTGCCGCACGTGATCTTCACTGGCGGTGAACCCACGCTGCGGCCTGATCTGCCCGAGCTGGTCGCTTACGCTGAAGAACTGGGTATGGTCAGCGGCGTGCTCAGCAGTGGATGGCGCATTACCGAATTGGAATACATGCACTCGATCTTGAACGCCGGCCTGGATCATCTGATGATCATTCTGGATGCGGATGACGAAAGTGCCTGGGAAGCGTTGCGCGACACACTCGCGGAAGACTTGTTTGTCAGCGTCCACCTGACTATATCGCCGCACAACAAAGGCCGAATAAATGAATTGATCGAAAAACTGGCTCAGCAGCAGGTTAAAGCGCTCAGCCTGAGCATCTCTGACCTGTCGCTGAAGGATGAGCTTGCCCGCGCTCGAGATTTGGCTGCGCATCATCAGTTGCCATTAATCTGGGACATCCCGGTGCCGTACTCTGCCATGAATCCGGTGGCGCTCGAGTTGCAGTCCGTCGAAGAGGCACCTTCCGGCGCTGGACGAGCCTGGCTATACGTTGAACCGGACGGCGACGTGCTGCCCGGGCAGGGCATTCAACAGGTACTTGGCAACCTGTTGAACGATCCTTTCGAGATCATCTGGGAGAAGGCAAAGAAGTTCACAGAATGAAGCCAGCCGATTGGCACAGGCGTTTCATGGAACAGGCTGCCTGGACCGCACAGGCGCGTGCTTATCTCTTCGCGCAGGCAAACTTATCTAAAGGAGCGCGTTTGCTCGAAGTCGGCTGCGGCACTGGCGCGGTGATGTCCAGCATTCCGGCTTCGTTTAACCAACCCGCGCATGGTTTGGACATCGATTTTGAATACCTCCAAATATCACATGGGCTTCTCCCCATGGCTCGGCTGGTCTGTGGGGACGCGCACTGGCTGCCTTATAACTCGGGCGCGTTCGACGCCTGCTTTTGCCACTTCTTCCTGATGTGGGTGAACGCCGCCAACGTCTTGATTGAGATGCGCCGAGTCACCCAGCCAGGCGGATGGATAATGGCGCTGGCAGAGCCGGATTACGGCGGGCGTATCGATTACCCCGAACAGCTAGGGCACATTGGACGATGGCAGGCGCAGGCTCTACGCAAGCAAGGCGCTGATCCAAACACAGGCCGCCGGCTTACCTCCCTATTCACTGAAACCGGTCTTGTCGATATCCGCGCAGGCGTAATCGGCGGTGAATGGACTGGCGCGCGCAGCCAGGAAGAGCTGGATAGTGAATGGCAGGTTATTCACGATGACCTGAAAGAATCGGTGAACAAGCAAGAGCTCGACCGCTTGAGGGATTTGGATGAAGGGGCCCGCTGCCGCGGGACGCGAGTGCTCTATGTACCGGTATTTTACGCTGCCGGGCGGGTTCCACCAGTATAAGCCTGCTGAAGGCATTAACGCTTGTCAAAAGTGATCAGTCGGCATATAATATGCGGCGACACTCGGGGCGTGGCGCAGTCCGGCTAGCGCGCTTGCATGGGGTGCAAGAGGTCGGAGGTTCAAATCCTCTCGCCCCGACTATAAACAGGTTGCTATCCTAATATTTCTTAGCAAGATGTTCTGGTTTCAACATTTCAGGAGGAAATGTTATGAACGAAGACATCTTGCTCTCAACAACTCTGACAGGTTTTATCCTCTCTCATTTCGATCGAATCATTTCCTACTTTTCAACTTAATTTTCCCGACCTATAATCTATTTAGAAGCTCAACAGTAACCCTATACATAAACCGAAAAATGGATTGCTGAATAATTCATATGGTTTTTTCCGATCAGTGGGAGGGTGAAATGAACCAATCCGTTGAAGCCGTTCAACCTGCGCACCCCAAGCGCAGAATAGTCAGGATCCTGAAGTGGATCCTTATCGGTCTGGCCGCCTTTCTGGTGGTTGCCTACTTTGGCATCAGCGCGGTCGCTGCCAGTCAGTTAACCGTTCCTAAGCGCAGGGGGGATTTTTTAAAAAACCCTGGATTATACAATATGCAATATGATGATCTTCGCATCCCTGCTCGCGGGGATGGGCTGGAAATCGCTGCCTGGTATATTCCTTCAGAAATCAACGAATATGCCATCATCCTCGTGCACGGGCGCGATGACAGTCGGATGTATGCTCCTTACACAGAAGGAGTCGATGCTCATTCCGACGGTTACTTGCCCTTTGCCAAAGTCCTCAATGATGCCGGTTATTCTGTTATGATGATCGACCTGCGCGGGCATGGGCAGAGTGCGGATTCACGCTATTACTTCGGTCTTAAAGAATATCAGGATGTCCTTGGGGCAGTGGATTGGCTGGAAAAACACGGCTATAAACCTGGGCACATCGGTATCCAGGGCTATTCGCTCGGCGCTGCGACAGTAATTATCGCAACCGCCCAAGAAGCCGATATCCAGGCAATCTGGGTAGATAGTGCTTATGCGGATATCGAATCAGTGATCAAGCGCGTCTGGGTGCAGGAGAGCGGCTTGCCCCAAATATTTTGGCCATCCACTCGATTGATGATCCGCCTCCTATACGGCTATGATATCGCTGACTCACGCCCAATCGACGAGATTGGTGAAATCGCCCCGCGCCCAATCTACATCGTTCATTGTCAGGAGGATGCATTCATCCCGATCGAGCAAATGCAACGCTTGATCCAGGTCGCCAACCCGGTTGGTACCTGGGCGATCCAAGGCTGTAAACATGCCTTCGGATACAACGTCGCGACGGAAGAATATAACCAGAAAGTTCTTGCTTTCTTCTCCGAATATCTGAAGTAATTTCGGTCAATTGGTGCTGCATAAAAAAAAATCCCTGAAAATACCAGGGATTACTTAATTTATAAAGATAAAAAATAGTCTACTTACCTTCTCACCCGCGACGCCAGCTGCCTCGCCATCTGTAAGAACTGCTGCGCCAGGATGCCGTCCGGCTGCACTAGCGCCAGCGGCATATTTTTGGTCATCGAGAAATAGGCCTGTTCGCCGCTTGGCGGGATACCGACCGCCACATTCATGCCGAGCACTTCCTCGATCTGACTCATCGACATGGACATATCTGCCCGTGATCGATTGACCATAACAATCGAGATCGACTTGATCGGCCCGAATCCATATGGTTTAAGATAGTCGAGCAGCACGCGCGTCTGTTTAATGCACAGCGGCTGTGGATCGATGACCAGCACAAGCTCATTGCAGTTTTCAATAATCGCATCGAAGGAAGGGTGAAAACTGGTGCCAATATCCAGGATGGTCATCTCCGCCAGGCTGGCCATCTGCTCAATAATCGCGCGGTACTGCTGCGTATTTGCCGCTAGCAAACCCGCCCGCGGTTCATTGGTCGCCAGCAAAATTGGCACGCCATACTGCGTCGGAACCAGCACTTCGCTGATCGCCCGCGCAGTGATATCCGGTACTCCCATCTCAAGCAGCTTTGTTAAGCCAGTCTTGTTCTCCAAACCCAATTCGATGCCCCAGGTGCCTTCGCCGGGTTTTAATTCAGCCGCGATCGCGCGCGCATTGGTGGCTTTTTTGTAAGATATGGCCATATTGAGCGCAACCGTCGAAACGCCCAGCCCGCCCTTTGCAGCGACCACCCCAACCACGCGCCCTTTCTCGGACGGCAGCGGGCCAGTTTTTGGCCGGTCTGCCGACTTGAGAATCGTGCGAATATTCGCCTGCAACTCGAGCGGATGGATCGGCTTGGCCAGGTACAGATCTACCCCAGCCTCATAACCCGCGACCTTGTCCTCCAGCTGGTTTTTTGCTGTAAAAATTAAAATAGGGATATGCGCAGTGAGCGGTTTAGAACGCAATTCCCGGGTAACCTGTAATCCATCGATATCAGGCATCATGATATCCAGAACGATCAAGTTCGGCGCCGTTGATTGCGCAAGGTTGAGCGCCTCAGTGCCGTTCTGCGCCTCAACAACCTCGTAACCCTCGCGGTTGAGTAAGACGCGTAAAAAATTTAGAGTCTCGACATCATCATCAACGATCAGGATTTTGTAGGCCATACCCGCTCCGTTTCGCATCCCCTTAGATATTAATCACCGAATTAGTCTAGCATAGCACAGCGGTCAAATCAAGCCTGAAATAGATAGGAATTTTATTGAATATCATACTCCAATATTCTTAGATACAGTATATTGTAACTTCACTTTTTTCAAGCCTGTTCGTGATATCAATTTTATCCAACTTGATCAGCCGGCCCGTGCATTGAACCTCAATTTCACATTGCCGTTCTTGCTTGGTATAATCGCTCTACGATGAACAAGACCCTTTCGCGCCGCGAGCTATTAAAACTGGCTGCTGCCGGGATGATTGGCCTGGCTTTTCGCCCATATTCTGGCTTTAGCGAGGATTTCCAATCGGTCGATCTGGCGCGTGTTACTGTAAGATCCGTCAGCGTTTATAGTCAGCCGTCTGAAAAAAGCACAATTCTCTTCCAGCACTATCGAGATGAGTTCGTGCACGTCTATTACGAAGTCGAATCTGAGGATGGACCAGGTTATAACCCTATCTGGTACCGCGTCTGGGGCGGGTACATGCATCGGGCTAATCTCCAACGCGTGCTGGTGCGCTACAACGACATCCCCGCGCGGATGCCCGAGGAGCGTCGATTAGCCGAGGTAACTGTGCCATTCACTCAGGCGCTGCGCCAAAATGGCACAGATAAATGGGAAGCGCTGTACCGCTTGTATTACTCATCCACCCATTGGGTAACCGGCATCGATGAAGGACCAGACGGTGAAGCCTGGTATCGCCTGAAAGACGAGCTGTTGGAAGTAGAATATCACGTCCCAGCTCACCATCTGCGGCTAATCCCTCCAGAAGAATTTGCGCCGATCTCACCCGACGTGCCCTCTCACCGCAAACACGTCGAGGTTGACTTGTACCGCCAGCAGCTGACCTGCTTCGAGCGCAACGAGCCAGTCTTCCAGACCAAAATATCGTCGGGATTGAGTTACAAGCCAGAGGGTGAGCTGCCCTGGAACACACCTAAGGGTGAGTTCAATGTCTATTCAAAGATGCCTTCTAAGCATATGGGCAATGGGCGCCTGACTGGCAATCCCGAGGATTATGAATTACCGGGCGTCCCCTGGACCAGCTTCTTCGAACAGACTGGCGTTGCGTTTCATGGCGCCTATTGGCATGACGATTTTGGCGTTCCGCGCAGCCACGGCTGCATTAACATGCGCAGCGATGAAGCCAAATGGTTATTTCGCTGGTTGACGCCGGTCAATGAACCCTGGGAAGAGGAAAAACGCGGATTTGGTACTCGCGTTGTGGTTTACTAATCCACAGCAGGAGGCTTGGAGAGCCCGATGAACTCCCTGAAAACCCGGTTTCCAAGCAGCCATCCTCGGCGGGACAACCTCAGGTTTTCCTGATCATCATCCGCCCACTCCAATAAACCAGCCTGGATCAATCGGGTGATCTGCTCGCTAAAAACCTCCCAAAGGCCAATCGCAAACTGTTGCTCAAACTTCGCCGCAGAAACACCGTGTTCCAACAGCCGCAACCCGACCATCATCGTTTCCTGCATCTCCGCCCAGCGGTCGATCGATATAAGGCTTGCCGTTGCTGGACCTGCAGGAAAGGAGCGCTGATCCTCTCCACTGCAGCGGCGGATGTAGGCCTTTACCCCGCCCACATTAGCGGTGCGCTTGCCAGCCGCGAATCCGTGCGCGCCAGCGCCAAATCCTAGATACGGTAGCATCAGCCAGTATTGCAGATTATGCAGGCAGCGGTAATCGCTACGCGCATCCTGCCTTGCCCAGTTGGAGATCTCATAGTGGATAAAGTCCGCATCATCCAGGCGTTGGCAGGCGTAATCATACATATCCGCGGCAAGGTCTTCTTCTGGCAGCTGCAGCAATCCGCGTTGGATTCGATGCGCGAATGGCGTACCTGCCTCAACCGTCAGGCTGTACAGCGAGATATGCTCCGGTCGCAGCCGCAGCGCGAAATCCAGGCTGTTTGCCCAGCTTGTCAGGGATTGCCCGGGGATACCGTAGATCAAATCCAGGCTGAGATTCTGAAAACCTGCCTTTCGCGACCATTCCATGGCGCGGATCACATCCATGACGCCGTGCTCTCGCTCGAGGATACACAAGTCAACTGGATCAGCTGATTGCATCCCAAAGCTCATACGGTTGACGCCCAACTCCCGAACCTGGCGCAGCCATTCCAGGGTCACTGTGCCTGGATTTGCCTCCAGCGTAATTTCGGGATCACTCTCCACGGTAAACAATTGCCGGCAGACTGCCAAGATCCGTTCCACGGACGCCGCGGAAAGCAGCGAGGGCGTCCCACCCCCGAAATAGATGGTGCGCGCCGGCAGCAACGCGCGCGCCTGACTGGTAACCGCAAGAATTTCCTCGCAAAGTGCATCCACATACGCAGGGATGTACGCCTCCAGATTTGCGAAAGTGTTGAAATCACAGTATGAGCAGCGGTGACGGCAAAAAGGGATATGGATGTATAAACTAAGGCTGCCTTGCATGGATCGAGGATAACACAATCCCCAATCCAGTGCCAGTTGCATTAAACCCTTGTCAAAATTTCGATTATGTTATAATTTTAGCGCCGGGGTTTTCCCGGTACCTTTTTGAAAAGATGAATTATGAGTCCTGAAGAACCTAAAAAAACAAAAATTTGCCCAACTTGCGGCACGCGTCTGAGTGAAAGCGCCAGCCGCTGCCAAGTGTGCGGACGAGCATTTCCGACCGCGTCTGAAACTGGCGATAAGAAGGCTAAGCCTGTTCAAGGGCCTAAAATGCCCGAAATGACCCTTTCGCTGCCTATTGCGATTGGAATCATGCTGCTGATATTGGCAATTGGCGCTGGGACGGTCTATGCCGTCTTGCAGGGAACTGGCAAGGTAGTTGAACCGACGCCGACGATCACACCCAGCTCAACCCCGACCATCACGGTTACACCGACGATGACCAGCACTCCCACCCTGGAAATGACCGCCACGCCGCTGCCGCCAATCGAATACACCATCGGATCGTATGACACCTGTCTTTCGATTGCCTGGACATTCAATGTTTCGGTTGCCAGTATCATCCAGCTCAACAATCTATCTGCGGCTTGCGATACATTGATCCCAGGCAATAAACTGCTCATCCCTCAACCGACGCCGACGGCAACACCGCAACCTACCGGGACATTGAGCCCCGTGGATGCGACCGATGCTGCCTGCGAAAAATATGAGTATGTCGTCACGGTTGGAGACACCTTGTATAACATTGCACAGAATTTCAATGTATCGATGGATTCGATCAAAAACTACAACGGTCTTGCCTCGGATGTCGTTTTTGAAGGCATGCCATTGATCATCCCGTTGTGCGAGCGCCTGCCAACTGCTGGACCCACTCCGACGGCGACCAACCCGCCGCCATACGCCTCGCCCAACTTGCTGCTGCCCGCCGATGGAGCGGTGTTCTCTGCCGCAAATGATTCCGTCACGCTGCAGTGGGCATCTGTAGGAACGTTGCTCGAAAATGAAGCCTATGCGGTGACTATCGAAGACCTGACTGAAGGTCAGGGGCGCAAGCTTACGGATTACGCTACGGATACCAAGTACATCGTGCCAAGCTCATTCAGGCCGGTTGATACCGTTCCACACGTGCTGCGTTGGTATATCGTGCCAGTGCGCCAATCCGGAACTTCCATCGACGGCAAGCCAATCTACGATATCGCAGGATCCGCAAGTGTATCGCGCGTGTTCGTGTGGTGGAGTTCCGGCGCCGCAGCATCGACGCCCACACCGTAAACGTATCCTTCATTCTAAATGAACCTGCGAAGAGCAGGGCAGGTTGTCTACCTGCCCTGCTTTGATTGATTTCCGATCCCCGGTAGGAGACCTATCCACATCGCAACACTCATTTTCTCCCAAATGTAAGAAAAGGGGTTGGGGATATGATTGCTAACCTACGATTTCTCTTCGAGATACTTGATCGCTTGGATCGCTGCTGCAGCCCCCATCCCTGCTGAAGTGACCACCTGCCGGTAAATTGGATCCATCACCTCGCCAGCAGCGTACACGCCCTCAATATTTGTGCGCATCTTCTCATCGACGAGCAGATAACCAGCCGCGTTCATCTCTAGTTGATCCTTGAAAAGCCCCGTGTTGGGCTTGTGACCGATGAAAATGAACACCCCATCCGTTTCCAGTACAGATTCTTCCTCGGATTTAACGTTTTTCACTTTGACTGATTGAACAGCCTCACCGCCAAGGATTTCAGTCACAACCGAATCCCAGACAAAGGAAATTTTCGGATGCTCTACTGCTCTCCGCTGCAAGATTGCACCGGAGCGCAGCTCATTCCTGCGGTGGATCACAGTAACCGAAGTAGCGAATCGAGTGAGGAATAAACCCTCTTCCAGGGCGCTGTCACCGCCGCCAACCACCACCACGCGCTTATCCTTGAAGAACCAGCCGTCGCAGGTAGCGCAATAGGAAACCCCGCGTCCAGTCAATTCCTTTTCGCCAGGCACGCCAAGATGATTCGGGCTGGCGCCGGTTGCGATGATCACGGTTTCGGTTAAGTAATCGCGACCATAGGCGGATATTCTAAAGGGGCGGCTGGAGAAATCCACTTGATTGGCGGTCTCGTATTCGATCCTCGCGCCAAAACGCTCGGCTTGTTTACGAAACAGCTCGCCCATTTCGATCCCCCCCACACCTTCTGGATAACCGGGATAATTCTCGATCATATAGGTCAAGGAAGCTTGTCCGCCGACCTCGGTGCCTGTCAAAACAAGCGGCGATACCTCGGCTCGGGCAGCATACAGGGCGGCAGCCAATCCCGCCGGACCCGAGCCGATGATAATCATTTTCTCGATCTGGTTGTTCTCCTTTGTTTTTTCGACCTTCATACTCGAAAACTGTAGATCCATCCTGCTCTCCTGATATGCGCGTGTTTTCCTATATAATCGATGCGCAATTACAGTAAAAGTTACATAAGCTTACTTAACCGCATCGTCTGTTATTTTTAAAGCCTGGTCAAAAACCGCCAAGCCCTCAGCGAGTTGATCGGGTGTGATGATCAACGGCGGGATAACCAAGATGGTATGCCAGTGGGTATAAACAAAAACGCCATGATCCAGTAAATACCTACGCAGAGCAATCATCTCCGGGCTGGCGCTGTTGAAAGGCGCCATCGGCGTCCTGTTTACGCGGTCGCGAACCAGCTCGATAACCCCAAACAAACCGATTGAACGTACCTCGCCAACCGAGGGATGACGCTCGACCAGCTCAGCGAGCATTTCTGCCATTATCGCTCCGGTTTCGCGCGCTTTTTCCACCAGATGATCCTCTTTCATCACCTCGATAGTCGCAATTGCCGCCGCAAGCGAAATCGGGTGCCCGTTGAAGGTCAGCCCGCCCTCGAACACGCGGTCATCGAAGGCAGCAGCGATCTCGGGTTTCATCGCTACTGCGCCGAGCGGCGCATAACCGGAGGTCAATCCCTTCGCCATAGTCATAATGTCAGGCACGACCTTCCAATGATCGACTGCAAACCATTCACCGGTGCGCCCAAAGCCGCTCATCACCTCGTCGCAAATCAACAGAATGCCATATTTGTCGCACATGGCGCGCACGCCCGCGAGATAGCCGTCCGGCGGGATGATGATCCCATTCGTGCCGGTGACAGTCTCTAACAACACCGCTGCGATGGTCGCTGGACCTTCGTACTGGATAATCTCTTCCAGGTGATTGAGATAATCCTGGCAAAAGTCAGCCTCCGAAACATCCGGATTCGTGCGGTGGAAAGTCGAGCGGTAGCGGTACGGATCCAGGAAGTGAACTACGCCGGGCATCGTGTTCGGCTCCCAGGCAACGCGGCGCGGATCACCCGTCAGGGCAATTGCCCCATGAGTCGCGCCGTGATACGAGCGGTAACGCGTCAAAATTTTGTGCCGCCCGGTGAATCCGCGCGCCAGTTTGACTGCATTCTCGTTCGCATCTCCGCCGCCTAGCGTATAAAGATATTTCGTCAGCCCCGGCGGAGTAATCTGCGCCAGCAGCTTTCCAAGCGCTGCCCGAGGCCGCGTAGCCATGCCAGGTCCGGCAAAAGGCAGTTCCCGCGCTTGCTGCACGATCGCCTCGATCACACGCTCGTCACTGTGTCCAATGTTGACGCACATGACGGTCGAATTCAAATCGAGGTAACGCTTGCCATTTACGTCCCAAAAATACACCCCTTTGGCTTTCGCCACCGGAATAGGATTGACTTTGGCTTGCGCAGACCATGTCCAAAAATTATGCTCCAGGCTGAACGGTAGAATCTCTTCATCGCGTATTTTGATCATAGATCCCTCATATATATATTGGTGATTTCTCCTGCCCATACTGAATGAGTGAATCCTATCATGAATATCCGGCTTATGGCAAATTTCTACTCAGATCTACGGCATCACGGCTGTGCTATAATCGCCAAAAGCTGATCGACAGCTTTGATTAATATGGTAGCCTATGCCTCAGGAGGATTTTTGCATGAGTGAAGAACGAACACTCGCAGGGAAAATTGCACTGGTTACCGGAGGGGGGCGGGGCATCGGGCGTGCTATCGCGCTGCGGCTGGCATCCCTTGGCGCCAATGTCGTCGTGAACTACGTTCGCAACCAGGCGCCTGCGGATGAGGTGGTGCAGGCCATCCAGTCGATGGGATGCCGCGCGATGTCTGTACGCGCCAACATAGGCAAAATCGAAGAAATCAATAAGTTGTTCCATGCCGTCCGAGAGGAATTCGCGGGATTGGATATCCTCATCTCCAATGCAGCCTCCGGCTTTAACCGCCCGGCGCTGCAACAAAAGGAGACTGGCTGGGATCATACTTTGAACGTCAATGCGCGTGCTTTCCTCTTCGCCGCCCAGCAGGCAGCCCCATTGATGGAGGCGCGCGGCGGCGGGGTGATGGTCGCTGTCAGCAGCCCTGGGTCGCAGCGTGTCATGCCAGATTATGTCGCCGTAGGCGCAAGCAAAGCCGCCCTCGAGGCGCTAACCCGCTATCTGGCGGTCGAGTTTGCCCCGATGAACATTATTGTCAACGCCGTGTCGCCTTCACTGGTGGAAACGGAGGCGCTTAAGCATTTCGCTGCCCTGGCTGATCCAAATGTAATCCAGCGAGCAACTCAGAATACTCCCGCCGGAAGGCTGGTTACCCCGGAAGATGTCGCCGGCGTGGTCGCTTTCCTTTGCTCGCCGGCGGCTTTTATGATCCGCGGACAGGTGATCGTCATCGACGGCGGCTATTTGCTAAAAGCATAACTTACAACGATGTAGTTCTGTGGAAAATGAACTCTATGTTTCCATTTTCCGAAATGTGGGGCAATGCAAAATAGTGGCATCTATACGAAACAATTACAATTCATAACCCCCTTTTATGAGTATAGATCCATAAGCATCGGATTTTTACAGAAAGAAACCTCAGAATACCAATTCCAGATGGTCGCTTGATTGGTGATGGGATGACCATCTCGGAATATTCTCAAGTTGAAGATTGATACTGCGCACAGCCTGGATTAATAGAAGATCAACCCATGACCTCTTTAATTCCACGCACAAGGTCGTCCTGCCGCAATCCTACCCGTATGATCTTATCGACGGCGCTATACTGAGTCACTGTGAATCCTGTTGGATTGCACAAACCGTCCAGATCGAGCCTGACCTCAAGTTGGCGGCGAATCTTATGGTGTTTATCATAAGGATCTGCATATTTTTCTTTCGGTCCCGCAAACCACGCTATATGACAGCAATAGCGGCGCGAGCAATCACTATCTTTTTCCCAGACGCCTTGGCGGTGAGCAGCAATGAACATATCCAGGATTTCATTCACCATAGGGTCATATTCCTGATAAATTACATTCCGCTTTGCTATTTTCTGTTGTTGTTCGCCGTCCGTTTCTAATAAAATCGCATCCGCGTTTATCGTCATACCATCAAATGGATTCTTCATAATCATCCTCCGATAATCCAATAAGTAATGGATACACAATTAGTATATAGCCATTTGAATTGTTTTTCTACCACCTAAATTGCTTAATCGCTCATCTCAAGAAAAATGTTGATTAACCCAATATTAACGACGCCCCTTTATTTGTTAAATCTATTCTGTTCTTCATGGAAAGCCCCTGTATAGGAAGCTGTTACGGAGAATCGAAACAAATACCTGCGATATTCATCCAGGATTCAATGGGTATTATTCTCTTTGTTTCCAAAGCGGATCGCGGAGAATCAACAAAACGACAATTGCAAGAACCATCAATCCCGGAAGACCAACGCCAAACGAATAAGCAGCATCGTCGGGTGTATATAACGCGATCATAAAATAACTGAAGGATTGATTGATCAGGGCGTGCAAGAAAGCCGCGATCCAAACGCCTTTTGCTTTAAGGACCGCATATCCAAGCAGAAATGCCAGTCCTATGCTGAACAGGACCATCAACAAAGAACCGAGGTAAGGATGTCCGGGATAGTTATGACCCATCCAAATAATCGGCCAATGCCAGATGCCCCAAATGAGACCGACCAGCGCTACTCCGCGCACACGCCCCAATCCCATCAACGCGGATTGTAAATACCCGCGCCAGCCATATTCTTCACCAAAAGTTATCAACAATCCTAGAAATGGGCCTAAAATAATGGTCTGAGCGGTTATTACCGCCATAAAAATTGGGCGGGTCAGACCGGCCGCTGCTGCTTGGACAAAAAGAGCGGTCAGGTCAGCAGGTTGTCCCATTTTAAACAGCCAATTCAATAGAGTCTGCAATCCTGCAAACAGGATGATTCCCAGGCCGAAAAGGAGCCAATAAATTGGCCTTCCGCCGCCCATCCCAACACTCGCGAATGTGCCTTTGCCTCCTGCCAGCCGCAGGATGATGGCCAACACCAGCCCAATCAAGCCTGGAATAAGCATGATGCCGCTTACCGTTTGAACCAATTCAGGTCGAATAAAAGCGAAAATAACCGCGGCAATATATAACAGAGTGAAGAGCAAGAAATACCAATTGAACCATCGTGATTTTGAACGGTTATTCCTGATGTTTAATAAGCTGTCTTTGAAGACAAACATCCCCAGCAGAATGGCGGAAAAAGCCGGAAGTAACATCTGGAGCTGTAAAGCGATCCCGGCTGCCGGGTTACTTAACCCGCCTTTAAGAAACAGCGCCAGGTCCAATATCCAGGTTAAGCCAAAGGTAAGGCCAATAAATGCGCCAACCTGCTGCCAATTTACACTTTTCCTTGGTGGTTCCGCTGGAACTCCAGTGTCCTTATTGATTGACGTGCTTTCCATGTTCATATCGAATCCTGTCCATTCATTTATAGCACTCTCGTAAAAACGAGGCCGGTAAAATCAATCCTCCAAAAGCACAACACGCGCCGGTGCGCCTTCTGCTCCAACAAGCTTGAGCGGCAGGCAAACAAGCATGTATTCACCAGCCTCTACCCTGGAGAGATCAACTCCTTCAATCACAATGACGCCTGCGCCAAGAAAGGCAATATGCGTCGGACCGGGCTGGTCGAAGGAGGCGATCGAGAGATAATCGATGCCGATCAGTTGCACGCCGCGTTCGATTAAAGCATCCGCGCCGTCTTTATTTAGGGCGACAAAATCGCGTTGAAAATCAGTTTCTCCGCGTGCCCAAATTTGCGAATTCGCGGTTTTTAACAACAATCGGCGGCATCCAGCGGGTATGACTGCCTTTTTCAAAACCTCGGCAGTGATATTTTTAACATCATCAGGCAATTGCAGCACCACAGCCGGGCCGATCAACAGATCTAGTGGCACGCTTTCGATTTTTCCGCCCTCAGCAAAAAAATGATACGGCGCATCGATGTGCGTGCCAGTGTGGACGCCCATTACCAATCGGGAAATGTTAGCGAACGCGCCCTCTTCGATTTTCGAGAACCGCTCCAGGATCATCGGCGGATCACCAGGCCAGGTTGGCAATTGCGGGGACAATAGTAACGAGATATCATGAATTTTCATTCAGGCTGTCCTTATTCAAGGGTGTAAGTCCAATGACTTCCAGGAGTCCATCCGCGCGCGGAAAAAATTTCTTGCAAGAATGCCCCCCTCTCCTCTTCAGTCATAGGCCGCGGACGGGCATAATCTTCCAGGAAAGCGGTTAACATTTCGGACGAAATGTGTTTACCGTTATAGAACACATGCCGGTCGATAAATTCTTTGCGCGTACCTTGCAGAATTGGATAGGTTTCATTATACATCTGGTCGAAGAAAAGGTTCCCTAAACCATAGTGGATGAAGCTGCCCCCATAGAATTCCATGACCATGGGATGGTGAGCCTGGCTGCCGCTGACGATGGTCGCGCCTGCATCCACCATCGAGCGGAAATCTTTCTTTTCGAATGGTTCAACAAAGGCGCGATAAGTCTCGAAGTACTGGAAAGTCATAATAACGATATATCCCTGTTCTTTCAAGCGGCTGATCTCTGACCACATCCAGGGATAATCGCAGTTCGCCACGCCCGAGAGGTTTTCTTCTGCCCAAATATAGGGCGGGCCTGCCGGGTTGCATCCTATGAATGCAAAGCGATTGCCGTTGTGCTCGATGGTCGCTGCTGCGCGGGCCTGCTCGAGATCCTCGCCCGCGGCAAACACCGTCCAGCCCCGCTGGCGGTATAAATCCAGTGAATAAGATAAAGCTGCCCGACCCCAATCGATGCCGTGATTCCCCGTCAGGTCGAGGATATCCGTGCCGACATCATCGAGCAGTTCGATGTATTCCGGTTTAGAGCAGAAAATAAGCTCGTATTGGTTCGGATTCGGGTTTGGACAATCCGGCGTGAAGGAAACCTCGTTGCTGATGTGCGTCAGGTCAGCGTCGATCAGCCACTCGCGGATATCACCTCCCGGGTAGGTCATCCCCATTTGCTCCATGCGGGTTGCGGTAGCGCGGACAAGCGCTGTCACGCCGGTCATTACCAGCACAGTCAGCTTGCCTGGATCGCGGTTGGAAAGTAACTGCGCAGCTTCGCCGCTCTCGACCGCCCTTTGCTGCAGTTCGAGTGCCTCAACGCTACCCTGCCAGCCGAAGTGGACTTGCAAGGGATATTGATCGATATCGAATTGATTGCTGATTGGCGACTGTCCATCGATCGTCAGTACTTTCAGGCGCGGATCCAAATCCTCGAATGGAACAATGGCGATAGCTTGATCTTGCAGTTCCCACAAGCGGTCTATCAACTGATCCTGGGCAACCACTTCAAGGGAAAATTCGCCTGGTTCACCAAAAATTGTCTTCATCGCATTGGATGTCTGTTCAGTCAGTAAAATCAACCTGCTTTCGCTGCTTACTCCTGTCCAGCGATCCTGCAGGCTTTGCCAGCTGATGCCATCTTTCAAGGTCGGGAAAGCCGTGACAACCGCGTAAATCCAGGCAGCGCCTTGATCAACGCCTGGCAGCGGCGCCAGTGACAGATCAGCCAGCTCTGCCTGATCAGTTCGTTTTATATTCTCGGGCAATTGCGCCCGGAGAGCAGGCGGCGCTGACGGATCGATGAAGAAGGATAGATCCTGATAACCTCTTGGCGATTCGGTTGGAGTCGGTTCAGGTTGGAAAGGCGTCATCGTGGCTGCAGGCTGAATTGTTGGCAAGTCTGTAGCCGTGATCTCCTCTTTGACTGGCGACGGTTTATAACAGCTGGCAAGCATTGCTGCTGCGAGAAACAAAACAATGATTTTCGTGGCTGGCTTCATTGAACCTCCGTGGATACCGTCAATATTACCACCCGCTGGCTTGAAAATAGATCGACAGCATTTCTGCCCGTTCTTCGGGAGTCATCGGGCGTGGACGGGAATAATCCTCCAGCATAGCGGTGAGCAGCTCTACTCCAAGATAACGTCCATCGTAGAATACGTGCCGGTCGATGAATTCACGGCGGTAACCCTCGTACATCTGATCGAAAAACAAATTGCCAAGCCCGTAATGCATGAAGCTGTCTTCGTAGAATGCAAAGCCATGCGGGAAATGCGCCTGGCTCCCGCTGACAATGACCGCCCCCGCTTCAGCGACCTTCTGGAAATGCTGGCGCGTCAGATTCATCGGCTGGTAATCGTCAACCTCGAAATGTTGGAAGGTGACCACCGGAAGGATGCCCTCGTCTCTCAGTTGGCGGACTTCGGACGTCAGCCAATCCAGGTCGCACGGCGCAGCGCCAGGAGTCTGCTCGGTCGCCCAAATGTTATCAGGGCCGGCGATGTTGCAGCCAAGCAGAGCCAATCTTGTGCCGGCATGTTCGATGATCAACGGTCGCCTCGCTTCTTCGAGGTTCATCCCGCCGCCGTAGGTTTGAAATCCGTGCTCATGATATAACTCAAGAGAATAAATAAAAGGCTCGACGCCCCAATCCATGTTATGGTTGCCGGTCAGCTCGATCACATCCACGCCGGCAGCATCGAACAGTCCGATGTAGCCAGGATCGCTGCAAAAACGCATTTCCTTTCGCACTGGAACGGCTGGCGGACAATCCTCGTAAAATGACACCTCATTCGAGATATGGGTAATATCAGCGCTTTGCAGCCAATTTTCGATATCGCCAAGCGGATATTTGATCCCCTTCTCTTCCATTTTTGCCGCTATTTCTCGCGCCAGCGCTGTCGTGCCGGTTAATACCAGCGTGGTGAATTTCTCAGGATCACGGTTTGATTCCAGCAAGTCTGGCGGCAACAGCGACTGGCTCTGATCCAATCCCTGCCTTACAATCCAGGTGAACCTCATTTTCAAAGGGTATTGAGACAAATCCATCTTCGGATCCAGTGGAGACAGCCCATCTACCTGGAGTACTTTCCAGCGCGTGCTGATATCCTCGAACGGGATGATCGCCAGGCCTTTTTCATGCGCCCAGGCCAGGTCTAGCAACTCCTCCTTATTGGCTATGCGAATATTACTTCCTTCTGGTTGTCCCCAGATGGTTGACAATGCCGCGAAGGTCTGCTCAGACAGGTACAACACCCGCGGAGTATCTCCCTCCCCAATCCGATTGCTCCAGATATCCATTAACTCCACAAGCGTAATATTATCTATGACCGTTGGAAAAGGCGCAACGAGCGCGTAAACCCATATCGCGCCTGCAGTGATCCCTTGATTAAAAGGAGTTGCTTCCAACACGAAATCGGCATCCGCCTCATTTTCGACAATGACTGCTTTTGGATCATCCTCGACTATTTTCCGCAGCATTTCTGGCACAGCGGTAGAAATCGACAACCATGGCGCAGATTGTTCTACTGTCGGGGTAACAACTGACACGGTTGGTGTTAAATCGATAGTAGGTGGAAGGGGGCTGGTCTCCTCAGTCGGACTCTCCCCCTCAGGTTCATTTATGGTGGTGGGTATTAACCGATCCCCAACTGCGCAGCCTGCTGTACTTGTCAGAAAAAGAAACAAACCCGCTAATAAAAACGCCTTTCTGATGGTGGTTTGTCTCATAAAAGAACCAAGCAGTGTCTTCAACATCGATTTTGGATCATTGCATCGATCAACATTAACGGATCCGCAAGCATATCTATGCTCGCCACAGCAAATCCCAATTATAACCTGCGCCTAACCGTTCCTGATAGTTCCTGAGAGATGTGCAAGCTATAATTACACTAGCGATAAAAATGGAAAGGAATCGATCATGCGTCAAGTTGCAATCATCGGAATCGGTCAAACCAAGGTTGATGAACACTGGGATAGATCGTTGCGCGATCTGGCAGGCGAAGCCGCGCTTGGAGCGCTGCATAACGCCGGTATCAATGGCGTGGACGGCGTCTATGTTGGCAACATGATGTCCGGCTCGGCCAATCGCCAGCAGCAACTTGGCGTGTATATCGCCGACTGGATTGGCGTACGTTTTGCCAATGCCATGCATATTGAATCCGCCTGCAGCTCGGGCGCTGCTGCCTTCCGCGCTGCGATGATGGCAGTGGCATCTGGCATAATGGACATTGTCCTGGCGGTCGGTGTAGAAAAGATGACCGATTCACCCCTGGAAGAAATCACTGCCGAATTAGCCACCGCCGCGGATGCCGATTGGGAATCTATGCAGGGATTATCCTTTGTCGCCATCAACGCTCTGATTATGAAGCGGTATATGCACGAATACGGATGGAAACATGAGGATTTCGCTAATTTTTCGATCAATGCGCATGCCAATGGTGCAAAAAATCCTAACGCCCGTCTGAGATCAACGATCACGTTGAAAGATTACCTCAACGGAGCGATGATTACCCCGCCCATCAATATTATGGATTCCTCGCCCGTCGGCGACGGCGCAGCAGCCGCAGTGTTAATCCCTTACGATATGCTGAACCGTTTCCCGCAGACAAAAGCGATTAAAGTGATCGGCTCAGCCGGTGCGACAGACACCATGTCGGTCCATTCCCGCAAGGATCCGCTCTGGCTGCGGGCTGCTGAAAGCTCAGCGCTCCAAGCTTTAAATCAAGCAGGGGTTACTTCGCAGGAGATCGACTTATTCGAGCTGCACGACGCCTTCAGCATCATGGCAGCCCTCTCATTGGAAGCTTGCGGATTTTGCGAACGCGGTAAAGGTCCGAAAATGGCCATCGAAGGTGAAATTCTGCCGAGCGGGCGCATCCCCATCGCGACGCGTGGAGGGCTCAAAGCGCGCGGTCATCCGGTTGGCGCGACCGGCATGTATCAGATCGTCGAAATCGTTCAGCAGTTGCGCGGTGAAGCTGGCGGCAATCAGCTTGAGAGAGCCCGCATCGGCATGGCGCAAAATATTGGCGGCAGCGGCTCGAATATCATCACCCATATCCTCTCAGTATAACAATGTCAAGGGAATAGCCGCGTCGATTTCTTTCTCTTCTGGTAGAATTAGAAAAAATGTCCGAGAAAAGGAATGAAATCGATAATACTGTCCCTTGATCAGATACGAGCTTACCGGCGAATCGCTTACCGTCTCGATCCAACAAAGCGCTTGCGAACAAAAGAACAGGCTATCGAATTTGTGAACGAGCGCGGTTTTATCCACTTCTGGCCAATTCAGGATGTCGTTTTACCGTCTCTATGGAATGCGGTCGCCGGCGACCGGCCAGTGCCAAACGAGCATGATGATCCTGGACATGTCAGCTGGACCTGGAAAGATGAGCTTCTCGATAAAAAAGTCTGGTATTACGCCAGGGTGCTCAGAAAGCGAAATACCATCATCTCCTTGGGATCATTGCCCTTTTTCTACGCACTCTCGCCAAATTACGGCGAGCCTGAGATCGATTACCTCGAGCAATATGAAGCCGGCACAATGACCCAAGAAACGAAACTAATCTTCGAGGCTTTACTCAAAGAGGGTCCGCTTGATACACTGTCGCTGCGAAAAGCAGCCAGATTATCCAATCCAGAAAGCACCTCGCGGTTCAACCGCGCGTTGGATACCCTGCAAGCTGAGTTTAAAGCCTTGCCCATTGGCATTGCCGAAGCAGGCGCCTGGAAATACTCTTTTATCTACGAGCTGACCCACCGTTACTTCCCCGAGTTACAGGAAACTGCCCGCCCGATCTCAGAAGGCACAGCCAGGCGCCACCTGTTGAGACAGTACCTCTTGTCAGTCGGCGCAGCCACGCCCCGAGACATTCAACGGGTCTTCTCCTGGCGCCCTGAGGATATTCAACGTGCGGTCGCCTCTTTGGTCAAGGAGGAATACGCGCTGGATCAGTTAAACATATCCGGGATGCCAGGCAGCTACATCAGCCTGGCAGAATTGATCACAACAGATCATTAGTTTATCTTTTGTATTTTTTATCTCCCTGATCTGTAATCTTTCGCAGGTATAATAATTTCTATACTATTTCAATCCATCAAGGAGAGAAACCATATGCAATTCCACATTTCCCGCCAGGCAAGAGACCGATACCAATTCGACCAATCGATTTTCTCTTTCAATGGAAATGTGGTCTTTGCCAATTTCCATGCTGCGCGTATGTTTGCCCAAAAAATGAACCAGCAGCGCGACCTGGTTCAATTCCCTGAGCAGGCGGTGAAAGCCGGGCAGATCAATGCCATGGGATTGATCGATGAAATCCTGCACCTGATGGTCGCCCAATACCGCCAGCAGAAAAATCCACAGGCGATGATGGCAGCCCTGCACTGGCTGCAGGACACAATTGGCGCGGATAAGGTATCCGAGATCTTGCTCTCCTTTACCAGTGAATTTCCCCCACTTTCTGTCTTTCGCAGGGAAGAAACAGCAGCGGAGTATCTTGCAGGCACCACGGGGGGGATATCCAATCGAGCGATTGCGCTGGAAGAAATACTGCTCTTATGGGTATCCAACCGTAATCCAGCGCTGTCGCCATATCTCGAGCTATTCGACGAAGACAATCTGAAAACGGAGACCCAATACACCGCCCTGATTCGGCAGCTTTATGAGTTCTTCGAAACGCAACCACGCTTTGGACCCGACCAGCAAAACTTAATCGATCTGCTGCGCGCCCCAGCCCTGGCGCATCCATATTCACTGACCGAACAGCTGGATTATATCCGCCAACATTGGACAGAATACATCGGTCGCCATTTATACCGATTGCTCGGCAGCCTGGATTTGATCAAGGAAGAGGAAAAACTGCCCTTCCTCGGACCAGGGCCGGTTCCAATTCCCGTCTATGACCGCGCCGCCTTCGAGGGCGAACCTGAGAATTTCAGCCCTGACCGCGACTGGATGCCGCGCCTGGTTTTGATCGCCAAAAATTCTTATGTCTGGCTCGACCAGCTTAGCAAAAAATACCAGCGCCAAATCCACTATCTCAATGAGATACCCGACGAAGAACTGGATCTATTGGCTTCGTACGGCTTCACCGGGTTATGGCTGATCGGCCTGTGGGAGCGCAGCCATGCATCCGCGCGGATAAAACAATTATGCGGCAACCCCGAGGCAATCTCATCAGCTTACTCGTTATCGGCTTACCGCATTGCAGATGACCTTGGCGGCGAACCGGCATACGAAAATTTACGTCACCGTGCCTGGCAACGCGGTATCCGACTTGCCAGCGATATGGTGCCTAACCATATGGGCATCGATTCGAGCTGGGTCATCGAGCACCCAAACTGGTTTATATCGTTGGGCTACAGCCCGTTTCCTTCATACAGTTTCAATGGGTCTAATCTATCCTCAGACGAGCGAGTGGGCATCTTTATTGAGGATCATTACTACGATCGCAGTGACGCAGCGGTGGTGTTCAAGCGTGTCGATAATTTTACAAAAAGCGAGCAGTATATATACCACGGCAACGATGGCACTGCCATGCCCTGGAACGACACTGCCCAGTTGAATTACCTCAATCCAGAGGTGCGCGAGGCGGTTATCCAGACGATATTATCGGTCGCCCGCCGCTTCCCGATCATCCGCTTCGATGCAGCCATGACGCTAGCCAAGCGCCACTATCAGCGCTTATGGTTTCCCGAGCCGGGAACAGGCGGAGCCATCCCCTCGCGCGCCGACTATGGGCTGACCAGCGAGCAATTCAACCAGGCTTTTCCGGTCGAATTCTGGCGCGAAGTCGTCGACCGGGTCGCCCAGGAAGCTCCGGATACGCTGTTGTTGGCAGAAGCCTTTTGGCTGATGGAGGGCTACTTTGTGCGCACGCTCGGCATGCACCGCGTATACAACAGCGCCTTCATGAACATGCTGCGCAACGAGGAAAATGCGAAGTACCGCACGTTGATCAAGAACACGCTAGAATTCGAGCCGGAAATCCTCAAGCGTTACGTCAACTTCATGAACAACCCCGACGAACGCACAGCAATAGATCAATTTGGGAAGGGCGATAAGTATTTCGGCATTTGTACCTTAATGGCTACACTGCCAGGCCTGCCGATGTTCGGTCACGGGCAGATCGAGGGATTCACGGAAAAATATGGCATGGAATACCGCCGCGCTTATTGGGATGAGCAGCCCGACGTCTACCTGGTCGAGCGGCACAAGCGTGAAATTTCCCCGCTGCTGCATCGCAGGGCGCTGTTCGCCGAGGTCGAAAATTTTTTGCTTTATGACTATTACACAACCGGCGGCTGGGTAGATGAAAATGTTATTGCCTACGGAAACCGTTACGATGACCAGCACTCGCTTGTGGTGTATCACAACAAATTTGCCGATACTTCCGGTTGGATTAAGGTATCCGCGGCGACGAAGAGCAAATCGTCTGGTTCGCTTGTACAACACAGGCTGGCTGAAGCCCTCGATCTTCAGGGCGGCGAGGGGCGCTTTGTCCTTTTCCGCGACCAGACCAGCAACCTGGAATTCATCCGCTCCTCACAGGAAATCATCAACCAGGGCCTATACCTTCGTCTCAACGCTTATCAGTTCTTTGTCTTTTTAGATTTTCGTGAAGTTCAGGACGATGAATATCGCTCTTACCAAACCCTGTGTGATTACCTCGGCGGGAAAGGCGTGCCGAATATTCGGGAAGCGATGAGAGAGCTGCTGCTGGCGCCGATCATGCGACCCTACGCTGAAATCTCGAATCCAGGTTATTTCAATTATCTATTGGATAATCGGCTGGAGGATGCTAAAGGTACCGTTACGACACAGTTGCTGGACGAAGCTCAGGATAAATTATCCGCACTTATGGAAGGTATCGGGCAGCTCCATGCCGCGGGCCAGCGTAAACAAGAAATCCTTGCGGGGTTAAGATACCAACTGGAGACACTTTTAAGTCTGCCGATCATCCAGGAAAGTGCAGGTGTTTTCCAGCAAGGACTGGCGAAGAGCGCGATCGTATACCTGCAAAACGGCCTCGTAGATCGCGACGACCGTTGGATCATCTTGTTGGCAGCTACTTTCATCCATGATCTTGGCAAGTTGAGCAGCGAGGACGACTATGAGAGGCAAACGGTCAGCTGGTACGATGAATGGCTGCTGGCTCAGCGGGTTTCGGAAACCGCGCAGCAATTAGGCGTCGACCAGGCGGAAACGCTGCGCTTGCCGATCACCTTGCGACTAATTCTCAGCCTGCAGCGTTGGTACGAAGAAGTTGGCAATCTGCCCGCCCGGCGTATCCTCGAAAACTGGCTGGCAGATCCAGACCTGCAGCGCTATATCGGCGTCAATCGCTACAAGGACGTGCTCTGGTACCACAAAGAAGCTTTCGAAGACTTCATCTGGTGGACTGTGGCTGTATCCCTGCTCCAGGCTACAACAAAGCCCGGCTGGTCTGCTGCCCACCTGGTGGAAAGGCTGCTCGCCAGCTATGAAATCGCCAGTTGTATTCTGGAAGCTTCTGAAAAATCAGGCTACCGGGTGGCGGGTCTTCTGGATGCTCTGCGTGAAGAAAAAGGAAGTACACAGGCAGCCGCTGTACCTTCAGGTGATCAGGATATTCATAAATCTGATGCTGCCGGATGAAACCTGCCCGGGCAACTGGGCAATATTAGCAGCTAAAAATCAATCCATTCAACCGAGCTTGAAATATGCGCCTGTATAGGCTGGCAGATTAATGGATATAGAGGCATCGCTTACGCGCACTGTGATCGGCTGCCCTAGCAGATCGTTGATCTCCGCCTCCGCTGGCAGATTCGAATCCTTAATCTGGATGGTCAGGCTGCGCATCGTATTCGAGCCGTTGACCGCAATGAATAGTGATTCGCGATCGTGTCTGCGGATGAAAGCCAGCAGTGGATCCGATACCGGCGTATAGACGAACTCCAGGCTGCCTTTGCGCAGGGCAGTATGCCCCAGTCGCACTCGAATCAGTGTCTTGATCCAATCGCGCAAGGCCATATCCCATTTGGTCTCATCCCAAGGGAAGGCTCGCCGGCAGGCCGGATCTTTACCACCCTCTAAGCCAATCTCGTCACCGTAATAGATCGCTGGAGCGCCAGGCAGCCCAAAAAGAAGCAGGTATGCCAGCTGCAACGCTGCAGGCGCGCCCGCCAGCATGGTCTTGATCCTCTCGGTATCGTGCGAGCCGAGTAGATTGTATAGCGAAAATAAATTTTCTTGCGGGTAAGCAGCGATCACTTTACTGATTGCTTCTGCGGTCTGCGCCCCATTCTTTCCGCCCTTTAGAAAATCCAGAATGGCATTGCGGAACGGGTAGTTCATCAGCGAGTCGAAATGATGATCACCAATCCAGCGAGGCTGGATGTCCCAAATTTCACCAATCAGCAATGCCTCTGGGTTGACCGCCTTCACGGTATCACGGAATTCTGCCCAAAACTTATCATCATCGATCTCATTGGGGACATCCAGACGCCAACCGTCGATACCCTTTACGACCCAATGCCGCGCAACGCCGAAGAGATACTCACGCACCTTCGGATTGTCCGTGTTGAATTTGGGCAGACTTTTATACCCCCACCAGCCCTGGTAAGTGGGGTTGCGATCTGGGGAGTACGCATCAAGCGGTAAGCGGTGGACATGAAACCAATCCAGGTAGGGGGATTCACGCTCGTTTTCCAAAATGTCATTGAAGGCGAAAAATCCACGTCCACAGTGGTTGAACACCCCATCGAGGATGATGCGCATTCCACGCTGATGCAGACTGCTCACTAATAGATCGAAGTCCGATTCTGTACCCAGTTTGGGGTCGATCTGATAATAATCGACCGTGCTGTAGCGATGCGTCGATGGCGATAGGAAAATCGGATTCAGATATAGAACATTCACACCCAGATCAGCCAGATAATCCAGCCGGTTGAGGATACCGCGCAAATCACCGCCCTGAAAATGCACCGTATCCGGCGGACTGCCCCACGGGCGCACGTTGACCGGATCATTGCTCTTATCGCCATTCTCGAAACGGTCCGGAAAGATCTGGTAAAAAATGGCATCCTGCGCCCAACCTGGAACAGTCATATAATCCTCGGTAATACCCAAAAAAAATTACTATTCGCTTTCCTGAATCAGTGCAAGCAGTTTGCCAGGTTGCCTGGAAAACTGCTCGATTTGTAACTTGCCTTCGATCAACCTAAGAAGTGTTTCGTTGAACAAGCCGTTGACCGGCGTTTCGATGCCAAGTTGATTGGCAAAGCGGACCACCGCCCCATTGAGATAATCGACTTCACTCTTGGTTTTGCCTGCATGCAGGTCGATATGAAATGACGGCATTTTTCCCCCGCGTCCCCTTCCAAGAGCTTGTTTCACAATTGGCTGGCTGAGTCCGACTGGCAGGTTGCATAGTATGAAAGTCAACAGCTGCATTGGAGCGCCAGGTAAGTTTATCACGGGTATATTCGAGGCATCCATCACTTGCAGCGCCTCGCGGATTTGCCTTACCTCAAGGGCATAAATATCCTTATGCGAAAAGATTTCAGCCGGAGTCATATCCAAAATTGCGGAGGAAGCATTCGCCAGCAGGTTGGATAGCATCTTCGACCACTTCATGCCTTGCGCATTCTCATACAATTGTGCATTCAAGCCTGCTTCGTTGAAGGCAGCTGTGATCACCTCAGATAGAGGATGATCCCCAGCTACACCTATGCCACGCAGCCGCTCAAGTACGATATCACCCGCATCGATGCGGCGAACAGCACTGGTCACTACCCCTGCGATGACGCGTGATTGACCCAGGTGAGTACCCAGCAGGCGTTCATTTTCAACGCCGTTTTGCAATGAAAGTACCGCTTGAAAATCAGGATTGACTCGCGAGATAGCCTGAGCCAGGCTGAGTGTATCGAATGATTTGACAGCCACAATCGCGACATCCACCTTGCCAGCCAGCAATGCGGATTCGAGATCAGCATAGACAATTGGGGTGGGAACCTTATGCTCTTTGCTGCCCATTCGAATTCTCAACCCGCGTGACCTCACCTGCGATGCGATGGGTTCGCGCTCGATAAATATGACTGAATGCCCGCTTAGTAATAAACTGCCGCCGATGTATGTGCCGATCGCACCGACGCCAAAGACAAGGAACCTTAATTTTGAAGGGGCTGATATCTGTGATGAGTTATCTGCTGTCACGATACTCTTATCCAATCTCTGGCGCCATGCAAGAACACCCCGCCAGCCATGGGTTTCTTGCCGGCCGGCTGTAATACTTCGAGCGCTAACATGCCATCCCCGCACCCGATAACCGGCAGACCTTTGCGAATACCTCTTTCTCCCGGTTGCAGCGTAACATCCGGGATGACACTCGCCTTTGGGATTTTGAGAATATTTCCCTCATAGTACGTGTATGCGCCTGGCCAGGGATTGAAAGCTCGTATTTTATTGAAGAGCGCCTTCGCGGGCTGCGAGAAATCAAGCTCGCCATCTCTCTTTTTCAACATGGGCGCATAAGTCGCCAACGATTCATCCTGCTCACGTGGCTGAATGATTCCCTCGAGATAATCCGGCAAGATGCCAATTAAAAAGCTGGCTCCACGATTTGCTAACCTCTTCGAGAGCGTCTCGGCATTATCCTCAGCCAGGATAAGTTCGACCACCTGGGCGAGCACTGCGCCGGTATCCACGCCGGCGTCCATTTTCATGATCGACACGCCGGTTTTACTATCGCCATGCAATAGAGCTGCCTGTACCGGCGCTGCTCCCCGCCAACGTGGCAGCAGAGATGCATGCAGGTTGAGACAGCCAAAACGCGGCAGATCAAGCACATTTTGCCGTAAGATCTGCCCATAGGCAGTCACAACAATCAATTCCGGCGCCCAAGATTCCAATCGGGTGAAAGCATCCTCGGAGTGCAAACGCTCAGGTTGAAATATGGGCAGCCCTAATTCCAACGCTTTTTGCTTGACCGGAGGTGGAGTTAACGTTTTTCCCCGCCCAGCAGGTCGGTCTGGTTGCGTTACAACCCCCACAACGTCGATTGCGCTAACCAGCGCCTCCAGCGAGGGAACCGCAAATTCAGGCGACCCCATAAAAACGGTTCTACATTGAATCATCCAAAGGATTTTAACACATCTCTCTCTCAAACAAACAAAGTTGTTAATTAGGTAGCTTTTTTCTTATGGATCAGATAGAATGGTAACTGATTTTCAAAAATAAAATAAAACAATGGAGGTTCCCATGTCAGAAATTCCCCAAACCCCAGAGGAAATTACCAGCGACGACCGCCTCTGGGCAATGCTTTCCTATCTCCTTACACCAATCATTCCGATCGTTATTCTGCTAATGGAAGATAAGAAGGTCCGTCCCTTCATCAAAGCGCATTATGTGCAGGCGCTTGGGCTGGGTATTGTATTGATTATCTTTATGACGATTATGGGTATTATTCCATTCGTTCAGTGCGTCGCGCCTTTCCTTGTCCTGGCAGTGATGATTTTTTATGCAGTGAAAGCTTATCGAGGAGAATACATCAATATCCCCGTTCTTACTTCATTCGTGAAAAATCAGGGCTGGGCTTAAGGCTAAGCACGTCCAGATTTGTCAGGATAATTTCACAGGCGGGCGCAATGCCCGCCCTTGTTTTTTTGCCTTGATCATACCTGAGAAATCTGTTTAAAATTTGATCATTATCCATATCCCCCAACCATCATTTTCAGCCATCACACAGCCGATAATCCGTTAAAATGAGGTCTTTATTGCAATTAAATTCTTTGTAAGCATTCAACTCGATCT
>JAXDCA010000048.1:0-9193 GCA_034678305.1 Bellilinea sp.
GTATCCGTCGGCGTCGGCGTTGAAGTCGGCGTATCGGTCGGTGTCGGCGTGAAGGTCGGCGTATCCGTCGGTGTCGGCGTTGAAGTCGGCGTATTCGTCGGTGTCGGCGTGGAAGTCGGCGTATCGGTCGGTGTCGGCGTAAATGTTGGTGTATTCGTTGGCGTGGGCGTGGAAGTCGGCGTATCCGTCGGCGTCGGCGTTGAAGTCGGCGTGTCCGTCGGTGTCAGCGTGAAGGTCGGCGTATCCGTTGGCGTTGGCGTGGAAGTCAGGGTGTCGGTCGGCGTAGGCGTGGGTGTGTAAGTGGACGTATCCGTCGGCGTGGGCGTGGAAGTCGGTGTCGGCGTTGAAGTCGGTGTATCCGTCGGCGTCGGCGTAAACGTTGACGTATCCGTCGGTGTCGGCGTTGAAGTCGGCGTATCGGTCCGCGTCGGCGTGGAAGTCGGCGTATCCGTCGGCGTGGATGTATGCGTGTTTGTGGATGTGGGAGTGATCGTTTGCGTATGTGTTGGCGTAAAGGTTGAAGCGGCAATTTGCGTTGACGTTTGGATTTGCGTGGATGTCTTCGTGATAGTTGGCGTCCGCGAAGGAAAAAAGCGCGGCGTCATTGAAGGGTTCCTGGTTGGTGAAGATACAGCCCTTTCAGTAGCAGCCGGGGTAGTCGCAGTGGAGGTAGGGGTTGCCAGGGTTGTCCGCAAGGGCAGCTTGCTGTCACTACCCGGACCCAAGGTAGCTGTGGGAACCGGCGCATTGAATACGGAAGTCACCAACTCTAACCTCTTTTCAATATCGTCAGATCCACGCTTTTCATCCTTGATGATTTCACCGATAACATTCAAACTAACCGCAGGAATAGGTTGATTATTCATCTCGCAGGCATACAGAGCATCCCCCGCCGAGTGTAGAGAAACCGGCAAAAATCGATCCTGATGAGAATCGACCTTTAAGACAGGCAGAGTAATACATATCATCAAGACAAAGCAGATGATCAAAAGAATAATTTCGATCTTCCGCCGAACATTGCGTTTATTTTTCTCTTGCCAATCCTCTGTTCTTTCCACATCGACCTAAGCCAGCAATGCCTTAAATTAATCAACGCAACTTGATATATAGGCAACGAAAGCATCAACCACCTGTGGATCAAAATGAGATCCACGCAGTCGCTCGATTTCAGCCAGCGCAGCTTCCCGGCTCATGGGTTTTTTATAGGGTCTTTCTGAAACTAAGGCGTCCCACACATCGATAATGGCAAAGATTCGGGCAGCTATGGGGATTTCTTCGGCTTTTAGGTTTTTAGGGTAGCCCGTGCCATCCCAACGTTCGTGGTGGGAGAGAGGGATATCCATAGCCGGGTGCAAATATTCGATCGGCCAGAGCATCTCATACGCGAACTCGGTGTGTTTCCGCATGATCACCCATTCTTCTTCCGTTAATTTCCCTGGTTTAAGCAGGATATGGTCGGGGATGCCCATTTTACCGATATCATGTAACAGTGCGCCACGCTGAATTTGCGTCAGGGTTTCGCTTTCCTGAATGCCCATCCATTTCGCCAGGTCGATCGTCATGCGCGTCACGCGCATGGTATGACCTTCGGTTTCTTTATCGCGAAGTTCGAGCGCCTTCGACCAACCCTCCAGCGTACGGTCATAGGCTTCGAAGAGTGCATCTCGCGAAGCACTTAAGTTAGCCACCATTTGATTGAAAGCGTCAGTCAAGACGGCTACCTCGTCGTTTGATTTGAGCTCAACCCTTACTTCTAAATCTCCTTTTGAAACCTGAGTTGAAGCATGGACCAGATTAATCAATGGCTTGGTAATAACCCGGGCAAGGTTGACGCCCATCACAATCACAAAGAAGAAGGTCGCACCGACAAGTAAGATAACTTGAATGCGAGTGACCCGGTCTGGACTGACATAAAAAGATTTCGGAAGGGCGCTTCCCATAATGCCAATATCTGTGTCATCGCGGATTTCCCATGGGCCAATGATCTCTTGATAATCGATATTGGCGACCAGCAGGTCGCGCTGGGCTCTACTCAGGCTGCTCACATCCTGGTTTGCGATAATCGAAGCAATCGTGTCCCTGTCAACAGGCTTTGGCTGGTTGAGTGTACTGGAGAGAATTTCACCTGAAAGGTCATATAACGTCACCTGCGCCAGAGTTTCTGTCCTTGCGGCCGATACAATGGATGACAAGCTTTTTCCAACCAGGATCGTTCCTATTTGCCTGCCGTCTACATCAAAGACAGGCCCTGCAATGTAAAAAGCATTCCCCCAATCGGTTTGCGCTACTCCCGAATATTTATCACCGTAGGGATCTGATTGATTTTCTACAACCTTAGCGACAAAATCCCAATTCAGGAAAGATTGATCCCCGTCTTTTACAAAATCATATTCCTCGACATTGCCACCTTTACGATGACGCATGGATAAAAGGAGGGATCCTTGAGCATCCAATATCTCGACGGCTTCCTCGTGATTGCTGACCACAATTCCAAAAGTAATCTCGCGTAATTTTTCTGCCTGCCGCTCCTGGATTGCTCCAGAAATACCTTCCACATTGGAAAGCAAACGCAAAGTCGTCAATAAACGCTCTTCCTCGCGGAACATCCATTCTGATGCCAGTTTTCCACTTTCTATCAACTGATTCGTGAAACGCTCTTCCAGAGAATCAAAAACAATCTGGGTAACTAGATAGGCTGCTCCCAACGCTAGAGAAATAGCCAGTAGTAGATACGGAAGGATGATTTTTGCCCTGATTGGAATCCTTACCCGCGGAAGCCGTATCCTATCTGCGCCAGTCCCTGTGGATACCGAGGGGGTGTTTAATATGTCCATATGTTAGAAATGAGACGGCGAAATAAATGACGGATTTAAGGAGTCATGGTTGCAAGAACTTTGCCGATCATTTTGGTAAACGATATCTGACTATGTTTAACAGGCAAATGTTTAACCAGTCTTTCGGCGAGTTGACAATTACTTTACGGCGTGCTATAAAATAACGAATGTACGCAATGTATTTTCTTAAGCGTAACCGGATATACACCAACCCTGCGAAGGAGATGTGGTGAGCTTCCGGTATTGCTAAATCCTTAGCTTAAACGATTTGCACAAGACAAGCCCTCCCTTCAAAGGAGGGCTTTTTTGTGTTGCATCAGCAATTCTAAAACCTGGAGGTGAAAGGTTATGGGAATGAAGTAAACAAATTTAATCTTACCAAGATAATATTCAACAACCACTAAAGAGGAAGAGAAGGAAATGAAAAACCATCATATTGTAGCTACTGTTGTGTTTCTCACTGGCGTTTTAGCATTGGCGGCCTGCACTGCGGCCCCAACATTAACGCCCGTCGCTGGACCAACGCCTGTCGCGCAAATCTCGGCAGAAAATCTGATCATCCCGGGAAAACTGCTCGTTTGCTCGGATATCCCTTACCCGCCCCAGGAATTCTACGATGAAAATGGAAATCCGGCAGGCGTGGACATGGAGATAGGGCAAGCAATTGCCGACCGTCTTGGTCTGGAAATGCAGGTGGTGAACAGTGTTTTCGACACGATCATCGCCGCGGTAACCAGCCAAAAGTGTGACATTATCCTTTCCGCAATGAACATCACTCCCGACCGCAATAAACAAGTCAGCATGATCCCCTACTTCAAGGCCGGCCAATCCATTGTCGTCGCCAAGGGCAACCCCAATAATATCAGCGAACCCATGGATTTATGTGGGATGGGAGCAGCTGCTGAAAGCGGCACTACTGAAGTTCAGTACCTATATGGCACCGAAGCCTACCAGGGCAACGGCCTGACACAGCATTGCGAAGCAGCAGGCAAAGAACCTCCAAAGGTGGTGATCACACAGAAGGATACCGATGCCCTTCAGCAATTGCAGACCGGAAAGGTCGCAGCCTATTTTACCGATTCACCCGTGGCCGGTTTTTATGTCACCGAGAATCCCGAAAAGTTCGAAGTGGTGGGGCAGATCATCGAGCCTATTGTGGAAGGAATTGCTCTGCCTTGCAATGCAGAAGATTGCACCGGCGCGCCTCTCACGCCGGTTGGGTTGGCGGTCGAATCTGCTCTCGATCATATGATTGCCGAAGGGACTTATCAGGCTATATTGGAAAAGTGGAACCTGAGCTCAAGCGCCATAAACCAATAAATAACAAAACCTTGCTGACCAATCTGAGGGGTGAGCCGGCTGAGAACCCCCTTCTCGTCGGCTCACCCAAATCCAAGAGCTGCTGTCTGGCAGTTCGAGGGCATCTTCATTATTGATCGAGGACCACATGTACAATTTTGATTGGGTGATTTTTTGGAAATATCTCTGGCCTGGCACTGCTTTGCAAGATCCGCTTATCCGTACCGGGTTGATGGTTACAATCATCGTTAGCATTATCGCGCAATTGATCGGCGTCATAATGGGCTTGTTTGTCGCGCTCGGGAAAATGTCGAAAATCGCGCCGCTTCGCTGGCTTGCAGAGATGTATATCTGGTATTTTCGCGGCACGCCGCTCCTGGTGCAGATGATGCTGCTCTTCTTCGGCCTGGGCGTGACCCATATCTATAATTTCCCAGACTTGAAGTTGGGCGCTTTCGTGATATCAGGCGCTATTCAGGCCGGTACGATTGCATTGGCGATCAATGAAGGCGCTTATATGGCTGAAATCATCCGGGCTGGGATCGAAGCTATCGATCCCGGGCAAATGGAGGCAGCCAAATCCCTTGGGATGACCTACGGGCTGGCCATGCGCCGCATCATCCTGCCGCAGGCAACCAAGGTGATCATTCCTCCGCTTGGCAATGAATTTAACAACATGATGAAAACCACCTCCATCATGGTGGTTATCTCGGCGGCAGAACTGTTTTTTGGATTTACTCAAGTGAATGCGCGGTTGTTCAAACCCTTCGAATTATTCATCGCCGCCTCGATGTACTACCTGGCATTGACAACGGTCTGGTCCTTTGTTCAAAACAAGATCGAAGGCAGCCTGGGCGAACGGAAGAGCGCAGTGCGCGCGCCAGGTTTGCTCGAGCGTGTTTTCCAATTCAGAGGGGCGCGCGTATGACTGTCGAGACAATGACCCCCAGCGTGGAACCTGACGCCAATACGATCGTCAAGCTGGAACGCGTCAATAAATCCTTCGGTTCGCTGCACGTGCTGAGGAATTTCTCTCTCGAGGTTCTTCGAAACGAGGTTCTGGTCATCATCGGCCCATCCGGTTCCGGAAAGAGCACGCTGCTCAGGACGATCAATCATCTCGAAAAGATAGACTCGGGGCGCATCTACGTTAACGGGCGCATGATTGGCTACTACGAGCAGGATGGAAAGCTCTTCGAAGAGTCAGAGAAGAACATTGCCTGCCAGCGCGCTAAGATCGGCATGGTATTCCAGCGCTTTAATTTGTTTCCACACCTCACCGCGCTGGAAAACATCATCGAAGCCCCGGTGAGAGTGCTCAGTATGCTTCGTCAAGAAGCTGTCTCTGAAGCAGAGCGGCTGCTCATGCGGGTCAACCTCATCGATAAGCGCGACAGCTATCCCAGCGAACTTTCGGGCGGACAACAACAGCGTATTGCTATCGCCCGCGCCCTGGCGATGAAACCCGAGTTGATGCTATTCGACGAGCCCACCTCAGCTCTCGATCCCGAAATGATCGGCGAGGTGCTGGACGTCATGAAAGAACTTGCGCAAGAGATGACCATGATGGTCGTATCCCACGAGATGGGTTTTGCCCGCGCCGTCGCAAACCGGATCATTTTTATGGACGAGGGCAGCATTGTCGAGTGTCTCACGCCGGATGAATTGTATAACAGCCCGCGCATGGAGAGAACCAAAGAATTTTTAAGCAAGATCTTGCATTAATCTAGAGATAAGCTGTACATATCATGGTGCACGATAAAAAGGGGCTGCCTCAAAAGGACGCGCGACTCTCCATCTCGCTTCGCTCGAATTGACTGATGCGCCTTGAAATTTGGGATGAGATAAAATGCTGTCATTTTGACGAACGCAGTGAGAAGAAATCTTCATGTCATGATGAGAAAGATTTCTCGCTTCGCTCGAAATGACAGAGGCGCCTTGAAATGATAAAGAAAAGGAAATCAGGTCTGCACCCCGACAGATTGGGCATGCCAGCTACCGTTCCTGATAAGTAAAGGGCTGCCCCTTCGATGCTTTTGGGACAGCCACATTTTCCTTTCTTCAATAGCAGCCGATGATCAATTAATCCCCGTCATTAAGGATGATTGGCAGAAATAACTGGTAAACTTTCCCGCCATTGTTGGCATCAATCGGGCATTTTCCCATGCCGTAAGCATTGTTGGCGGCATCCAATTCGAGATGCAGGCTCATGAAGCCGCCGGAAACAACCATATCTGCCCACATAGCGGTTAGCTCGCCGGTCGTGTAGGGGTAGTTCATGCCCCACGAGGCATTCAGGTACGCGGCTACCAGGTCGCGGGCGGCTTTCTGGTAATCATTTGGTCCGCCCCCGACGATTAACAGGGTCATCATATCCACTTCGCCCAAAGGCTCGTATGACGCAAAAAAATCGTTGAATGGAGTTGTCCAGTTGAAGGGATTCCAGCCTGCTCCGCCTGAAGCAAGCCAATCCAGATCATAATCTTTATTCCACAAATACTTGCCGCCAGCAACGGCTATGTTTTCACCGCCCTGCCAGAATCCAGGCGTGCAGCCTTCTGGGTTTTCTGCAAGGACAAAGTTTAACCGATGGACGGATTTTACTCCTGGCATTGCCAACGCTTGCGGGTCAGCTGCCGCGGCCGTGTAAGCACTCACCGCTAAAAGGAGTACAACCACCCCAAGAGAGATCATCAGTTTGGATTTCATGAGGTTTCCTTCTCCCATGGCGATTGGGGGTCGTCTAGACCGGAGGTATGCAACGTAGAGTAATGCTCAATATGAGTTCTATTATATTTGCGGCTGCGTTTGTCACGGTTGTATAACATGGGAATCTTTTGTCGACCCGCATTCGAACAGGGCTCTTCCCGATCGCGTTGCACCAAACCATATATGCAATTTTATTGCCAAAAACACCGTAATGAATTTTCGATCGCATATCTGACTGCACGCGACTGGAATTATGGGAAGTAATTTACCAATGCAAAGCGAACCATGCAAAGGTAAATGGGCTGAAATTATTGTAGCATATGGTTAGAAATCAAAACCTTACAAACAACTACTAATTTACTGAATTTAATAAAAATCCCCTGGCTCCTTTGTGTTTGATTCCCGGTTATGCTCTACCACCAGTACCCCCCCTGACCACCTTGATGGTACAATTTGAATGAAAGGACGGAAGCGAATGAGGGTGGGTACAACTGACAACCGTCACCTTCCGTCAACACATAAGAGGAAACCTGTCTTGGCGCGGCATCGCCAAATGGGTTAGCCGTGGTTAAATCATTAACCAGTATATTATCTTATTAGAGGTATGTAAAAAATGATCGGTATCGTTACAGATAGCACATGTGATATTCCTGAGAACCTGCTGGAACAATATGGCATTATCGTGGTTCCGCAATTTGTCACCTGGGCGGACAAGCAATATCGTGACCGGGTCGATCTTCAGCCTGGCGAATTCTACCAACGCTTGAAGACCGAATCCGAGCTGCCTCACACATCGATGCCAGGCGTTGCTGATTTTAAAAATGCGTTCGATCAAGCGATAGAACAGGGCGCAAATGAATTGATCGTCTTGACCGTCAGCAGTGCGATGAGCGGCACGTACGAAGTTGCCAGAACGGCTGCTGCACAGCTTACCATTCCCGTTACGGTGGTCGATTCGAAAGGTCCCACGATGACCCTGGGCTGGCAAACCCTGGCTGCTGCCCGTGCCCGGGATGCCGGCAATAATCTGGCTGAAATCATTAAGCAGATAGGCCAGGTGCGCAGCAAACTGGTACAGTATGTTGGCATGGTTACCATGGAATTTTTGCAATACGGCGGCCGGATCGGGGAAGCCGCGAGATGGGCGGGCACTCTTCTCAAAGTCAAGCCGCTTGTTGCGATAAACCACCAAAGCGGAGTAGTGCAGCCGGTCAGTCTTTTACGCACAACAAACTCAATGATCGAAATGCTCTACCGAAAATTTTTTGATCATTTTAAAAATCGAGAGAATTTACGGATTGCCGTCCTGCATGGAAATGACGAGCAAACTGCAGAGTCGCTGGCGGAGCGCATCCGCGACGAATTTCATCCCATCGAGCTGCTGATCAATACCACTGGGCCTGTGCTAGGCATCAACACCGGTCCCGGAGCGTTAGCCCTGTGCGGTTACGCTGAGGATTGACGGGAATCGAGCGAGAATAGCATACGATACCCCTGGCTGATCGTATGCGCTTCTCAGCTTGTGTCGATATAGCGAAAAGAATGGACAGCCAACGAATACGCCAAAATCCCTAATCCCACGCTCAGCAGCGCCGCAAGGACCAGACCGAATGCCCCTGGCACGAGGGCGTCGACCAGCACGGGCACCGCTGCGACGATCAACCCGAGGAATATCCCGCCGGCGCTGAGTTCGGGCACTGAGCCGGTCAACAGCAAATCGCTGCGCGAGCGGCGGATCACATCGAAAATCGCCATGCAGACTGCTATGGCCGCCACCCCCGGAACCAATACCACCAACCCGCCAAGCGGCGTTCTGAAAATGATCGCGCTGAGGATCAATCCAATCACACTGGCCAACACCGCCAGAAGATAAACCGGGCTAAGTCCAACGAGCAAGTATCTTTGATTCGAGATCGGCAACTGGCGCATGAGCGACCAGCAGGCAAGGTCGCTGCGGACGCGGACGACCGACACCTGTCCGATCAGAATGACCCAGAAAACTGTCGCTAAAACGCGGCTGCCAAAATCGGGCAAGAAAGAATAAGACAGCATCACGGAGAAAATCCCCAACCATTTTGCCAGGGCGGCGAATCGGAATGAACGCTGAGATTGGAGCAAATCTTTCCAGACGAGCACGCCGGGACCTGATATCGCCGGCAGCCGTGACGGCGCGCGTCTCTGCCCAAGCCGCTGCTTCATCTTCAGTTGTTCCGCATAGGATGCAAAGCCGTATTGGACGGCGGTTTTGATCACCTCGATCTCTCTGGTCTCTTCTGCCGCCCGGCTAAGGCTGAACCCTTCCGAGCGCCAGGTCATCCATGCGAGTGAAGCCAGCGCGAACAGCCCGCCGA
>JAXDCA010000049.1:0-42432 GCA_034678305.1 Bellilinea sp.
AAGCCTTACCCGCCGGCATCGCTGTACAACTGGGCCATCGAAGAGATGAAAGATGGCACCAAAGGTGCGCTCTCCGTCTGGCTGACCACGGCGCTCAACCGCGTCAACAGCATGTTCCGCGACGAAGAAGTCTGGTTCAACCGGCGCATCGAAGGCAAAGGCAAGTATGCTCTGCGCCATCCTGAGCTGGTGACCACCCTGGACGCCATCGGCGACGCGACCATCTCCCCCAAAGACCGCTGGCTGGCATCCCGCTGCCAGGCGGAACGCGACGAAGGGCGCAAGTCCATCGTCTTCATCCGCCAAACTGGCAAACGCGACATCCAGCCGCACGTGGCGCAGATCCTGCAAGACAACGGCTTGCGGGTGGGCGTGCTCTCGCCATCGGTCGAACCACGCCGGCGCGTGGCCTGGATCGAAAAGCACATCGGCAGTATTGATGTGCTGATCACCAACGCCCGCCTGGTCAAAGTCGGCCTGAACCTACGCATGTTTGCCACGGCCGTGTTCTACGAGATCGAGTGGAGCTTACCCATCCTATGGCAGGCGATGCGCCGGGTTTACCGCCCAGGCGCGCCGCTGCCGGTGCGGGTGTTGTTCCCGACCTACGAGAACACGCTGGAAGAGCGGGCGCTGAACCTGCTCGGCCAGAAGATGAAGGCTGCTCAATTGTTTTACGGCGACGAAGTGGCGTCGGCTTTGTGCGACGACGAGGAAGGCGACTTCCTGAACGATCTGATCCTGTCGGTGCTGAAAGACGACCGCCTGGAACGCGCCAGCGCCATCTTCTCCACCCAGAACGACATGACGGCCTCGCCGCTCGGCTCGCTGACTGCGGCCAGCCCGCATCTCAACCCCTTCGAAGCGCGCACCTGGTCCGAGTGGCTGGCGGCGCGTAACAAAGCGCTGCCGGTTAGAAATGGCAGGCGCAAGAGCGCTGCCGCGCGAGGACAGTTGTCGCTGTTTTAACGTGACCTAACACGATAGCCCTGGCCACCCGCCAGGGCTATCTTTCTACATTGCTTTCTTTTACTCGCAGGTATGAGCTTATGCTGGGCGCGGTTTACTATTGATGTGTTGTCTTATCGCCGAATCAGTACTCTCTAGATAGTCATCAAATATCAAAAATTTGTATATTTGGGTTTCACAATAATGGCCTTCCCATTCCGACATCCATGCTCCCACCGATGCCTTATCAGCAATTCGTTCAGGCCAATTAGATAGAGAATTTGCAAAGTCGTTGCCACCTCTTCCATCGTCTATCTTAAATTCTATCTTGGGTTTATTTCGATCCCAAGCAATCATGAAATGATGCCAACCCGCATTCAATCCATCTGCGATTGCTAATGGATTAGAAGTGTACTCCGCACTATTATCAGAGAACGATACTTCCCATCGCCCACGAGTGCTTGAATGGCGTATGCAGAATTGATTGTAGAACCTGATGCTATTCTCATCCGCATTGCCGGTATGGTGTGCGAGAAGGTATCTATTTGATGGGGAATCTCTCAGCCCTTGACCTTTTGGGGGAACTAACACCCACATGACCATCGTGCATTTTTCCCATAATAAAAAGCCGCTTTCTATTTTCAGGCGACTTCTATTCGTTGAAGTGATTAATTGGGGTTCTTTTTGAAAATATGCTTTACTACTTGTTTTATACATACCAAACTGCTGATTGGGTTGGCTTTTTACTTCTAGAACTATGCCAATGACTATTAGAACCGTCCCCATCACAATTAGAGAAACTCTGCCGATAATGTCAGGGAGAGCCAGGGCTAAATTACCAAAGATAATTCCACTAGAAGCACCAATAACCAAAAGAACAGCTCCAACCATTAAGATAATAATCGAGGACCGTTTTGTAATCCCTTTCATGAACTCATTCATCATCCATTCCCTCGTTTTGAAAAATGTCTATCCTGCACAGGTTAACTCTAATTGTTGATTCTATCTGAATTGCTCTAAATCACATAGCTGAATCTCCCAATTTTCCGGCCCTGTCTCCTGGGAACACCCAGGCGAGAGGGCCGGAGTCTTTTCGCGCCCACAACCATCAATCTACAACTATTGGAGGCAAGTCCCTATGGACACGGTACTGCTTTTTCGCAAACGCTCACCGCTGACCGACGACCGCCTGCCCTGGCTGCGCGGCTCGGAAGAACACTCCTGGACAGCCAGGCGCAACACCAGCGGCAAGGGCGTGGTTTCGGCCATCCTGGTGCGGGCGCTGCTCAGCGCGCTGGAGGGCAGCGTGTTGGAATCCAACCGCTCGCGCTCTGCCAACCATGTTCACGCCGTGGTGCGCTCACACTCGACGCCCGACACCGCCGCCGAATGCTGGCTGGACTGGTCGAGCAGCCGCTGCGGCGTGCCGCACGGTGAAGAAACCAAGGTTACCTATCACCTCGGTGTTCTGGCCATCGTCCAGGCCCTGGCCGACCCCAGCCTGGCAATGGATTTCTGGCAGGCCTACACGGGATTACTGGGTGCCTTTCGCCAGTACGGTCGCTCGGCTGAAATCAAGGAACCGCTTTGCCGCACCGCAGATGAGCTGTATTACTTCTTGCGCTACGGCGCAGGCGATCCAGAGTCATCTCGCAGCCGGCTGGAAGCCTTGCAGATCGGCCCGCAGCGCCCAACGCCCGACACATCCGAAATGTTCTCCATGAACGTCAATCCGCTCACTGACCCGGACGCGCTGCGCGCGCTGCTCGGAAACGAGCATGCGCCAGAAGAAGCTGCGCCGGTCGCGGCCGAAGAGCCTGCCGTCCCTGGCGGGTTCGTCGGCTGGCAGGCGGCGGCGCTGGCCGATGCGCTCGCTTCTGGAGACAATATCTTGCTCGCCGGCCCGACCGGAACGGGCAAAACGTTCGCACTGCACCAGGTTGTCCAGCGCATGGACTCTTTCCTGGTCACCATTGAAGGCAAGGAAGGGCTAACTGACCTGGATTTCATCGGGGCGATCCTGCCTCAGGAAGATGGGTCAAGGCGCTGGATTGACGGCCCCCTGCTGCGCGCCATGCGCCAGGCCAGGCTTGAGCCGGTTCTCCTGTTTTTGGATGAAGTCAACAGAATCCCACGTATCCACCTGAACATCCTGCTAGGCCTGATGAACCCCAAATCGGGGCAGACCTGCCGGCAGATGGGCATGGATGTGGACGATGAAGGCCCGTTCTACATCGTCGAAGCGCCCATGACCAGCGAGATCGTCGCCTGCCCGGCAGCGCGCCTGCGCATCGTGGCGGCTGGCAACTTCGGCCGCGCCTACCAGGTGTACGACCTGGACCCGGCTGTGCGGAGGCGTTTCGATACCGTGATCGAGTTCGACTACCTGGAGTACCGCGACGAGGTGGCCCTGGTGCGGCGTGAAGCCCCCGACCTGGGCGCCCGCGCCGCCGAAGCATTGGTCAAGCTGGCGCAAGAAACCCGTCGCCTGCTGGCCAACGGCGAAATGCCCGGCTGCGTGGACACGGCTTCGCTGCTCAATTGGGCGAAGAAGTGCGAACGCTCTGCCGGCAACTCGCTGTCCCCCAACTCGTTGGGCAGCATCATGCAGGCCGCCAAACTGACCTGGGCCGACACCGTCTGCGGGCGCGACCACACCGGGCGTGTCAACCAGGGCGCGTTCAAGGCGCTGGAAGATTACCTTTCCAGCCTGGCGATCTTGTAGGAGGCGGTGATGACCGACCAAAGGCAAATTTGGTGGATTTGGGGTATGACCAACCAAAGGCTTTCCAAGTGGGCATTGGCCCTGCTGCGCGGGCGGCGCTACACCATCCGCTTGCAGCCGGAAGGCACCGGTTATCACGCTCCGGTCGAAAAGATCATCCAGGCCAACCCGCAGTTGTTTCCCGGCCAGCCGGTGGACGTGCAGTTTCGTATCACCCAGGGTCTGCTAGCGCACGAGTGCAGCCACGCCTGGTTCACCGGCTGCTGGCCGGATCAATCCGAGAACGCGCTGCAAGAGCTGACCAACATGCTCGAAGACGAGCGTACCGAACGCGGCATCTGCGCGCTGTACCCTGGCGTAGCCCCGGCCATCCGTTTGCTGGGCGACCTGGTCTACGAAGGGCTGCAAAGTGCGCCGGATGAACCGCACTATCAAGCCTACACCTGTTGCCTGGCCTGGCGCTGGGCGCACACCCGCACGAGCGAGCAAGAAATGTTCGAGCGATTGGGCGTCTCGGCAGCCGGCCAGCGCTGGTGGGTAAAAATCCGCCCACTGGTCGAGCAGGCCTGGACGGCAGATGACACGCAGGAAGTGATTGACCTGGCGCGCGAAATCTTGCGCATCCTGGGACTGCCAACATCCACTCCGCGGTTGGGATTACCGCAGGTCAACGCCGGCGACATCCCACTCCGGGGCGCAAAGCCCATCCCGCTGCCCGCCGGCGCGGCAGACTCCGCTCCCGGTCTGGGTATGAGCCTGGACGAGGACGATCTGCCCGGTATCCCATCCAAAGGCAAGGCGCTCGACCCTGCACCTTACCTGGAATTGGAAGAAAAAGTGCGCCCGCACGCTGCGCGCCTAGCCGAAGCGCTTAAAGAGCCGCGGCCCGATCAGCGCCCGGCGCCGCACGAGTACCGCGGCCGCTACAGCTTCCGGCAGGAAATCCGCACGCCCGACACGCCGCACCTGGCGCGCCAGGATATGGGGCAAGCTGCCCGCAGCCTGGCGCTCTACGTGCTGGTGGATCGCTCCGGTTCGATGGATCGCTTCGAGCAAGCTGTGCGACAGGCGCTGATGACCATCTACCTGGCGGCCGTGCAGGTCGGTATCCCGATTGGCATGGCTTACTTCGGTGAGGATGACTTCTACGTTGGCGACTCACCGCTGCCGCCCGACCGCATCACGGTTGAGCAAACGGTGGCCGAAGTTGCTCCACTCTCTCCCAACAACAATGAGCTGGCCAAGTCGTTGATCGCCGGCTACACTGGCTGGTCGTGCGAGGAATACCTGGACTGGGGCCTGCGCAAAGCCGAAACCGAACTGCGCGCCCGCCCGGAACGCCTGCACATCCTGCTGATCATCCACGACGGCGAACCCGTTTTTCGCACCCGCACCGTGTCCGACTGGGAACTCTCCCTGGCGCACCTGCGTTCCCTGGAGCGCGCCGGGGTCATCCCGATCGGCGTCCACCTCGGCAACGAGAATCTCGAAAAGCTGCACAAGCTGTTTCCCCGCCTGGTCAACTGCCCGAACGGGGAGGCTCTGCCGGATAAATTAGGCAGCATGCTGAGCAGTTTGGCGTAAAAATCAAAGGCCCTGGCTAACTGCTGGGGCCTTTTTGATTAATTTACTGCGATAAGAATGTATGGGGCTTGTTATTACATCATCAATCGCTCTAGTTCTAGGATTACCTTTTTAGCTGTTTTTGCGAACTCAGAAATCTCATCGGCAAGAATCTCGACCGTGGTGCCAGGACTCTCCCTGTTCCCCATGTCTGAATATGCTTCGTCCGCAATCGATAGATTATGTCCAATCACATGACGTTTCTCAATGTTGAGCGTTATTAGGCTTAACTCGGCTGGAGTTAGAACACTGAAAGGATCGATAGAGAGTTTCGAATAAAGCTCTTTGGCCCTTTCTATGTTTTGAAACCGGTTGCCGACCACTCGCTTGCCGGTCATTTTTGCGGCTTCATCCTTGGGATATCTCTTATGAACCATATACTTGTAAATAGCTTTTTGATATGTTTCAAAAGCGGTTACCACATCCTCATGAGCATTGCCTAAAATCCTATAGGAGAGTTCTGCACCCTCTTTGTCTGCAACTTGCTCTGCTAAATCAATCTGCTGGAGAATAAGCTCGATCTCGCGCTCAAAGTGAACATGTAAATTCTTGGAGCCGCAATCCGGGCAAAAGAGGGCAATAGTGTATACTCCGTATTCCCTGCCACAAATATCACAGGCCAGATTCCGAATTAGGTCTTCACGCCAAGCTCTGGGTTCAGGGGAACGATTCGGTTTAAAATCCATTTTCATGGAAATCAACCCTCCTTTAGGCTGAGCCCGATTAAAATCTTTAGCCAATTTTTCAAAGTAATCACTAATATCTCTCGATGCTGCCCATTTCATGTAGGACAGAACGGCTTTGATATCACCTTCATAATTGAACTCGTCATCATCGGCGTCAATACCACAGTATGGGCAGGTTGTTCCTCTTATGCCCGGAGCCCTTCTTAGCCGGGAAATATCAAGGCTCTCCGGTCTTTGGGCACCGCCAAGCAGAAATAGTCGAGGTGTGCAATCGCTGTTCGGACACCAACGATAAATTTTGCCACTTGGGCTTCGAGGCAATGGAATGCTTAGTTCCATCTTATCCCTTGTTCCACCGATTTTATACTTTTCCAAGCGTCGGAAATGGAAATTTGACATCTTAGTAACTCAGCATAAGGCCCCTGATTAGCATATCGCGCGAGCTAAGGAGAAGGATTTCGAGTCGTGGAAGGGGCGGATACAATAACAACTTCTTTGATAGCATCCAGGTCCAGAAGCGATTTACGCGTCCACGCATAATTTTCAACTGCACAAGTTTCGTCAAACGCAAAAACTATGATCTCCCGAAACTGTGCTTGAGATTTAATCTGAACCGAGTCAATGCCGACTTCATGAACTATTTTCTGAAAATCATCTTTCTTGCGGATATATTTAACCTCAACCAACTTGCCAAGAGATGGTATGCCTAAATCATAACGGTGTCCAGATCTTCCAACCTTCGGAAGGTTTTCTTCATAACGAATATCATCAAAATATGGCCGAAGCATCAACCATAAAATAGCTTGGATATGGTATTCGTCTGTAATAATCCACTTGTATTGCCATCTCTCCATAGCTGGCTCAAAGCCCCTTAAGACTCTTAGTAGCAATTCCTCAGACGGCAGATGACTTCGAGAGTAAACATAATCTAGAACAACATCGAGCAAAATCGCATGACGAAAATCTTCGTTCTCACCATGAAGACCTTCAGTAAGCAATAGCGACAAAACTTGTGAACTGGCTTCTTCTAACCACTCCTTCTTATCACTCACAACTATTCCTCGCTTGATTAGCCAAATGACTAGGCTAAGCTCATATAAGGAATGATCCTTGAAGCTTTTAGGAATTTCAAAATTAAGTGTCGCATCAAGCAGATTGGCGGCATAGAGATAAATTAATTTCTGATAGAGCGTGGCATGATGGAACTGGATGCCTTCGGTTAGTTGCGATACCATCCACTGTTTCAGAGCTTCAGACTTACTCGCCCTGATACCTATTGAAATACCAAGTACAGTTGCTGGCTGAAAAATCCATGACGTAAGACTCTGAAAGATGTTTTTTCGTTGCTTCAAACGATCCAAAGAATCCGTAAATTGGCAAACTGCAACATTATCACACGTGCCATTCGTTGCAACTTCCTGCGCGATCAAACAACCAAGTATTGCCATATAAGGAGCTTGGTCAGGTGACGATTCGCTTTCGGTCATCCACTTTGTCGGCTTCTCAAAAATACTCCAACCGTCATCTGGTGCAAAGTGAGTACAAAAGTGGCAAGCCAATAAACCATCCATATTGGCTGGTTGATTGACAGCGCGCAGGCTGTTTTTTAAAGTGGCGATAGCTTCCTGAACTAAATCTAGATTAGTTGTCATAGGAACCACAACTCTTTACTAAGATCAGAGGTTTGAAGAATGTCCGAATTCCAGTTTTTCACCTTGCGTAAACGTCCTAACAAACGGGCTATCGCATTACTGTATTCGATGGTAACTGGGACTGAAAGCGTATTAAAAGTCTTCCATGACATGTGGGTAAAATCAAAGATTTGACGCGACAGGTAAACCAAGTCATTAAAGGTAGAAGCCCTGTGTAGTTTCAAGTGTAATGGTTCAGGACACCCTTGCGCTGAAAACTTTAATTCGCTTGGTCCGGTAACCGAAAGTAAGGCATCATGATCGTTCAGTAGAATGAAAGTGCCTCGTTTAGGGACTTGCTTTCCTTTTGTACTGCCCGAATGTGTTTGGAGTCCCGTTGAATTCGGATCATAAACCATCCAATCGTGCTTCTGGCTGATTTCGAGAAAAGCAAAATCAACCTTGTACTCAGGTAAATTTTTCTCGACAATGTCTTTTACGACATCAATCTCCAAGTTTTTGAGTGGATTGGTTGTGTGCACAACGATTCGAACTCGATCTCCATTTTTCCAACCTTTTTGAGCACTCACTGTCTTCAAACTTTTTATCAGCGATTTACGCAACTCGGCAGGATAATCGTCAAAGGGTGTTTCCTGTGTGATAGTTGATAGTTGGTAAAAGCCGTCATAGTCAAATACAGTTGTAATCCCTACATAACGCTCCTGCCCCCTTATCCGGCTTTCACTCACGGTACTACTACCAACTCCGAGAACCAATTCATGCATGATGCCTTGACCTTTGGGTGAAGCTAATACCCAAGGTGTTCCCCCCATTTTGGCATAAGATGCCAAGGCCAAGTTGTTCATGATAAACGGACGGCTATTTTCAGGCGTCTCAATGGTTTCTATTTCTATTTCTTGAACAGGTATACCGCTGCCCATCAATGATGCCTTTGCTATGAGGTAGGGATCGTCCTGGCCCAACAAGCGATGGCTTTCTTTGATAACTACAAAAGCCAAGTCATACTTTCGGGCCTTCTGGTGCATATCCTGAATGGCTTTAATACAGGCTTCTCTATAATCATCTGCTACGTTGCCCGTTTCCTGAAAATCTACCGGATAAAAATCGCAACCTCGGAGTCTATATTGCGCGACAACTCCCTTCTGATAACTACCAATCCCCCCGTTTCTCCAAATACGCAAAAATTGGTCTACTCTGCCCAGATATTGTTTAGGTGTTATGACCAAGACATACGGTGTGGTTTTTTGAAAACTATCCCGATCAAAAGGCCCCTGGGACGCTAAGGCGGATGCTATTCTTTGGTTCACTGGCAGTCCGCCATATTTGAGCAAAAATCCAGGGCTATTCCAGGTGCTTGATGATATTCGAGAAGAGCTAGATATCTGAAGCGCTTGCTTATCTATGGCGGCCGACAGCGCAGGACTGCACTTAATGGGTGATTCTCCCAATACCCCGGCAATATCCCTAATCCTCTGTTGTTGCCCTTCAGCATTCAAGAGTTTGGCTATTTCCGTCCTTATAGCGGAATAGCTTTTTGTTCCTTGAGCCCCCAGAATCTTGATACATCGCTGTATATTTTCTAGTTTTGCCTCAATGGTATATTGTGATGCTGAAATAAATTCGTCAGAGCGGTAATCGACAAGCTTAACTTGATCGCCTCGGATTTCACTAATCCGCCCAACGATTCGGTCGCCGCGCCCAGGTTGCTGCCACATATTCACAGGGAGAGCATAACAACCGATTACATCAACGCCCCACTTATGTAGATCGGCGATACTTGCGCTAATAATCCATTTAGTGCTGATTTTGAGTACCAAGCCAAATTGATGATCATTAATAGCAGGGTCGAACGAACTGACAGCTTCAAGATAGTACTTGCGATATATCTTTATAAAATTGAGCTTTTCTTGTGCAACACGATTATCTGCCAATGCAGTTCGAACTAAATCGTTTTTATCACTGACCGCCAGAATCACCAGACCTCTGTGTCCAACTTGGATTTGAATATCAGATCGGCCAGAATATAGCTTCGAAAAGAAATCACTGATGCCGTTTTCTAGAAGCGCCCGGAAAACTCCCCAATCTTGCGATGTGGTTAGAGTATAAGGGTCACCGCTAATCGGAGAAACGATATGATCCTTTATGGGAACACAGACGATTTGATTTCCCATGCGCCTTATTACATAAGAACCATTGGCCTGCGCTTTTAAGCCATCCAGTTGCTTTTCATCAACATAAGGTAGACGTACACCATCAAGTTGGCGGTTGGTTAAAGTTGCTGGAAGTAAATTCAGCACCAATTTATTGGCCTTATCTGGCAAATCCTGCTTTGCTTGCGCAACCATTGTTTAGATAAACTCCTGAGTAAACATTTTGATCATAACCACAATTTACGAGTGGCCTTTATGATACTCCGATTGCCTTCAAGGCTGCTGCCAGCGGTTCAGAATAAAAGATTGGGTCCACACGTTCCAATAGATCGCCAGGCACTTCCAGGTACTGGCGTTTGTTACTTACTGGAACGAGAACCTTTTTGGCGCCATTATCTACAATCACTTGCAGCGGTTCAATCAATGAACGCACAGGTAGGATGTTCCCTTGAATTGTCATTTCTCCTAATACGACCAGGCCCGCAAGGAGCGGCTTGTCGCGCAACAGGGAATAAAGCGCTACAAAGAAGGCCACGCCACCCTGGGAGCCTTCCTTGGCCTGCATTAAGTCAACAATCTGGACGTGAAAGTCATAACTGTCTATGTCGCGTTCGATTCCCAGGCGCGAGCGGTTGGCTCGCACATAATCAAAGGCGGTCACTATGGACTCTTTCATGCTGCGGTCAGGGCTGCCTGTAATGCGCAGCTTGCCTGAGCCACTCATGCGGTTAATTTCGATACGATGCAGCGAAACGGTATCGCCTTCGGTAACCGCCGCAGTATAGGCGCTGCCGGGGGGCAATGGATCCTGACCGATAAGGGCCCGCCCACCCTCTTCAGGAACGCCGACAAAGTGTTCCTGCATGCTCTCGGTGTCAATATACGAGAAAGAAGTCTGGTAGTATTCGAAGGACCCCATCTTTTTGAGTTGCTCTTTAACTCGCCGCCGACCTTCGATCGCCAGTTCCAGATATTCAGCAACCTCGTTTTTGGAAGGATCGCCAGCCGGATGAAGCAGTTTGATCAGGCCAGAAACCGTGCGTCGAACGGCTTTGGCATCACGTGTATTCAGATCTGTCCCTAGAGAAAAAGCACGGTCCATCACATCGGTGTAATTTCGCCGGCGCAATTCCCTGAATGCTTCAGCCAGGTAATCCACGACAAATCCGTAGTGGTCACTCAGAAATTCATTCCGCATCTTCGGCAACTCCCAACCTGGAATATAGAAGTGAATGCGGTCAATCAAGGCCATATCTTGCATATCATCTGGCAGCGGCTGAAAAAGCGTGCTGGTTTTAACCAGAACATCTACCGGTTGGTTGATATTGCCAGCAAAGACGATGGATGCTTCCGCCACCAGTTCTTCGCGACCACGGCTGAAGCTGCCGCTCTCCATGTAATCCTTCAGAATTTGGATGGCAGTTTTATCATCAAACTGGACGCCGGCAACCTCATCAAACGCCACCACATCCCACATTCCCACTAATCCTACTTTGCGGGTGCTCATGTTGTAAAACAAATTGGGGACCGTGGTCTTTCCACCAGAAATTAGAATAGAGTACGGGGACAGATCCCGATAAACAAATGATTTTCCTGTTCCACGCGGCCCTAACTCGATCAGATTGAAATTACGCTGCACCATTGGCACCAGGCGCATGAGCATCAGCAGTTTTACACGTCGCGTGAATGCAGTTGGCTCTAGGCCCATGCTGCGCACCATCAAATCAATCCACTCGTCTGTAGTGAACTCAGCTCGACGTGAAGCATAGTCATCCAGGCTGAAGGTAGCTAACTGGATCGGATTCAACTCTGTGATAAAAAACGGCCGTACCTTACCAGATACCTCTTCGTCTTCCCGATACTCCAACTTCACCTGCGCCCAGATACCCCCCTCCAACAGCCGATCATATTTACGGACAATGGTATCTGGAATATGGATAAAACTGTTGCCAAAGTTCACCAAATCCGCCCAGTACTTTGTGCCATCCAATCGAACGGAAACTTTATCAATATAGCTCATCTGGCCGCGTTCTTTGACGCGCGATTGAGCCTTCATTGCTTCATCAGGGCGGATAACACTCTCGGCCAACGTCGAATTCACCAATCTCAAACCAGCTTCAATCGACGCCAGGTCATCTGTTGCGCAGTACTTACCTAGCAGATACTCCAAGACATAAACCGGGACATTCGTCCCAACTTTGACCTGTCGCACCAAGTCTTTACGCACCACACGTCCAGCAAAAGCCTGGGTCGCTTTACGGTCTAATTCATCAAAGGTGGGCATATTCTCTCCTTACAAATGGTCAGCCTGCTGGTTCGTGTTTGATTAGATTGCTACGTTAATTGGAATAGTCATCTCAGGGCACAGGCTGGCGCCAAGCTCATCCAATAAGAATAGGGCTACCACATCTACAGATGGAATATCCGTAATTTGCAACGTGATCGTATTGGCGGCCAATATCCCCTGCGCCTCAGGTTCAAATTTCATGGTAACCTCACGAGTAATTTCATTGAATCCATAACTGGCTGCAATCGGCGTCGAGATAATTTGAGCGCCGGCTCTCAGTTCTACCCTTACACGAGGAGGCGCCACCATTGAAAACAAATCGCTGGCCCCACCCTTAACTGTGACTGAGAAAAAGCGAGTGCTGATTTGCTTGCTTCCAGGGGTAATCGTCCATCGGAATGCCGGCGTATCTGCCAATGGTTTTGTCTTGCCTGCTGAGATCGAAACGATCGGGATAACCAATTCCTGCAAGCTCAACCCGCCATGAAAATATTCGGTTGATCCACCCGCTACTTTAAACGTGGACATTCCATAGGGTGTCACCAATTCCAAATCTCCACCAATTCCAAAGGCTGAGAGTGGTTTGCGCAAGCAGGCAGGCGCGACAGCGCCGCCTTTGCCAACCCAAACGCGCCGGTGCAGATCAGCCGTTTCACCACCAGGCGCATCCAACGCTTCCCCAATCATTAACCGGTCTCCAGCCAAAAAACCATGGTCTGCAGTGATAACCACCTTGCGTATTCCAAGATTTAGAAGCGAGCGAATACCGCGGCGCAGTTGATCAAAAATATGATCCTGAAGCTGGCGAGCCATAGCCGGTTGGTTTTCCCACATCCCATCAATCTCATCTGTAGCTGTCACAACCACCAGGCGAGCGGCTTTCAGGCTGCTGCGAAGTGCTTTGTCTTTTAGTGGGGCGACCTGATTGAGTTCCACGACAACTGCTGGAGAAGACCCTTTTTTCTCCAGGTGCTTGACGCGTTCCGGGCGGTTTTTGAGTACAGTATCCATGATCCCAACACCCAATTTACTGGGACCAGCAGGAACCAGATTTATCCCCTTCTCTGCGCCAGGCATCAAGGCGCCCATTCCAACCTCAGTGATCGTTGGCGGAGTAGCTAACGCCGGAGTCAGTTCAACTTTCCAGTCATCAGGAAGCTGCGCGCATAACTCACGCGCCATCTCAAAACGGAAAGCATCCACAAGCAAATAAGCAACAGGGCCATCCGATGTGGCAGGCTCGATAAAATCGTGATAAATATCCGCTTGTTGAATTGTCTCTGACAAGTTGAAACTCGACGCTTCATAGGCTCGCACAAAACGATTGGATAGTTGATGAATAACATCCGCGTAACTTTGCTGGGCGGCTGCCACTAATTTGAGCAGCGAATCATGAACTTGGGCATCCAGATCAAAGTTATGTACGTCCCGTTCCAGGTGACGCTGCAATGTGTCCAGGGTGCACCAGGCTGAGTGGTCCGTAGCGTTATCACCGGTGTATCGTTTGAGCAGAACAGCGGCTGAAAATTCATTTTTCAAGACTTGGGAAATCTGCCCGGCCTGGAACATTACACGAGCTGCGCCGAGAATCACCTGCCAGCGCAACTTCACCTCAGGCTGCTGCTCTGCCCAAAAGCCACCCAACCTTTGGGCAGCCAGATCGAGGGTTTCTTTTGATGCCTTCTCAACCAGGCTCTTTTCTACCAACACCTGGAGTACCTCTTCCAAGCGCAAGAATGTTTCGCTGGAGTGTAATGCTTCAATCGTCCAGGCCAGACTGCCTAACCCCAGCTCAACTTCTAATTTCTGGCTCGCTTGAACATAACTGCCTGCCAAATCACGCCGCAGCCGCCAGGTTTGAACAATATGTGCGGCAGCCTGGCGGCCGGCTTTACTCTTTGCCAGAGGGATCGTCTTGAGGGCGGATGGCAATTCCCCTTTGAGTGAGTTCAGGAATTCTGTCACCAGCAGATGACGAGACAGCATGACCCTGAGTGCAGCCAGATCATCCCCTTCTCCCAAGCTTACATCCAATGTGTCCCCAAGCAAGCTGGCCAGCGCAGGTCCAGCAGCTTTGGCAGCCAGGTCTTTATCTACCGTAGCATCAGACAGAAATCGCAAAGCGATTTCCTTAGCGTTACTGGTCTGGAAGATGATCGAGAGCACCCCCATCTGTACTTCCTGACCTTTTTCGGCCAGCGCCTCGATCTCAGCCAGACTAAGCTGTCCTTTTTCAACATCTGATACGATTTTCTCCACTGTGGCATCTGGGAAAACCTTTTCCAGAGCGCGTCGTGTCACCAATGCCAGTCGAGTATTGCGCTCTGGAGGATGGGCTCCAGGCTCAAGTCGGATCCCGGCAACAACGAATTCTGCTAAAGCGTTGTGCGTCTTGCTTTCAGCCAACGGAACATAGATCAATAAACGCGGCGCTTCTTCCTGGCTCCAAACGGGCTCCAACGCTCGCCGCAGCGCCAGGAAGCCCTGTGCGGGATCATACCGAGCGAAAATTGTTTTTGGCGCGGTTAACTGCCCTGCCAGCGTATCCGTAACAGCAGCATAAGCCTGCTCGGGGTCGAACCACACAACAACATGATGCCGGTCTAGCAGTTCTTGCAGAGTAGCCAGGAGGGTATTTGTAATCAGTCCCATATCAGCCTTTCACGATCAAAAGCTTGTCAGCTTTTGATTTGTCCTTTTTGTCGCAGCCATTTGCTAATGCTACTCCATTCGTATTTTCCACGCAACAATTCCTGCCAGGTGCGTTCGGCTTCTTTCCAGGGTACGAGTGCGTAAAGCGGAGCAATGTTCAGCAAAACGCCATCGTTCAGATCCGGTTTGAGTTCAAGCATCGCCGCCACATCCAAGTCTTTCTGGAAGGATTTGAGCTCGGCAATCAATGCCTCTTGGGTAGCTATCTTTCGTTCTTGCACCTTGCGAGCGCTGCCAGCGGCGGTGGGCAGGCCGGTATGGTAATCCTTCAAACGACCCGTTTCCAGGCTGAGTTTTGCATCTGCGTATTCACGCCCTGCGCGAAATAGACTATCCGGATTCAGGCGGGGATAATACAACCAGATGCCATAGTTGCGTTTGGCCGATTGAAGCAGCCAGTAAATCGGCGCTTTGCGGCGGCTTTTTGAGTAACGTTTGATGTGGTAGGCAAAAAAGCCCTTGGGGTCACGAAACCAGGCGCGCAGGTCGGGAACGCCGAGTATCTGGCAAGCTTCCGTTTCAATGGATTCGCCGATCTCAGGCCAGAGCAAATGGATGACATGCTGCACTGCAAGTACGATATCGCGTGGATGTCCCAGATCATCTACCAAAAGGCCATCCCATGCGACCGGCAAGGGATAGCCTTCTGGCGAAGATGTCAGGGGGAGCCCATCTACTCCAGTGAGCATTCCGGGCGGGCAAACTGGCAGTGAGTCGAATGGCCCAGGCAGAGATGGCAGGTTTTCTGGGTGCAGCGCGTAGCACACATTCCACCGCCCGAAGGCCGCACCCACACACCAAGAAAGCAGGTTGGCAACCAGGGATGGCGGATGAAGCGTTGAAGTAGTTTCGGCTTCATCGTCCTCATCCTGTTCATCCAATATGGCTTCGTCAATGGCAAGCAATGGTTTGCTTCTTTCAATCTGATGGTCATCGCTGCCTCCCGCCAATTCGGGCACGCCATAAAGCTCAGCTACGTGGATGTTAATCTGGGTTTGTATAACATCCATCTCGCTTACACGTTCACTCTCGCCCTGCGCTATTTTTTGCAAACGCTCCTTTAATGTCGATCCGGTAGAGATCATTAAAACTGGCAAGCTAAACACATGGGTAGTCTCTTCACTTAAGTAAGGTTCACGAGCCAGTATATAAGCTTTTTGGGCCAAGCCTGTCAAATATTGGCAATCTTTAGGGGAAAATGATGGGATAGGCGTTTGTTGAATAATACCTACTTCGTAAGATCTTGCAGCCTCGGTAGCTGCGCCCAGTTGTAATTCAATGAGTCGAAAAAATGGCAACGAATTTGCCAAAGCTAGCAGAAACATTAGATCAGCTTGTCCCTGTACAAATGCAGCAGGTCCTTTACTTGTAAAGATGCAATTGCAAGGCAAGGGTCGGAAACTAATTTTACTTGTTGTCCTGCTCGCCCAAGTCAGACCGGGCAGAAAATACGAACTTTCAGGATGTAAGACCCAATCTGTTTGCCCTGCGAGATAGGGATACCTTTCGACCAAATAATTCCTGATCTCTTGAGCGTTATTGGCCCAATTGACTAAAAGTTGAACATCTGCATAATATGGTGAAAAATGCCCACCCTTGGCGTAGAGAATCCAGCGACGTTCTATGCCGATCAATTGGCTATTAACCTCCCACCAGAGTCTTAGAAACCGAAAATCATTTTTAGTTGATGCTCCATATTGCACACTAATTTCGCTGGCGGCAACAGATTTCAAACTCCCAAATAAAGAAAGTACCTTTTTATCCACCCAATATGCAAATGGTGTGCCGGGGATTGCATTGAAGCTTTCAGGGTCAGCAAAAAAAACATCATCTAAAGATCGTTCTTGGTTAAGAGTCGCAATTTGACATCGTAAATCTTCCCCTTTAGCAGGAATAGGCGAATTGAGTATACGGATGAAAACACTCATGAGTTTAAACCGCCTTTCTGTAAAATATATGCCGCTGTTTCAACCATCGCCGTATCCAATACACCATACCCTAAATCAACTAATGCAGTCACATTGGACTCTTTAAGCAATATGTCCTCGCGCCATTGTTGAAATGATTTCAAGAAGAAACCTGTCCGATTAGTGATTGCCCCCAGCATCCCATCTTTTTGTAAGAGTTCTAACCCCCGCTCAACAAAAGCGGCATATAAATCATTCTTCGTTCGCGGATAAGAGCGAATAATGTACTCCTTACTATTCAGACTGGAAGTGCCAAATGGCGGATTCATGAGCACCACATCAAAAGGCCGCTGTAGCAAATCGACAAATGCGAAACCCTGGATAGCATCGTGTGAGAATAATTGACGGGTGACGACGCGCTGGACGGTGGTATCTGCCTCCAACGCGGTCCGAGCATAATTTTCCAGTGCTCTCAGCACATCCTGTTCAACGCCATCCCAGAAGGATTCTTCTCTGATTTCCGATAAATCCATCTTCAGTTGCAGCGCCGCCGGCCGATCGCCAAACAGGCTGAGCTGAACCCCTTCTGGCATCGACAGCCAAGCCTGGCGAGCCTTGCGGATCGCATCGCGCAGCTCTTGCTCAATTTTAAGCAGGCTACCAATTTCGTCAGCGCCTTTCATGTGTTCCCAAACCTCGCGTACCAGGTTTCCTAGAATGGCTGGTTTTAAGTCGCGCAAGAATTCGCCCAACAAATCATACTCACCGGGCATGGGTTCGGCGCACACAATTTGGGGGGTAAGCGCCTTGGGGCGCTGGCGACGTGGTATTTTGTGATCTGCAAAGCAGCGCTGCGCTCGTAACCATAAGGCCAAAGAAGCAATTTGGGTGGCGCGCAGATCAATATCAATCCCATGCAGGTTGTTTTCCAGGATCAGCCCGGGAACCGCACGTTGGAAGCTGGCGGTATCGGGATAGTCCTTTTCAAGAATCGGCTTGAGTGCCTGATCATCGTAAGCTTCCTGGTAGATTGTTTCTAACAAGTCAAAAGCATACAACAGGAAATGCCCAGAACCACATGCTGGATCAAGGATTCTTAGCTCTCGCGGGTCTTTTAACTCTCTTTCGCCGGTCTCGCGCTGGATCAAATATTGGCATTTCTCGGCCAGTTGCGTGTTTCCCTGACGCATTTCATACCAGATCCGGCCTAGCGTATTATCAGTGAGAAACTCAACGACATAGCGAGGCGTATAGAACTGGTTACGAAAGGACAGTTCATTGCTATTGCGTGGGGCAGCAGATTCCTTACGCACCTGATCGCGTAGTTCAGGAGGGGTGAAATACTGGTAAATCCAGCCAATTGTCTCGTCGTCTCCCCAGACTGGAACCAATTCAGGCTGATTGAGGAGATCAAGCACTTGTGAGAGGCAGGTAGGAGTAGGGAATAAAATCGATTGGGGCAGTGACCGGTTAAAAAGCGCCCCTAAAGCTAGTCCGAGATCATCAAATAGCAGTTCCAGGTACAGCCGGTAGCCGCCATCAGGTTTGTTCCGCAAGGCCTCTGGAGAAATCATCACAAATTGGCGAAAGCCCTTCGACAATTCCTTTTGACCGATGGTCTCGGCAATCAGCCCACGGCTGGGGTGTTCCATTAGCTTCAAAGCCGCCAGGCGATTTAATGCCGTAAAAGCGCTTTCACGCACAAAGCGCGTGATGGCATGGGGCAATTCCTTCTCTTGTAGCTTTTCATGCTGTAAGGATGCCTCAATGGATAACCGTTCCGCTTTCCCCGCCACATCCAGATGCTGCAAACTGCTTAGGGGTTCTATGCTCCCATCGGAGCGGATACCATAACGGCCTTCAAGTTGCAGCAGATAATCTTCCTCAAGAAGTCGGCGGCAAGAGGTAATGGTCAAACGAAGGGTGTTACGAAGGGCAGTATCCATAAATCATGTTTTCGGCGCTGAATTTTGTATCTGGTATATTCTCAAAGCAAATTGTCGAGAGAGATTGCAGCGATGAACGCTGACAACTACACACGGGATAAGCCACTCACCAATAGCAGCCTGGAAGGTGGCAGGTTGCTGCTTTACGAATTCCGTTGTGAGAGAGTAAGTTTGGCCTTCAGGAAGCTCAAAGAACGAGAGCAAACGATTCTGTGGGTTACGGAAATAATCCGCCATTTCATTTGCCGTCAGGTAGATAAAAAACCTTTGTTGAGCTTTATCCATTGGCACACGCGCCAGGCGGAACAAATCCTTGAATACGGCGCCAGCCTTTTGAGTGCGTGGCGAATTTTTCTCGCTCGGAATTGGGCGGTCAAACTTGAATTCAAAAGCTGATGAGGCGCGCTGATCCTCACCACGAATAAAAAGATCTACTTCGGCTTTGGGGATTGTAGGGTGAGGCATTTCAAGAACAATATCTGTATGCTGGCAGAAACTATTCTTAAGTAAGGCGAGGAAAAAGGTGTAACGGACTGAATCTTCAGTGGTAAACACATCGCCATTTAAGCGCTGGTCTAGTAATTCTGCAAAGTCCGCAAAAATCGATCTCATTGTAGTTGTTCTTATGATTGGGCAGCGACTGCCGATTCGAATTCTTTGATCCGCTCTGTAACTAATTCATCCAACGCCAGACAAACGTGCTGGACAGTATCGACAGCCTGGCGTGTCCAGGCAAAAGTAATTTCTTGTGGCTCGCCTTGAGGATCATCTTGATTACGGTCTGCACGATGAACGATATCGTTTCGACGCCGGACGGTTTCATCCAGGATTGTGGTTAATTCTTTTTTGTCACGCTTTAGGTGCTCAGCGATTTGATCCCATGGTTTCGATAAACCTAATAACCGGCCCACGATGTGAACGCCTTTTTTCGAACTCAGATAGCTGAAATTTGCCAAGCTGAGCACCTTACCTGATACAAATTCGGCTGCATTTGGGTCTCCAAGCAGACGAAGTGTGTCGTCGAGAGAAAAAGTCAAATCTTTCAGGTATTCGCTGACACTGTTGTCGTCTCGAGGAACGAAATCTCGGCCCAAGGCTCGGATCGCTGTGGGCAAGTTTGTTCGCAACAACGCTGGCAAATAAGTATCCAGTCCAGTACATGATGCAACCACAGCCTGGCGCAATAAATGGGCCAACGTTGCTCGTTTGAGCGTGGAACGGGGCATTTGAGCGCCCTCACGGACTAGACCAAGAAATATTTCGTTGTACACCAGCATGAGGTCTTCGCCTGATCCGGCTTTGACAAGCTTGCGTAATGACTCTACTAATTCACCATCCATCTGCAATTTGTCATCTGTATCCAATAGGCGATACACTCGCAGGAGCAAGTCGGCCGGGCGGATATTGTCTTCAAAAATCTGACGTGGACTACGCATGGCTTTACTCCAAAATCACTTTCGCACCAGCCTCGATGAGCTTCAGCAAGTGCTCTCTTAGACGCTCGATCAAGTCATCAACATCCTCAGCGCTGGACATCGCCTGAGACTGGCTAATTACATCGGCGATCCGAATGTGCTCGATCTTTTCCTCTGGTTCCAGGAATTGCTGAATGCGACGAAGGGCTTCGCTGCGCAATCCGCCTACCGCAGCCAGGTCCGATTCCATTTGAGGCAGGCTGGCATTGCACTTGCCACACGCGAGCTGCCCGCGAGCAATGGATAGATCATGACAACAACGTTCTTCAAGCGGCAACAACACACTCCCCTGGAACGGTTCTGGCAAGGTAGGCCATTCTGGTAAACCTTTGATCATATCTACGGCCTGTTGGTATGCTATCTTGCGATCGCCGTGCCGTGCCTGGTAAAGATCAACGAATGCTTTCTCCACCGCATCAACAACTTGATCTACCTTGCTCGCAAAACGATAGTAAGAACCATCAGCCAACAAGCCCTTGAGTTCTTGCACCTGGGTTTCCAAACCAGAGTCCTGCCCACGCGCCGCCAGCAATGGCCACATTTGCTGTACACTCGTCCGTGAGCGGCGTAAACGACGCAAGCCCGGTTCATCTGTGGCAGATTTCGCTTCAGCCACTTGCTGGCGTAGCAGCTTGAAGCTCTCCCCTTCGCCTTCAAGAATATTGACCACATCATCCGATGCGCCTTGAACAATTGTGGTCAGGGTCAAGCGGTATTCATCCAAAACGCCAATCACTGGCACCTGATTCGCTTTTGCGACAGCTTCAATGGGAAGCAGCGCGTTGAGTTCGGTCCTGGCCAGGTTTTGGAATGCCTGAGCAATGGCAGCCTCATCCACATCCACTTCATCACCAGTCAGCTCTTCATAGCGCCGGGCAGCAGACACCAATGTTTTCAAATCAGGGGCTTTGCGCGGAGCAAACGAAGCTGACCGGAAGGCATTGGTGGCGGCAAAAACTGCCCGCACCTGAGCATCCAGGTGGTTGCGGAAGCGGCGGCCTTGATAAGTGACTTCGATTACGCCCGCACGTAACAAACTGGCTAGAGCGATCCAAAGAATTTCCCGTTCCCAGCCATACCCTAAACCGCCAAAATGATCTTCCAACATCCGACCGGTGACTTTGTTGCCGTAATCGTGCTCTTGATTCAGATAGCCCATCACTTCTTTGGCAATTGGGGCCTGGATGTTGACTACATATTTTGTGCCTTCCATAACGACCAGGCTTAGGCCATCACTGCCTTGATAAAAGACCTTACTCAGACCATTGAGGTTGGCGGCCTTCAAGATTTCGTCCGCTTCTGTACCCTTGATGGGGCGCGTTCCCATTTCCAGTTTGGGATACAACTTGGGTACAGCGTAATCTAACATCGCGTTCAGGATTTCAGGCGCGCTTTTGCCCAATTCGGAACCAGCTTTTCCCACGCCATCGAAAAAGCCTGTGCCTGTTTCCAGCACGCCCACCATTAACCTTTTTAAGCGATCCTCGCGCCGGCTGGCATCCAGCTTTTCGTTTGCTAGGCTGGCTGATTCATCGGGCGTGATTTTATTCTGGGCGCGCAGTTGGTCATACTTGGCGACCATTTGCTTTGAGCGATACAACTCAGCTACCTGGTTATCCGTTTCATCATTAGAGCTAAAGGCCCAGAAAACCTGCTTGTTCTTTTCGCGGCTTTCCTTGCGAACTTTGTCGCAATCGGCTTCGAAAACTTTTGGTTCATCGCTAATGCGCAGCTCAATCGGGATCTCGCCCTGGGTGAGCGTGCGGTTTTCCCAGGTGATACCCAGGCGAAAGGTGCGCTTTTGAAGTTGGTACCGGCTCAGACCCGGCTCGGTGAAGATGGTGCGTAGCAAATCTTCCCAGATATCGCGTCGCTCTTTTGGAGTAGGATTAAGGCTATCGCGTTCGGTCGTCCAGTTCTTCTCCTGGGCCGTCAGCATCTTCCAGCCATCCTCTGTTTGGCGGATAAACTGTTTTTCATAGAGCAAGCCGATCGCGCGTTCAACCTCCGGTAACGGAGAGCCGGCATCCAGGCTGTCATAGAGCAGGGCAGCAATATTCCGCTCGCTGCGTGGAACGCCGCGCACATACTCGAGCAGGGCAATTACCTTGGCAACTCGCACTGGCCACGGGTCTTGTTCCCAAACGCGTTGAATATCGGTGATATCCCTCTGGCGTTCAGATGGCAAGTTGCCCTCTACCAAATCATAGATTCGATCCAGGGTAACCAGCGTGCCCACAGGCGCATCGGCCAGGTGGGTACGGTCGCTCACCAGCATTTCATAGGCCTGCTTGATGATTGTGCGGTTGCTGCCGCCGAAATGGCGCGGCGCAGCGGCCTGCAAGCGCAGGCCAGAGACAATATCGATGGAGAGTTCAACAAAATACGGCAGGTACGGGTAAAACTGAACGAAGTCTTCTTCACTAACATCAAACTTGATCTGCGAGCGTTCGGCCTGGGTGTGGGTTTTCAACTGGCCAGCGTATTTCTTATACAATTCACGAAGCAGTTTATCGCCCGCCTCAGTTTTGCTCAGCACGCGTTTTGTAGCCACCTCGCGGATGTCGGCTGGGGCCATATCAATGCGATAATGGAAACGATCCTGTAGTTTTGCCAATTCAACGCGCTTGTCGTCAATGGCTGCGACAACCTCATTGAGCTTTTCTTGCGATGTGATGATGACCCACACCGGCGCTACTGCTTTGCCGGCCAGCACACGATTTTTACTCTCCTGACCAAAATGCTCGACCAGGGCGCGTAGATTTTCGATCTTTTCGGCGCTGCGGGCGACATAGGCGCCCAACTCGTCAATGACAAACAGGATTGCCTGCCCAGGCCGCCGGCGAGAAGACAATTCAAAAGTACGATCCACCAACATGCGGATGGTAACGTCAGCCTGCGTTTTTAGGGACTGCGCCCAAGAGTCTGGCGTAGGATAAGTGGCCGGATTTAGCTTGTTGAGCACGGCGCTGGTACGCTGAATTTTCTGCGCCCCCTTACGCACGATCCGCCAAACCGCATAATCATCTTGGGACACAGTAGAAATCGTAACCGGCACACCTTCTGGAGATGGCGCTCCGCTAACCTGATCGCGATACAAGTCTGCGCAAATGCCTACGAAATCGGCCAGGCGTTTTTCCGCTTCCAATTCCATTTCCAGATTTGCTACATCATAATCTTGGGCGTAATCCAACTCTCGCAGCAGGATCGTGTAGAGAATTTCGGTGATGGATTCAGTGGCGCGACGCACTGCTTGATCTACCCGCACATCCAACATCACCACATGTGAGGGGATACGCACATTGATAAACTTGACCAGGTCTTCGATGGCCGTGGTAACCGGATCAGCAGGAGCCTGCAAGCGCATTTGTTGGGTGAACAACCTTCCAGCAGGTGTGCCTAACAGCGGGCGATTGGCTAACACATGTCCCAGATTTTTGGCAAATGAGGATTTACCAGAACCGAAGAAGCCTGACACCCAAACGCCCACAGCCTCCGTGGGATCGCCGGGGCCATCCGCAATCGCTTGCAAGATGGTGCGGTATTGCTCCTTAATGCGCTGGGTGAAAACGTATTCGGAAATTTCCTTGTGAACCGTTTGCTCATCGCGCTGATCGAGCTTGATGACCTCTTCAATAGCCTGGGTGAGGTCGCGAGATAAAAGATCACGAATAACTTTCATAGAGGCTCCTGCTGTATATGCTTATCTGGTGTGCTCTGAACAAAACTAAACTTATCTGTGAATAACAGTTTGTTTTTCTAACCTTGATACCACTCTTCGTGGCCGTGTGCGATTGCATAAGATTTATTATGCTTACATTTCTGGCGTACTCTGTCGGGCCAGTATTTCATGGCAAGATGACTCCAGTCAAAATCGCCATTTTCCAGGCGATCCCAATATTTTTTCGGCTCGCTCTTCCAAATAGGAACGACTTTCCATAACGGCGCCATGCGCAGGATCACGCCATCATCAATCCAATTTTCTTCCGGCTCATAACCGCTAAGGGTAATGGCTTCTAAATCTTTCGCAAAAGCAGTCAGCTCATCGGCCAACTTTTGCAGATCATCGAGTTCCTTCTCCAATTTCTTGCGATTAACGCCGGTTACACGCCCAAGAGTACTTTGCGCATCAGCTATTCTAAGAGCAACAGCATTGCGTTTCGTATCCAAATATGGCTCTCGCTGGATCGCATAGAAAGTTTCGCGAGTAATCTTTTCATGAAAAATCACAAAACCATAGGAGCGTTTGCTGCTTTGGATGGGCCAATATACCGGCCGTTTGCGATACCATTTGAAATGCCAGGCGGTAAAAAAGTCTTTTTCCAGGAACTTGCGCAAGTCCCCACCCGCACCCGTTTGGATAACCTCTCGAGCCTGAGTTTCCCCTAGCAGCAATTCTAACGCTGCGGTAACCAATTTCACCAGGTCGCGTGGATGTCCTTCATCTAGCGCGGCGATGCCATCTGAAATCGTCAGAGCTCGCAATGCCTGTTCTACCTGGGCAGAAAAAACATGCCGCCCGCCTTGTGGATCAATGTAAGCAAAAGTATCAGAAAACCCTACCAACTCATCAAATTCTGCTTCATTTGGGGCGGGCAAAGAACCGATTGCAAAATCGGAGCAGCGGTAGATTGCAGAACCAAGAGAACCGATACAGCCAGGCTGAAAGCGCCCTAACACTATTCCAAGTGCATATGAAATCCAGCGAACTGCTAGTTCTGAAGTGCTAATCGCTGGTGTCGTGATTTCCCTGTCACTCTCACTATCTTCTGCCTCTTGTTCTTCACTATCATCTAGCTCGCTTAGTTGTTCTCCAGCCAATTCCGCTTCCATGTCAGCTCGGTCTGTAGGCAAAATGCTATATAACGCAAAAACTTCATCGTTAATTTCAGATTCAAGTATGTCTATATAAGCTTGGGCAGAAGCCCATTTACTAATACCTCTAGCCCAGTGAACAGGGACAGAAAAGTCGAAGGCCGTTTCGTCATTTGAAGAAAAGGCAAAAGAAAAGCGGATTAATTGGGCGGTATTATCTAAAATTCTTTTGTTTAAGTTATTGGAGGGCCAGGGTAAAAGCGCAACTTGCCCTGTCTCAAAACCCAGGCTTGGACTAATTGTTTGAAGAAGTGAACTGGCGCACTCCGAATTTAATATAGCAATCGCATTTAGAGTATCTTGGGTTGATTTCAGGTAAATAGCGGGCCCTTTATGAGTAATAACCCATCCAGGCCTCATCCATCGAAAACTGGGCTTTTTAGAGCTTAACAGACTCCATGTAATTCCCTAACGAAAATAGAAGTCCACAGACTTAATTATTCGCGACCATCCTGAATTCCCATACAAAGGATCAGCCCAACTTTTGATTTCGCGACCATTTGCTTGCCAGTTTATAACATATTCATGATTACCATACCATCTTTGATATTTTCCGCCTTTCATACATGGGAACCATTTACGACGGCTTGCTTCTGCCGTTTTATGATCTCTTGTATTTAATTCAATATTTTCTGTTCCTACTTCCCACCCAAACCGAAGAAAACGAAAATTATCTGCTGTGGCTAAACCCTGCCGCGGCTGCGCAATATGATCGAGCTTGGCATAGTCTTGGTATATTTTACGAATGGAATTGCTTACAGAGTAAATCCAAGGATCACCTGGAATGGCATCAAAATCTTTTTGGGATAGCCGGTAAACATTAAGTGGCAAAAGGTTATCGGTCATTAGATGATCCCCTTTTCTCGTGCAATAGACAACCGGGCCTTGGATAGGTTAGGCGCATTACCTGCCATCTCTATAATGGCGGCTTCGTACAGTTTACTGAGAGGCGTCTCGATCCCAGCCTTCAGGTTATCTTGTAAATATTGGATGCCATCCAATCCAGCCTTGAAAGTTTGTGATGTGACGCTATCAATGGCAGCACGAGCGAGTAGAACCGCTTTCCGCTCTGGAGAATTACTTGGATCAAGAATTTCGGCAAGATTTGCCTGAAGCAAGGTAAAGTAAATTTCCCCAAACCCATGAAAATGGCGCAATGTTTCGATAACAAGGGCGTCTTTTTTAGCTCGTTGAGCCGAGTCATCATACGAGATGGATTTATCTGCCTCTTTATGTTTCTCTCGACGGAATAACAGGTCTTTGGCCTTTTTGATTTCTGTATCAGGTTTCAAAACGAATATGGCTCCAGTTACATGAGCTCCGCATCCTTCAGGCACCGGAACCAAGGTGGGCGCGCCAGCACGAGTGTGACTACGGCGAGCATATTCTACCGGGAAGGGTGTTACCACATTAGGCTCTTGACTAATCGTTATACTTTTTATTCCGTTGCCAGGCTTTGTCAACAAAGAACCATAAGCCAAGATACCATTAGGCAGGCGGCAGATGGTATCCATCTTGGTGATAAATCTTTCCCGTAAGGTGGGCACATCATTTGCTCTCAGGTGACCACGATATGCATCAAATTCTTCCTTTACCAACAAGTGAAAGTTGGACCAGAATATTTTCAGGCTTTTTCCATCTTTCGAAGGCTCAAAAGGCATGGGAGAGAAGTTTTCATCATCAAAGAAGCGTATTTTTGAGTCTTCTTTTGTTTCAGCCTGATGCAAGATGCCGCAACGAATGGTTTTGTAAAAGGCGGTTGCTGACGGTCGATCAAAAACCCTTTTCAAGCAGAATGAAGTTTGGGTAAGGAACCGGATATAAAACTCTGAATTATCAAGGCCTAACAGTGTTTTGGCTTCATCGCTATCCTTTAAACCTTCTTGGAATTGAGCCAACGTTTCGATCAGCAAACAGTCCAATGCCATCATTGAGAAGCCAAATCGTCTTTGCCGGTGTTTTCTGTAAAATTCATCATCAGAGACTTGCAACTCTTCAATGGCATCCAGGTATCGGTAGTTGATCCGATCCTCGAATATCTCAATTGCAGTTTGCCAGTCTGTTTCAACCGTGAAAGTTAATGCCTGCCAATGCTCCACCGTCCAGTACCGGATGTCTGGATGGCGAGATGGGGCTATCCACATTGGGCTTGACGGTAGAGCTGCAGCCACTATTTTCCTCCCTGCTGTTCCACTTCGCTGGCAAGCTGTTCCAGGCGCTTGAGAAGGCCTTCAACTTGATCTACAGGGACCCACCAGTATTCTTTGTTCTCAAAGATCTGGCGGATACGGGCTTCATCCACGCCAGCATACTGCGGAAAGGCCCAGAAGTTGAGTGAAAAGTCAATTCCGCTATCGTAATAGTAAAGCTTGAGTACGCTCCACTTGTAATTGCGGGGTGATTTATACGACATGCGGTTTTTGTTAGCTTTGGGCGGCAAGCCAAGTCGGGCCGCCAGGGCGTGAATGTGGGCAAAAACGTCCCCCAAACCGCTGCTAATAGCGCGCTGCCGCAGGGCTTCGAGGGCATTATCGGGCAGGAGCGGTGGCGGTTCAACGTGCCAACGCTGGAGCGCCCAATCGGATAGACGCTTCTGGCGTTCTGCCAGGGCTTTTGGATTCCACTCGGCGACTGTGACCAGGGCGCGGGTGATTTTGAGATCTGAATTGGCATAACAAGGGTCCGATTGTCCTTGCACACCTTTCTTTTCAGGGAAGGGCTTGGCGCCCAGTGAACTGTTCCAGTTGGCAAGGATCAGGGTCAGATTGCCGATCTGGTGTTCGAGGTGTTTACGCTCTTCAAGACTGAAACGATCAGCCCAGTAGCCAGCTTCGGGCGGGTTTTGGGGCAAGATGTGCTCAATACTTTTTTCACCGCCTTGCAAAATGGTTTGCCAGTTGATGATGGGTTCGTTGGGCTTGAAAAGCTCTTCTTCATACTCGTATAAAAAGTATGCCAGACCGCTGCGCCGGTACCATGGGGTAAGTTCGTTGATGTCAAAGCTGCGGGATAGGATAGCATCGCTGCAGCGTGCGAGCAGGTTGCGGCGAATTTCTTCGAAGGCGCTGGCCGGGTTAAGTAACCCGTTGTAAACCTGATTAGCCAGGCGGAAAAGCAGGGCTTCTGCGCCGCTGGGACGGGCATTGGCCACGCGGAAAACGCGAAAAGCATATTTTTCGCAGAGGTGAACGGCCTGAAGGTAGGCTGTGGCATTTTCGGGGTATTTCAGACGCAGGGCAATCAGAAGTGGAATGAAGGGGCGCAGGGCGCCAAGGCGACTCATTTTGATGCTCCAGCGAGTGATCTGGGCATGCAGGTCGGGCTGGGCGGCGAAAATTTGAAAAGCTTCGGAGTGTCCGGGATGAACAATATCCCGGTAAGCGATCGCTGCATTTTTGAGCGTACGCACATAGGCGGCGGCTTCTTCGGCCATGCGGGCATGCTGATCGGGATTAATTAGCATGGGTTTGAAGCGTTTTTTGATGTGGTCGCTTTTTTCACGCTCTGTAGCCCAGCGATTACGATCATAGTCATAGGTGGTGACCCAGTGCATTTCTAGCAAGGGTTCTTCATCATCGGGCCGGCCGGCCGCGGTAAGCTGTTCGAAAACAACAGTCCAAGCATCATTGATGGCTGTACTGAGATGGCGGCGGCTGTCTGCATCGAGTTTAGAGGCCAGGAATAGCAAATAGTTCTTGACCAGGTCAAGTTGATTGGGTTTTTTACCGCGGCTGTTCATTGATTCGAACACCACACCGGCATCGGCCTCGGTGTGCAGGCGATAAACCATCACTTTCATTTGCTTGCTGATTTTGGCATACAAATCCTCGAGCCAGACGGGGTAGTTGTCCCCTAGTGCATCTCGACGGGTTTTGAGTTGATTGGTGAAAAAGTCGCGAGCGCCAAGCAGGTTGTGGTGTGACTGTATCTGTGGCCCGCCGATATCTTGGGCGTCAACCCCAAGAACGTTGTGGACAAAAAAGTCATGGTTGTTACGATCAAGAACGAGCTTGTAAACCAGCAGGCTGCCAGCGCCTGGTTCGTAGAGATATGTGTTGCAGATGCTCTCAGCAATTTCAGGCATATCACCGGTATTTATCCGCTCCATTTCCTGTCGGAGAGCGTTAAGTAGGATCAGGATCGTGGTCAGACGTTGCTGGCCATCCACCACATCATACACATCCAGGGCAATCCCGCGCGTTTTGAGGCGTAAGCCAGGATCTTTATTTTCGTGCAGGACGAGCAGACCAGTAAAATGCTCGTTATCTTCGGTCAGTGTGGAGAGGTCATCCATCAGCTCTTTCCACTGTTTTTCTCCCCAGGCATAACCGCGCTGGTAATCGGGGATGTGGAAACGCCAGTTAGCGAACAAGCTGTGAAAGGTTTGCAGGTTATCGAGGTTCATTTTGCTCAGCCCTCTTGTCTCATTTTTAGTTCTGCCAGAGCCTTTTCAAAGGCTATCCGCTTAGCATCCGCATCGGGTTCGTGAACCAGGCGAAAATAAGTACCAACACTGTTAGAGCGCCGGTTGGGGTCAGACTCGCGGCGCAAGACAAAGGCGGTTGTGTTTACCTTTTCGCCTTGAATTTCAGGGAAGGCATGCGGACCGGTATGAGCCATCGTCTCGATGGCAAAGGAATCAAGCAATCCAATACGTAGTTTTTCGTAGGAAGATATGAACATAAACGATTGTTGTGTGATCATGCCGATTCGGCCAGTATCGCCTGCCAATTCAGCGCATCGAACGATGAAAGCTGCGTATAAGTCACCTTTAGCATCTGGGTAATGTGCATCCAGAAAAGCAGCCATTTGATCGTTCATGCTGCGGCGAGACATATACGGAGGGTTAGCAACCACAACATCGTAACGCCTTAAGAATAGATCCAGTATCCTCAGGCTCTTGACCGCTTCGCCAGTAAAGAACCGTTGATCTTCTCCAGGGCTGGCATTCTGTTGTCGGAAAAAATCCAACGCTTGGATCAGTTGGGTTTCCAGGATGCTGTAATACCCTGTTTCCATCTGGGCTTCCGTTTCAGCAGCGAACAATCCTGGGGCATCACCGTATTTGGCCTGGCGCTTCTGTTGATCCTTGTGTTTCTTTTCTTCAACAAGTTGGGTCATTTCACGCTCAATTCGTAAGAGCGACCCTACCTGCTGAATATCCGCCAATTGCTCGCGAATTCGCCGAAGCATTTTTTCAAAGATCGGATCCGCAAAGTGCATCTGAACAATGAAGCGCCCCAAATCGGCTGTGCTGTAAGGTAAAACATCCGCGCAGGCCAGATTATGGTCGGTAATCTTGGCGTTCTTATTCAGACGTTTCGCTTTCAGGTAGAGCGCCATCGCAGACAACTGTACGGCGCGCAGGTCAATATCAATGCCGAATAAGTTGTTTTCGATGATCGCCGCCGCGATGTCTGCTTCGCTGGCCACGGATGGAGTTTCTGGCCAGCCAGGCTTGCCAGCGTGAGCCATCTCCTCGCGATACATGGCTGCGAACAGGTCAAATGCCACCAGCCCAAAGTGCATCGCTCCACAGGCCGGGTCGAGCAGGCTGATCTCTCTTACGCGGCGTAGTGGTTCGTGGGCGGATTCTCCTGCCAGCGGCACCAGGTAGCGCAGCGTACCTGCCAGGTGAGAATCTGGATGCATATTCACCCATAGTCGCCCCAGAGTATTCTCTACTAGAAAACGTACAATCCAGCGCGGGGTAAAGCGTTGGGTAGCGGCCGGAATATCCTGACGATGGATTTTTTGTTTTTGTTTGAACAGACGGTCAAACACCGCCTCGTTTTCCTGTTCGTTGAAAAATTGATATACCCAACCGATTGTTTCTTCAGCTTGCCAGGCAGATTTCAATATGGGATTGTTGAGCAAAGTTAAGATTTGTGTCAATGCTGCATGGCGCGGAAAAAGGCTGGATGCCAAATTCTGCGGATCAAACAACACTGGCACCTCTCGTGCAATCTCCCCTGCCTGCCAGAGCAAGAAATTGCGATAGGATATTTCAGCCTTGCCAGATTTCCAGAGAGCTTCATCTGCAGGATAATCGGCTAGAAAGAATTTGAATCCATTTGAATCAGCCCCGCGCCCCACTGCTTCGCGAATAACTTTGCTGGCTTCCATCATTTTGAAAGCTACCAGCCGATTCAGATGGGTAAAGGCTATCTCTTTCACCAATTTGGCAGTAGCTTCATCCGATTTGAGACCAGCGCCAATCTCTTCTGTAATAAATCGCTTCAAACGTAAATATATCTGGCGCGTTTCAGGATCAGTCAGCGCAGGTAAGTTTTCTAGTGGTTCAAACTCACCGGTTTCATGCAGGCCGAAGACACCTTCGAGCAGATCATGCGCTTCTCGGGTCAGGATTTCACGTCCTTGAAGTGCGAAGCGATGGATGGCTTCGCGTACATCAGTGGTTAGGTGTTCATCGGTAAATACAAAAGTCATAGCCCCTCTAATCTATATAGACCTTCGTGTGGTAGCTGCCACGCCTCTCTTGAACTGCAAGGCCCATGAAACGCAGCCCATCACTGTCATCACTGGTGGCAGGCATAAATAATATGCAAGGAACACGCGTGCGGCCCTTCATCTGATCCAGCAATGTGGACACGCGATAAATATCAGGAGCAAGCGCGCCCGCCCTGCATATAAACACCAGATCTTTACTGGCATCCAAGTTCTCTAATTTCTCAGCCAGCATATCAGGAAGCGGTCGCCAATCAGGATCAGAGAGGTAATCATAGGCCTGGAGCTGCGCCGCGTCAAAGCCTTCATCGCGCTCTTTTTGTGTTAAGGCTTTCATCCCCTCCGACTCATCTACACCTTGCCAAAGCAGATCGGCCAGTGATATGAAAACAATCCTACGGCCAGTATCCTTCTCCAGCCGCGTCTTCAGCAGACGCATTTCTCGCCGCATACCCCATTCCTGGTCAGGCGGATAGCAAAAAACAGCGAAGGGGAGATCGCTGTACACATAATGCCGCATTGGCTGAGCATGTAAGTCACTCTCAAGCCGCTGGATGCGCTCTTTCAACGAGGACACGCGCCACCTCCATAAGGGAATTCACGGGAAATTCTAGACGCACCACAGAGCCGGCTGCATAGTAAGCCAGCAAACGTTCCTGATGGGCCTCTAAAAAGAACCGCTCCACGCCCTGGATGGGTAAAAAGAAGAGATTCCATTCCGGGCTATGAAGCACTTTGTCGCCGGCATGATCTTTTCGCCATAACTCGTAAGCTAAAAATGTAAATGCCTCAACAGGAAGATATAGAGGAGTGATCGACTTTGTGTTTTTACCTTGCAAAATTCCGAAGTCGCGCAGTGTTGCTAAAGCATGTTGAGCTACGTGAAGAAGGGTGTCTTCTCCCCAATCGCTAGTCGTTTTTCCTTCAGCAACCCAGTCACGCAAAGCACGAATAACTTGCTCTAATGTAACATCGGAATAGCCGCTTAATCGCCGTCGCGCAACGACTTCTAACACAATCGCCCTCAGGGTGTTGTCGTTTTCTACTGTAAAGTAATACAGAAGTGGATCAACCCATTGTGCCGGTACACTGCCCTGTACTAACGTCACAAGCGCCGACCCCACTTCAGGGTCAGTAAAATAACGTTGCCGGAAGATTTTGAGGATATCTTCGATCCGCGCCCGCGAAGCTTTCCCAAAGATATTCATACGCCTGGCCGTATCAAAATTTGTACGCCAATCCTGCTCCAGATTCCAGGCAGCAAAGAGTGCTTTCGTATCAGGAAGTAGAGCTGTTGCTTTAATCAGCCGGCTAGTATAGAGATGCTCAGAATTTGCCATAAGATCAAGGATGCCTGATAAAAGGGAAAATGGGGTGACCAGGTTGCCCTTCGAGAGATGCCCATGAGAGAATGTGGGCTAAATCCAGGGCAGATAGCCTGTGCGTTGAACTTTTGATGCTTATCTCGATGCAGCGATTGGCACGCTCCCCAACAATCTGAAATGGGGGTTTGGGACCTAGAAGCGCAATCAGCTTTTCTTGCAAAGCATCTGCCGTTGAAATTGGTTCGTTTGGCACCGGAATATCCGCCAAACGTATACCTTGCAAACCATATTCAATATCGCCAGAATTATCTAAATGAAACAGATGGCATACAGCATTATCACTGCTGAGTGCTGCTTCATAACGGTTCTTAGCCGCTTCCAAAGCCAGTTTGCGACCTGCTTCTACGGGATCGGCGGGAAATAAACGCTCTAATAAATAGCTGCCAGCCGGGGATAAAGAATCATCTTCCCACCAATTTAGACTGTCTTTTTGAGCAGCACGAGCAATTAACAACCGTAGAGCGAGGAGATCTTTTTTTTCTTCTACATCAACCATTTTGAGATGTCCCCGATGTGTCTTGTTGCTGCTTCTTAAAAGGATTCTCTTCTAACCAGCGATCTATTGCCTCGCGCCGAAAACGCCAATGTCGCCCTACTTTCTGACAAGGGATTTTGCCCTCTTGGGCCAGTTTATATAACGAAGAGCGCGCGATCCGTAAATATTTGGATGCTTCGGAGATTGTCATAATGTCTGGGAAAATTTCAGTCATGGTGCACCTATACGGAGAACATGATGTTTATGAACGTTATCTTAGACTATACCCGATGTTACCAAATGTTGTCAAATATTATAGCTCAATTACTTTAAGGGTACTCACGGTACAACAACAGCAATGCCAACTCAGATATCCAGGTAATTGGATGAAACCCAATTATTGTATCCACCCCAATAGGCACTTATACTTGTTAACGGGAATTTTTAATAAGGCCCCCTGATAAGAATGTGTGAGAGTCTATGGTTGAGCTTGAGGCCTCAAAAACTGAGCCGTATGGTAGCCAGAAAAATATAACTTAATCGGCCCCAATGCGGTCTGCACTCCTGGAAGTTCACTTAGGAGAGCAACGATTTGGCTTGTGTTTTGATAACCTTGCTGTTCGAGTTCGGAGCGCAAAATATTTTTCCCCGATTTAAGAATGTTCCATAAGTCAGTTAAAGTATCCCGAGAGATCAAATAGGTGTTTCCATTTACCAATATATGGGCGCCTCTATTGTCAACTTTTTCAACTAAGAAAGGTCGTTTTTGAGCAAGGCTGACAAAAGTCCGTCCTTCAAAAATGTCGTTAGCAAAATGCCACAGACCTCGCTCATCAATCTCACACAAACACGGTTGTAAGCGAGACGCCGGAATGCGAAATTTTTCATTTACTAAGCTTCTAAAGCCGGCTTTGCGCAAATCACTGCGGTCAATCCTCACGCCATGTTTCTTATACAAATAATCGTAGATCATTTGGCGCGTCCATTTATCCAGAGCCTTCAGCTGCTCAACATCTGTTACAACCTGAAAAAATGCCATCCAACTTCGAGGTGGGCCTATCCTGACCTCCCCACATTTTGGACATTTTTCCTCGCCCGAGTGTCCTTGTACTTTGAAATTTATCTGCCGAACCAGCCATTTTAATGTGACATCAGGATCATCCCGTTGATTTACATAATCCGGAGGTACAGCAATTGCTTCTTCTACACGTTTTTTATAGCGGTCGATATTCCGCGAGCGAACACGCATATGCTTTGCATCAAAGTGGAAGCCAACAAAATCAAGGCCCTCATCACGAACATCAACTTTGTCAGTTTTTTCCTCATTCAAGCAAAGATCAATGAGTTCTATGTGCTTTTTGACCTCTTGATGAATTAGCTCAAGATCTTCTCGCGTTCGCGCCAAAATGACAAAATCATCAGCATACCGCACATACCTTATGTCAACTTTACTGGCAAGCTCATGGATTACCCAAGCATCAAAATCATGCAAGTATAAATTCGCCAACATTCCTGACAGAACACCACCCTGAGGAACACCTTTGTCGCGCCGTTGTCTCTTGGGTTTCTTCCACTGGAAAACTTTGTAGCCAACTCTTTTGCCACGCCTTTTAGCATATTTATATGAGTTATATGGAACCCGGTCGGTATGGATGAAGCGGTTCACCAGCTTACAAGTTTTCGAACTTGTGCTACCAATGACATCGGCCAGTCTATTTAATAATTTGTCATGGGGGATGGTGTCAAAATATTTGCTCAAATCAGCGTCAAAAACATGCCAATATCCTTCTTGTGTATAAGCGTAAACCGCCTCAGCAGCTTTTGGCGCCGATTTGCCCTTGCGATACGCAAAAGAAATCGGTGCAGGATCATCCAATGTTTTGAACAGGTTCTCTATCGGCCCATATAAAACATCCTCATAGAGAACCGCTTGAACCAGGGCGTCTCTGATAGAAGCAATGCTTAAGGTTCTGAGCTTGGCTGGTTTATCGGCTGTTGCAGGTTCTTTGGGAATCTCTAACTCACGAAAGGGATAAAAAATATAGCTGTCATGAATGATTCGATAACAAATATTTCGTGCATTTCTATCAAGTTGTTTCTCAAATGCTTCAAACTCGATTCCATCAGCCCCCATTGGTATAGATATTTCTGGTTCATCGATCTCAGTAAACCGATCCCATTTTGTCAATTTGTACTCATAAAAAGCGTGGATAATTCGCTCTTCCTGAAAGGCTTCCAAAAGTTTTTCATCAATCGAGTCAACCATATACTTTTCTCTAAAATAAATCGAGAACACTCTTTTGATGTGGGCGGGGACACGAGTGTTCTCTCTTCCCGTCTCCGGATCAAACCGGAACACCTGCGTTTGACTGCTGGCCCGTTAGGGCCAGACAGCCAGGAGCTGAACAAAATGTCAAGCATCATATTCAGTTCTCCTGTGGCGGCCCTCGGTAGGCATTATAGCCTATGAGGAACGCGCGCCCATCTGGGAATTCATCGCTGGAAACCAGCAATAAATGATCAGAACCATAAGCTCTGATCCGCTTGGTTTGATTATATTACGGAATGACATCAGCTAATGACAAATAGATATCAGATTTTGTGACTTGTTCTATCCCACAAAAAGCGAGAGCGCCATTTCATTGTGGATGGGGACACTGGCGCTCTCCGTTCTTCCCATCTCCAGCCTTAGTAGCTGGAAGTCCTGCATTACTGACCAGGCCCGTAGGGCCTGCGGTCAGAGAATGAATGGGTAAAGAAGGTATACCCTATTCATCCGAGTGGTACGTTCCTCATAGGCTATAATGCCTACCGAGGGCACGCGCGCCCATCAGGGAATTCTGAGAAAAACAAGTTCATACCAGAATGACTCTAGCGATAAGCCGGAATCCGCTGTAGGATTATAACTGTAATTTCATCATCACATAAGCTCGGTGTTTGCTCTTGGAATGAATAGAAAGGGCAATTACGATTTGAATCCATCTGAACAAATTGACGGTAATTATGATGGCGAATGTGTAGGGTGTGATCTCTGGGCACCCGTTAATGATCTCGGTTTATGCGATGACTGCAACGCTAAACTTGAGAGAGACCTAATTCGTCAACGCGACTGGGGTCATTCGGCTACGGCATTCGCAGTTCCTGCCGAGAAATTCGAAGAATTGAGGCAGATTATCGCCGAGTATGGTGAAAAACTTGAATTAATCGCTCCAGAAAAACAGAAACGCGGAACGCAAGTCAGCACAAGGAAACGAAGTAACAAGGGACAAAGCTCGTAAGATATTGCTGTATAAAGCATCCGCGCATCTGAATAGGCTTGATTTTCAAGAACATACGTGCTAAATTAGCCGTATGATGATTTTGCTGAATCATATTGAGCCTGCCGATAATCTGAACCGCTGGTACCTGGTCTCTATCCAGTCTACCCTGTTCTTCCCCTGCGCGGTGATCATCGCCTGGGGCCGGCGCGACAACGACTTTCAACAATGGCGCGCCATCCCAGTTGACACACTCGATAACGCTCAAGAATTGGCCGCTAAAATCGTCAAGAAGAAACTCCAGCGGGGATACCACATCTGCCCCCAATACCAGACAATTGATCCTACTCCCGCCAGCGAAAAATAGACAATCGCCCGCGGTCAATATGCTCGATCTCAGGGTGCTCGGTCATCATCTCGTAAATGAGCGTGCGAGCGCAAGTGGCTTTCAGTCGCGTCATCTGGCAGATTTCGGCGTTACGAACACCCTCAGCCCCTTCTTCAGCACGCTGCTTCAAGATGTGCAGCACCCGCTCTTTGAGTTTTTCTCGATACCACCTGCGCTGCCGTTTCAACAACCGCTCATCGTAAATAAGATCGTACATTTCACGCCGCAGTGCCCAGGCAGCTTCCTGACCAGTGAGCATGCGCTGCAAATAGCCGCGCCCGCGCTCCATTTCGTCCAGGAGAGTCAGGGCCGATGGCACGTCCACCTGGCAAACTTGCGCGATGATTTCTTCATCAATTTCGGGCTGTTGCAAGGCAGCGTGAAGCGTCAGCAAGATTTCCAGGGTCATAGGGCGGCCTTCCTGGATTTCTTTTTCTACAAATACACGAAAGCGGGCTACGGTACCACCGCCAATGAAGCAAATCCGAACCTGGTTCTCTTGTAAGTCGTACTCGGGCGGCTGAAATCCCTCGCCAAGCAAAACGCGAACCATGCGCTGCATGCCGGTTTCAACCTGGTTAGCCAACCCAAGCCTGGTCAGCGCCTGGATCAGCAAAGGGTTGCGCCTGGTATCACGCTGGCGCAAAATATTGTCGGGGGAAATACTTGCCGGCATACTTCCAGGATTCGTAAACTCAACGCGTGCCGCCTCTTGCCTGACCTGGACAGGAACACTCAGTGTGTAATCTGCGTGGCAAAACGCATTCAGGAGCGCGGCCAACAAAGCAGGCTCAGGATAGGGCCGATGTTCGAAGGCTTGTGAGCTGGGCGGCATAACCAGGATGGATGCGCCCGTTCTGATCCGTTCAACCAGGTGCACTAATGCTATGGGTATAGGATCGTTCCCTTCCAGGCGATCCGGTTTTCGTCCGGCGCCCCAGTGATATTCATAACTCCAACGGTATTCGGGGAAGTATTGATTTAGCCCTTCTTCGCTGCCTGCAAGCAGTAAAACTTCGCGCACCAACCCGTTGGATGTCAATAATCCCAATTCTTTCAACAGATCAATATCATCTAGATCAAGCAAACGTTGCGGCGCGCCGGCGTTTCTGGCTAAACAGCGCAGGTGCTCCAGGGCAGCTGCAGAAAGCAGGAGCTCAGGAATACCGGGAATCCAGGCGGGCGGGCCGTTCAAGTCAGGGGACAAGTAAGTTCTCTCTCTAAAATTTGCATTCCAATGCAAGTGATTTATCTTACCTGACCTGCAAAGGGACTGTCAATCGGTTTATCACCTTAAAACGCACAAACCCGCTTTTTCAGCGGGTTTGTGGTTGTCGCGTCGAGCGGGGAGACAGGGATTCGAACCCTGGGCGGAGATTTAAGTCCCCGCACTCACTTAGCAGGCGAGCCCAATCGTCCACTCTGGCATCTCCCCTTCCTATATCGCCAGATTGTATAGACCTGGAAGGGTTCTCTTGTCGTCTGGCGGGAAAAATTCTACCACACAAGAGGATAGGGTGCAACTATTTGGTGTAACTCGATTCGGAATTCATCATTCCAATTGCGTGTCAGTCGCTTTTAAGCAACGGTTCGAACCCCTAATGTCTGGCTGACTCATTGATAATTTTGCTCATGGCTGATGATCATTTTCTCTCTGACTGGCTGAATGAACAGTTGAGGATTCACAAACTGTCACAGGGCGAATTCGCCCAGAAGTCTGGGCTATCCAAGTCTGTTGTGAACAGAGTGTGTACTCGCAAGGTAGTGAAGCCAGATATACTTACGTATTTAGCCATAGCAAAAGCCCTGGACGTGCCGATTGTTACCGTTCTTCAAGGAGCAGGTCTCGTTCAAGCTGACTCTGAAATCGCCGAACTGGATTTATACAAGCATGTCTTGCGAAAAATGAATTCAGAACAGCGAACGTTAGGGTTGGCATTGTTGAGAACTGTGATCGAGGCTGGAAGCCAAAACAAGGGGGCCGATCGGGGATGATCTTTATGAAAGGGCAAAGGGGTTTATGCCTTTGGTATGTTGTTATCCATAACCTTACCTTCTATCACCCGACCGCGCCGGCGGGCTGAAATTCTTACTCGCCACCGGCTGCTTGACCTGCTATTCGATCTACTGGAACGAAAACTGATCCTGGTTATTGCACCGGCCGGCTACGGGAAAACATCGCTTCTGGTTGATTTCACCCATCAAAAAGATATTTCGGCCTGCTGGTACAGCATTGATCAGCACGACCATGACTTGAAGCGCTTCCTGGCGCATTTCATCGCGTCTATTGCCAGAACGTATCCGGCTTTTGGGAGTAATTCAAACGCAGCTCTACAGCGATTGAACAAGCCAGGTGGAGATATTGAATCGCTCATCACCGTGATTATCAACGAGCTGTTCGAGCAGATTGAGGAGCACTTCGTCGTTGTGCTTGACGATTTCCACCACGTCAACGAGAACCCGGAGATTGCGAGTTTTATCAGCCGTTTTGTCTGCCGGGTAGGAGAAAACTGCCACCTGATCATCGCCTCCCGCCAGGAGCCATCCATGCCCGACCTGGAACTATTGGTATCACACGGTCAGGCAGGTCGTGTCAACCTCACCGATCTTGCATTTACCGCTGGAGAAATCCAGGCGTTGGCAAGGCAGCAACATCACCAGATTTCCATTGACCGGGCATCTGAAATCGTAGAACGAACAGAAGGCTGGATCACAGGGATATTGCTGACCCCATCTTCATCTGGCTTGAAATCCAGCCCCATAATGCCAGGTATTCATGCTAACGAAACTGGCCTCTCGGCATACTGGAATTTAATGCTCGGCCGGCAGCCAAAGTACATCCAAGATTTCTTGCTGTACTCGGCCGTACTGGATGAGTTCAATGCCGATCTATGCGCGGCAGTGCTGCCGCAATCGCTGCTCCCTGCCGAAAGCAGTTGGAGCAACCTGGTAGAAAGGGTTCGTAAAAACAACCTGTTTGCCCTGCCAGTAGGGGAAGATGGCGAATGGCTGCGTTACCACAGCCTTTTCAAGGACTATCTGGAAGACCGCCTGGAGCGCGAACACCCTGGGGCAGAACAGAATATCTTGAAGCAGGTGATGCAGGTATATCATACCCGCAACAATTGGGAGCGAGCCTACCATACGGCTCGAAGGTTGGGGAATCAAGACATTCTGCTAGATGTGATCGAGCAGGCCGGTCCGACATTGTTGAAATACGAGCGTTTCAACACCATCAATGAGTGGTTAGAAAATATCCCGGCCAAAACGCTGGCCACTCACCCTGGGCTGGTATCGCTGCAAGGAGTAACAGCCTTGATGGGAGGACAGGTTCGGCGAGGCATCGAATTGCTCAGCCAGGCTGAGGCTGCTCTGAGGAGCAGCGGGGATCGGAAACGATTGGCGCGAACCCTCTCCCGGCGTTCGATGGGATATTATTTTCTGAGTAACTACCAGGAAGGGTTGAATGACGCCGAAGAAGCCCTGGCAATTGTAGGAAACGAAAGCGATTTACAAAGCATCCGAGCGCTGGCCTTACGGGCGCGCGGCGTTTGCCTGCATAGCCTGGATCGGACAACCGAGGGATTGAATGATATTGAGCAGGCATTAGACATCTTTCAATCGCTGGATGATATTCCAAACACGGCTACCACTTATCAGGAGTTGGGAATAATCCATCGCTCAACAGGTGACCTGGAATCAGCTCAATCGGCCTACTTGAAAGCCGAGGGTTTCTGGAGAGCCGAAAACAACCCCTACCGCCTGGCCGACCTGTTCAATAACATGGGCGTGTTCTATCATCACCTGGGCGATTACGAACAGGCTGCAGCCACGCTAAACGATGGGCTGAAGTACGCTCGCCTGGCAGGTTTTGCGCGCATGGAAGCCTTTATCCTGGCTAGCCTCGGCGACTTGTACGCCGATCTGCTGGCCAGCGAAGACGCCCAAAAGATGTATGAGAAAGCCTGGGATATTGCCCGGCGCATCGAAAACCGGTTCCTGTGCTTTTATATCCCATGCGCTCTCGGCTGCCTGGCGCGCGGGCGGAATGACCTGGCGCGGGCGCACTATCTGCACGAGCAGGCAGCCCTTCATGTCGAGAGCAGCTCTCACTTTGAGCCCGGTTTGCTTGCGATGCAAGCTGGCCGGCTGGCGCTGGCAGAGGGGCGTTTGAATGAGGCAATAAATAACTTTGCTCAGGCGGTAGCCCACTTCCAGGCTGGGAAACTGCCCATCGAAGAAGTCAAAGCCCGCTGCCATTATTCTCTGGCTCTGTTCACTGCCGATGATGTGGAATCCAGCCTGGCGCACTTGAAGCAGGCATTCTTGTTGGCACCGCCTGCAAAGTTGTACATCGTACTTCTTGACGCTGGCCGCAGCGTCAGGCCGGTGCTTGAATATGCCGTGCATGACCTTGAACTGGGCAGCAAATCGGCCAATATTCTTGAACGGCTCCGCAGGTTTGATGCATCGCTGCCAGAAATCCGGCGCAAGCTGCGCAAGAATATCACCAAATCGCTGGTGGCCAAACCCAAGCTGCGTATTCGCGCTCTGGGTGGGGTACTCATCAGCCTCAACGGTCAAAAGTTTGACAGCAACGCCTGGCAATCCCGCGTGCAACGCGACCTGTTCTTTTACTTACTACGCCTCAAGCACGGCGAAACCAAGGAACGACTGTTGGATGTTTTCTGGGGGAATTCTGAGCATCATGGGAATCAGCTTACCAACGTGGTTTATAAAATCCGCCGTCTGTTGGGGGATGATATTATCCTGTACCAGGATGGACGTTATCTGTTCAATCGCGCTCTCGATTATGAATACGATGTCGAAGAATTACAGACCCTGGCCGACGAAGTGAAGAGAGAAGCAAACCCCACAAAGCGGTTGGAAATGAACGAACAAATCATCCACCTGTACCGGGGAGAGTTTCTGCCCGAAGCAGAAGGGATCTGGGTCACTGGAGAACGCGGCCACCTTCAACAGTTATACCTCGCTGCTATCCTGGGAGTGGCAGAGTACCACATGTGCGCGGGGGATTACGCCGCCAGTATGAAATTCTGTTGGCAAGGTATCGAGCGCGACCCATGCCACGAGGAAACCTATCGTCTGGCAATGCGGGTCGCTTCTGCTATAGGGAACCGGGCGTTGATTGCCAAACATTATCAGACGTGCGAGCGCGCGCTGGCAGAACACTGCAACGCTACGCCGTCCGCAGAAACCTACGAGCTTTATCGCCAACTGACTCAATAGACGCCAGGTAATCTGATCTTACAGCCAGCCTTGTCACCGGGCTGGCTGTTTTTTTTGATTCCACGCCGATTTCTAATCTGCCGGCGAATGGGGGAGCGAGTGGGTTGGAGAGTGCAGGTTGGGAAAATCGCTGCCAATGCAGGCCCACGGCCTGTAAATCCCAATCTCTTGAGGTGGCAAATGAACCCCTTTCACCAATCAAACCATTCAACAGGTCTAACAG
>JAXDCA010000050.1:0-31722 GCA_034678305.1 Bellilinea sp.
GTTATCGCCCGCAGTTCTACATCCGCACCATGGATGTGACCGGCAACATCAAGCTGCCGGAGAACGTCGAGATGGTCATGCCCGGCGACAACATCAACATGGAAGTCGAATTGATCGTCCCGGTGGCCCTCGAGCAGGGCTCCCGTTTCGCCATCCGCGAGGGCGGTCTGACCGTCGGCGCTGGCGCCATTACCAAGATTATTGCTTAAGAAGGAGCGCTGACCTGGAAACAGGTCGCATCAGGTAAGTTATGGCTTCGAAGAAGAAAGATATCCGCCCTGTGATCACTCTGGCCTGTTCAGAGTGCAAAGAACGCAACTACACAACCGAGAAAAACCGCCGGAATGATCCAGGGCGCCTCGAGTTGAGCAAGTATTGCCCGCGCTGCCGCAAGCACACAGCGCACCGTGAAACGAAGTAGTGTATAATCGGTTTGAGGCAAGGCTGCCAGCCCTGACCTCAAATCAGATTAGGCCAGTAGCTCAATTGGCAGAGCGCCTGTCTCCAAAACAGGAGGTTGTGGGTTCGATTCCTGCCTGGCCTGTCTTACTCCAGGCATCGCCGCTTCTCAAAAATCAACCGGTCTTCAAGGAGGCGGCTTTTTAGACTGAAAGCAAGGAGAATTTTGTGGCAGAAAAAAGTGGCAAGTCGAAACAAACAGAAAAACCTAAATTGATCAATCGTATCTCGCGCTGGTGGCGGGAAACGATCGGCGAGCTGCGCAAGGTCTCCTGGCCTACCCCGCCCGATGCCTGGCGGCTGACAAAAATAGTCCTGGCGGTCATGTTTTTAATGGCTGTGGTGCTGGGTTTGCTTGATTTTATATTTTCCAGTCTGGTCCGCCTGGTATTAGGTTAATCAGGGCGGTGTGGTATCCTGGCGAGGAGTTTATTAAATGACGGATGCGCAAGACGATGATTTGATGGATTTCGAGGAGGAAAAACATCCTCGTAAGGCGGAGCCAGTCAGGGCGCCGCGCTCTTCGGGCGCATCTCACGAGCCAAGTGATATCTCACCCGACCAGGAGCCGCCGCATTTCGACGCGGAATTGAGCGATCAACGCGCCTGGTTCGTGATTCACTGCTACTCCGGCTATGAAAACAAGGTACGTCACAATCTGGAACAACGCATCGAAACGATGGGGATGAAGGACAAAATTTTCGATGTCGTCATCCCGACTCAAGAAGAGATCGAAGTGAAGGATGGCAAGCGCCGTACAGTGGAGCGCCATGTATTCCCTGGCTACGTGCTGGTCAACATGATCCTCACCGAAGAATCCTGGTACGTGGTACGTAACACACCCGGCGTGACTGGTTTTGTGGGGATGGGCAACCAACCGACGCCGCTGCGCCCAGAAGAGGTATCACAAATTTTACGCCGCATGGAGGCGGAAGCGCCGCACGTCAAGGTCACCTTCAAGGTAAATGAGCGCGTACGCATCGTCGATGGACCTTTCAATGATTTTCGAGGCACCGTAGCTGAAATCGACCAGGAGCGTAACAAAGTGCGGGTAATGGTCAATTTCTTTGGACGTGAGACCCCTGTGGAATTAGATTTTTTGCAGGTGGAAAAAGCTTAGTGGAATTGTCCTCCACTCGGAGGATTTGTTTGTGGGAGGGTGCTCCCCAAACCACCCGTTAGAACCACGAAGGAGAAAAAAGTGGCAAAGAAACTAAAAGCAGTCGTAAGATTACAACTTGTGGCCGGCAAAGCCAATCCTGCGCCGCCGGTCGGCCCTGCCCTCGCCGGGCATGGCATCAATATCATGGCATTCTGCAAGGAATACAACGCCCGCACCCAGAACCGCACCGGCGATGTGATCCCCGCAGAAATTACCGTCTATACCGATGGCTCCTTTACCTTCATTCTCAAGTCGCCGCCGGCTTCCGTCCTATTGAAGAAAGCGGCCGGGGTCGAAAAAGGCTCTGCCGTGCCGAACCGCACCAAGGTTGGCAAGGTTACCCGCTCTCAAATACGCGAGATTGCTGAGATCAAAATCAAGGACATGAACGCGGTTGATATCGAAGACGCCATGCGGCAAATCGAAGGCACAGCCCTCAACATGGGCATTCAGGTAGTCGATTAGTTCTGTGGGAGGGCAATCTTGTTGCCCGCTAATACCACAAAGGAGAATTCATGGCAAAACACGGAAAGAAATACATGGCGGCAGCCGCGAAAATCGACGCGGAAAAAAACTATTCGCCCGATGAAGCAATCGCTCTCGCCAAAGAAACATCGATCACTAAATTCGACGCAACCGTCGAGTTACACTTACGCATGGGCCTCGATCCTCGCCAGGCCGATCAGATGGTGCGCGACGTGGTTGTGCTCCCCCATGGGCTGGGCAAAACGGTGCGCGTATTAGTCTTCGCTCAGGCTGAAGCCGTGGAGAAAGCTAAAGAAGGCGGCGCGGATATTATCGCAGACAGCGATGAATGGATCGCCAAAATCCAGGCTGGTTTCACGGATTTCGATGTCGCCATTGCCACGCCGGACATGATGGGCAAGGCTGGCCGCCTTGGTCGCGTGCTCGGTCCGCGTGGGCTGATGCCAAACCCCAAAGCCGGCACGGTTGTGCCTGCCGATGACTTGCCGCGCGTGATCCGCGAGGCCAAGGCCGGGCGTGTCGAGTTTCGCCTGGATAAAACCGCCAACATCCATGTGCCCATTGGAAAGGTTTCCTTTGGCGCAAATGAGTTGTATAATAACATGGCTGCGCTCATGGACGCCATCAAAAAAGCCAAGCCGAGCGCAGCCAAGGGCTCATACATCCGCAAAGTGACGGTTACCACCTCCATGGGACCCGGCATTCGCGTGGATGTGCTCCAAGCCCAGTCGATGAGTACCAAAGAATAGTACATTGCACTGACGCTGGCCGCCGTTTCCGGCCCCAAAAAATGGAATATTTGCCTTCACCGCTGAAAGCCGGTGCCCGCAGAGGCTTAATATCCTGCCCAGGTGAGGACTGAACCGCAAAGTGACAATTTCCGTCTCGTGCAACTGCGAAAAAGTCTTTACCTGGTTACGAACCAAGGCAAAGACTTTTTATTTTTAGAATTGATCTCGAAAGGAAGGAGGAATAACTCATTGGCCTTCTCAAAGCAGCACAAGAATAAACTGGTTGCCCAGTACGCAGACTGGATCAGGCAAAGTCAGGGTATCTTTGTTCTAACATACAAAAAAATGAGCATGAAGGATATCGATACGCTGCGCGCCAAAGTCCGTGATGCAGGCGGGGAGATCCACGTGGTGAAAAACACCCTGATGAAACTCGCCCTGGACGAGGTTGGCATTGCCGGGAAAGACTTCTTCGAAGGCGCCAGCATCGCTGGATTCACCTTTAACGATGCCCCCGCACTTGCCAAGATCCTCAGCGATGCCAGCGCCAAGTCGGAGATTTTCGCCATCAAAGGCGGCTATCTCGACAAGGAAGTGCTCACCGCCAGCCAGGTCAAAGCATTGGCTGATTTGCCGCCGCTGCCCGTCATGCGCAGCATGCTGCTTGGCACGCTGCTTGCGCCGGCAGGTAAGCTGGTGCGCACGCTCGCCGAGCCTGCCCGCGGTCTGGCTGCCGTCATAAAGGCTTACTCCGAGCATGGAGCAGAGCCGGCTGCCGCATAAGCATGCGACTATTGTTGTTCACCGTCTGATAGGCGCGGTCATTAATAAACCAGGCCTGACAGCGGAACAAGATCAAAATATAAACATACTATTCATCTCAAGGAGATATTGAAATGGCTGATCTACAAAAATTGGTTGACGAACTCGGCAAGCTGAGCGTTCTCGAAGCGGCTGAGCTGGTAAAAATGCTCGAAGAAAAATGGGGCGTCTCCGCCGCTGCTCCTGTGGCTGCCATGGCTGCTGCCCCGGCTGCTGCTGCCGCAGAGCCCGTGGAAGAGAAGACTGAATTCGACGTCGTGCTTAAGGATGCTGGTCCCAAGAAAATTGAGACCATCAAGGTCATTCGCCAGCTCACCAATCTGGGTCTGGTGGAAGCCAAAAACATGGCTGAAACAGCTGGCTCAAAAGTCCTTAGCGGTGTCGGCAAAGAGGCCGCCAACGATGCCAAGAGCAAACTCGAGGCTGCCGGCGCATCTGTCGAATTGGCTTAATACGACCAATCAACCCTATAAAAAACAACGAGCGCTTTACCGCGCTCGTTTGTTATTTGTGGAATGAGTTACATTGCCACCGTACGCACCTGACGGATGACCATAACCACCTTGCCCATCACACGCAGATGCTGCGGATTATCAACCAGGATTGGCTTATATTGCGGGTTGGCCGGCTGCAAGCGGATGCGATCCTTCTCACGGTAGAAATATTTTAGGGTAGTCTCGTCGCGGTCGTCCAGCCAGACGGCTACCATCTCGCCGTTGGTCGCGTCCTGGGCGCGTTTCATAACGACAATATCGCCGTCATTGATGCTGGCATCGATCATCGAATCGCCTTTGACCTCCAGCGCAAACAACTCATCGATCTTCTCGCGGGCGGGCAATAAGCTGCGGGCGATCTCGACCGCGCCGGACTCCGGATCGAAGTATGACAGGTCGGACCCGGGCACAGGGATCGGCTCGCCGGCCTGGATGACGCCAAGCTTGGGGACCTGGATCAACTCTTCCAGACGGCGGCTCGCCTGACGCAGCGCCCCAGCGACCAGATTGGCGCCTGGCAGCGGCTTTAACACGCGAATTGAGCGCGATACGCGGTCGTCGCGGGAGATGTGACCCATCTCTTCCAATTGCTTGAGGTAATAGTCCACCAGCGAAGTGGATTTGACATTGATGCTGTCCCCAATTTCACGGATGGAGGGAGAATACCCGTTTTCTTCCTGGAATTTCGCCAAAAAGGCCAGGATTTTACGATGCCGCTCGCTTAAGCCTTCACTCCGTCTAGCCATGATGCTAACTCCTTGCTTTCAGAACAAAGCCTGAATTATTCGATCATTTGTACTAATAATACACGAACAATTGTTCTGTGTCAAGTGGAAATAGAATACAGTATCGCATTATTTGATGCAGTCGAAGGTTTGGTTGAGGGCGGCAAAGCATATAAATATCCAGCCCACCATCCGCCCAATACCCAACACAATCCCTTTATGCTCTAACAACGTTGAGTCTCAGATGGCATATCCGTAAATCGGCATCCATCTGGTGCACCCCGGAAAAGCACCGGGTGCGAACTGGCACGATCTTAATCCTCTTCCCGTTCCCGCAGGTGCGGAAACAAAATCACCTCACGGATGGTGCGCCTGTCGGTCAGCAGCATCACGAAGCGGTCGATACCCATGCCGAAACCGCCCTGCGGCGGCATCCCCAGTGACATTGCCCGCAAGTAGTCCTCATCCATCGGATGACGCTCTTCATCCTCTTCTTCATAGGTCCGCCCCATTTCGGCAAAGCGGGATTCCTGCTCTAGCGGATCGTTCAATTCGGTGAACGCATTGCACAACTCCATGCCGCCGGCGAAGCCCTCGAAACGCTCGACCCATTCCGGTTCGCCGGGACGGTTCTTTGCCAGCGGTGAAATGTCACGCGGATAGTCGTACAGAAAGGTTGGTTGAATCAGGTTTGGCTCCAGATAATCTCCAAGCAGCCCATCGATCAGCTTGCCGCGCGGTGAATCTGGATTGACCGGCAGTCCCCTGGCGCGCATCGCCTGCGCCAGGCTCTCGGTAGATGGGTATTGCTGGATATCGATCCCAACCGCATCGATCAGCCCCTGACGCAGCTCCAACCGCCGCCACGGCGGGTTGAAGTCGATTGTTTTCCCGTCGAATTGCACCTTTCGGGCGCCGAGCACTTTATCACAGACAGCGGCGGCCATCTCTTCGGTCATCTCCATTACCTTGAGATAATCCGCGTACGCCCAGTAATACTCCAATTGGGTAAATTCAGGATTGTGTTTGAATGAAACCCCTTCGTTGCGGAAATCCCGCCCGATTTCATACACCCGCTCCAGCCCGCCGACCACCAGCCGCTTGAGATAAAGCTCGAACGAAATTCGCAGGTAGAGATCCTGTTTAAGCTGGTTATGATGGGTGATGAAAGGCCGGGCGGCCGCCCCGCCATACAACGGCTGCAGGATGGGCGTTTCAACCTCGATGAAATCGCGCGAATCGAGAAATTCACGAATGGCGCTGACGATCTTTGCCCGGGTGCGGAATACTTCGCGCACCTCCGCGTTGACTGCCAGATCAGCATACCGTTGGCGGTAGCGCATCTCCGGATCGCTTAACGTGGCGTGGCGCACCACCTGCCCGTCAATCACCTCGTCCTTGGCCGCCGGCAGCGGAGAAATAGCTTTGGCCAGCATACGAAAATCGTTCACCAGCAATGTGATTTCGCCGGTGCGGGTACGCACCATCACCCCTTCAGCCTCGATGAAATCGCCCAAGTCGAAATAGTCTTTGAAGAAGGTCAGCTTTTCTTCGCCAAGCTCGTTGGCTCGCAGAAAGAGTTGCAGACGCCCGCTTCTATCCTCGATGTGCGTGAAAGCGATCTTGCCCATCAGGCGGATCGAACGGATGCGCCCCGCCAGGGTGACGCGGACAGATTCTGCCGCCTGACCATCCTGTTGCGTCTCTTCAGCCTGCAAATACTCCTGGCTGGCCTGCCGGGTGGTGTGAGTTGGATGAGCCCGTGTCGGGTAGGGTTCGATGCCAAGCGAGCGTAATTTTTGTATTTTGTTAACCCTGATTTTTTCCAGATCGGATAATTCCATGTCTTGTACCTCGTTAATGTTTATCAAAGAAAAGCCCCGCCCATGAAACCAGCGGGCGGGGCGGTTTTCCGACCCATTTGCTACTCGACCTTGACGATTGTCACCGTAAACGAACCCGCGGGAGCATCCACCTGAACGGTATCTCCCGCCTTTCTGTTCATCAACGCTTTGCCAAGCGGCGACTCATTGGAAATTTTACAAAGGCTCGGATCAGCCTCCGCGGCTCCGACAATCGTATACTGCTCTTCAGTGCTGCCGTCCTCGCGGATCGTAACCCGTGATCCGACCTGAACATTGTCCACTGGACCGATTTCCTCGACCACTCTGGCAGTCGCGAGTAGAATTTCGAGCTCTTTTATCCGGCCTTCTACGAAAGCCTGCTCGTTTTTTGCGGCTTCGTATTCCGCATTGTCGATGAGTTCACCGCCCTCCATGGCTTCATGCAAGCGCTCAGCAATTTCCTGTCTGCGCTGGGTGCGCAGCAATTCGAGCTCTTCTTGCAGTTTATAGTAGCCCTCCTGAGTGAGATAAGAGGTAGCCATGATCTATCTTTCCTTTTTTTTGATGCAATGATTATTTTGCGCTAGGCATCCCTGATATCACAAAAGAATGCCCCCGGTTAAAAACAATAGAACCTCTCCGGTGGAGGGATTCTTTGTGGCGGGTTGCCCGCCTGTTTATTGAGTAACGAAATGATAACATAATTCAACTATATTTGCAAGGGAACTATCCTATCTGTAATCTCGTCTAGATCGTTAATCGGAAGAGACTCCTTGTATGCCTGTGGAGGAAACATGGAAATCCATATGGTTATTCGTCATCCTTTCAAAATTGGATTGATGGCATTAATTTTGTGCCTGTTTGCGCTGTCGGCCTGCTCGCCCGGCAAGCGGATCACCCAAACACAACCTGACCTGCAGGCGACCATCGACATCCTGCAGACGCAGGTCGCTCATTTCACCCAGACACCTTCCCAGGCAAATACCCAGCCGGCTGCAACCCCCATGCATAAACCCTCGCCGACATTCAGTGAAATCCGGTCAGCCTATGCTGGTTTCATGGTTTTCGTCGATCAAAAATTTCTTGGGCTGGATTTCAACGGACAGCTGCTCGATTTCAGCGTCGATGCGCTCGGCGTGGAAGGATTGAACCTTTACAGCGCTTCGGTATTCAGCCGGGGTGTGGTGCACGCTTTTACACCGGATATGGAAATCCGCATGGTCACTGCCCAGGGGATCGACGTGTTGGATTATATCTCGATGGAAAAACCTGTGAACGTGACCATCTCGGCCGACGGCAGCAAGATCGCCTGGGCTTATGAGTCCTTTGGCGGCGACGCGCCCGGCTCGGAGCTTTGGACTGCCAATATCGACGGCAGCAATGCAAAACTCGTCGATGAAATCCTGCCTGAAAACAACCTCGACCGCTGGCTGGTGCTTCGCCCCTTCCAATGGACTCAAGACGGCAAGCTGATCTACGGTACCAAGTTGACCGGTATCGGCGGGTATATCATCTTCGATGGTTGGAACAGCTTGAGCCTGTATGATCCATTCGACGGCAGCCAGGTTGTGCTGGTCGAAGATGAGCCGCAGGGAATGTGCATCAACTCTTTATCCGCTGACCGCAGCCTGGCCGCGATCGGATGCAAGGAGATACGCATTCGCAAGCTGGCGGATGGCAGCGAAATCACCCTGCCCGCATTGAACTTACAGAACGTGGCCGGCAGCGCCTTCTTTTCACCCACAAGTAAGTGGATAGCTTACGCAACTGCATTCGTCGACCCGCAGAACGAACGCTCGCAGGTGGTCGTGGCGGATACCGCCGGCCTGGGTGAGCCATATCCCATCCAAACCCTGGAAGGCGGTGACCTGCACGTGCTGGGCTGGATCAATGAGCAGAGCTTCTTATTCACAGCGCATGACATGGATGACAACATCACCACCATCTGGCGCATCGATTACGACGGCAGCCTCCCGACCGAGTTGATCGAAGCACAGTTCTTGGGGTTTATCCCCTTAGACTAATTATCATCGCGAGGCCGCGCTTTTCGCGACCGTGGTCATCTCCTGGCGGGGGGAGATTGCTTCGCTGCACTCGCAATGCCACTTGCGGAGGTGTCATCGCGAGGCCGCACTATTTGCGGTCGAGGCGATCTCCCGGCGCGGGTAGGGCGCGTTCAGCCCCTTCTCGCGCCGTTTCGGAGGGAGAAGGGGTTGGGGATGAGAGAGGTCCGATCTGTGCCATTTAGCAGAACGGCAGGCGCGCAACGATGCCGTGTAAGGGCAGTGTATCCATTATCTGGATGCTTCGCCCTTATATCCATATGAACGACGCTACCCCTTCAACGGCTGGCAATTCGGACAGAAATAGACATTCCCGCCCAGGTAGGCCTGCCGGACGATCACGCCGCCGCAGCGCGGGCAGGGCGAATCCAGCGTCTTGCTGGACAGGATGGTCTTATAGCCGCCGGGCTGCCCGAACAGGTCTTTCTCGGTGTCCCGCCCGCCATGCTTGGTCATCTCCGTCAGCGTTTGCTTGATACTCTTGAACAGCGCTTCCTTATCCTCCGCTGAGAGCGCCTCCAGCTTGGTGCGCGGATTAATGCGCGCGTTGAAGAGGATGTCCTGCAGCACCCCGTTGCCCAGCCCGGGGATGCGCTGCTCGGTCGCCAGAAAGGCCTTGACGCTTAAATTCGGTTTCGAATTACCCAGCAAAGCTTGGAAATGAGCTTCATCAAAAGCATCTGTCAGCGGCGACGGTTTCTCCCTGGCAACCAGATAATAGAAATTATCATTCGTGCCATCAAGGAAGGTCCACAATCCGCCGTACATTTGGACGCTGCAGGCGAGAAATGAACCGTCGTTGAAATCGATCCGCAACTGGTGTTTTTCCGGCCCGGCCTCGCCTGCCGGGTAATAGCGCGGATTCGTTCCATCGCTGAACAGGATTCTCATGTCTTCCGCGGCGATCTCGATCTGCCCGGCGAGCGCGGCGACCGATTGGATTTTCTTGCCCTCCAGCAGGGCGGGGTAGCGCTCTGGATCGCCCGAATAAAATGCGAATTTGTGCGGCGAGGAGTTAGCCGCGACCTTGCGGATAGTCTTACCGACAATCGTTTCGGATAATTGTTGTGTGATTACACGAGCTTCGGGAATTTCCAGCATAGTTCCACCTCCTGTACTGGCAATCTCTCGTTTATGATTACAACTTCATTTTACATGGAAACCAATGAGTCTGTAGGGTGCGTTCCGTTTGTGAACGCACCAAATCTGCTGATTTTCCTTGGAAAATCTTGATCTCTTTCACCTTACTCTCCAAATGCACCATATCCCCAAGATTCTCGTGCCTTGCCCCAATCAGGATCATAATACCCAGCTTGCACATATCGATGAAAACTTGACCACTTCCATTCCCCCACTCGTTCTACTAAACCATGTTTCACTGGATTGTAATGAATGTAATCTACATGCCGAGCAAGATCCTCTTCATTCACAATCGTGTGTTCCCAAAACCGCCTCTGCCAAATCGCTGCTTCTCCCCGTTTTTGTCTGGATTCATTTCGCTCTTCACCTGAACTAACTTCTACCAAATACCTTTTAGTGAATTGCCTCTTGATCTCTTTCAACCGAACGGAATAATTCTGGTCATCTTCTGGTAAAGACCAGATCGCATGAATATGCTCTGGCAACAAACAAATAGCAATCGTTGTAAAGGGAAATCGTTTTTCGACGATTTCCCAGGCATTGTGTAAAATTTTTCTCGCCGCCTCACAAACCAGTATGGGCAACCTATGATAGGTTACAACCGTAAAGTAATATGCTTTCCCCCCGTATATGCGATGGTAATTTGGCATGTGAATTCTTTGAGTATTTATTTTACGGTGCGTTCAAACCCGGAACGCACCCTACAGAACCCCAAGCGCTAACAGCTAGATTTTAGCATAGTGTATGCTTCAAAGATACCTTTAATAATAGACTAATTTGTCATAATTTGTATTTTGTTATACATTTACAAGGTTATAACCATAAAAACAGCAGGCGAGCTCATACCCGCCTGCTGCAATTCATTTATAAATACGAAATTCTAAACCTTCTCCCCCACGAACTTGGCCCCTTCGCGCAGCGCCTGGTAATTGAGCGGCAGCAGCTTATGATGCCTCTCGGGCAGGTGCTCGGCCAGAGCCTTCTCCAGCGCCTCCAGCGGCAGGATTGGCAGGTTTGCCAGCAGCGCGCCGAGGATGACCATATTGGTCATACGCCGGTCGCCAATCTTCTCGGCGATTTCATTACCCGGCACCCGAACAACCTGGATATCTTTGCGCTCGGAATCCTTGTCGATGATCGAGGAGTTGATGATCAACAATCCGCCCGGCTTGACCAGTGGATCATATTTATCGAGAGAGGGGCGGTTCATCGCCACCACCGCTTTCGGATTGCGCACCAACGGCGAGCCGATTTCCTCGTCGGAAATGATCACGGTGCAATTGGCCGTGCCGCCGCGCATTTCCGGCCCGTAGGAGGGGATCCAGGTGACTTCCAATCCTTGATCCATGGCAGCGTACGAAAGCAATTGACCCGCGAACAGGACGCCCTGCCCGCCAAATCCTGAAATAATGATCTCTGTCTGCATTCCTGCCTCCCTAGACCTTGATATCCGCCACCAGCGGGTTGACTTTGTAGTCGCCGATAGGGTAATACGGAATCATGTGCTCCTCCAGCCAGCCAGTCGCCTGGACAGGCGTCAGCCCCCAATTCGTCGGGCAGGTGGAGAGCAGCTCGACCATCGAAAAGCCCAATCCGCGCATCTGAACTTCGAATGCCGTACGGAGGGCTTTCTTCGCCAGGCGGATGTTCTTGGGGTCGTGCAGGCTGCGGCGTACGATATAGCTGGAGCCTTCCAGCGTCGCCAGCATCTCGCAGGCGCGGACTGGATAACCCTGCATTTCGACATCTCGTCCAAACGGCGAGGAAGTGGTCTTCTGACCGGGCAGGGTGGTTGGCGCCATCTGACCGCCGGTCATGCCGTAGTTAGTATTGTTGATGAAGATGACTGTGATATTCTCTCCGCGCGTCGCGGCGTGGATGATCTCACCAGTGCCGATCGAGATCATGTCGCCGTCGCCCTGATAAGTAAAGACCACATTGTTTGACATCAGGCGCTTGATACCGGTCGCCATGGCCGGGGCGCGTCCGTGCGGCGCCTGGACAAAATCGAAATCGAAAAAGTTATAGGCAAACACCGAGCAACCTACCGAGGCTACGCCAATCATGCGCTCGCGCAGACCCATTTCGTCAACAAGCTCAGCCACAAGGCGGTGAGCAACGCCATGCGTACAGCCCGGGCAAAAGCCCGTCACCGCATCGGTCAGCGTTTGTGGCCGTTGATATACCAAAATTTCATCAATGGTTTCCATGTCTGCGCTCCTCCTTAGATCATGCTCGCCATGCGTTCCAGCCAACGGTCGCGCGGGTGTCCGCCTGCCGGCACTGGTTCGCTAGCCAGTTGGCGGATTTCTCGCAGCACTTCATCAGGCAGCGGCACCATGCCGCCCAGACGACCGTAAAATTCGACCGGTATTTTACCCTTTGTCGCCGCGCGCACATCTTCCAGCATTTGCCCGGCGTTCATCTCGACCACCAGCATGGCTTCGACCTTTTCCGCTAATTCTTCAAGCACCTTCACTGGGAAGGGATTGAGTGAGATCGGGCGCAGCAAGCCAACCGGAATGCCCTCTTCGCGAGCTGCCCGGACAGCAGATAGCGCCGCCCGTCCGGTCGATCCAAAACCAACTACGACATAGCGCGCGTCGTCCATGAAGTAGGTCTTATAACGAACTTCGTTCGCTTTGACTTGCTGCCAGCGGCGTTGAATGCGCAGGTTGACAACCTCTTCTTTGGGCGGGTCGATCCAAATCGAGGTGAGGAAGCGGCTGTCCCGTCCGGCTGCTCCACGCACGGCCCAATCCGGGTAGACCGTCTTGACCGGTTTCATCGGCGGCAACTCCGCCGGTTCCATCATCTGACCTATGTTCCCGTCGACCAGGATGACGGTGATCACCCGGTATTTCTCTGCCAGATCAAATGCCTCGACAGTCAGGTCGATTGATTCCTGCACGGAAGCCGGCGCCAGGACGAGCATATTAAAATCGCCGTGCCCGCCGCCTTTGACGATCTGGTTGTAATCTGCTTGAGCCGGGGCAATATTGCCAAGCCCAGGTCCGCCGCGCATTACATCGATCAACACCGCCGGGATCTCGGTGCCAGCAATGTAGGAAAGTCCCTCCATCATCAGGCTGATGCCCGGGCTGGAAGAAGATGACATCACACGCGAACCGGTGCAGGCCGCGCCATATACCATATTAACTGCTGCAAGCTCGCTTTCCGCCTGGACGAATACCCGTCCCAATTGCGGCATGCGTTCCGAGAGGTACTCTAACAACTCGGTCTGTGGTGTAATCGGGTAGCCAAAATAAGCCTGCAAACCTGCCCGCACGGCTGCTTCGGCAATTGCATTGTTGCCCTTCCATAACTCTCGCGCCATGATATCCTCCTATGCCTCCGCCGCCTGTTTAGCGCGTACACTTTCACGGTAAACCGTGATCGTGGCTTCAGGACAGACGATGGCACAGATACCACAACCCGTGCAACCGTCTTTGATCAGGGCAGCGGGGTGGTATCCTTTGGCAGTGATGCGTACAGGGTCGAGTGCAATAACGCCCTGCGGACAGGCCGTCACGCACAACTCACATCCTTTACAATACAACTCGTTGACAACGATACGTCCCTTTGGGGGCATTCGCTCCTCCTATTCGGCTTTTAATACGTTGAATAACTCGGCGACACCGAGCGCATTCTGATTATCACCTTGTTTTGAAATTTGGCATAGTGTCAACCGTCATACGGTACAAAAACAAATGTTATCACATTTTATCTAATTCGGGTAAATTATATCTAATATACATCTAAAAGAATTGCCGCCAAACAGCTGTGACACATCGGTGTCATTGCGAAGGAGCTTTCTTTGCGACTGAAGCAATCTCCCTGCATGATGGGAGACTGCTTCGCTGCGCTCGCAGTGACATCCGAGGCAGTATTCATCTAAAACAATTTCCGTTAAACAAACATCTCCTATCATCCTATGCGCGATATAATAAATATGCACTCAAGGAAGTCTCTCTACCCAAACCCGCAAAGAGGAATCATGATCCGTACTGAATTACTCAATAAAAAATTCACCATTGGCAAAGGCAAGCCGCCCATCCATGCCGTTCAAGACCTGACCTTGCATGTCAGCGAAGGCGAGGTGTTCGGCTTCCTCGGTCCGAACGGCGCCGGCAAGACCACCACCGTGCGCATGTTGACCAGCCTGATTGGCCCGACCAGCGGCGAAGCCTTTATCGGCGATCTGCAAATCGGCAAGCAGGACCGGCAAATTCGGCACGAGGTCGGCATCCTGACCGAAACCCCCGGCATGTACGAGCGCCTCAGCGCCGAGAAAAACCTGACCATCTTCGCCAACCTGTACGATGTGCCGGACGTGCCCAAACAGGTCGAGAAATTTCTGACCATGCTCGGGCTGTGGGGACGGCGTTTCGACGAAGTTGGCAGCTTCTCGAAAGGCATGCGCCAGAAGCTGGCCATCGCCCGCGCGCTGCTGCACGAGCCAAAAGTTCTCTTTCTCGATGAGCCGACCAGCGGGTTGGACCCCGAGGCGGCCAAGCTGGTGCGCGACTTCATCGAGGAGCTCAAAGCCGAGGGGCGCACCATCTTCTTGTGCACCCACAACCTGGACGAGGCCGACCGCCTGTGCGACCGAATCGCTATCTTCAAATCAAAGTTAATCACGGTAGATACGCCTGAAAACCTGCGAAAGAAACTGTTTGGGCGCAAGGTGGTCTTCCACCTGCGGACGTTGGATCAAGCCTGGTTGGATCTGGTCAAAGGTCAACCTTACGTCCAGGAGGTTCAACTGGTCGACAACCGGCTGGTGGTCAGCTTGAGCGACCCAGAAACGGATAATCCCGAGCTGGTGCGGGCATTGGTTGAGGCGGGAGCGGACATCCAATTCGTCGGCGAGCTGCGTCATTCGCTCGAAGATATTTACCTTCAAACCATCCAGGCTGAACAGGCATAAGGAGCAGCCCATGAAACACATTCGTACCATCATTGCCAAGGAATGGGCTGAAGTCTTTAAAAACCGCATGGTGTTCTTCACCATCGTCTTCATGCCCCTGTTGTTCACCGCCCTGCCGCTGATCATGCTCACCTTCACCCAGGGCGCTGCCATTCCAGAGGGTGGCTCGGCGGACATCCCGCCAATGTTTGCCTCAGTCTGCGGCACGATGAACGCCAACGATTGTATGCAGGCCTATCTGATCAACCAGTTCCTCGTCCTGTACATGATGATGCCGTTGATTATTCCAATCACGATTGCGGCCTACAGTATCGTTGGCGAGAAGACCACGCGCAGCCTCGAGCCGCTTTTAGCCACACCCGTCACCACCGAAGAGCTGCTGGCGGGCAAAGCGCTGGCAGCAGCGATCCCGGCAATCGGCGCCACCTGGGTCTGTTTTGCGGTGTTTGTGCTGCTGATACCAGTCACCGGCGCCAGCCAGATCGTGCAGCGTTATGTGCTCGGTCCAACCTGGTTGATGGGCGTGCTGGTCGTCGGCCCATTGATGGCTATCGCCGCGGTCAACTTCGCGGTGATCGTTTCCTCACGGGTCAACGATCCGCGCGTGGCTGAGCAGCTGGCGGCTGTGCTGATCGTGCCAGTGCTTGCTTTGCTTTTCGGGCAGGTCGCCGGCCTGCTGGTGATCAACCTGCAGCTCATGCTGATCGTCATCGCCGTGTTAATTGTGCTGGACATTGCCCTGATCTATCTCGGCGCGCGTCTCTTCCAACGCGAAACGATTTTAACTCGCTGGAAATAAGGAACTCAATGCGAACAAAATTATCTTTATTCTTCTGGCGCCTGCTTACCGCCAGCGCCTTTTTGATGCTGCTGCTGCCGGCGACTGTCCTGGCGCAAGAATCTGATTTTCGATTAAGCGTCTCGAAAGAATTCGGTTACGCAAATGGCAGCCAGATCCGCGGCACCTTTTCGATCAAGGTCGTCGGTCCTGAGGAACAGATCACCTCAGTGGCGTTCATGATCGACGGACAGCCAATGGGCGAAGTTGCCCAGCCGCCCTTCCAGCTGAAATTCAACACCCAGGGCTACTCCACTGGCATCCATGAGCTGAGCGCTGCGGTGTCATTGATCGATGGACAGCAGCTCAGCCTTGGGCCAACCCGCTTTGATTTTGTCACAGCTGAGCAGGAAAGCCGGGATATGCAGCGTATCATTATCCCGATTCTGGCAATCGTGCTGGCCGCGACGGTGATCGGTTTTGGCTCCCAATATTTAACTATGCGCGGCAAGGTTGGCAATGTCGCGCCAGGCACACAGCGCAATTATGGCGTTCTCGGGGGAGCGATTTGCCCGAAATGCAAGCGTCCCACACCGCGTCATGTTTGGGGTATGAATATGGTGATAGGCAAGCTCGACCGCTGCGAGAACTGCGGAAAATGGAGCATTCTGCGCGCTGCGCCGATCGATGTGCTGCGCGCAGCTGAACAGGCCGAGCTCGAGTTCGAAAAACCAGCTGTCGTGGTTACCGAAAAGAGCGAGGAAGAGAAACTAAGAGAGCTGTTGGATAAATCGAAATATACGGATTAGGGCGTCAGGTACGCCCTAATCCCAACCCTTCTCCCATAAAAACGATGGGAGAAGGGTAGTACTTAATTTTTCTTGAAATAATTAAACAAATGATACTCAGCTCCTTGCCCGCCTTGCTGCCCATAACACCACTCATACTTGGTATGGATGAGACATGCGCGAATCCCGCCTGACTGCCCCAAAGTCTACATGCGGATCTTCTTCCTTACAGCCCTTCAAAATGATTTAATAAGCAACAAATAAAAACACCCCTGATAATCTAACAATAGAAACTCAGAGGGCGCGGAGGGTTTTACCATCACCTCAACGTCCTCTGGGTCTCCGCGTATTTCAATTGTAAAAAGCAGGCCTGCTTACGAATTCCTCACAATTTTATCTTATCCACGTCAAACTCAGCTACAAAAACTTCCTGCATATCCGTCTCGACCGATCCAGGCACGTACTTCCTCAACCACTTGATGGCAGCCGGTCCGTCAAGATCCATCAGCTTGCGGGCGATGATCGAAAGAAATGTCCCGGTCCTGCCCAGGCCGGCGTAACAGTGAACTACAACCGTCCGCCCGCCGCGTAATTCGCAAATTACTTTTTGAATCATCGCCGCATAAATTTCTGATTCCGGCACGCCAAAATCGGGTACAGGCACATGAATCACCTGGAAGCCGTAGTTGCGATACAACTCGAGCAGATTTCCACCAGCGGCGCGGATATTTTCCATCAATACAACCACCGTGTTGACACCCGCGACGCGAAAAGTCTGCACTAAATCGCCTAATGGATCATACTCACTGAATGGTCGGGCGCTGCGATAGATTCTACCGGGTAAATCAAACGGAATCAGCGTAAAATTGGCAGCCATAGGTTCTCTCTTTACCAATAAGATTTAGAAGCTTTGCATTTAATGCAACTCTCGTGCCGTTCTGCGTTCGCGCGTAAACAGAAAAAAGGGGAAATCGATCCGCCGGCTAATCCCCAATCCACTCGATGACCAGCGCTTCGCCCTGCCCCACGCCAACGCAAAGCGCCGCTATTCCGTAATATGGGCGTGCAGCCTGCGGCGCGCGCCGGCGCATTTCGTGGATGAGCGTAGTCAGGATGCGCGCCCCCGAGCAGCCCAACGGATGCCCAAGCGCCACCGCCCCGCCGTTGACATTGACCATCTCCTCGCTCAACCCAAGCTCGCGCACAACGGCAAGGCATTGCACTGCAAATGCTTCGTTGATCTCGATCAACCCAAGCTTATCGATTGTCAAGCCGGCGCGCTCCAGCGCCTTATGTGTCGCGGGGACGGGACCCATGCCCATAATGCGCGGCGGTACTCCAGCCGCGGCGCTGGACACCACCCTCGCAAGAGGCTTGAGTCCCAACATACGGGCTTTTTCCGCGCTCGTCACCAGCAGCGCCGCCGCGCCGTCATTCATGCCGGATGAATTGCCCGCCGTGACCGTGCCATTCGCCCGAAATGCTGGTCTCAGCTTCGCCAGTGATTCTATGGATGTGTCGCGGCGCGGTCGCTCGTCGGTCGTCACAACCAGCGCTTCGCCCTTGCGCTGCGGGATGGATACCGGCAGGATTTCCTCGGCAAACTTACCCGAATCGATCGCCGCAATCGCTCGTTGGTGGCTGCGCAGGGCAAAGGCATCCTGCTCGGCGCGGGAGATGCCGGTCATCTCGGCGATGTTCTCTGCGGTCTCGCCCATCGCCTCAATGCCGTACATCGCCTCCATCTTTGGGTTGGGATAGCGCCAGCCGAGCGCCGTATCCCAGGCGGTCTGGTTTCCAAACGGAAAGCCTTTCTCCGCCTTCGGCAGCGAGTAAGGCGCGCGCGACATGCTTTCCACGCCGCCGGCGATAAAAACATCCCCCTCGCCGCTGCGCACCGCGCGCGCAGCCATGCTGACCGCAGTCAATCCAGAGGCGCACAGACGATTGACGGTCACCCCAGCCACCTCCACCGGTAAACCGGCCAGCAGCACGGCCATGCGCCCCACATTGCGGTTGTCCTCGCCAGCTTGATTGGCGCAGCCGAGATACACCTCTTCGATCAAAGACGGGGCTAGATGATTCCTCTCGACCAACGCCTTGATCACCAGCGCAGCCAGGTCGTCCGGCCTTACTGCGGCCAAAACACCGCCTAAAGAGCCAATTGGCGTGCGGATGGCATCAACAATCACAACTTCTTTCATAAGTCCTCCATGAGAATGCAATGATGACCACTAACCGGCTTCCACCGCGAAGCCGGCATGGATTCAAACAATATCGACATCATGCGCGCCGGATTCCTTTTGCCCGGCTGGGGTTATGCGGATAAATTCAGCGTTCTTCCACAACGCTTCCAGCGTCCGAGCCCCGGCGTAACTCATCCCCGAGCGGAGCCCACCGACCAGTTGGTGCAAGATATCGCCAACACTGCCGCGATACGGCACCAAAGCCTCGACGCCCTCTGGAACGACCTCGCTCCATAATTCATCCGACAGTTCTTCTTCACCATCTAACTGGTCGATCTTGCGCCGCTCGACATTGGCGGAAAGAGAAGCCATTCCCCGCACAATCTTGTAACGCCGCCCCTGGCGAACAATTTCCGCGCCCGGTGCTTCCTCGGTGCCGGCCAGCATGCTGCCGAGCATGACCGAGCTTGCGCCAGCCGCGAGCGCCTTGGTGACGTCGCCCGAGGTACGCATCCCGCCGTCAGCGATGATAGGTACACCCAGCTTCTGGCCTGCCTCCACGCAATCCGCGATGGCGGTCAGTTGCGGCACGCCAAATCCCGAGACGATGCGCGTGATGCAGATCGAGCCTGCCCCCACCCCCACCTTGACCGCATCCGCGCCGGCTTTGGCAAGGTCACGCACACCCTCAGCCGTTGCCACATTCCCGGCAATCAGCGGAGTATCAGGCATATTCCTTTTCAATTCACGCACAATACTGATCGCGTGCTCGGAATGCCCGTGAGCAATATCCAAAACCAGCACGTCAGCGCCAGCCTCGACGCAAGCCGCCGCGCGCTGCATGTCTTCGCCGTGGACGCCCACCGCAGCCCCTACCCGCAGCCGTCCGCGGCTGTCTTTGGTCGCGAAGGGATGATCTTGAATTTTTTGAATATCAGCGGCAGTGATTAAACCCGCGAGGCGGCCATCCTTATCCACTAATGGGAGCTTCTCGATCCGCGCTTCGAACAGCCTGGAACGCGCAGATTCCAGCGATTCATCCGCGCTGGCGACCACCAACTTCTCGCGAGGAGTCATCACGGCGCTGATCGGCGCAAATCGATCCGGCGCCAACAGCACGTCACGCGTGGTCACCAGGCCAATCAAATACCCGCTGCCATCGACGACCATCAATCCGCCGATATCTTCCTCGTCCATCAATGCCTGCGCTTCCGCTAAAGTCGCTTGCGGATCGATCGTGATCGGATTGAGCACCACCAGGCTTTCGGCGCGTTTCACCTTACGCACCTGCTCCACCTGGCGTTCGACGCTCATAAAGCGGTGCAGGATGCCTATCCCGCCATGCTGCGCCATGGCAATCGCCATGCTCGCCTCAGTCACCGTATCCATGTTCGCTGCGACGATCGGAATTTGCAGGCGCAAGCCGGGCGTCAGCCAGGTAGACAGATCGACATCCTTGCGGCTGCGAATCGACGAGAAACGCGGCACAAGCAGCACATCGTCGAAGGTCAAACCATCACTTTCGCGCAGTTTCATAAAGTCCTCCAGGGCCTATTGACAATCAACTCTTCCAAATCATCGCGCAACACTGGATGAGGTAACCGGCGGAGTGCAAAAAATGTACGCAGCGAGCAAAGCGAAGTTGAGAATCCACCCCTCAGGTCAAACAACCTTCCATTCCTCGTTATGGACAGGTCCGTTGATCTCTTCTCTTGACGTTCTCGCCTTGCAGCAATCGAGGTTCCCATCCCGTGAACTTCAACGTTATTGTACAATACAAACATGCGCTTGTCATCCATCCTCTCGCAAGCCTGGTACAGCCGCGATGTGGTCGAGGTTGCCCGCGACATGCTTGGCATGCGGCTGGTGCGCCTGCTGGACGATCGGCGAATTTCAGGCATCATCGTCGAGGCTGAGGCTTACCGCGGCGAAGAGGACCTTGCCTGCCATGCCAAAGCCGGGCGCACCCCGCGAACCGAGGTCATGTACGGTCCGCCGGGGCGCGCTTATGTTTACTTCACCTACGGCATGCATTGGATGCTGAACGCAGTTTGCGGTGAACCGGGCTATCCTGCCGCGGTGTTGATTCGCGCCATCCTGCCGCTGGAGGGCATCGAAACGATTGCCGCAGCCCGCTCAGGAGTTCCCCCCGCGCGGTGGGCGGACGGCCCTGCCAAATTGACCCGGGCGCTTCATATCGACAAAACCCTTAACGGCGCTGACCTGACCAGCGAGGCTTACCACCTGTGGATCGAGGAAGACCTGCCCATAGCCGATAAATGGGTTGTTACAGGTCCGCGGGTCGGCATCGCGGGGGTTCCCGAACCCTGGAAAAGCCTTCCCTGGCGTTTCAAGGCGCAGCTGCCCAAGGATTTTGATCTCGACCTGCGTTGACAGGCGTTTTGGATCCTATCTCTGATCTCAATCCATTCACGAATATGGTATAAACACAATATGACTGCATCATTTGACCCATCCACACCTTCGCATGAATATGATCCGAAAGCGCTTGTGCTCTACGGCGGCGGCGGACACGGCAAGACGCTCATCGATCTGGTGCGCGCTGCCGGGCATTTTCACTGGATTGGCGTGATCGACGACCGCCTGCCGCGCGAATCGACGGTGCTTGGCTTGCCTGTGCTCGGCGGAGCCGACCAGCTTGCTGAATGCTACAAAAATGGTATTCGCATGGCGGTCAACGGGGTCGGCGGCATCGGAAATCCCTCCGTGCGCCAGAATGTGTTCGAAATCCTCGAACAGGCCGGTTTCGACTGCCCGGCAGTGGTGCATCCCAGCGCCTGGATCGAGCCAAGCGCCCGTTTGGAGGGCGGCGTTCAGGTGCTGGCAATGACCTATGTGAGCAGTGATGCCGCCATCGGCTTTGGCAGCGTATTGAATGCCGGTGTGGTCGTTTCTCACGATTGCCGCCTGGGCAGATGCGTCAATCTATCGCCAGGAGCAACCCTGGCAGGCAATGTGCGCGTCGAGGATTATGCGCAGATCGGCATGAACGCTACCGTCAATCTGGATATTACCATCGGGCGTGGAGCGCGCATTGGCAACGGCGCCACGGTCAAGGCGGACGTGCCGCCTGAAACCATCGTGCGAGCTGGCGCAATTTGGCCGCCCAAAAGATGATTGCGTTCTTCTCTTTAAAACAGCGCAATCGCATGGAAATTTCTCGCTTATAATTGCTTGGCCTTACAGGCATCTTAGTATACAGGTTAGAAAAACATGTTCCGAAAACCAACATCCACAAATCCAGCCACAGTCCCATTACCCGACCGGGTGACTTCCGTCCTGGGACCGGGTATCAACTGGAAAGGCAACTTGTTTGGAAGCGGCGGGGTACGCATCGAAGGCTTGTTCGACGGTGATATCGCGGTCCGCGGGCTGGTCGTGATCGGTGAAACGGGTCGGGTAACCTGCCCGGAATTGCGCGCGAATACGGTCATCGTCGCCGGAGCAGTACGCGGCAACATAACTGCTGAAAAAATCGAAATCCGCACAACTGGCCGCGTTTGGGGCAATGTAACCGCGACGGCCTTTTCCACTGAAGAAGGCGCCTTTTTACGCGGTCAGGTGTGCATGGAAGAACAGATCGAGTTGCAGTTTGAAATGCCCGAGGAGCATTTCGACGATCAGATCCCATCCGAATCTGACAACCAGCCGTTGGAGTAGCACTTGGAAACCAGACAGTTCATTGCGCTTGCCAGTGAAATGATTGGCGCGGTAGCCGTGACCATGCTGCTGACCCTCAGCCCTAAATATAAACAAACGCCTGCCCTGGGTTTTCGTTATCCGCGCCGTGAAGGCGTCCTTTCACTGGTGCTTTTTGCTGGATTATTCTTGCTGTCTTTTTTCATTTACAGGGGACAGATGGAGGTTGTCAAAATTCTGCCGGAGAGCATTCCTGCCAGCCTGGATGATCTCTACCAGCGCGCTGTTGTAAGCGTGGTCGGCTTATTAATTTTTATCGCTGCCCTGGCTTACCGGCGCCAGCCCGCGCGCAGCGCCGGGTGGAACCGCACATTGCTCTCTTCAGGGCTTCAACTTGGCCTGGCAATCATCATCCTGACTGTCTTCCTGCATGGTAAGTTTTTGACATTACTCAAAGGCATCTCCAGCGAGCAGGGAATCGCCTTGCTGCTGCTCTTCCTGCTCGGATTAGCCGAGGAAACCATCTTTCGCGGCTACATTCATCTGCGGCTGTCTTCCTGGCTTGGCAATACGCCAGGCTGGCTGGCAACCGCTGGATTGTACACCATCTGGCAGCTGCCGCGTTTGATGGGAGCGCTGCCAGCCAGCCAGCTCTCGATCGAGCTTGGACTTGCGCTCCTGCAGGGTCTGCTGCTCGGCTGGATAATGCAGAAATGCCGGAATGTTCTTGCGCCAACCCTGTACCGCGCCATTTCCGGTTGGATCATGTTCCTTGGCTGAAACAATCCAAAGAGATTGGCTATAAACAGTTTGAGGTAGCTTCTGTCCCATGAAACAAAATAAACCCGCTGTTGTTCCCATGTCCTTACCCGATTTGACTGATTCCGAACGGGAAGCAGTTCAATCCGTTTTGAGCACGCCTTACCTGAGTATGGGGCCGTATTTACCAGCCTTCGAAAGAGCTTTCCGCGAATTCACCGGCAGCCGTCATGCCATTGCCGTTAGTTCCGGCACAAGCGGTCTGCACTTGTGCGTGCGGGCAGCAGGCATCGGCCCCGGTGATCTGGTAATCACAACCCCTTTCTCCTTCGTCGCCTCAGCCAACGTGCTGCTTTTCGAACAGGCTGTGCCTGTTTTCGTCGATGTCGATCCGCGCAGCGGCAACATCGACCCAGCGCTGGTTGCTGAAGCAGCCAGGGATCTCAGCGCAGGCGGCACTGCTGCCAGTCGCTGGCTTCCACGCCGCGGAGCGTCCGCTGGCGGGCAGCTCAAAGCGTTGCTGCCGGTGGATGTATTCGGCCAGCCAGCTGATTGGGACGCGCTCCAGGCAATTGCGCGTAAATACGGGCTTAAAGTCATCGAGGATTCATGTGAATCGCTTGGCGCGGAATACAAGGGACGTAAAGCCGGCATGTTCGGTGATTACGGTGTGTTCGCTTTCTACCCCAATAAGCAAATCACCACTGGCGAAGGCGCGGTGATTGTCACGGATGACGACCAGGCGGCGGCGTTGATGCAGGCGCTGCGCAATCAGGGACGCGCTCCAGGCGACACCTGGCTGTCGCACACCTACCTCGGTTACAACTATCGCATGGATGAAATGAGCGCTGCCCTCGGCGTCGTGCAAATGTCCCGCCTGGAAGAGCTGCTTGCCAAACGCCAACAGGCGGCGGACTGGTACGCAGAACGCCTGGCGGAGATCAGCGCTGTCGAAGCGCCTTATATCGATCCTTCCACAACCAGGATGAGTTGGTTCGTATATGTGATACGCCTGGCGCATGGAATCGACCGGGCTGTAGTCGCGCAGCGGCTTGCTGAACGCGGAGTGCCGGTGCGCCCTTACTTTTTGCCCATCCACCTGCAGCCGTACATGGTCGAGCGGTTTGGTTTTCAGCCAGGGGATTTCCCGATCACGGAAAATCTCGGCCAGCGCGGCCTTGCTCTGCCTTTTTCCGGGAAGATGACTGAGTCCCAGGTCGATCTGGTCTGCCGCGCGCTGGCAGAATCCATTTAAGAAAATGAGTACCAGCTCCCCCGATATATTCACTCCCTTGCGTACCCGCGGCCTGATGTTCCATATTCTGGTCCTGGTTTTTCTGCTGGCTGGCTGCACCGGCTGCCTGCTGCTCTCTTTCCAACAGCAGGTTGGCGGATTGTTCGTGCTTTACATCATCCTGTCGCTTTTATTTTTTGCGCCGGTACCATTTTTTCTCTATCGCGGTTACGCTCTCTATAACGCAACCTACCAGCTCTCGCGCGACGGTCTGCGCATCCGCTGGGGATTGCGCGCGGAAGACGTTCCATTGCCTGATATCGAGTGGGTGCGTCCCGCCTCCGAGTTGGGATTCCACCTGCCGCTGCCGCGCATCACCTGGCCGGGCGCGATCCGCGGGATGCGTCATGTACCCGAGCTTGGAACTGTCGAATTCATGGCCTCGACCGTCACCACCATGGTAGTAATCGCCACCCGGCAGAAAGTGTACGTCATCTCGCCCAGCGATCAGCGCGGCTTTTTAAGCGCCTTTCAATATGCGATGGAAATGGGCACTCTAAATCCGTTGAAAGCCTCCAGCACACGCCCTGCGGCTTATGCCAGGCGGGTTTGGGATGACCGCCCTGCGCGCGCATTCCTGATCGCAGGTTTGTTCTTGACCCTGATTCTGTTCATCCAAGTTTCACTGATCGTGCCGACGCGGGCCACCATCCCGCTTGGCTTCGATGCGCTTGGCAATCCCCAACCCCCGGTCCCTTCTCAGCAGCTGCTGTTGCTGCCAGTGCTCGGTATTTTTACCTACATGGTCGATCTGATTGGCGGCATGTTCTTCTACCGTCGTCCGCAAGACAAGCCAGTGGCTTTTCTACTGTGGATCAGCTCAGCATTTACCCCGCTATTGTTGATTCTGGCGGCATTCTTCTTATCTTAAAAACAGTTTATTGACCAATCTAATTTGATGAACCTGAATTCGTTTATGCCCGATCTCACCTCCTTCAACTGGCTGCAGTTGGGGGTTGGCTTCCTGCTGGCGGTTGTTATTGCGCTGATCGCCTATTTTGCGCGCAGCCTCAGCCGCAGCGGAGCTATTGCTGCAGCTGCGCTTGGCACAGCGGTTTTCGGTCTCGGGGGACTGCCCTGGGCAACACTGCTGCTCGGTTTTTTCCTTTCCTCCAGCTTCCTCTCGCGCCTGTTCAAAAAACGTAAAGGTCAAATAAGCGATAAATATTCGAAAGTCGGTCAGCGAGATGCTGCCCAGGTGCTGGCGAACGGCGGCGCATTCGGTCTATTGGTCATCCTCCAGGCTGCCCTCCCGCGCGAGGGCTGGCCGTGGGTCGCAGCCGCAGCCAGCCTGGCAGCGGCAAACGCCGATACCTGGGCGACCGAGCTTGGAGTGCTCTCACCCACTTTGCCGCGCCTGGTGACCACCTGGAAGAAAGTGGAGCCAGGCACGTCAGGCGCTGTTTCATTTGTAGGCACACTCGCCGCTGCTGGCGGCGCCCTGCTGATCGCAATCCTGGCCTCAGCGGTTTGGCCCGCGTACGCGGGCAATGAACTCCAGTTACGGGCAATTCTGCTGCGGCTTTTATTGATTAGCCTGGTTGGGTTGGTCAGCAGCCTGCTCGATTCTGCGCTTGGCGCCAGCCTGCAGGCGATCTATCACTGCCCAACCTGCGCAAAAGAAACCGAACGCCATCCACTGCACCTCTGCGGCATGCCGACAACCCGGGTGCGCGGGCTGCCCTGGTTGAGCAACGACTGGGTTAACACCGCCTGTACTGTCAGCGGCGCATTGATTGGCATGATCCTGGCTGCAGCGCTTCCAACGGCGCTGGCGCTGCAGCCCGGCATAATTCTGCCTGTACCAGCGCCTGAAGGAGCAAATGCGATGATTACCAGTCCGGCTTTTGCCTTCGGTAAACCGATCCCAGTTAAATTCACCTGCAAGGGCGAGGATGTATCTCCAGAGCTGACCTGGCAGCCTGAACCTGGCGTAAAAAGTTTTGCGTTAATTGTGGACGATCCGGATGCGCCAGTTGGCGTATTTACCCATTGGGTGATTTACAATCTGCCCGCTGATCTCGCCGGTCTGCCCGAAGGCGTTCCGCCAGATGCCTACACTCAGGGTAGAAACAGCTTCGGGAGAAAAGGCTACAACGGCCCTTGTCCGCCAGCCGGAAAACCCCACCGCTACAATTTCACCCTGCTGTCGCTCGACCTGCCGCCCACATTATCCTCTGGATTAGATAAAACCGCTTTACTCAGAGCAGCCAGCGGACACGTTCTGGCGCAGTCAACCTGGATGGGCACTTTCCAGCGTTAAAAGTTCACGCGCCTCTATCTATGCGAATCATCGGAGACAACCATTAAGAAACACGACGCACGCCTGGTCTATCTGACATTCAGCGCGATATCGTCGGGGCTTTTCCAATTGACGTTTACCGTCAACATGGTTTATTTTATCGTCACTGCCGGGTTGGATCCGCTGCAACTGGTTCTGGTCGGAACTGTGCTGGAAACATCGGTCCTGATTTTCGAAATCCCAACCGGCATTGTCGCGGACGTTTATTCTCGGCGGCTTTCCATCATCATTGGGGTTTTCCTGATCGCCGCTGGTTTCGCTGTTACTGCTTTATGGCCGCTGTTCATCCCCATCTTGATCGGACAGGTTTTATGGGGATTAGGCTACACCTTTACCAGCGGCGCAAACCAGGCCTGGATCAGCGACGAAATTGGCGAGGATCACGCGCCAGCCATCTTCTTGCGCGGAGCACGTTTCAGCCAGCTTGGGGCTTTGGTTGCTACGGCTATCGGCGTGCTTTTAGCTCAAAAACAGTTGCAGGCGCCCATTCTGGTCAGCGCCGGTTTATTCCTTCTGCTGGGAGTCTATTTGATCCTGTTCATGCCCGAAGCCGGATTCCGTCCGACGCCCCAAGAAAACCGAACGACCTTCCAGCATATGGCGCAGACTTTCCGCTCAGGACTGGGCATGCTGCGCATCCGCCCGGCGCTGGTTGGAATCCTGCTGATTGGTTTTTTCTTTGGGTTATACTCGGAAGGATACGACCGGCTGTGGACAGCCTCGCTGCTCGAGCGCTTCGAACTGCCAGCGCTGGCTGGATTGAATGAAGTCGCATGGATGGGATTGATTTCCGCCAGCATTCAAATTCTCTCGGCGGGCAGCACCTGGTTGGCTGAAAAACGACTGGACTTCAGCCAATCGGCCAGGATGATCAACGTAATGGCAGGTCTAAGCACGTTGCTATTGGCAGCCCTGGCAGGTTTCGCGTTGATCGGCAGCCTTGGATTGGCAGTCAGTCTGGTGATTGCCGTCGGGGTGATTCGCGAAACGATCTACCCGCTCTATACAGCCTGGGTCAACCAGCGGCTCGACTCGAATGTGCGCGCCACCGTCCTCTCGATGAGCAGCCAGGTGGATGCGGTCGGTCAGATCGCCGGGGGACCTGTGGTAGGGGTTGTCGCCAAGCAATTTACCCTTCAGGCTGGTCTTCTCAGTTCGGTTGTTCTACTGTCGCCTGTGCTGCTGCTCTTTGCCAGGCAAATGAAAAAAAGAGCAGAAACCTCTCCAGATGCGCTCAGCGAGGTATAATAGCGGCTGACTGGACTGCCCAATGATATACCCCTCAATATATGTTCCGAGCTCGGCGAGCATCGAAAACAGCAGGTTTACGATGGATACATTACGCAAACAACGGAACGGACATCAAATATTAGTAGCATACTCGCTGGTATCGCCAAATTTTTATTTTTATTCAAGGCATCATAAGCGTAGTTCGCGTCCTTTACGGACGTTTTTTATTCATTCCCGTTCTTATTCTGATTCTTACACCATTAAACAAAGTGAGGAAACCATATGGCTGAAGAAGATCCCCGAATCCTTGAATTGCGCGAAAAACGTGCAGTAGCAAAAAAAGCAGGTGGAGAAGCTCGGCTTGCCAGGCACAAGGCAAAAGGCAGACTGACCGCCCGCGAACGTATCGATCAGTTGTTAGATCCCGGCACCTTTATTGAGCTCGAACCATATGTCACCCATCGCAGCGAAGATTTAGGCGGCGGCGAAAAAATTTACACTGACGGGGTAGTCATCGGATACGGCTGCATCGAAGGCCGGACAGTCTATGTCTATGCACAGGATTTCACCGTCCAGGGTGGCTCATTGGGTGAAATGCACGGCAAGAAAATCGCTCACATTATGGATCTTGCCGCTGTTGCTGGGTGTCCATGTATCGGTCTGATCGATTCGGGCGGCGCGCGAATTCAGGAAGGCGTACGCAGCCTGTACGGCTACGCCCAAATTTTCCAGCGCAATGCCTGGTATTCAGGGGTGATTCCGCAAATTAGCCTGGTGCTCGGTCCCTGCGCTGGCGGCGCAGCTTACTCCCCCGCCGTGCAGGATCTCATCATCATGGTTGAAAAGCAATCCTACATGTTCCTGACCGGCCCTGAGGTGATCAAATCGGTCACTGGCGAGGTGGTCGATTTTGAAAGTCTCGGCGGAGCGGACGTTCATCTTGGCGTCAGCGGCACTGCCCATCTTAAAACCCATAATGATCAGGAAGCGCTGTCCCTGGCGAGGCGCGTACTCTCCTATCTGCCCTCCAACAACGTCGAGAATCCCCCCTATTTGGACACAGGCGATGATCCAAACCGCATGGACGAGGCGCTCAACAACCTGGTGCCGCTCAGCCCCTCTGAGCCTTACAGCATGCACGAGGCAATTGAGATGATCGTTGATCGTGGCAGCTTCATCGAATTACAGACTACCTATGCTCAAAATGCCATCATTGGGCTCGCGCGCATGGGCGGCTACACGGTTGGCATTGTCTCGCAAGAACCGTCGGTCCTGGCTGGCGTGTTGGATATCGATTCGGCGGATAAAATCGCCCGCTTCGTCCGCTTCTGCGACGCCTTTAACATCCCGCTGGTCACATTCCTTGACTCACCCGGCTTCCTACCCGGCGTGTCACAGGAACATGGCGGCGTGATCCGTCACGGCGCGAAAGTGTTGTTTGCTTACTCTGAAGCCACGGTCCCCAAGATCCAAATAATCACTCGCAAAGCTTACGGAGGCGCATATGTTGTGATGAGCAGCAAACCCATGGGCGCTGACGTCAGCTTTGCCTGGCCTAGCGCAGAAATCGCTGTGATGGGCCCTGAAGGGGCAGCCAACATCCTCTACCGTAAGCAAATCGAAGCAGTCGATGATCCTGCCGCAGAACGCGCGAAAGTGGTGGAAGAATATCGCCAAAAATTCCTCAATCCCTACGCGGCTGCCAGCGACGGCTTTGTTGACGATGTCATCGAACCGCGGGAAACCCGCTCACGTGTAATCGCAACCCTGGCTGCTCTCCGCGATAAAACCACTTCCAATCCCGCCCGCAAGCACGGGAATATTCCGCTCTAGGCAGCATCGAAAGAGAAGGAAAGCAATGTCCAATACATTCAGTCAAGGGCTGTTGATCGCCGCGATCGGGATGGGGTTGGTCTTTCTTGCCCTAATCATGCTGTGGGGATTGATGGCTTTAATGGTAAACATCCGTTTTAAGGGGGGTAAAAAAGGAAAGAAAAAAGAAGATGTCCCCGTTGAGGCCGTTGAAGTACCCGCAGCAAAAGAACCCGCTGATGACCTGCGCGCGCCTGCAGCCGCTGCGGCCGTCGCAGCGGCGCTCAGGCTGCGCGGACACGCTGTAAGGGCAGTCCCCCACGCTCCTAAGACTCTCAGCCCCTGGCAGGTTGCCGGGCGATTTAGCCAGTTCTCCCAAAACCGCATGATCACAAACCGTAAACCTCGAGGTTCTGCAAAATGAAAATAGTCGTTAATGTCGATAATCAAACCTTTGAAGTGGAAATCGATGACCTGCAAAGCCGGCCTATCCTGGCAACAATCGATGGCAAGACCTTCGAGGTCTGGCCGGATGAAACGGAAGCGGATAAGCCTGCAGTTGCGGCTCCCCCAGCCATCGCTTCGACTGCAAAAAACACTCCAATTGCGCCGCCGGTTGCTAAAGTCACCGGTCAAGCGGCAGCGCCAGCAAATGCCAGCAATGCGCTGCTGTCACCCCTCCCCGGAACAGTTTATGCCATCGCTGTTCGCGAAGGCGAGGAAGTGAAAACTGGCCAAGAACTGCTGACCTTGGAAGCGATGAAGATGAAAAATGCCATCCGCTCCGCCCGAGACGGGAAGGTAGCCGCTATTCGAGTCAGCGTGGGAGACCAGGTGCGCCACAATCAGGTCCTGCTCGAGTACGCCAACTGAAAAAGGCGGAAAGCATGGATTACACGCATCTCTTAAACGAAATTACCAAGGGCTTTACTGTTTTTACCTGGGGCAATGCTGTGATGATCCTGGTCGGGCTCATCCTGGTTGCGCTGGCGGTGCTTAAGGAGTACGAGCCCGTTCTGCTGCTCCCGATTGGTGTTGGATGCATCCTGGCCAACCTTGGCATGTCTGCCGATCATGGGATTTTCAAAGTATTTTACGAAGCCGGCATCGTAACAGAACTATTCCCTCTGTTGATCTTCATCGGCGTTGGCGCAATGATCGATTTTCGCCCGCTGTTAGCGTTACCGCATATGGCGCTCCTTGGCGCCGCAGGTCAATTTGGCATATACGGCATCCTCTTGCTGGCAATCCTGCTTGGATTCCCCATGAAACAAGCTGCCTCCATCGGTGTGATCGGCGCTATCGACGGCCCAACCGCGATCTTCGTCACTTCGCAGTTGGCGCCGGAAATACTCGCGCCGGTGACCGTCGCGGCATATTCCTATATGAGCCTCATCCCGGTGATTCAAATTCCGGTGATGAAGCTGCTCACGTCGCGGAAAGAGCGCCTGATTCGCATGGAATACGCTCCGCGCCCGGTGTCGGATAAAGTCGTGATCAGCTTCCCGATTGTGGTGACCATCATCATCAGCCTGCTGGCGCCAGACGCTGCTCCATTGATCGCCACGTTGATGCTTGGCAACCTGCTTAGGGAAAGCGGCGTGGTCGACCGTTTAAGCAAGGCTGCACAGAATGAAATCATCAATACCGTCACCTTGTTCCTGGGGTTAACCATCGGCTCTACCATGACTGCTGCGAGTTTCTTGAATGCAAAGACGTTAATGATCCTCGGGTTGGGTTTCCTTGCCTTTGTGTTGGATACGGTCATGGGGCTTTTGTTTGGCAAGTTCATGTGTTTCGTCACGCGCGGCAAAATCAATCCGCTGATCGGCGCCTGCGGCATTTCAGCTTTCCCCATGGCGGGACGCCTGGCGGCTCAGGTCGCCAGAGATGAAGATTACAACAATTTCATATTAATGCACGCTATGGGCTCCAACACCGCCGGGCAGCTTGGCTCGGTCATTGCCGGCGGATTGCTGTTAGCGCTGACACTTGGCGTGGCCGGATAAATGGTCTTTCCTTCCGATTTTCCAGGAAAACCCCAAGGCTCTCGCGTT
>JAXDCA010000051.1:0-23806 GCA_034678305.1 Bellilinea sp.
GGCGAAAGGCGGGGCAGGCTCGGGGGTGGGGGTGGGCGGGATGGGGCTGCTGGTCGGATCTGCCAGGGGGATTTCGGTTGGATCGGCGGCCGGAGAGGTGAAGACGGTGGACACCAGCCGGCAGGAGAGGGTTACGACTGAAAAAATGATGAAAACTATCAGGATCTTTCTCATAATCTGGCCATGGAATTCATTTTGATCTTATAAGTAGCATTACCAAGGAGCGGAAAAATCACCCATTCGAATTTTCCAATTATAATTAATAACAATGAAAATTGCTCTGATCGGTCCTGTTCATCCATATCGCGGTGGAATTGCACATTTTACTACAAGGCTTTATGAAGGATTAATAAAACAACATCATGTTGATGTGATCTCATACTCGAAAATGTATCCAAAGTTATTGTATCCTGGGAAAACCAATCTCGATCAGAGCACATCAACCTTTACGACCCCTGCAGAGTTTATTTTAAATCCCATTAATCCATTTTCCTGGATAAAAACCAAAAGAAGGATTAAAAGTTTATCCCCCGACCTGGTTTTAATCCAGTGGTGGACAACATTTTTAGCGCCGTGCACCTGGTTTTTAGGGTCAAGATTATCAAAATTAAATATTCCAATTGCGTTCATCGTCCATAATGTGCTTCCACATGAATCAAATCCCGTAGATTCAATCATAGCGAGATGTGCCCTGGCCACTGGTAAGGGATTTATTGTCCAATCACACAACCAGGATGAGCAGTTGCGTAATCTTATTCACTCGAACCATATTTATTACTGCCCGCATCCGGTGTATGATCAATTTATCGATCCAACCATTGATAAAACATCAGCGCGCAAGAGGTTTAATCTACATGAAAAGGATTTTGTGTTACTGTTTTTTGGGATTGTACGACCTTATAAGGGATTAAAGTTTTTATTAACTGCTGTTTCAACATTATTGCAGACAGGCTTTCAAGTTAAAGTAATCATTGCGGGAGAGTTCTGGGAAAGAGAACAGGATTACATAAAATTAATTACTGACCTTGGTATAAAGGATGCAGTAATTATAGATAATCGATATATACCAAATGAAGAAGTTACGCTATACTTCAAAGCCGCTGATGTTTTTGTAGCACCATATGTATCTGGAACTCAAAGCGGCGCGCTCAAGATTGCTTTGGCATTTGGGCTTCCAATTATCATCAGCTCAGCCATAAAATCTGATCCCTGGATGACGGCGCAACCGCGTCGCTGCACCATTGTGGATCCCCAAGACACGTTAGCCTTCGCAAAAGCCATAGCAGAAATGATGGTGAACAAAAATGAAACCGAGCTGGATACAGCTGGAATCAATCCTTATCCAAGCTGGGATGAGTTTGTATTGGTAATTGAAAAAATGATGAGAGAACTAGGAGTTTGATCAATAAATGAATAAAAAGGTATTGGTAACAGGAGTTGCTGGATTTATTGGCAGTCATATGGCAGATCGATTACTTTCACTTGGCTATACAGTATTTGGAATTGATAATGAAAGCACCGGATTGAGAAAAAACGTACCTAGAAATGTGGTTTACATAAAAGGAGACGTTACAAAAATTAACGACCTACAACCAGTTTTTAAAGAAAAGATCGATTGTGTTTTTCATATCGCGGGTGAAGCAAGCACTATCCTTTCCTTCACTGATCCACAAAAAGATGTTATTACTAATGTTGTCGGAACTCAAAATATAATCTCATGTTGTTTATCAAATAAAGTCTCTCGAGTGCTTTACGCAAGCTCAATGACTTGTTATGGACATCCCAAGCAATTGCCAGTGACCGAGGATGAACCGCCAGTTCCGATCTCATATTACGGGATTACAAAATATGCTGCTGAAAGATACCTGCTAGCTACTGGTTTACGCAATGATATTGGTTTCGAATTTCAGCCAACAGCGTTTCGAATGTTCAATGTATATGGAGAAAGGCAAAGGTTAGATAATCCTTATCAAGGAGTATTGGGGTTTTTTATTGGAAATGTTCTCCGAGAAGAACCGATCATCATTCACAGTGACGGCGAACAAACCAGGGATTTTGTGTACATACAGGATGTTGTTAACGCCTGGGTTGACTCAATCGAGGAACCAAGCACATACGGGCAGTTTATGAATATCGGCTGCGGCGAGTCGATATCAATAAACCGGCTTGTCGACAGTGTGTTAGCGGCATCAGGTCGAAGTAGAGACAATTATCCAATTCGGTATGGAAAAGTACGTCCGGGCGATCAACGGCACATGGTGGCTGATATTTCCAAAGCAAAGAGAGTTATAGGCTGGGAGCCGAGGATGAACCTGATCGAGGGGCTGCGAGGTACTATAAACTGGGCAAAAAAAGAGATGGTGAAATAGTTATCGATGGAAGTTTATTAAATGGGCAAAGATATAAGGGCGTCGATCATTATTCCCAACCTGAATTCACCTATTTTAGGCGAGGTATTAACTTCCTTGTTGAAACAAGAAGGGATTGAGGATGCTGAAATCATCGTTGTCGGAATGGACAAGTATAATTTTCATCTTAACTTCCCTGATATAAAATTCCATTCGACTATGCATCCCACACCCCCAGCCAAAGCTAGAAATATTGGGATTGCCGAATCCATTGGTGAAATTATCATCTTTGTAGATGCTGATTGCATAGTAAGTGATGGTTGGTTAAGGAAAATCTTTCGCAACTTTGATGATCCGGTAGTTAACGTTGTGGGAGGGGGAGTCGCATTTTCTGAGGACAATTTTCTTACATTATGTGACAACTTAGCCTCATTCCATGAATATCTGTCTTCGCGACCGAGGGGCCAGAAAGAGCAATTGCCGAGTTTGAATTTAGCGATGAGAAGAATAGTAATTGATCAGGCAGGTCAATTTAATGAAACTTACCCTTATCCTGCTGGAGAAGATGCTGAATTTACGACAAGAATACGGCTGCAAGGCAATTCTCTAATATTCGACCCCGAAGCCTATGTTGTTCACAAGCCACAAAGGAGCACTATCAAAGATTTATACAACCACGCACACCGCTTAGGGCGATTTTCAATAAAAGTCGACCCCCAATATAAAAAATCAGTAAAAAACTCATTTTTACTATCCCATTGGTTTCTTACAATCATATTCAGTCCGGTATTAGCATTGGGCGTAATAATCAAAATGGTTTTCCAAGAGAAATTAGCGCCTCGCTATTGGCGAACACTTCCTGTCGTATTTTTAACAAAGCAATTTTGGTGTTTTGGCGCAGCAACTACGCTACGAAAAGGAAAGATGATCAACGAGGAAGCTGCATGAAGACGGCTATCGTCATTCCTTGTTTTAATGGTGAAAAATTTGTCGCAGGTTGCATGGACGCACTCCTGGTACAAACCATTCAGCCTGATGAAATTATCCTGGTCGACGATGGTTCTACGGATCAAAGCGTTCAAATTGCCCGCAACTATCCGATAAAAATCGTAAATCATTCCAAAAATATGGGGCTTGCCGCAGCAAGGAATACCGCCATTCAATCTACAGATGCAGATATTCTTACATATGTCGATGTGGATGCATACTCATTACCGGATATGCATGAACAGTTATTGAAACACTACACCGACCCAAGGATTTCTGGAGTAGGCGGGCAGGGAATTGAAGCATGTCAAACCACAATCGAAGATAAATGGAGAAAATGTCATGCCAGCCAGAGCCATGGTAAGCATATGATCTTCGGATGCGATCATTTGTTTGGCTTATGCATGTCTTATCAAAAGAAAGCACTTCTTGAGGTTAATGGATTCGATACAAGGTTTCGAACCAATGCTGAAGATGTCGATATTGGTTTTCGGATCAATGCAAATGGAGGAATCCTTGTCTATGAACCAGAAGCCATTGTTTATCATCAACGGCAAGACGGGCGCGAGTCACTACTGAAAGCCATGTACTTCTGGTATTATTGGGGTTTCATCGCCAGAAAGGTTAATAATCGACAACCGTGGCGGCTGGCTTTAGGAACATTAAAACGGCTGCTCTGGAAGGATACTTTATCTGACCTGATCCATGCAGACAGACGCTCTCTGGTAAGATTAGACATCGAAATTGGAATTAGAAAATTCAGGGCGTTGATCGACGCATCAAAATTTCAGGCGCCAGAAGCAAGGAATGCCACCAGATAATGAATGAACCACAAAAGAATCCAGAGCCGAAGTATGAGGCACAGACACTCTATGAACGGTTGCCGTTGGACTGGCTGGATAACCATCACAAGTCTGATCAAACTCAAAAAATTCCCAAATTAGCCTCTTATTATTTACACCAACCTACCAAGGACCAATATTTTTTATGACTGCATTTTCAATTGGTCTGATCCGGATCCTCAATTCATTAATCAAGCCTCCGAAATTTATATCGGAGCTGGATACAGCCAAATTATCCATAAAGGGTTATCAGGATTGGGAGTACAGGGAAATTGAACGAATATCATCGGAATTTGGATCAGATTGGAACCTCACAAATACAAGTGTTTTGGATGTGGGTTGCGGTTTAGGTGGAAAACTTGTCTATTATGAAAAAAGAGGAGCCCGTCAAATTGTTGGATTTGATATTCGATTTCCAAGTGTCCGATCTGGCTTTGAATTAGCAACGGAAAAAAATTGCACGAATATCCACTTTACCCATGCGGATTCTGCCCGGCTTCCATATAAATCAGAATATTTTGATGCGATTATATCTGTCAATGTATTTGAACATGTAGACGATATTCGATCAACTTTGGATGAATGCAAACGAGTGTTGCGTCCTGGCGGATTAATTTTTTTACATTTCCCGCCATTTTATGGCCCGTGGGGCGCACATCTGGAAGGTTGGATAAATTTTCCCTGGCCGAATGTTTTTTTCTCAGATAGAACCCTTTTAAAGGCTGCGCAATGGATCGAAAATAATCGAACCAAGAAAAACGACAAGTATATTCCTTCGGCGGTTGTAAATTGGTCAAAATATGAACAGCTACCTGACCTAAATAGAACAACCATCAAATCATTCCAGCGTTTACTAAATGAATTACAAATGAAAGTTAAATATGTAAAATTATTACCAATAGGTAGAGAATATTTGAAGAACAAGGGACTTGTCGGTAAGACGGTTTTAAATATATTGTGGTTCTTAACTCGGATACCATTTATGAATGAGATAATCACCACAAAGATGGTTTTTGTGTTACAAAAATGAGAATATTAAAGGGGAAATTTTCTAAACTTATAACTTTCCTGGTATTTGGAATCGTCATTGTCATACTAGGTTTTTTCCTCTATCGAGAAAGGCAAGAAATCCTTTCTTTTCCTTGGAAAATTAAACTAATAAATTTACTCGCAGCCAGCTTTTTTCACTCCGTTGCACTGGGAGTGACCTTCATTGTTTGGTCGATGATGCTTCACCGATTTAGTGGATTTAATAAACATTGGGATAATTTTAAAATATATTATCTTTCCAGTCTTGCAAAAAGAGTTCCAACCAGTCTGCCATACATAGGCAGCAGAATCAGTCTTTATGCAGAAAAAAAAGTGCCGTTGCCAATAATCATCAATTGCATAGCACTCGAGAATATTCTATTTACGATCTCTGGTATTATTTTTTTCCTGTCGCTTCTACCATTTTATTCAAATATCGACAAAAAAATTGTTGCGCCAATATCAATTATTGGAATTATCCTGATTGCAATTAGCTTGACTAGACCTCATATCTTTCTTGAAGTGACCAATTGGATTCTACAGAAATTAAGGAGAGATGAAATCCGATTCACGATAAAAAGAAAAGATTTATTACTATGGATTGGAGTTTATTCTTTTTCATGGATATTTGCAGGAATTTCCTTTCATTTTCTTTTAACTTCTTTAGGAGAATTTAATTACCCTCCATTTGTCGATACATTGGGAATTTCTTCAGTATTTACACTGGTTGGTTTAATCAGCATGGTTTTCCCTGGGGGCTTTGGGATGAAAGAGATCACCGCAGGCATGATGTTAACCTCCTGGATCCCATTTTCAACTGGATTAGTTATTACTATTGCAAACCGCGTGATGCAGACGATCGATGACCTGTTATGGTCCCTGCTCGCTCTACTAGTGTCTTTTATCAGAAAGCCAATTATCAAAAATTATATATCTGACGTGGATAATACGAAATGATTATTGAATCAGTGTGATATTACTGTAAACTAAGGTAAATATCTCAGCTAAAGGATTCAGACATGAAAAAGTTGACCTTAATCATTGCTCTTATTATGGCACTTACCATTGTTACTACTGTTGGTGCTCAGGTTACATATCCAAATAGCGTCTATACAAGCTATCAGGTTACAAATCTTGGAGAAGAAACTACCGTCCTTGTCACATACTATGATGAGGATGGCGTTGCCTCGCCATTTACCCAAACCTTTACTAATGTTCCTACGGGTGGGGTTGTGGTCGTCCAGCAATCCTTGGAAACAGGGCTTAACCCGGGATCATATTCCGCAGTGATCTCAGCCGGGCAACCCATCGCTGCAGTCGCTAATCAGCAGCTTGGTGTCAATGGCAGCGGTTCCTCCATTCCCCCGTTTAGCTCCTATTCGGCATTTTCCGAAGGAGCTACGACTGTAATTCTTCCTTCCATCATGTACAACTGGTGGGGGTATTACACTGAATTCTATATTCAGAACCTCGGTGATGATGCAGCCACCAATATCCAGGTTGAATACGTTCCAACAACTCTAAATGGCTGTGTAACCGGTGCGACCGGCCAAATCGAAGACATTGCTACGGCGGGAGATCCACTCGCAAAATATGCCAGCCGCAAGGTGTCCAACTTTGGTGCATCTTTCTTGGGCGCCCCGTCAGTGCCGGGCTGCACATCGAATACCGGCAAATTCCTCGGGATGGCATTTATTACTGCTGACCAACCTATTGGTGTCGTCGTAAACCAAGTTGTTCAGGACAAATTATTCACGTACAATGGATTTACCGAAGGCTCAATGACGTTGTTGGTGCCAGCCATTATGCGTAATTGGTGGAATTATTACACCAGTCTGTCAATTGCCAATCCGGATACCGAAAACGCTGCGCATGTAACCTTAACCTATACACCGGGCAGCGGATCAACTTATAATGATACGATTGTTGCTGAGCATACAATCCCAGCAGGAGAGTCGATCACGATTTACGACGGTCCAGATTCAACCGGAACGGACCTGTCAACCGTTTATGATCTACCTACGGAACGATTTTTCGGCTCGGTTATTATAGAATCGGCAGATTATCCTGTGATTGCGATGGTCAATCAAGAGGCTACTGCCAAAGCAGGAAAGCAAGCGGGAAGTTACAATGCCTTCAGGATTGAAGAAGGAAGCACAGATTACAGCGTTCCCTTAGTACAATCCGCATTCTGGAACTTTTACACCTCCATCACAATTATGACAGTGGATGGCGGCGAAGCGACAGTTGATATTACCTACACTTCAGACGGAGTCCATAGTACAGTTAAAAATCAAAGCAAGACCTATACCCACACGACGGAAAACGGCTTCTTGAACCGTTATGAAGGGGCGTCCGCAACTGCAGATCAAAGTGACCTGCTTGATGATCCATTCTGGGTTGGCGATGGCGGCTTACGCCGTTTCATCGGCACTGCAACCATCCATGTTGTTTCAGGATCAGACGTTGTGGTATATGTCAATTCGGAATACGCCAAGAAATCATCTGATCCGCTGCGAGATTCGATGTACACATTCAATGCAATCGGGTACTCACCGATCCCGTAGTAGTTCCTGAATTAGAGAAGGATGATGGGCTAATTTTAAAATCCCATCATCCTTTTATTTTCTGAACAAACAATATCTAAAATTTCTCGATCATCGAAAAGAGGATTGTTCTTAAAATCCCCTCTAAAGTATATTAATTTACGATAATTAATAGTAGGTAGTTTACTCGCAAGAGATTGTTGTGTAGTATTTATTGTCCAGAGTTTATCCAAGCGATCGATGTATGATTAGACCGATCATGAGTAATTTGATTGAGAGCGCCAGTTGAAATATTAACTGAAAAGATCTGTAGATAATCATTTATCAGCCCGACAAATAATATTTGTTTACTGTCTCCTGACCAAATGAAAGATTGGATTTTTCCTGCAAATCCCTGTGTAAGATTTTGTAAATTGGAGCCGTCTTTATTCATCATAAAAATATTTTCCTCCCCCTCCCGGTTTGATAAAAATCCTATTTTAGAACCATCAGGCGACCACTGAGGGAATCTGTTGGTAGAAGCGCTGTTCGTCAAGTCGGTAACATTGCTTCCATCTATACCCATTATAAAGATGTTCCAATGCGAATCTCGCTGAGACTCAAAGACAATCGACTTTCCGTCCGGTGATAATTTTGGATTGATCTCCATATAGCCGATGTTACTTAAATTTACCAGATTTTCTCCATTAGCATCAATTTTCCAAATATTTTGGATCCCGGAATAAGCAGAGACGAAAATTAATTCTTTTCCCTCATTTACAAAGATTGGATCTGCTTCATTTGATAGGAAATTTGTTAATTTATCGATTTTCTTTCCAGATATATCCATTGCACAGATATCTAGACCATAATCAAAACAATTAAATACAACTTTTCCGGATTCCTTTGAAAATGCAATGTTGCTTATTTGCATGCTGTCTTTTGTTAATTGTTTAATCGAAGAATCGCCATATATGTAAGAATATAAATAACTATCGCCATTCTCATCACTAATTGTTAGAAAAAAACCAGGCAAATCTGACTGCCAGGTCAAGCTTTGTAAGGACATCCCCTTGGAGATCGGGATTGGCAGTTTAACAATATCCGAGCCATCCGAATTCATAACATACCACTCAGAAACGCCCCCTTTATCGGAAAAAAATAAAATTCGATCCTGGATGGATACATCCTTCGCCTTCAGACATCCAAAAAAAGAAATCGTCAGGAAAAATAAAAATCCAAATAAAAGATACTTGGATAAACTTTTCATCATAATGAATCCTTAGAACATGTATAATGCTACATTTTTTCCTTAGGAAGCTACCTTACGATCGTCCCTTCCTCACCCGATACAAAATCTCCTCCAACAACCTTCTATTCTTACTGATCAAATCCGCTACCAGGCCGATCAGCCAGGTCTGGAAGCCCACAATCAGCAGCACCGCCGCCAGAATCAGCGACTGGACATGCCCGCTGCCCTGCCCCTGGTAGTAATACACTAAAAAGCGGATTACAAACGCCGCGCCGACCAGGAACATAAGCGTGCCAACCATGAAGAACACCCGCAGCGGCCGGTACATCGTATACGAGCGCAGGATGGTGGCAGTCGATTGGGTCAGATAATCCCATGTGCCGCGCATCAGGCGCGAAGGCCGCCGCGGCGGGTTGGTCTGGATGCGCACGGATGCCACCCGCGTGCGCTGGTTGCCCGCCTGGATCAGCGTCTCCAAGGTGTAGGAGTAATCGCTCAGCACATTGGTGCGCAGCGCCACCTCGCGCGTCATCGCGCGGAAGCCGCTGGTCGCGTCGGGCACATCCAGACCGGCCGCCCGCGAAACCACCCGGCTGCCGATCGTTTGCAAGCCGCGCTTGAGCGGTGAAAAAGCCTCGAGCGTCGCTACCCCGCGGTCGCCGACCACCAGCTCGGCCTCGCCGTTGACAATCGGCGCGACGATCTTGAGGATATCGCTGGCGGCATACTGGTTATCAGCGTCCGTGTTGACGATGATATCCGCGCCAAGGCTCAGGCTGGCGTCCAGCCCGGCAGCGAACGCAGCCGCCAGCCCGGCGTGGTGCGGCAGGCGTACTACATGGTCCACGCCGCATTCCAGCGCCGTTTGCGCGGTGCCGTCTTCGCTGCCATCGTCGATCACCAGAATCTCGACCCGCTCGATGCCTGGCGCTCCGCGCGGCAGTTCGCGGATGGTCTCGGGCAGTGTTTCAGCCTCGTTATAACAAGGGATCTGGATGATTAATTTCATACGGGCAGAGGAAAATACCATTGCAGGCGTAGTGAGGTTAGTATATCACAGCCGGAAAAGCAGGATTGCTAAAAATCGAAGATGTGCAGGCAAAAATCCTGTTATGATAAACTTACTCGCGCGTTTCATTGCGAAAACAACAGGTTTGGAACGAAACCTGCTACCGAATCGTCCATCCTTACCGCATAAAGAGGATTCTATGCAAAAATCGTCCATACCGCTGACCACGATCGTGATCCTGATTTTGCTGGCAGCATGCAACCGCGCGCCGCTGCCGAGCGCAACCCCCACCCTCGAACCGTCCAGCCCTCCCGCGCCAACCGCCGTCATGTTGACGCCGACTGCCACGAACGCCCCCTCTCCAACGGCTGAACCTGCCCCGAAGCTGATCGCTCCCGCAAACGCGGAAAAATTAAACATCAGCAAAAGCCTGGAGCTGCCCTTCGACCCGGCTGGCATCGTCTGGAGCAGCGACGGCAGTACTCTGGCAATCACTGCATACAAAGACCTGCTGCTGCTAAACGCCGCTGACCTGAGCGTGATTAAGCAAGTCACGCTGCCAGAGGATGAATCTCTGCTGGATTTCTCCTCGGACGGCCACAGCCTGGCAACTACGCTTCACTTCCAGACCGTCAACATCACCGATATCCTCACTGGTCAGATCACGGCGACAATATCGCCGGGGGTGCAAATCGTGGCTGCCTCCTTTTCGCCCGATGGCAGCCAGTTGGTGGCCGCCTCTGCAGAAGAATGGGCGGCGTTGATCTATGACACAGCCAGCGGCAAGCTTTTGAACAAGGTCACCGGCTTTGAAACCGCTGCGCCAGTTTACAACGCGCGTTTCGGCGCAGACGGCCTCAGCCTGGTCTGGACGGCGCGCGGCTCCATCCAGGTCGAGCAGGTTGCCAGCCAGCAGCTTGGCGCTCACATCGGTCACGAGGATTTCATCACCGCTTATCAATTGGATCACACCGGGTCGCTGCTGGTCACCGCCGCAGGCGGGACGGTCAATGGCGAATATACTCCGCTGGTTTATTTCTGGGATCCAGGCAGCGGGGAAAAGCTGGCGGAACTTGCGCAGCCCCTGCCGGCATTCAACTTGAGCCTATCACCGGACGATGCGCTCCTGGCGGTGTGCGCTGGCGACGATTTGCTGCTCTGGGATGTTGCCAGCCGGTCTCAGATATTTTCCGCGCCAGCCCATGCTGACGGAATTTGGGACGCGCGCTTCTCGCCCAAAGGGGATACCCTGGCGACGGTCGGCGCCGACCGCATGCTGCGCTTGTGGACGGTAAAATGAGCCGGTCGCCTGCCTTGCGCTAAACTTGCCGCATTCCGTCCACGCCGCAAGAATTGATGCGCCAACTTGGGTGAATACATTCTGTCATGATAGCCATCAGCCAGCCTGGTTTAGAGATTTTCCCCCATCAAAATCCCCCGACCTGGTTTCTTTGCATGTAAAATCCTGTTATCACACTATCAACCCATCATCCCGACATCAAAGAGGTAATTATGCGACCGTCCTGGGACTCCTATTTCCTAAAAATTGCTCAAGACGTGGCTCTGCGCAGCACGTGCGATCGCGCCATGGTCGGCGCGGTGCTGGTGCGCGAGAAACACATCATCTCCACCGGCTACAACGGCTCGCCCGCCGGGCTGGATCACTGCGATGACGTCGGACACCTGATGATCGACGGGCATTGCGTGCGCACCGTTCACGCTGAGGTCAATGCCATCATCCAGGCAGCGGTTTTTGGGCTGGCGACCCGGGATGCCATGTGTTACGTCACCCATTTCCCCTGCCTGCACTGCACCAAAATGCTGATCAACGCGCGTATTTCGCGACTGGTCTATTTCGAATCCTATCGCACCGACCCGATTGCATTGGAGTTCCTTGCAAAAGCCGGCGTGGAGGTGGTGCAATATACGCCAGAGACCGTCTGAGTTATTCCAACTTTCAAGTCCCCTTACGGAGATCCATAATTAAATATCCTTAGGGCTTACCCGGACAAGTCACAGATAAAACATAGCCCTCCTGATTTTCCATTTATCCTCGCAGTTATCAATTTTGTAAAATACGACGGGCGTTGATTTTGGTACAGTAGTATCAAGCGTTGACACATCATTGAATGTGTCAACATTTCGATGGCGGTGAGATCCCTCTCACCGGCGGAGGCTATGATGTCGCCATCCTACATCACCCGTAGATCGGCGCGATCCACATCGCGAATCGCGGTTGTATTCAACCTGCTTAAAAACCTGAACGTTCTCAAACTCATCAGCGCGCATGAAAAGGTGCATTCCCTGCTGGTACGCGCCAATATGGAAATTGGCAAGCTGGATCCATGCCATCCGGTCTTCTTTCAACGGATCGATGAGCTGAACCAGGCGGTCATCGACCTGATGAAATCCAAATGGTACACCGACATGGCAACTTCCAGCGGGAAAAAATCCTTTTGGAGAATGGCTTTTTCCGCCAAAAACCGCGCCTTATCGCTCGGTCAAAAGTTGCTCACGGTCCTGGAGGGCGGATCGGATGAGCCGGTCGCATTCGCGCCTGCCCGGCTGCACCTGGTTGGCGAGACAACCTATGCCGACAACGTGCCGCTCGTACCGGAGATCAACCCCATCGTTGTCCTGCAGGGATCGGATTTCGAAATGGGCTGCCAGTATGCCCAGCAGGTGATCGAAATTTTCGGCCCAGCGGTCATGGGGCGAAAAGCAGGCCGCAGCGCTCAGTTTAATAAAGATGATCTTGCCTGCCTGGCCAAATGGGAGCAGCAGCTCGAGCGGCATGCGCCCGAGATCCTCGAAATGGCTCGCGGTTGGGCTGCCGGCGCCAGCGAAGCCGGCCTGTCGATGAGTTACGAGGATGCCCTCGACATCTGGACTGGTCATGCGCCGCCAGCGCGTAAGTACCTTGGCAGGGGGGAACTGCCAACACAAATGATTCCCCTGGCTTGCTCAGGCCTTGCGGCCTGGGGCAGCGCCACCTCAGACGACCGGCTGGTGGCGGCCTCATCTGGTGACCACGATTGCACCCATATGGTCACGATCGTCGCCTTCCCAGAGACGGGCAATAACTATGTCTACTCCACGTTTTCCGCCATCGGCGACGTGCCGGTCGTTGGCAACTGCTACATGATGGGCCACCCCGGCATGAACAATAAAGGGTTGGCATATGTCCATCATGGCGGCGCGCCTAAGATGATCGAGCCGCGCTCCGAATGGGGTTATGGCATCCGCCGCGGAGCGTCTGTGCTCCACAACCTGCGCTTCACCAATAGCGCGGTCGAAGCCCGCGACCTGGATCTCTCTTATCCAATTGGCGACGCTGGCAAGGATGCGGCTGGCGCGGCGGGTGGTTTCTACGCCGACAGCAGCTACGGCTTTGTCATCGAAAGCCGCCGCGACCCAATCATCGTGCGCGAAGCCGGTTTGATGGGCGAGACAGATTTTCTCTACGCCAATAACAGCCCGCTTCATCCCGAAGCCAGCCGGGCAGGCTGGAGAGCAGGATATCAGGATCAGTGGGAGTGGGATGAGCATGCTGGCTGGTATCCGAAGCCATTCAAGCCGGTGAAAGTGACCAGTTCCTGGCGGACGCCGGTCAACGCAATCCTCAGCCTGATGTACAGCAACAGCGCTGGACGCAACCGCTTTGCCTACCGCTTTCTTAATGCCGCCCGCGGGAAGATCGATCTCGAATATCTGAAATCAATCTATCGAGTTTCGGGCAGGCTGCCCCCGGGTGATTTCGAACAGATCGCTGCGCAGTACGAGCAGACCGGTGAATGGGGGCAACCCGCGATCGGCCATGCGGGAAATGCACTGGTTAACGTGCTCATGCCGGATGACGGCAACGAGGGTTTCTTTGCCCAATGCGTCGGTCCTGTTGCGCGCGGATTGGCTGCCAATATACCCTACCCGCACTCCGGACCAACTTACAACGAAACCAACGCCTTCTGGCAAATCAAACTGGCTGAAAATCCCGAGTCAGTCTTGGCAGATGCGCGAGCCCTCGCCGAGAAATACCTTTTTGATGCGGAAGCGAGTCTCTCTGGATGTGAAATAAATGGCGCGGCCGAAGAGCGCATTGCCAATTTGTTTGATGCGGCGCAACAGGAGCTGCTGGCGGGGGATAAGACCGCTGATAACCTGGATCAGGTCACGGGGCGCGCCTGGCTGTACGCGACCAGCCGGGCGATCCGCGCCTATACCCGCGCCCAGGTACGCGCTCAGCAGGTCACCCAGGCGGTGACCAAACCGCCACGGCCCGCAGAGATCGATTTCTAGAGCGCCTTTTGATTACCTGCATGGCAGTTCATGCCAGCTGCGAAAATTTTCTCTTCCGGTGTACAATAACCCTGGTAGCTCATTACCCCACCCAAGGACGCTGTGATGAACCTTCATGAAACCCACCTCTTCCGCGAAATCCACGAACAGCCTGCCGCGTTGGAACGCTTTCTATCAACCGGGCTGGAGCCCGTGCGAGCGCTGGCCGAGCGCCTGCGCAAAGAAAACATCCGCCATGTCTTCATCGCTGCCCGCGGCACCAGCGACAACGCCGGGCGCTACGCGCAGTACCTCTTCGGCATCCAGAACCGCCTGCTGGTCAGCCTGGCAACCCCGTCCCTGTTTTCCATTTATCAGCGCCCGCCCGACCTGCACGAGACATTAACCCTCGGCATCAGTCAAAGCGGTCAAAGCCCCGATCTGGTGGCAGTGCTCGCAGAAGCAAACCGGCAGGGCGGGTTGACCGCCGCCATCACCAATCATCCTGAGTCGCCCATGGGCGCAGAAGCCAAAATCATCATTCCCCTGCTGGCCGGCAAGGAACGTTCGCTGGCCGCCACCAAAACCTACACCACCCAGCTGGCAGCTCTGGCGGCGCTCAGCGCATTGCTATCAGTATCCAGCCAGGCGGCGCTGGATGAATTGCAGCAAATTCCGCCCGCAATCAGCGCAGTGCTCAAATATAGCGATGAGATCGAGGAAATCGCCGAGCGCTACCGCTACATGCAGCATTGCGTCGTCATCGGTCGCGGCCTGAACTATGCGACCGCCTTCGAGCTTTCGCTGAAGCTCAAGGAATTGACCTACACCATCGCCGAGCCTTACAGCAGCGCCGACTTCCTGCACGGCCCGTTCGCGCTGGTCGAGCCAGGTTTCCCTGTCTTTCTCATCGCGCCGCAGAGCGTTGTGCTCCCCGAACTGCTGCACTTTCTCGAACGCCTGGGCGAGCGCCGCGGTGAGGTCATCTCGATCAGCGATGTGCCGGATGTTTTCAAACACGCCACCCGCAATTTACCGCTTCCGGTCACATTGCCGGAACACCTTTCGCCGATCAGCGCTATCGTACCCGGGCAATTATTTGCCATGTTCCTGGCCAACACCCGCGGCATCGATGTCGATCACCCGCGCGGTCTCTCCAAGATCACCGAGACCACCTAGCCGTTTGGAGAATCATTCGACGAGTTTCCCCTTGTTACGATTCTCCGCTTCGCTGAGAGCGATTTTCTGTCTTTAGAATCTCGATCCGACGGATGCCGAACGCCGTAAATGCAGGCAGATTTATGGCACGGGTCTCCAGGCGCGGAAGTTGTCGAAATATACTTTAAAACCACCCGCGGGCATATTCTCCCAGGTCGAGCCAAAGATCGCCATCTCGCCAGGGACCGCCGGCGCGGGCAGATCGATCTGCTCGACGAACTGGTCATTGATAAAGAGGGTGATCCTCTCGAGCTCGCAGGCGACATAAACCGAATTGACCGCGGAGCCTGTTTTTAGCGCGCTTGTCGCGGGCCAGGCCGGGCTGGTAATGGGCTGGTATTCGTCATCCAGGTAGCGCCCGATGGAATATGACTGCTCCCAAAGGTCGATTTCAACGTAATAATAGTCCCAGTCATTTTGGAAGTGGCATAACACCCCATAAGATCCACCTTCCCCTCCGCCTGGGACCCATACTTCGAAATCAGTATAGTATGGAGAAAAATCAACCGGGACGGTAGTCCAGGCAATGTATTCGGGTTGTTTGACAAAAATCGTATACGCCCCCTCCTCATATTGATGAACGGATATATCATCTGAGATGTCGGCCCAACCCAGGACATCCGTCTCGAAATCATCGACAATGACTGCGTCTCTGGCCATTTGACTGCTCGGCGGTTCCGACAGAACGCTTGGTTTTTCAGGAGTGGCCTGTCCGAGCTCCGGGATGTACGTCGCCAGCGGCAGCAGACTTTCGAGCGTGGCCTCAGGCAAAAGTGCTTCAATGGTTGCTTCGAGCGGCTTGGTGTCGAAGGTTGCCTCCCCAACCAGCGCTGGGGCCTCCGTTGCCACTGACTCGAACAAGGAAGGGAGGGACGACTGCGCGCGGGTGGTTAAATTACGGATCAGGAAATACCCAATCGTAATCATCGCCAGCAGGCAGATCAATCCGCCGATTAAAATCAATACGATGATCAGGCCGGTCTTGCTTTTCTTCTGCGGCGGCTTCGGCTGCACAACCGGATACTGATGGATATCGCGCAATTTCGCAGGCTCGGGCGCAGGCGGCGGAGTATAGGCGGGCATGGTTTGCTCAGCGGGCGAGGGGGGCGGGGCTGACGGCTCGAGCGCCTCCTTGAGTTCCGGCGGCATTTCGGGCTTTTCGACCGCTGGCCGCTGCACCATCACGGTCGGCTCTTGCGCGGCAGATCGAACCGGCTGTCCGCAGGCCTCGCAGGCGCGGGCGCTCAACGAATTCGGGTAGCCGCAAAATTCACAGGGTTTCGTTTGCTCGGACATGAGGGATACCTTTCAATAAATAGGGGAGGGACCAAATCGCGTTAACCTGGCGGGCTTACTGTTGCAAGTCTTATATTCATTATACTCGCGGCGATCTTGCAATGTTTCAGAACCTGGCAGCAGAAATCGCGCCAGAGAGATATCGTGAACATCAATCACAACGGGTGGTGAACATGACACGGCAGGATGGAACCGGCTGACGATCCTCACCGTCCCGCTCCGGTAAGGCGGCGGGCAGCCCCTTCTGCCAGGATTATTTGTCATACGGTCATTTCGAGCGAAGCGAGAAATCTTGTCATGCCCCTCCAGATTTCTCCTCACCGCGTTCGTCGAAAGGACAATATCTCTATATTACTCTTGCTTCTCAAGCGCCGCAACGATCCGGCACGCCAGGCGGACGTTGCTTTCCAGCAGCGCCTGGTTCGAGCGCACCGTGGCGCCTTGCGAGTGATGCGCCATCCGCGCCAGCAGGAACGGCGTGACCCCCTTGCCGCTCACTCCGGCAGCCTCAAGATCAGCGTTCGCCAGCGCCGTCCAACGCTCGACAGCGCCGCCGTCCAGCTCGAACTCCGCCGGGATGGGGTTGAGCACCAGCAACGCGCCAGGCAGCCGCAGTTGACGTTGAGCCTGGTACATCGCGGCAATCTCCTCAGGGCTATCCGCGCGCGCCGCCGGGATGCCGCTGCTGCGCGAGTAGAAGGCGGGCATCTCGTCCGCCTGGTAGGCGACGCTGGTCACCGCCAGGGTTTCGAGCATCTCGGCTGTCTCTCGCAGGTCGAGGATCGCCTTCGGCCCGGCGCAGACCACGATCTCCGGCGTGCGCGCCAGCTCGTACAGGTCCTGCGAAACGTCCCAGGGGCCGGGATGCACCCCGCCGATCCCGCCGGTGGCAAAAACCGGGATGCCGCGCAGGCATGCCAGCCGCGCCGTGGCGCTGACGGTCGTCGAGGCGGTTTGTCTGCGCGCCATCACCACCGGCAGCTCGCGCACGCCGGCTTTGATCACCCCTTGCGCCTGCGCCAGCGATTCGATCTCGCTCTCAGTCAAACCAATGCGAGCCTGACCGTCGATGACCGCAATCGTCGCCGGCTCGCCGCCGTGTTCGCGCACGATCTGCTCGAGCGCCAGGGCTGTGCGCACGTTGTCCGGATAGGGCAATCCGTGCGTGATGACGGTCGACTCGAGCGCTACCTTCATCTACTTCTCTCCTTCCGCGCGGTCTTGCTCGATCAACCGCCGGATAGCCTCGACCGCGACCTCGATCATCAGGTCCGGTCCGGCTTTGTGCGCCAGCAGCGTCTCGGTGTCGCTGCCAATCACGGTCATGATCCCGCCGGCGCGCTTGCGGTGGATGCTGGCCAGGATGAAGATCACCGCCGCTTCCATCTCCGAGCAGACCGCTCCCCCGGTAACCCAGGCCTTCCAGCGCTGCTGCAGCTCGTGCGCCAGCGGCTGGCGATCCATCTCCACTTCGCCGTAGAAGGAATCTTTGGTGTGCGACACCCCCAGGTGATAGCGCGCCCGCTTCCCTTTGGCGGCTGAAATCAGCGCGTTGACCACCCGCAGGTCAGCCAGCGCCGGGAACTCGATCGGCAGATACTGGCGGGTGGTGCCCTCGTCGCGGATCGCGCCGGTGACGATGGCCAGGTCGCCGACCTGGATATCCGGCTGCACGGCGCCCGAGGTGCCGACGCGGATGAAGGTGTCGCTGCCGACCTTGATCAGCTCCTCGACGGCGATGGCAGTCGAGGGGCAGCCCATGCCGGTCGAGACAACCGAGACCTTCTCGCCGAGCAGCGAGCCGGTCCAGACGGTGTGCTCGCGGTTGCTGGAGACGAAATGGGCGTCCTCAAGATGGGCGGCGATTTTCTCCACCCGGCCGGGGTCGCCGGGCAGCAGCACGTAGCGGCCGACGTCGCCCGGGCGGACTTTGACATGGTATTGAAGACCTGGTGAGTCTTTCATGGTTTTATCCTGGGAAAAGAGGTGGAGTCCTATTCTATCAGAATCCGGGGGAATTTTGGGCGGGTGACTTAGCCGGCCTATGATCTGAGCTGATCCCCGAGCTTGCCCTGAGCTGGTCGAAGGGCCTGTCGAAGAGCCGGCTCAGCGCGAGGCTCACCCCCCCTCCTGCGCCTCCCCCAAAAATCTTTAGGATTTTTGGGGGAGGATGGGTGGGGGTCATTATTATCCAAATGGAAAAAATGCCGCCCATCCCTGGGCGCGAATAAAATGAGAGATTTAGGGTACATCCCGCATGTGGACCCACCGAAATGGACGCCTGAAATGGTGCATTCATCCCACTCGCTGCGCTCGTAGACGCACACTCTTCGAGTGCATGCCAACCGCGAATTCAAAACGAACCCTGCTCCTATTCCTACCTTAACTTTCCCAACATTTCCTTGAGCAAGTGGTTCATCTCTCGCAACTGTTCGAGGATTAGATTTTACCCTTTACGGATGTTGATTAAATTAAATACCGGATACAGAAAGAAGACCGCTACAAAGAGAATGAGAAATATTGTGGCGACCTTTAGAACTCCTTATTTTTCATCGATCCTATGCAAGGCTGTGCTTTTCGCAATGGCATGAAACCTCTTGCGCACAGACCAGAAGGCCAACGCGCCCAAAACAGCGCCGCCTATGATGGCGATGATGATCCATTCCAGAAATTGGCCAAGAATGATCCCTTTGAACATTTGCCAATATTCGTACCAGAAGTTTTCACCCTTCTCTCCCAAAATCGAGAGGTGCTCGAGATGGATTAATTTTCCAAATGAAAGTAAAACAGCATAATAAATATAATAACTCAATATGGCGCAACTCCAGGTCAATGCGCCTGCCAGCATGGGGGAAGTTATCCTGATAGCACGCCTGGCCTCAAAGAATACCACCGGAAGGATCGGCACCAGCCAGATGCCATAATTCATGATCAAAATGATAGGCACAACCAGGATGGATTGCCTAAGGGCTCCCCATGAAATGTGATGCCCCAGCCAGTCCAAATAGAACCAATCACACACTCCAAAGACGAGGCCAATCAAACCATACAGGAGAATACGATAGTCGTGTTGCTTCATTATCACCTTTGGGTGCGAAAGAATAATCCTGTTTTATTTACGTCTTTTTTGATTTCCAGGTTGCTTTGATTCCAAAGAACCCGTTTTGGATAATTTACACCTGGCGCCAGCGATAAGGCGAGCAACGTCCCATTTCGAGCATTTTAGAATGGATGCGGTATCTGAGTAGGATTTCCCCAGCACATCCACCAGGAGCAGCGTTTCCTGATCACGGAACTCCAATCCTTCCCAGCCAGGTATCCATTCTACCGCGTCCCAAGCTCCGCGACGCCTCATTGGTCGGCAGGATTGTAGTACAGCTTGCATTACTTCCACAACAATGCTGCTGCCGTTCTCCCGCCAAAAGGAATAGGCCTGCGCAATGGCCTTCTCTACCACCGCGCAGGCCATTTCCTCTTTGCCCAGCATGGCATAGGCCAGTGTAAAGGCATCCTTCTGGCAGCCCAAGACCTGCTGGTTGAAAGCGTCCAACCTTGCTGAAACCATGGAGGCGTATCCGGCTATGGCTGCTGCGCGACCACACTCATCGACTCGGCGATGCGCAACAGGTCATCCAACTCAAGGCCAAGGTTGTGCGCTTCCAACAGGTAAGTCACACCGTCCTGTGTCCAGGTCAGGTAGGCGTCGTCCGCCAGATCATCCCACTGCAGCGGTCCCATGCGGGTGTTTGGATCGCCAGTGCCGTCATCCTGCCAGCCTCCATGCACGTAGATGCCCGGCTGGCCATTGACCGTCACACGCTGTTCCCGTGATTCCGCCAGCAAGGGCGGGGCGCTGATTGGCCCGTCATTGGCGTTCAACCGCAGCAAGCCGCTGGCGAAATTAAAATCCGCCGCGCGCCCGTATTCAATCCCAACCTTGATGCCGCTGCCCTCCCAGGTTTGTGGGTCATAAGGGTGCAGGCTGTAATAGGCATAATCCAGATCTTCCGGCAGCCAGGTTGGCAGCATCAATGGAAAACTAATTCGCTCTCTAACCTCTTCGACGCTCAACGATGGCGGCGGCGCCTCCCTGATCATTTCAACTTCTCCGACCTGGGTATTTTCGTCGAATTTTTGGGTATCTACGAATGCAATCCCCATGCGCTGAATGATATCTGCGGTGAATGCGCGGACTTCAGGCACAAAGAATAGTGAACCAATCAGCAGCACCCCGAGCAAAATTCCAAACGAAAATTGACTCTTCCTGCTTTTGAGGATCGTCCCTCGAAGGGGTACAGCAGGCGAGGTTACTTGAGCCTGAACTCGCGCCCATATGTCAATCTTGCTTTCCGGTGCTTCCTGCTCAGCAACCTCCAGCATTGCCCAATGCGATTGTTTTTTTTCAGTCATCTTATTTTCTCCTTACTTTACAAACGGCAGGAGCAAGGTCCGCAGCCTTTCGCGCGCAGTATACAAATGCCATTTGACGGTACCCGGCGCGCAGTTTAGTTTTGAGGACATTTCTTCTTCACTGAAGCCCAGGTAGTAACGCAGAACTACAGCGGCTCTTTGTCGAGGGGACAGTTCCTTGAAAGCCTCCCGGATCGTTTCCCGAACTTCATTTCTTTCGATGATATCCTCCGGTTTTTCAACGGAGGCCTCCAGTCGTTCGATTAATTTCAGGCAGGCTGCGTCATTATCGGCGTCGAGCGAGATGTGACGCTTTTGCCTGACGGCTGCTTTGAGCGCATCATTGATGACGATCCGCAAAAACCAGGGACGGAACAACCTCGTATCGTCAAATTGTCCAATTCGTTGATAGATGCGCACGAACGCGTTTTGGACGATATCCTCAGCCATTGCACGGTCTTGAGTGATCAATGCCGCGGTCTGGACTGCTTGCACCTGATAGCGTTCTATCAGCGTACGTAATCCAGTGATATCGCCTGCTTTCAGTCGCGCAATAGCTTCCGCCTCGTCCATCCAACCTCCTAAAGAATCAGAGCGCTCTATATATCATATCTCTATAGGCAGGAAAAGGTTGGGGGCGATACAAGCGATCAAAACAAATACGAGGGTTCTGCGTAGAAAAGACATGTGAATTGGCGCGTTCACAAACGGAACGCACTCTGTAACTTATTACCCCGCAAATCCGCTTGACCCGCCCCGCTGCTCCGCATATACTACTACCATTCGGGGAAATGCGCATGAAACATGCAATCGCACCGCAACCAAACACCGCGCCGGCGGAGATCGACCGGCTGGTTTACGAGCTCTACGGGCTGACCGATGAGGAGATCAGGATTGTGGAGGGGGAGGGGTGAGGTTAACACCGGTTCGACGTTGCACAAGAAAGAAATGAGGAATTCGACATGGAATACTATACTGATTTATTTTCGCCGATGACATATGAGGCTTTTTCGAAATCGGATCGGACAATAACCGGTTTCCGTAAACGACAGCTTAACATTGCTAAAAATATCCATCCCGGTGATCGATTAATCTGTTACATGACCAAATTATCTCGCTGGGTTGGTGTTCTTGAAGTTGTCAGCGATTGCTATATTGACGAGAAGACCAGGATATTTGTAGAAGGCGAAGATCCTTTTGTGGTTCGATTTAAGGTTAAACCAATTGTCTGGATAGATAAGGAATGCAGCATTCCGATCCGAGAAGATATCGTCTGGAATTCCCTGTCTTTTACATCTGGTTTACCACAAAACAATCCACATTGGACTGGTAAGTTTCGCTCAAGCCTCACTAAACTTTCCGACGCTGACGGTAAATTATTGGAAAGTCTCCTGTTATCTCAACAATCAAATTCCCCTACTATCTACCCGGTCAATGAAGAGGACTATGCTAAATACCTACGTCAGAAAGTCCAAGGCATCGAAAAAACCGTTATGGTCTCAGTTCCACTGGAAGAAGAGGAACATAAGGAGCTGGTTGAAGAGGTTGTACGAGATTCAATAAGAATCCAGGCGCTTCTTGGTCGCATTGGTGAGAAAATGGGTTTTCGTGTGTGGATTCCTCATTCTGACCGATCCAGAGTTGAAAAGGAATGGCAACCCGGCGAGAATGTATTGATCGAAAAATTGCCGTTAAATTATGACGAAGCAACGATCAGGACTATTGAGCAAATAGATGTGATTTGGTTGAAAAAACGCTCTATTGCCAGGGCATTTGAGGTTGAACACACCACTTCTGTTTACTCGGGTATCCTTCGGATGGCCGACCTGCTCGCTTTACAGCCCAACATGGATATTAAGCTTCATATTGTCGCACCAGAAACCCGAAAAGAGAAGGTGTTCTCGGAAATCAAACGCCCCGTATTTTCTCTACTCGAAAAAGGACCACTTGCCGAGGTTTGCACATTTATTTCTTACGAGAGCTTAGAAGAGTTAGCTAAACAACCCCATCTGGCATTCCTCAAAGATGATGTTATAGCTGAATACGAAGAAGAAGTTGAGTAGTGATCAATCGTTAGACTGTTCATCCTAGGGTGTGTTTCAAATGTGGATGCGCTGATTTGTATCCGAAAAATGATACTTTTATCCCACATGCTACGCTCAACGCCCATCCATGGGCACAAAAAAAGGCAAGCAAGGATGCCCGACTCACGGAATATCCCGAAGAAAATTCACAGTGGTGAAACAAGTAGATATTAAATATAAGAATAAGGGATATTACTGACTGATATTTACAGAAAATATGATACTCAAACGCATTGGCAACGAAATTTGATCGCGCCGGTCTCTGACCGAGCGCGCTTCTTGACCGAAGGTCTCCAGATGATTAATGGACGATTTTTCCTTCGATCGCCCACACCCCCCAAAAAAGGCGCGTTCAAAAGCAGAACGCACCCTACAACCTGTCCCCCTCAATCCAGCCACAAGCCCCCACTCGACTCCATCCAGTCCGCGATGCGCTCGACCGCCGCCGGCACGTCGTTATCCGAGATGTCCACCCGCAGCGTCTCCAGCAGCGATTCGCCCACCAGGCGCTCCATCAGCTGCTGCTCGGCG
>JAXDCA010000052.1:0-3753 GCA_034678305.1 Bellilinea sp.
AGGGGCGGTACTTGTGGCCGCCCGATAGTGATCTCACCCAAACGGCGGGCAGGGACAAGCCCTGCCCCTACCTCTTCATGGTAATCGCGAAAAATTGCCCGCGGCGGCCTGCGCGTAATGCCCTCAACCCTGGCCTCCCTAATATTCAAAACCGGAAAATGGGGTTGGATTGGAAAATAAGACTCTCCTCCCCTAAAAATCTCGTTTGTAGATTTTTTGGGGAGGTCGGGAGGGGGTCTCATCGCGCAAGGGGATATTTTTGCGCTTCGAATGGGCGCGCGGATAAACCAACGCTTTGTTTCCCCCCATCCTCATCCAACCTGCGGCCGCGGCCGCCCTATCTCACAAACAAGCTGACGCTCTCGATATGGTATGTCTGCGGGAACATATCGACCGGCCTGACCCGCGCCAGGCGGTAACCGGCGTTCAGCAGGCGGCTCGCGTCCCGCGCCAGCGTGGACGGGTCGCACGACACGTATGCGATGACCTCCGGCTGCAGGGCAGCCAGCGCGTCCAGCGCCGCGATCTCCAGCCCGGAGCGCGGGGGGTCGAGGATCGCCGCCTGCGCGCTCGCGCTCAGCATCGGCAGCACGACCTCGGCTGCGCCCATGTATAGCTCCACGTTGTCAAAGGCGTCCAGGTTCGCGGCGTAATCGGCGCAGGCGCTCTCGGACACCTCGATGCCGATGCAGCGGCCTGCCCGCGGCGCCGCGAATGCCGAAAAAAGCCCGACCCCGCAATAAACGTCCAGCAGCGTGGTTTGCGGCGTCAGCGGCAGCCACTCCAGCAGCGTGTTGACCAGCGCACCGGCCTGGGCGGCGTTGACCTGGAAGAAAGACCCGGCCGAGACCTTGAAAGGCCGGTCAAGCACCTCCATCGCCAGCGAATCGTCCCCGGCCAGGATGATCTGCCCGGCCGGGCTGCGCAGCACCGCCGAGAGCGGCAGATCCGCCTCGAACTCGGGCAGTTCCAGGTCATTCGCTTCGAGCGCCAGCAGGATGTCTTCGCCGGCGCCGAGGCGCAGCTCGATTTTTTCCAATCCGGGCAGCGGCTCCAAATCCAATTGCGGCCAGAGCGCGTTGAGGGCTGCTTCCGGCAGGTGGCACTCGCGGATTGGCACGACGCCGCCGCTGCCCCAGCCCTGGAAGCCGAGCCGGCCCTCTTTGGTCAGATGAAACTGGACGCTGTTGCGGTAATTCCAGGGCAGCGGCGAGGGCGCCATTTCCTCCACCGGCGGATCGGGGATGCCGCCGATGCGCTTCAACTGGTCGATCAGGATCTCCCGCTTGGCGGCCAGCTGGCGCGCATAGGGCATGTGCTGGTACTGGCAGCCGCCGCACGCGCCGTAATGCGCGCAGCGCGGCTGGACGCGCTCGGGCGACGGCTGGATGATCTCGAGGATGCGCCCGCGGGCAAAACGCTTCTTCTCTTCGACCAGCTCGACCGACACGCTCTCCCCCGGCAGGCCGTAGGGGACAAAAACCGCCCGGCCGTCCGCCAGGCGGCCGATGCATTCTCCGCCGTACACCAGATGGGTCAACTGAACTTCGCTCATGGGTGCCTGCGCGCCTGCCGGAGCGATTGTCGCTGGTTGTTTCCGGCAGCGTGCATGGAAAATTATATCATGCGCTCCTGGCGGATTCTCGCCGGGCGCTGAACAGGCGGCAGCCATACCGCGAAGGAGGGATTTCCAGCCGGAACAGTGATATTCGTCAACTATGCACAAACGATTAACGGAGTATACTCAAGCTATCTCCTTATTGTTATTGTCCATCTGACTGCCTTTAGCGGTGGGAAAACAAGCAGCTGCAAACTCAGGAGAGATCAATGAATAACAATAAGTTCTTCACCCGCATGCTTGCTGTGATTCTGACTGCCCTGGCGCTGTTCGGCCTGCCAAGCTCAGCGGCCTCCATACCCATCACAACCCTGCGCGTGACGCCCGCCGAGGCGAGCGCCACGACCTGCACGGAGACGCAAATCGTGGTGCAAATCGAAGAGGTGGAAAATCTGTGGGCTTACCACGTCGAGATGACCTACGATCCCGGCGCGCTGGAGATCACCGGGCTGGAGAACGGCGGCTTCCTGCATGACGGAACCCTGATTACGATGATCGACAATGATATAGGGCGGTTTTTTGTCGCCTATTTCCAGGTAGGGTATGAATTAGAGCCGATTACTGGCAGTGGCAATCTTGCTATCATCAAATTGAGAGCGCGGACACAGGGCGTAAGCACTCCACTTTCGTTCAACTCCGAATCTGGTTTATCCGACCGAAACGGTTTCTCCATCGCCTACCAGGCGGTGAGCGGCGTCGTCAACACGGTTAGCTGCGCCGAGGAATTTATTTACCTGCCGCTGGTCCTGCGTTAAGACCTGTTCGCAGACCTGAGGAAAGTCATTCGTAACTGGTGACATTAATCAAGTTGTTAAAAATTTACCTGTGCTAAACTTAGGTCAGCGTTGGAATGTTCCGTAGTTTCTCGGGGGATAGGAAGACCCTCGCTTTATCCGTACAATTTATCGTTTCGAATACCACTGAGTGAGCTGAAAGAATAGAACCAGCTGCGGCTACTTACCAGCTTATCGCGCTATGAGAAACCCTGAACTGTACTTATCAATAAAAAAATGGTACCGCACGAAGGGAGGTGACTGCTGAGATCGCCCTGATATTCGCGCGCCTGGCTCTCCGTAGACGGGTCGGAGCAGTAAGTGGGGAGCCATTGATTCATCCATGATCGTTGTCGCAAACATTCAACACCAAAATATTTTCAGGAGGATGCACTTAATGAACGCAAGTAAATTTCGCTTGAACGTGATATTGTCCGTGCTGCTGGCGCTGGGGCTGCTGTTCGCGGCGGCGCCGCGCGGAATAAGCGCGGAAAGCGGGCAGACGCTCAACGTCGCCCAATGGGGCGATGCAACTCAGATTAACCTGGCCGGACGCCCAACCGTCCTCAAAGTAGGGGAAACCTACCATATGTGGTATGGAGCGAACGATACAACTCTGTACTACACCTCAGGAAATAGTCCGACAAGCTTTGGAGATGTAAAAGAAACTACATACAACACCAAACCAGTTGAAGTTGCCTCGCCAGCGATCGTGGAAGAAAGCGGCACTTATTACATGGTCGCTTATGGAGTTACAACCACCGTCTTCAACATCTACACTTCGACTGATGGAGTCGCATGGACCGACCAAGGGCAGGTTTTTGATGGGACCGGTCTGACCAATTGGGTAAAAATTGACGCCCCCATGCTGCTCGCGGACAGCGGCGGCTACAAGCTGTATTTTCAGGTCAAGTCGTCAGCGGAGACCAATCCTTACAGCATTTATGTTGCTGCCGTCTCAGGTTCTAGCTTAGCTGCGATCGCAGACGGAAATGCTGATAACGACTTCACTTCACCCGTACAGGTTCTGCCAGTTGGCAGCGCTGACGCATGGGACGACTGGCGCCTTCAGCATCCGTGGGTGGTGAAGGACGGCGCCAACTACTACATGTGGTATGTTGGTTACAGCCATGCCAGCACAGTCCAAAAGCTTGGCTTTGCTTACTCCAAAGACGGCATTAACTGGACGAAAAGCGCCGGCAACCCTGTTTTTGATACCCGCGTGGCTGAGCCAGCTGTGATCAATGACGGCGGTACCTGGCATCTATGGTATCTGGATCCGGCCAGCAAAATCAGCTACCGCTCTTCCAGCGCGCCCTTCACCATGATTCAGGACGCCATCAATGCGGCTGCAGATGATGA
>JAXDCA010000053.1:0-22694 GCA_034678305.1 Bellilinea sp.
TGTGGATCATGCGCCGCGCCAGGAGGCACCCGCCTCCGACGGTTTATCCCCTGGTTTCCATCCTCATCCCGGCTCGCGATGAGGAGCGCAATATCGCCCGCTGCGTTCAATCGCTTCTGGCGCAGGATTACCCTGCTTACGAGGTGCTGGTTCTGGATGACGGATCCAGCGATGGTACGCGCTCGATCCTTGATGCCCTGGCTCTTACCCAGCCGAGGCTGAGGGTGTTGAGCGGCAGTCCGCTGCCCGAAGGTTTTCTTGGGAAGAGTTGGGCCTGCAGCCAGTTGTCCAAGCAGGCGCGAGGTGAGCTGCTGCTTTTCACCGACGCGGATACTACCTTCATGCCGGATGCGTTAAAATCTCTCGTTGCTACCCTGGATGGCGAAGGAGCCGATCTGTTGACCGGCCTGCCGCGCCAGGAGGTGCACACCTGGGGCGAGCGCCTGCTGGTTCCATTTTTCTCCTGGGTATTGCTCAGTTTCACTCCGCTGGCGCTGGTTTACCGGCTTAAAAAACCAGCCTTAGCCATCGCGGTTGGTCAGATGTTATTGTTACGCCGCAAGGCTTATCAAGCGGTCGGCGGGCATGAAAGCCTGGGCGCATCGATTGTGGATGATTTGACGCTGACCAGGCGGATCCAGGCCGCGGACTTCCGCTGGCGGGCAGCTCATATAGCGGATCTGGTCTCTTGCCGGATGTATCATTCCAGTGGCGAAGCGCTGAACGGCTTTATCAAGAACCTGTTCGCGGCTTTCGATTTTCGCCTGCTGTTGTTCCTATTTGCTTTTTTCTGGCTGGCGATGATGTTCTGGGAGCCCCTGATCGTTCTATTATTGAGGATCTTTGGACAGGCTCCGCAGGCCCAGGTGGGCGCGCTGATCGGCTGTGTCGGCCTGGCTGTTAGTTTGTGGTTGATCCCGTATATCGCCCTGAGGATCCCCTTCGGCCTCGCCTTTCTCTATCCGCTTACGATCCTGGCGAACGAGGTGGCTGCTTGTCAATCACTGCGCCGGAGTCTTTCCGGCACTTTGTCCTGGAAAGGCCGCAAAATGACCCGCCCGCGCTGGAGGTGGCTGTAAGCCTATTATGACCCATGATCGGGCCAGTCAAAAAGGCGCTCGATTAGAGCACTATTTTGATCCTCTGGTCTATTTCTAGTAGTGGTAGATGGTCAGACAGGTCTTGCGCTCCTCAGGATTTTTAGAGCCACAGGACAGGCGCCTGCCTATTGCTTCAACACAGCCGGGAGGTAAAAAAGTGAGTGGGGGGTTTTGCCAGCCCAAATGCCGACTGAGCCATGCACACATTGACGTTTGTATACACAGACCTGCTAGCGGCGGGTTTGGAGCCAGGATTTCAACGGCTCCTGGATTACAATGCCTTCGATTTGGTTCGCTTCTTCATAGACCGGACAGACGGTCTGATTGAGAGTTGGAATACGGCGTTCGAGGGGCAGTCGATTCAGCAGGTGCAGCGGATAACTGTAAGCAGGCGGCAGCCTGCGGATACGGCTTAGATCCAGCGATTTGACGATCAAGGCGCTCAGCACAACCTGGTGCAGGAAAATCCGGTGGAGCCTGTCCAGGCAGGGACCGGCCTGGAATTCCTTATCGACTACCAGCAATTTGAAGTATTCCAGCCAGTTCTGCAGGATGCCTTTTGAAGGATTGATGGCAAAGCAGTGCGTGTTGAAATATGGCCGCAGAACCTGGGCATCCACGAAGGATTCGACCGAATAAGACGCCTCTTCGATGCCTACTGTCCGATACACGGTTTGCCAGTAATTATCCATCGGCTCGCGGATCGCCGAACCCACGTTGCGGACATGGACAGGCCGGAAGGCAGCATCGAATTCCATGCCCAGCTCGAACAATAGCGGGGGGTTGACGATCAGGCAGTCCAGATTCAGCCAGACGAGCGAACGGACCTCCTTCCCAGCCAACTCCTCGGCTCGGGCGCTGGCGAACACCTTTTCAGCCAGTTCGTAACCTCGATACGGCGCCTCGATCTCCAAAGGGAACAGAGCAGCGTCGCCAATGCTGGACAAATTCTCTGGATATTCCGGCTCAGTGAGGAAGATCCAAAACTGAGTATTCTGGAGCTTCCCACCGAATGTCCGCAGGCTTTCGATCAACAGTTTGGCCTGGATTGCTTCATTTTTGGAGCTGACCACAGTGAAGAACTTGGTTGATCTGCTTTCTCCTCTCAGGTTATCCATGGCTATTCTCGTCTCTTTTCATCGTTCGATGAAAGTCTCCGTCTCTAAAACCCTGTGTATTGACTTCTTTTGCGGATAGAACTCTGTGAATAGGGCGATATAGTCCGGCAGCCGTTGAAGATGGGGATTATGAAACTCAAATGTGATTCCGTTGCATTTCTCGATCAGACGGTCATCGATGGTGTATGTTTTTCTGAACTTACATTTTCCATCTTTATCATTTTGACAATGCTGGCAATCTCCATGGCTGCCGACAAAAACCTCTTTGATATGTGCTGGGGATTTTTCGATGTATCCACGGTGTTTATCTATGTCATTTAAAAACAGGCGAAGCGCAATGCCATCATCACGAATGTAAATGCGCGCATAAACCCGCTTGCTTTTTACCCCCGTTTTTGTATAAATCATCATGTATTTTCCCCAGCAAAAGCCGTTGCCAATCTTGTCGCCAAAATCGTATCCGAGCCTGCTCATCTCGTCGTCGAAGGCGAGGATGAACTCCTTATCGCCGGCAGAGATGAAGCCGAACCGGTTATTTTGGAGAAAATCGGGCATGGTCTCCTCCTGTTGCTTGGAGTATGGTTACGCCACTTTCTTGATTGTACATCAGCTAAATCCATACCCTCCGTAAATTTTTGATCTTGTTCATCAACTACTCCAACAACGGCTATGTATTTGTCCAACCCATCTCGGATCGGCGCAGTCACTCAAACGGTTTCGTCGAATGGATTTTTCGATCACGATTTTGGTAAACGGAGTTGCCGCTTTCCAAATCTTAATTAATGACATATTTGGGATTACTATCGTAGAAGGGACGCAAAATTTCCCGATCGAATTGGAAGGGGTCATGGACCAGGCACCAGCTTTCTGCGCAACCTCAGGCGGTCGCTTTCGTATATATGATGAATCGGTCTTGAAATTAAAAGGAGAGAACATGACAACAAATTCAATCCCTGTCGAACAGGAACCTAAGAAAACAAAAGTGGTTTATCGAGGAAGGACCTCTGATGCCGTGTATGGTTTGGGTTTTATCGGCGCGGCGATTTATTTTATCGGCCAGGCCGCCACTTTCTGGCTGGGCGTATTAGGATTTTTAAAAGCTCTGGTTTGGCCTGTATTTCTCGTCTATGCAGCGATGAAATCGCTGGGCATGTAGCCACCAGTCCTTTCTTAATTGCGCTCAGCAGGCCTGAGGGTCTGATCGGCGCCTTTTCGATACAGACTCACTGCTTCAGCCAATCGTTCGTATGCGGCCGGGGAAGATGGGCGCAAATGAAACATCAAGTGGTTTGCGCCCAGTGCCTCGTATTCCGCCAGAACTTGAGCAATTTCTTCCGCAGAACCGCAGAGATAACCGCGCTTCTTGGGTTGATCCCAGCCGAGTAGATCCGGGTAGGCCATGCTCATCAAAAAGGTGTACGGCAGGCTGGCCGGATCGCGTCCCGTTTCTTTGCAGGCTTTCCGCAAGGCGCGCAGCGGGACAACCGTCGAGCGGGGAACAGTCATATAGCCGACGTTGTATAGGTCTGCATATTGGGCGGTAAGGCGCAGCATGCGCGGCATGCCAGCGCCGATCATCAACGGCGGTCCGCCGGCTCGCGGAGAGCGAGGACTGATTTCGCAATTGCGGGCAGTGTAATACTCGCCTGAAAAATCCACGCGCCCTTCCTTCAATAGCGGGCGGATGATTTGCAGAGCCTCTTCGAACCGGTCAACTCGGCGGTCGAAGGGGAAGCCAAAGGCGTCATACTCGGGTTTGTTCCAGCCGGCGCCAACTCCAAGGATCATGCGGCCCCCGCTGATCTCGTCCACGGTATGGGCCATCTTTGCCAGCAGCGCTGGATTGCGAAATGAATTGCAGCATACCAGCGTTCCGATCTCCACTCGTTGCGTGCAGGCAGCCAGAGCAGAGAGCATACTCCAACCCTCCCAAATGCCGGTTGTTGACCCCTTTTTATCGCGATACAGTAGGTGGTCGTAGATCCAGATCGAATCAAAACCCAATTCCTCGCATCGCAGGGCCGTGGAACGGATTTCGTGAAAGGTCAACGCCCTTCCCAGGTCTTTTAACTCGACCAGCATAATCACCACACCGATTTTCATAGCGCACCTTTATACAATTGAGGTTGTTTTAGGAGAAAAATATACACCTGGACCAGCAGTGATTTAATTCAAGCACGTGTCGCATGATTGATTCATTCAGTCGGATCGAGCTTAACCCCGCCCGAGGATGCGGTCGATTTCTGCCATTTGATCGGAAGTCAGGGGACCAAGCTCCAACGCCCGGCAGTTTTCTTCCACCTGCGCCACGGTCTTGAAGCCAGGGATAGGCACAGTGACGGGGCTGCGCGCCCATATCCAGCCCAACGCGCCCTGCGCAAGGGAACGTCCGCCACTGGTCAACACATCGCGTATGGATGCCAGTCTGTCCAGCCAGTCCTGGGCGGGTTTGCCATCTTTGAAAGCGGGATGCCATTGGGCATGCCGGCGAACATCATTTTCGGGGAAGGTGCTCTCAAGAGCGAACTTGCCGGTCAGCGAGCCCATGCCGAGGGGACCGCGGTTGATGGAAGCCAGATTGCGTTTCTCGCACAGGGCAAGCAGTTCCATGTTGCCGTCCAGCACGCTCAGCTGCTGCTGCACGACGCCGCAATTTTGGCTGGTCGAGAAAGCCTCGATTGCATCGGTGCGGTCGGTGCTCCAACCGTAGGTGCGTATCTTGCCCTCTTTGACCAGGTCTTCGAGGATCTCGCGAGCTTCCAGAGCGCGGTCAATGGACAAACCCCAGACATGCAGTTGATAGATGTCGATGGTATCCGTCCCAAGTCTTCTGAGGCTGTCCGCGAGATTGTCGCGCAAATGGCTGGCTACATTGGACTCTTCCTCTTTTACATCGTAATTTATCACGGTCCTGGCCGCCTCGTCGAGGCAGTAACCGAATTTTGTGGCGATTACCACCTTGTCGCGACGGTCTTTGAACGCCTGCCCTAACAGTCTCTCGCTGTGACCAGCGCCGTAGTTGGCGGCGGTGTCGAAGAAATTCACGCCCATATCAAACGCGCAGTGCAGCGCGCGCAGCGACTCGGCGTCATCCACGCGGCTCCAGCCGGCTGGAGAGCCGTTCATGATCCAGGGACCGCCGATCGCCCAGCAGCCCATTCCAAGCGCGCTGACTTCGATGCCCGAACGCCCAAGTACGCGCACCATTTTTGCGGTCATATTTCCCTCCTCAAGAATATACAATATGCACAAATCCTGAAAAAATTGTATCCAAAAAGCCGGATTCTGGGTAGTTTTGCATGCTGGAGTTTTGCTTTGCTTAGGTTTTTTATTCAACGATCCGGAAACGCATTGATATTCTCGATAAATCCTACACCTTCACCATTGACGTTCTCTAATTAGAATCATATAGTTGTATACAAGTGAATCGGAGGGGGGAAGATTGGAAACTGCACACGAGATAAATCATGCACTGGTTGACCAGCTGGAAGTGGGTGTGGTTATTGGATTGAGCAATCGATTAGGAGTTGCGGTTTTTGACCAAGTAAACCTCTGAGTTGCGCACCAGGAGAGGTCATCTTATGAACATTCAAGAACATACCAGTTCTGAGATCATCTTCAGCCAATGGCGAACACGAATTCTAAATGTTATTTTTATCGTACTGGCGGTGGTTGCCGCGCCAGCGTGGATAGCGACCGTAATTGAAGGCATCCGCACCCCTGAGCGAAGGCTGGTTACGATTGTGTTGACGATCATCTATCTGATCATCCTTGCGCTGACTATCTTGCGTCGCCTGGATGGGGCAGTCCGCGCCATGGGTCTGTTAATTGTAGGCTACATCGCTGCCATCGCTATTTTAATAGTATCGGGTATATATGGCCCTGGAGTCTGGTACGTGATTGCGATGCCAATTATAGGTTTTATTCTGATTGGCAGCCGGACTGGAATCATATCTTCGATATTCAGCGTTGTGATCGTGGGTTTGATCGTATTTCTCACCGATATAGGAACCATTAGACCGATGGCTTCGACCACAATGGTTCCCTGGGTGAGTTTTACCACGCTATTGATGATCCTCGGATTGATCATAACGCTTCTTTTTCTTTATTACCGTTTTCAATTGCAACTGGTCCAGAAAGCGCGGATCGTCCAAGAGGAGTTGCAGCGAGCACAGGTTTTGTTGGAAGATCAGAACCTGACGCTGGAGCGAAAAGTCGAAGAACGGACTGAGGAGTTGCATAAGAGCAACAGAATTCAATCAGCTTTATATCAAATCAGTGATGCAGCCGGTGCTTCGCGTGATATGCAGGATTTTTATGGTCATGTTCATCACATCATCGGTGAACTCATGTATGCCCGAAATATGTTTATCGCCTTATATGATGAAGCGACTGGCTTGTTGAGTTTCCCATATTTTATCGATGAAGCTGAATTAACGACGCCTCCTCCTGCGCCGCTGAGTGAATTTCACGGCCTGACTGCATACATCATCCGTACCGGGAATATGATCAAACATGGGAGGGAACAAATCAACCGGTTGATTTCCAGCGGCGAAGTAGTGGAGGAGGGCGCCGAAAACCAGGATGGGATCGGTGCGCCATTGAAAATCGAGGGAAATACCCTTGGGGCGATTTTTGTGCAAAGTTACACCGAAGGCATCGGTTACACCGACCAGGACGACGAGATATTAGCCTACGTCGCCCAGCATATCGCCACGGCCTTATCGCGCATCCGTGCGCTGGAAGCCGAGCGACAAAGGGCAGCCGAGCTGGCTATGATCAATAGCGTCAGCGAAGCCATGGTTAAAACGCTGGATTTAAAAACCATCACACACATCGTTGGTGATAGAGTACGGGAAATATTCAACGCCTGTGCTGTCTTGATCATGATGCTGGACAGGGAAACTAATTTGATTCATATCCTGTATGAGTACGATGAAAGTGAGGGCGGCTATCTCGAAAATGTGGAACCTTTCCCCCTGGGAACCGGTCTGGCATCCAAGGTCATCACCACTGGCCAACCCTTACTGCTATCGACACTGGAGGAGGAGATCGCCAATGGCGCTTATTTTCCACCGGAGTTGGTCGAAAAAGGATCGGGTATCCGCAGCCAATCCTGGGTTGGCGTACCAATTATGGTGGGAAAGCAGGCATTAGGATTATTGGCCTTGTCAGATGTTCGGCCATATGCCTATAACGAGAATCACCTGCGGATTTTACAGACACTCGCCTCTGGCATGGGTTTTGCCATTGAAAATGCGCGTCTGTTCCAGGCTGAGCAGCAGCGTGCAGCAGAACTTGCTGCGGTCAATAAGGTCAGCGCGGCGCTGGCTAGCGAGTTGGATCTAAATGCGTTGATTCAGTTGGTTGGTGAACAAACCCGCTCTACTTTCGAGGCGGATATCGCCTATGTGGCGCTGCTGGATGAAGCGAGCGGGATGATCCATTTTCCCTTCACATACGGCGAGGAACTCACGCCGATCCGATACGGCGAAGGTTTGACCAGTAAAATCATCCAATCCAATCAACCCCTGTTGATCAACCAGGGATTGGATGAGCAATTAGTGGAAATCGGCGCAGCACAAATCGGTCAAAAGTCGCTCTCCTACCTGGGCGTTCCAATTGTGCTTGGCGGCGAGGCAGTCGGCGTGCTGAGCGTGCAAAGTACGACCAAGGAAGGCATTTTTAATGAGGCGGACGAAGACCTGCTCACGACCATCGCGACAAGCGTCGGCACGGCGCTGCAAAACGCTAAACTCTATACTGACGCCAGGCGGGCGCGCGCTGAGGCGGAACATGCGAACACGGCGAAGAGCACCTTTCTGGCTAACATGAGCCATGAGTTGCGCACGCCGCTCAATGCGATCATCGGTTTTACCCGAATTGTCCGGCGCAAGGCTGAGGGCGTGCTTCCCGAGAAGCAAACCGAGAACCTGGACAAGGTATTGATCAGCGCCGAGCATTTACTCACGCTGATCAATACCGTGTTGGATATCGCCAAGATCGAAGCTGGGCGAATGGATATCCAGGCGGGCAATTTCAGGATCAACGCCTTGATCGATTTGTGCGCGAACACAGCACAGCCATTGCTCCGACCTGGGGTAACGCTTGAAAAACAGGTGGACAAGGATCTCGACCTGGTTTATTCCGATCAGGATAAGATCAAGCAGATCATTTTGAACCTATTGAGCAACGCCGCCAAGTTTACCCACAGCGGCAAGATTGTTTTGTCTGCCTGTCGGGCAGATGAGGTAAATCTGTCCATCTCGGTTGCGGATACCGGCATAGGCATCAGCGCTGAGGCGCTTCCGCGCATTTTCAAGGAGTTCCAGCAGGCAGATAACTCCACCACCCGCCAGTACGGCGGTACCGGCCTGGGCCTTTCTATCAGCCGCAATCTGGCGACCCTTCTTGGCGGTGGATTGACGGTTGAGAGTGTGCTCGACAAGGGGTCCACCTTCACCCTGACCATCCCGCTTCAGTATCGTTCCAAGGCAATCTCGCCCGCAGAGGCGCCCGCATATTCGGCAACGGAAACGAAGCCTGCGCCTGTAATGGATACCGCTGTAAATCTAAAGACCATCGACGCGAAGAAACGCATCCTGGTGATTGACGATGATCCGGATGCGCTGTACCTTCTGCAGGAAAATTTATCTCCGAAGGAATTCGACTTGATTGGCACACGCAACGGAAGCGAGGGCATGCGCCTTGCGCGCGAACAACAACCGAATGCGATTTTACTCGATATCCTTATCGCGGATATGGACGGTTGGCAATTGTTGCACGATTTGAAAAACGAACCTGCTACTGCCCAAATCCCGGTGGTATTACTCACCATCGTGGATAAAAAGGCAATGGGATACCGCCTTGGCGCGGCCGCCTACTTGCTCAAGCCGCTCGATCCTGCTGAGGTCAGAGATGCGCTCAGGCGCGTTACCGGAAGTTTTAGCCCTCACCAAAAACGCGTGTTACTCATCGATGATGACCCAAACGTAGCCGATATGCTCAATCAAACTCTGCTGAAAGAGGAATTCCTGCTGGATGCTGCTCTCGACGGCATAGCGGGTTTGGAGGCGGTCGAGAAAAACCGTCCAGATATTATTCTGCTGGACCTGATCATGCCGCGCCTGGACGGATTTGGAGTAATCGAACGCCTGCGCAATAATCCACAGACCTGCAACCTGCCCATTATCGTTGTCAGCGGTAAAGACCTGACCGCGGATGAATCCCAACGATTGAAGGAGACGGTGACTATGGTGATCAGGAAGCAGGGATTTGCCGGCGAACAGCTGGCGATCGAAATCCATAAGGTGTTGGATGATATCATCCGCTAGCGGTATGTTGACTGATATTGGCAGGTAAGGAGAGGCGCATGAAAACCATCCTGATTGTAGAAGATATAGACATTAATATTGATCTGCTCACTCAAATCCTCGAGGATGATTACCATCTCCTGGTCGCCAAGGATGGCGCAGAGGGGGTAGCATTCACTGAGCAATACCAACCAGATATGATCCTGATGGATATTTCTCTGCCCGTCATGGACGGTTATGAAGCCACCCGGGCTATCCGCGCCAGGTTCCCTGCTTTGCCGGTCATTGGGCTTTCAGCTAACGCCATGCATAGCGATGCCGAGAAGGCCAGGGAGGCAGGCTGCACGGATTACCTGACCAAACCAATCGACGACGTTTTGTTGCTCAAGAAAATTAACGAACATTTGGGCTGAAATGAACAAACCAAAGATCTTAATTGTGGATGATGAGCCGTTCAACGTCGATTACCTCGAGCAGGAGCTCAATGATTTGGAGTATGAAACCATCAGCGCCGGGAATGGTCAGGAGGCGCTCGATCTGGTGTACAGTGAAGCGCCTGATCTGGTCTTGCTGGACATCATGATGCCAATCATGGACGGTTTTGAGGTGCTCTCAAGGATGAAAGCGGATGTAGAAACGCGCGACATTCCGGTGATCGTTATATCCGCCACCGCGGATATAAATAATGTCGTCAGGGGCATCAAGTTAGGCGCGGAGGATTATCTACCCAAGCCCTTCGACCCGATTTTTCTACACGCGCGGGTTTCGTCCAGCCTGGATAAAAAACGCCTGCGAGATTTGCAGAAGTTGTATCTCAAGAGCTTAGAGCGGGAGCTGGACATCGCCCGAGAAATTCAACAGGGTTTCTTGCCTGCTGAACTGCCGCAGGTGGAAGGCTGGGAGGTGGCTAGCTGTTTCAAAGCCGCGCGCGAGGTCGCCGGGGATTTCTATGATGCTTTCGAACTGCCGGACGGGAAGCTCGTCTGTGTGATTGGCGATGTGTGCGGTAAAGGTGTTGGCGCTGCTCTGTTTATGACCCTGTTCCGCAGCCTCATCCGAGCCACAGCCACCACGGATTATTTCCTGGATCATCAGGATCGCAAAGAGCTGACTGCTGCTGAGCGGTTGCAACACGTGGTTTCATTCACCAATAATTACGTCGCGGTGACGCACGAGGATGCGAATATGTTTGCGACGGCGTTTGTTGGGATCTTTGACCAGCAGAACGGCAATTTGAGTTACGTCAATGCAGGGAACGAGCCTCCGCTTCTGGTCAGGGATCGAAAAATCGTTGCTTCACTTGACCCCAGCGGGCCAGTGATCGGCGTGATCTCCGAGGCGCAATTCCAGGTGAAGGAAATCGTCATGGAACCGGATGACGTGCTGCTGGCTTTCACTGATGGGATCACCGACGCCTTGAATGTGGTGGACGAAGCCTTTGGGATCGAACGGCTGCGCCAGGTTCTGATCGAATCGGGTACATCACCAGCTGAACTTCTCGAGCGAATGAAGGTCGAGTTGTGCCGCCATATCGGTGAAGCTGCCCAATTCGACGATATCACTATGCTGGCAGTTAGAAGGATCGCTTAGGAAATTTTTTCGATCACGTTGTATTTGTCGAGCAACTGTACCAGATCGAGGATCTCAGCTGCCAGTGATTCGTCGATGCCAGCTTTTTGCATGATTTCAGCCACGGATAGGGGCGAGGTTTTGGGAAACGGTAAGTGATAGAGGAACTTGCCCTGCGGAGACGTCAACTTGATTTTGCGCTCATGCCGGTTGCGCCCTTCACCTGACCAGATTGTCACGCTGGCAATGGTGTCATCGTTACGCGCGGCGGCAAAGCGCGCCCCGGCGTTTGCCCTTTCACGGATGGGTACGGACAGGTTGTTGTGGGTCGGTTCCCGTTTGACTTGCATCAGGTCGATATCGAGGAGTATGCGGGTTTCTTTTAGGCTGTAACGGAAATATGGGCGCTTTTTCTCGAGCACTTCTTCTTTTTCGAGAATGCCAAGATCGGCAAGAGACTCAAGATAATCCTGAGCCGTCTTGATATGCAGGTTAAGACGGGCGGCTACTTCTGAGGCGGAAATGGCCTGATAGTTGACCAGCAATGCGAAGATATCTTCCGCGTAATCCTTTGCCAGCAGAGTGGCGTATTTGGCTGCGGTATCAAAATCCATAGCCTGCCTGCCTTATGAAAACAGGGGGATTTTAAGGTCGTCCATGCGGTCGACGGCGCGGATGCCTTCGCCCTTGCTGTACAGCTCGAGGAAATTGATGAACAATTGTCCAAGAGAGGCGCACAACTGGTCGAAGGCAAGCGTTTCGCGGTAATCCAGGTAATCTTTTTGCGCAATGTGGACCGAGACCTCTCCATCGACGTCGAAGTTTACCCAGGTGGCATCGCGGTAGTCACCGAGCAAGCCCAAGACGCGTCCAAATTCGTCGCCCATCTTGAGCGGTACCAGGGTGATGCTCTTCGAGGTGATATATGGTAAGGCCATCATATGTTTTGCAGCAAAGCGGGCAAATCCGCGCAGTTCTTTCAAGCTATACTCCACCTTGCCGACCGGACGCGGACGGTGAGTATATCCATTGCCGGTTTCATCGACCGATTCGGCTGCGAGCTCAAAAATCTCACGCCCGCGAAATTGCAGCCTCCGGTTGACGCCAAAAAAGATCACCAATATACCAAATGTGATCATTACGATGGGGAACATTATTTGAATGTCAACCTGCTGTTCCCAGTTGCCTATGATGTACCGCGTGCTGAGCAGCCACAGCATAAAGCCGATAAAGATACTCTCAGCAACGACTACCAGGAGATGAAGATTGCCCGTGCGCACCACGAGAAATATATAGAACAGGGCAAACAAAGCCATCATGGTGTACGCGGCTTTCAGACCTACGGCAATCCCGAAGATCAATGCAGTTGCGCCAAAGATGATGGGCATGGATAATGGGACGATCGCGCCGCCAATGCTGCGGTCGGGTTTGAGCTTGCGTACGAGAGCCATTTCTTCCTTCCTAAGTATATAATTCCCGATTTATATACTTCACTTAATATGAAGTATATAATAAATGTAGCAATTTGTCAAGTCCCGAAATTTCCAGAATAGCTCAAGCCACGCCGGACAAGTCAAATTGAGCGGCTTTCGTTTAGCTTGCCAGGTCAGATTGGATTAAGGAAGATTCTATTCCTGCAGAACCCCAAATAATAAATAACCGCTCGATGTGGACTCGGCTGGGATAAAGATCGTGATTCCCGTGGCGCTTTGATCGAGCTGCGCCAGGTTGAAAGGCTGCTTCTCGTAAAGTTGGGAGAGGGTATAGACGGTGGTTGAGCAATTTGGCCAGGTGAGTGTGACGGTTTGACCATCCCTGATTCTTGATACCAGCGAAAGGTTGTCGGCGGTCGGCAGCATGACAAATACCAGATTGACGTCTGTGCCTTTCAGCCAGTACAGCCGCTCAGGGTGACTGTCCGGCGTTTTGAAGGACCCGTCGCTTTTTGGCACCAATGTACGAATTTCGTAGGATCGCTGCTCGAAGTTGAGCGCGGCTATACAGTCGCTGCCCGTCGAGAGGTTTCCCCCAAGATTGCCAAGCTGCTGACGCAGCAAGAAAAATCCGGCAATCAGTGTCACAACGATCAATCCAAATAGCGTGAAGAGTAGAATCCGCGCCGGCGAAAGAGGAGGTTTTGCCTTGCGTACAGCCGGCTTTCGAGTGATCTTTGCGGCAGGCTCAGCTTCCCCCGTGTATTCAAGTAATTCCTCTGCTTCAGGTTTCGCTCGATAAGCGCTCGGTTTCTCAGCTTCAGGTTCTATTTTTTGTTCGCGCAGTCCTTCCCAGCCAGGTTTGGTTTCAAACCCGTGGCTCCCTTCTCGTTCAGGTTCTGATTCTACCTCGGGCAGCGTTTCGCTTTTAGCTGGCGGGGGAGGGGATGGGCTTGGCGGAGGGGCGGCCTGAACGTCCGGTTGCGCAGGTCGATCCGGCAGCCTGGATTTATCCAAGCGGGTCAACGCCCACCGTAAAGCCTTTTCAGCCGCCTGGCTTTCTGGATTGATTTCCAACGCCCTTTGCGCGTAGATCAAGCTGTCTGCCGGCGCAGAGAGGGCAGCCAGCAGCAACCAGGACGCTTCGCTTTGCGGGTCGAGCGCGGCAGCCTGTTCAGCAAGCTGGCGGGCTGTTTTTCGATCACCGCGTTGCATGGCTGCCATAGCGTTTTGGATCATTGATCGAGCGGATTCGGGATCGGTATTCATGTTTGGATTGCCGTTGGATAGGAAAAACCAGGGAGAGTATTTCTTGTCAGAAACCTATATTAAAATATCATACCACCTAAAGGGATAAGGTAATAGCTAATTATGCGGCTTTTTCCTGAATACTCGCCAGGCAAACCGTGCGCGGTTCGAAAAATATTGTTTCCAAAAGGATTTTTACCTGCGCAGCCCTGCATCCTGGAATACTGTTCAACGGCGGCTTTGGTAAGCCTTCAGGTTCAATTCCTTCCTTTTTAACAAGAGGAACCAGAAAAGGATGGATGCGAACCTTATCTTAGGATAGAGTTCCCTAAAGCCGGGCAGTAGTGTTTGAACAGCCTATTTGCGTTTCAATCGTCCGCGCGATAAAACTACAACTATTAAAGGCAGATATAATGGTGTCATATGGCAGCAAGAAGAAAATCTCCGCTTGAGATTAAAGTCACCGAGGTGCATATGTGCTCGGTAGACTTGCGGCTTAAAATCCTTGGTCAGTTGCCATTCTTTCAAGAGTTGCCCGCAACTGCGCTGGCAGAGATCAACCACATTTTTCGCGAAAATGGCTTCGAGAGCGGTGAAACAATCTGCCTGGCCGGCGATCGAGCGGAGCAGTTATTTGTCGTGGCGGATGGGCGGGTCAAGCTGCTGCGACACTCATTGGCGGGCAAGGATATCCTGCTCGATCTGCTCTCTCTCGGCGAATTTTTCGGATCTCTTTCGATGGGCAAGGATGATGTATATCCGGATACAGCTCAGGCGCAAACCAATGTGTGCATCCTGACGATCGGCAGGGAAGCCTTTCATCAAATATTGAAGCAATACCCCCCGATCGCGGTAAGCGTAATCGGCATCATGGCCTCCCGTCTGCAGGCAGCGAATGAACGAGTGCAGCAACTGAGTGTTTTGCCGGTTGAAGGACGGATTGCTTCCATCCTTTTGATGCTCAGTCGAAAATTTGGCAAGCCACACACAGTTGGACGGCTGATCCAGGTGCCGCTCTCCCGCGACGACCTGGCTGCCTTTACGGGAACCACCAGCGAAACAGCCAGCCGGGTAATGAGTCAATTTCAAAAGGATGGGTTGATTCAGAGCGGGCGCCAGTGGGTGGCGGTGACAGATCAGAAGAGGCTGGAAGAGCTGTTTTTCAAGTCAGAGGGGTGATTCAGGTTTTGCATCTCGCAGTGACAATGCGAGTGTTCGGGAGATATTCCCAGGTTGGTTTGCACTTAACTGATCTGGATCATGGAATGATTTTCTCCAGGGCGGTAAAGTAGTGTTGTAAAAACAACATGTCATGAAAGGAGAAAACAATCATGAAGAAAACCCTTTTACGCAGCCAGGAATTTACCTGCCCATCGTGTATCGCGAAGATCGAGAAGGCGCTGAAAGCGGTGGACGGCGTCGCCGACGCCAGAGTGTATTTCAACACCGGCAAGATCGAGATCATACACGATCCTGAAAAGGTGCAGGCGCCAGAGCTGATCGAGGTTGTTAAGTCGGTTGGATATACTGCCAGTGAATCAGCATTTTAACGCGATCAAATTCTCAAGCGTGTGAGGTGGCAATGGACAAAATTCGTGGATTTTTCAACAATCTTTACCTGCGCCGTAAAATTCTGACCCTGACCAGCGGTGCTTTAATTTTGCTGGCGCTCGGTGCGGATTTCTTTTTCGAGCAGCGCGGAGTTTACAATATTGCCATGATCGCCGCGGCGGTATTCGCCGGCTGGGACATCGCCGCTCGGGCGGTCGCGAGCCTGCGTATCCGCCACATCAGCATCGAGCTGCTGGTGACCATCGCCACTATTGGCGCGCTGGCGATCGGAGAGTATTGGGAAGCTGCCGCGGTGACCTTCCTGTTCATCCTCGGAGCGTATCTCGAGGCACGCACGCTCAGCCGCACCCGGCAGGTACTCAAAGGTTTGCTTGATCTGGCGCCAACCACCGCCGTGGTCGTCCGCGACGGGTATCAGGTAGAAATCATGCCGGGCGAGGTGGCGAGCGGTGAAATTGTTTTGATCAAGCCGGGCAGCAAGGTGCCTGTGGACGGCGAAGTCGTCGAGGGTCGCTCGGCGGTGGACGAGAGCGCCATCACCGGCGAGCCGATGCCCGAGGAGAAGACCGCCGGGGCGATGGTCTTTGCTGGCACGGTCAATCAGAACGGCCTCTTGAAGGTGCGCGCCACCGGAGTAGGCGCAGACACGACTCTGGCGCGCATCATCCGCCGGGTGGAAGAAGCCCAGGATGAAAAAGCGCCTACCCAGCGTTTCATCGAGCGCTTCGCAAAATGGTACACGCCTTTCATCATTGGCCTGAGCATCGTTATCTATCTGTTCACTCGCGACATCGAGTTGGCGCTGACCCTGCTGGTGATCGGCTGCCCTGGGGCGCTGGTTATCTCCACGCCGGTTTCGGTGGTGGCAGGCATTGGGCGGGCGGCTAAAGCCGGCATCCTAATCAAGGGCGGCGAGTACCTCGAGAACGCTGGCAAGATTTCTGCGCTGGCAATCGATAAGACCGGCACGCTGACACGCGGCAAGCCGCAGGTCACGGATGTGACTGCCTTTTACCTGCCGGACGGTTTGACCCTTCCTGATACAGACGGGCACTGGGACGCCTCTCAGGCTGCTGTGCTGTACCTGGCTGGCATCGTCGAGGCAGGCTCGGACCATCCGCTGGCGCGCTCAATCCTCACTGCTGCGGAGGAATTCGGCCAGATCCCTGCGGCAGAGCAATTCGACGCTTGCACGGGCAGAGGTGTTAGGGCGATATTTCAAGGCCGCACGATCGCGGTCGGCTCGTCAGATTTGATGGCTACTTTGAAAGTAACCGTCGATGAAAGGGCGCGGGTGGTGATGGACGACCTGAAATCCGAGGGCAAGACTGCAGTGCTGGTTTCGGTCGACGATCAACTGGTTGGTGTGGTTGGCATCAGCGATCCCATCCGTGAATCCACCCCGGTGATGATCCAGCGGTTGAGAGAGGCCGGTGTTCGGCGCATTGTGATGCTGACCGGTGACGATCCACTGACGGCCAAAAGCATCGCCCGCCAGGCAGATATCGAAGACGTGCGCGCCGGGCTGCTGCCCGAGGATAAGCTGGAAGTTATCCGCGGGCTGCAAGCAGAGGGGCACGTGGTAGCGATGGTTGGGGACGGCATCAACGACGCCCCGGCGCTGGCTGCCGCCGATATCGGTATTGCCATGGGCGCCGCAGGCAGCGATGTGGCCATCGAAACTGCTGACATCGCCCTGATGGCAGACGACTTGCTGAAAATCCCTGAAGCGGTGCGGCTTTCTAAAGCCACACTGCGCAATATCCGCCAGAATGTCTTGATTGCCCTGGCGACGGTCAGCGGATTGCTGCTCGGCGTGCTGCTCGGCGAAGTACACATGGCTGGCGGCATGCTGATTCACGAAATTTCGGTTTTGATCGTCATCCTGAATGGTATGCGCCTGATGCGGTTGAAAGGGGAGAACATCCAAACGGTGGACGCGGGGCATAGAAAAGAGAGTATTGAATCGCTGCCGGCTTGATTGCATAATATGGTATGGCGGCGATTAGAGATGTTTCGAAAGAAGCCGAATAGCGAACAGGGAGGGCGTATAGTCCTGCCCTGTTCGCTAACTCGGAAGCTGCAGCCCTGATGCATGCTATTTTTCAGCAGTCATAATAGAAAGGAGCGGGTGCTTATGATCGGTCGAATCTGGCACGGATGGACAACGCCGCAGAACGCGGATACTTACGAGACGCTGCTCAAAGAAGAAATCTTCACAGGTATCGGAAACCGGGGAATCAAGGGATTTCGAGGCATCCAGCTTTTCAGGCGCAATGTGGGCGAGGAAATCGAGTTTGTGACCATCATGTGGTTCGATTCGCTGGTCGCAGTGCGCGAATTCGCCGGGGAAGATTATGAAGCAGCGGTAGTGCCGCCCAAGGCCCGCGCGGTGTTGTCGCGTTTCGACGCGCGCTCGCAGCATTATGATATCCGCGAGGTGCGAATGGCGTCCTGATTGGATTAGGGGCCATCTCTGGCGCGAGTTCACGGCGCCAGGTGGAGGGGAACGCTGGCGCGCTGCGTTTCGAGCTTTCTGAAGAGGATTTGCACCGGCTGGACGAGATGTCTCATAAGGGTAGATATCAGGCAGCTGGTGGATAAAAAAAATCGCCAGGGAGTTCGAGCTTGGCCCTGGCGATCATGCTGCGAACGCGAATTACCAGTCGCGGTTACGGCTGTCTCCTCCGCCGCGGCGATCTTGTCCGCCAGACCGTCCGCGTTGGAAACCGCCACCGCCTCTGCGCTGACCACCCTCCTCGCGCGGACGGGCAGGATTGACAACCAGGTTGCGGTTTTTGAAATCCTTGCCGTTCAGAGCAGTGATTGCTGCCTGTGCTTCGCTGTCGTTAGGCATTTCAATGAAAGCAAAACCGCGAGATTGGCCAGTCATTTTGTCTTTGATTACGGCAACTGACGAAACTTGTCCGTATCCCTCGAACAATGATCGGAGCTCGTCTTCACTGGCGCTGAATGAAAGATTACCACAATAGATGTTCATAACATTCCTTTCGAGATGTGTTCTCCCATGAGTCCGATCAGGGGCTTTTATCGTTCGGGATTGAAAAGGCGACTCCGATCAACTGCTGGGCTGCATGCGTATCACGATTATAGCATCGACGATTGAATGCAAGTAAAAAATAGAGGGGTGATTGGCCAAAATAAAAAAATTCATTAATCCTTCGGTTGACCAATCATAGGCACGCGTTCCCGTATCGCAACTGGCGGCAGGATCGCGCACAGGATGGAGAACACAGCGCCAAGAACCAGGCCAATCATCCGCCCTATGACAACATTGCCAATGTTGATTAATTCCCAAAGAACTGGCGGGCCGAGGAACAGAAGCACGCAGATGCCAAAATACCCTAAGCAGGTGAGCAAGCTCAAACAGCCTGCCTTGCCTTGCAGGCTAATTTTGCGCGGGTCTTCCCAGGTCAAGTTCGATCCCGCGACTCCAAACGCCAGCAGAATGCCGTTCAAACCAGCGAAGCACAGGCTGGCAACCAGGAGTATGTAAACGATATCGATGAGTTGGATCGAGCGAATGACGGCAGTGATGGCAACGAAGAAGCAGCCAATCGCCAGGGTGGGCAGTAACGAAACGATGTATTTTGCCCATAGCAGGTGCCCTGGCTTGACCGGAGCGGCGTTGAGCAGCCAGTAATTTTTCCCTTCGCGGGATATTGAGGTGGTTGAGAGGTTGAACATCAACATCCAACCGACAAACAAGGTGAAGGTGATATTGGTGTAGATGGGCAGGCCGCTAAATGGAAGCTTCTCTAATCCCTGGTTAACGTTGAATCCGCGCGATGAGCTAATGACCATCACGAAACCGAGAATGAGCGGAGTGATCAACTGAGAAAGGTTGCGCAAGTCGCGGCGCAGCAGGAGGAAATCCTTGGCGATGATGCTGCGCAGCGGGGCGGGCAGAAAATGCCCCTTCGCCGCTGGAGGTTTCACGGCTGTTTTATTTGGCTTCGCCCGTGCTTTTTTCTTCTGCGTTGTGACCCGCAACCCGGCCCAGCCAGTGTAATAGAGTTGTTCGGCAGCTGCCAGGGTGATGGCAAATAAACCGCCCGTGGCGAGGATGGTCAGCAGGGTCAACCCCGTGCCGCTCAGCCAGACGCCGCTGCCGAGGTCGGTTAATCCACGCCCGGCCCAGGTGAATGGCGACCAGGCTGGCGTCAACCTGCTAAACTGGTTGACTACACCGATGAACTGATCGTTTTCGATCCCCATGGAACTCATCAGGTTGCCAGACTGACTGATCAGGATCGAAATGATCGCGCCAAAGAAGGCGAGCACCTCAGCTACCCTTCTGGCTGGCACGACGCGTACCACCGCCATGACCAGGATACTTGCGATACCCGCAGCTGCCAGAGCCAGGCATGCCAGGACGAACACCACTAATGGGTAGTATAAAAAGTTGAATCCTAAGGCTGAGCCCAACCCAAAAAGCACCGGTAAAGCTGCCAGACAGAATAATCCAAAACCTGGCAGGATGGCCTGGATCAATTTTGAAAGGAAAACCGCCCGCATCGGCAATGGGGCAGCGATCAAAAAATCCATATCGCGGTTAAGATAGAGCGCCTGCAACAATACACCGAAGTTGGTAATCAAATTGAACAGAAAAGCGATCATCAGCATTAAACCAGGCAGCGCCAGGAAAAAGCTGTTAAGATCGATCTGCTTGGACAACGCAGGCGATTGCAGGAATTGGATTACAAGCCGGCTGAAAATGAACGCGCCTACTGCAATCGCCGCGAGGAACAACATAAAGATTACCTGACCGACCTTGCGGCGCGGCTTGGCGCGCCGCAAGCTGCTCACAGTAAGAAGTATACGCATCCGCAGCAGCTTCCAGACGGATGCCCAAAGACCGGCCGCGCGGACAGGCTGCGCTCTGACCAGGCTCATTTTAAAACCTCAGCGATTTCAGCATATTCCGCCCCACCGGTCAGCTCGAGGAAAATGTCTTCCAGGCTGGTTTCACCCTTCCCGAGCGTGCGCAGCTCTTCTAAAGTGCCGATGGCGATCAGCTTGCCCTGGTTGATGATGGCTATGCGGTCGCACATGCGCTCGGCGATTTCGAGGATATGCGTGGAGAGCATGATCGCGGCGCCACGCTCGGCGATCTGGCGCAGAATATCCTTGATCAGACGGGCGGATTTAGGGTCCAGGCCGACGGTCGGCTCATCCAGGATGAGCACGGGCGGATCGTGCAGCAGCGCAGCCGCCAGAGAGGTTTTTTGCTGCATGCCGTGGCTGTATGATTCGATCATATCATCGCCTGCGGCGGTCAGATCGAACAGGCGCAGCAACTCGTCTGTACGACGGGCAACCTGGGCTGGCTCGAGCTGGTACAGGTCGCCAACAAAGCGCAGCAACTCGCGCGCCGAAAGCTTGGCGTACAGATTCGGCTCGTCTGGCACGTAACCACTGGAGGCTTTTGCCTGCAGCGGCTGAGCCTGGATATCAAATCCGGCAATGCGCGCCGTGCCTGATGTAGGTTTGAGCAAGCCGACCAGCATTTTAAGCGTGGTGGTCTTGCCTGCGCCATTCGGGCCAAGGAAGCCAAATATCTCGCCACCTTGAACCTTAAAGCTCGCATCGTCGACGGCGAGTTTCTCGCCAAACTTCTTGGTCAAACGATTGGCCTCAATTAAGGCATGAGGGGTTGTCTGCATTGGTTCTCCTGCTAAAGAATAACGGTGTAAGTATTGTAACCCAGATCATACCGCGAGAAACCGTAATTAAACCTACGGAATCCTTAACATTATTTGACATTCGGTTTAATAACTGCTACAATGAAAGTGCTTTTATGAAAGCACTTTCGCGATAACTTTTCATGCTGCATCGCTCCCAGCATTTTAGCGGTATCCCCCCTTGCTAATTTGTATATGACCAAGAGACAGTCTCCAACAATATATGATGTTGCTCGGACCGCGGGTGTTAGCATTACCACGGTTTCTCGCGTTTTAAATTCGCCGGAGCTTGTGAATGATGATACCCGGCTGAATGTTCTGGCTGCGATCAATGAGCTTGGATTTGTGCCAAAAGCTGAGGCTCGGGCGCGCGCGTTGCGTTCTTCAGGCCGCGTGGGGGTGATTACTCCGTTTTTCACCGCCCCTTCTTTTGTTCAGCGGTTGAGGGGAATTGCATCGGTGATCACGCCGACTAATTATGAGTTAGTTGTCTATCCGGTTGACACTTTGCAACGGCTGAATTCCTATCTGGAAACTCTGCCGCTGACGCATAATTTGGATGGGTTGATCTTAATTTCAGTCTCCCTTCATGCAGCCATCGCAAGGCGTTTGATCCAGCATCAATTGCTAGCAGTGTTGATCGAACACCCGGTCGAATTGCTCAGCTGTGTCGAAATCGACGATTTGGAAGGCGGCAGGATGGCCGCGGAATACTTGCTCAAGAAAGGGCACAACCGGCTTGCTTTCGTGGGCGAAAAAGAAATTCCCGCTTATGGAGTCAACCCGATCAACACGCGTTTGGCAGGGTTTCGCAGAGTGCTGGAGGAGAAACAGATTCCTTTGACTGTCGAACAGATCTGGGAGGCGCCCTACAATGTAGAAGCTACCCGCCTGCTGCTCCTGGAGCGGTTCAAAAATCACAATCCTCCGACTGCCATTTTCGCTGCGACTGATTTGCAGGCTATAGGCGCGCTTAAAGCTGCCCGGAAATTAGGCATGCGCGTGCCGGATGACCTGGCAATCCTTGGTTTTGACGATCTGGACATGTCTGAATATATTGGTTTGTCAACCATCAAGCAGCCGCTGGATGAGTCTGGGCGAATAGCGGTCGAACTGCTCTTCTCGCAACTGCTCGAGCCGGATCGTCCGGTAAGGCATATCCAACTGCCTTTGAAATTAATCGAGCGTGAAACTACCTGATGCAAAATTGCCATACCTGGTGAAGGAGGTGATTATTAAATACGATCAAAATCCAAGAGAAGGTGTAACAGTTGTCTATTTGAGTTGGAAGGATCTTCGATCCAGTATATTTATGAAGACGCGGAGGAAAAGATGAAAATCAAATTTTGGCAGATCGTAGCTGTATTGATGGTAGCTGCGATGATATTGGCTGCCTGCGGCCCTAAAGCAACACCGACTGTTGCCCCGACCGAGGCCAAGGAGCCTGTAGAAACGGTTGCCGAAGGCACATTCCTTGAGCGCGCCTTTGCTGGCGAGTTCAAGGGAACGGTGGTGACGATGGCGGGGCCGTTCACCGACAACGATGCGGTGAAGTTCGATGCATCGATCAAGGAATTCGAGGATAAGACCGGGATCGACATTCAGTACACCGGCTCGAAGGAATTCGAGGCCTCGA
>JAXDCA010000054.1:0-17094 GCA_034678305.1 Bellilinea sp.
AAGCGGTGTACGACCGCCTTTCGACGGACTGGAGCCGCACCATCCGCGGCGTGGACGCGTTCTACGACCCGCACCGCGAAGAGGTGGTGGAGCTGCCTGGCGGTTACGGGCAGGCCTGGGCAAACAATCTGGGCGAATATATCGTCACCGACAGCCTGGACTACAACCCGAATGTCGGCTCCAACCTGAACTGGCAGCCGATGACGCCGCAGTAAGTCATGGATTGTTCATTCCATGGCTTATTGAACTGTGGTTATTTCCAATATTCTTTACCAGTCAAAGAAGTGACCAGGAAAGGATGCTTAATCAATGGCTCAGGTTGCCTATTGTCTTTTTTGTGGGCGCGAATTCCACCCGGCAAGTCCGGATATTATGCTCTGCCCGGAACACGGCGGACCGCCCGAAGCTGTTTCACCTGATCTTGACGCGTTGGATGAGCCAATCAGAGTTGTGGGATCTGTAGAACCGGAGGACCACAAACCGCAATCCAAACGTTCATTCAATGAAAGTAACGTTCGTGCCGAGTGGCTGCCCGGGGATGAGCTTCTCGGCACTTACATCGTCTCTGGTGAGCTTGGCAAGGGCGGCATGGGCAAGGTTTACCGCGTCCACCACATGTCCTGGAACATCGACCTGGCAGTCAAGTCCCCGCGCCCTGAGTACTTCCAGACCCAACAGCAGCGGGATTTGTTCATCTCAGAGGCTGAGACCTGGGTCAACCTCGGTCTGCATCCGCACATCGTAAGCTGCTATTATGTCCGCACGCTGGGCGGCATCCCGCGCGTCTTCGCCGAGCTGGTCGAGGGCGGCTCGCTGGAGAACTGGATCACGCAGGGCAAGATCACAACGCTCGAGCAGGCTTTGGACATTGCCATCCAGTTCGCCTGGGGATTGGCATACGCCCACGAGCAAGGACTTGTTCACCGGGACGTTAAGCCGGCTAACGTATTGATCACGCCCGACGGCACGGCCAAGGTGACCGACTTCGGATTGGCGAAGTCCAGCAAGGGCATGACCCCCGCCTACGCTTCGCCCGAGCAAGCTGAGGCGCAGCTAAAAGATGTAGAGCTTACCCTCCAGTCCGATATTTGGAGTTGGGCATTATCTGTTCTTGAAATTTTTGCCGGGCGCGCCTTTTGGTACCGCTCTACTATGCCCGACTACGCTTGGGGACAGGTTGCCCCGCAGGCGCTGAAGAATTTCCTCTCTGGTGAGCTGGAAGATCCTACCATCGCAGAAATGCCGTCTGGTCTGGCGGGGTTATTGGCGGACTGCTTCCAGCATAACCCAGCGATGCGCCCCGACGGGCTGTTATCTGTTGCTGATCGGTTGATCGAGATCTATACAAAGGAAATTAGACAGCCTTACGAACGACAGATGCCAAAGGCGGCCGAGCTACGTGCCGACAGCCTGAACAACAAGGCATTAAGCCTGATCGACCTTGGAAAGGACGACGACGCCCGTTCTGTGTGGAAAATGGCGTTGGAATTAACCCCCGGCCACCTGGCGGTAACGAGTAATTACTGCCTGCATTCTCTATCGCGGCAATGGGTGAAATCAGATGAGCTTAGCAATTTATGTGACGCGTTAATGAGTGCAAACCCGAATAACCTCGAAGCGGCATATACCGCCGTCTATTTACTCATTGAGGTAGGGAAGATCAAAGAAGTTGAGAACCTGATAAATCGGCTATGGAAAGAATCGAACGATCATCCACTTGTTGTCCAATTGGCGGCCATGATCCACTGGCTCAAAGGAGCGCCTACCGATGCGGTAAATATCATTCAGCCGTTGATTCAGGCAACAGACGATCCAGATGTGCTCAAGAATTATGCACGTTACTTATATCAACTCAGCAATTTTAGAGAAGCAAAAACCTGGGCAAGAAAAGTGGTCGAAAATATCCAAGAGCCAGGCGCCTTCGCGGAAGAATGGGCAGCTATCCTGTGCGCAAATGGAGAAAAGAATACAGCCCTTGAATATCTTGAGGCGCTCCATGTTGAAGGCGGGCATACACCATTGACCCTTGCGCTGGCAGACCTTTTGGCTGGTTTTGGTCACAATGTAAGCTCCTTCCAATCTGAACCATTAGCTCCACAGGCGTACAATCTTTATCAAAATGCTATTCGTTCTACTCCATTCAACCCCAGGGCTCGGCGCGGCTACCGCCTGGCATCGCAATACCTGGAATATCCGCTGAAAGATACAGACCTACCAGCCAGCCCCGGCTTTCTAGCAAAAGACCGATCGAATCGGGTTGTACCACCCGGATTACAGGAGGTTGCCTGCTTTGATGGAGATTTCTCTAAAGCACGGTTTTCGCCAACGGGTAAACAGATCATTGCTTCGCTCTGGTCAGATACGCCCCCGACCGCGGTATCCATTGATCTTGCTCGCATGGAGATGAAACCACTTACAGTTGACTTGTCTAAACTTATGGATATCGATCAAGGTGGAACTACGATGCTCGTCCGGGATCAACAGAACTTTTACAGCAAATTAATCATACGAGATTTAATCAATGCCCGGGACGTGTACAAATTAGATTTGGCAGAATTATTACATAATGGAGATTGGATTACAGGAGGTGTTTTCTTCCAGTTTGGAAAAGCTGTCCTTGTGACAACCTATCATGGGCGAGCATACCTTTTTGATGCAACCTCAGGCCAACGCATCCTCGACGATCAGATACAACAATTAGATGAGATATTATCAGGCGTATGGCAGAAAGGGAGATTGCCAGACACCGGTATCAAGGGAGTACCAGCGCTCTCCCTATCCAATCCCGATGTAAAAGTAACAATGTCGCGTAATGGAAAGGTTGGGTATATCGCTTCACGGGAACATAATCTGATTATTCAATCAGGTGATCCAATCCCCATTCATGAGGTCACCTGGCGTGAAGCTTTATCGATTGGTATATCCGATGATGGTCGATACGTCGCATTGGGAGGGGCATACGGGACGCCAATTCGGATTGTCGATGTCGCCAGCGACGAGGTCGTGTCAGAGTTTCCTGAACGCGAAAACATTGTCCAATTCATACGATTTTTGGGCGATGGACGACACGTGATTTGGTCTGATCATAGATCACTACTTGGGATGAGCGAGATAGAGACAGGTAGAAGATGCGGTCAAGTTTTGATGAAAGAGTATGCCCAATCCGGGAATAAGGATTTGGATGTGGATGCAGACGGTTTCTATGTTGCGGTTGTTGACGTCCAATCCTCTTTGCGAATTTACCGCTCTTTGCTCGAGCCCAATTGCGCGCTGCTGCCGCGGCTGTCGCTCCCCATACGGATCGAGCGTCCAGAAGATTTCACGCTACGGCAGAAGAACGAAGGATTATTCAATAGATGGCTGACTGAAGCGCAAAATGCGCTTCAGACGCATGCTGGGAAGAACGCATACAAGGCTTTGCGAGCCGCTCTGGCTGTGCCGGGATATTCGAGTGACACGCGAGCATTGAAATTGATGCCGGAGTTGGCAAAGAACGGTATGGTACGAACCGGCTTAAAGCAGGCATGGGTGCGCGCAGTTTTTCCGGGTAACCGATTGGTGGCGCTTTCGGCAAATGGAGTTCATAGCTTGGTGCAGGAAGATGATCAATACAAAATCGTGTCTCAAAGCAAGGAAACCATGGATTTACCTACAATGGAGGAAAGGGTCGAGACAGCCTGGCTACCAGACAATCTGGACGCACCAGAGACCGGCGATTCGGTTTTACTCTGCCTGAAAGGTGGGAAGATTGTTGGGGTTGATGTTGCCACACTCCACGCGGGTGATGGAGTATTAAGAGATATAAGCAATTTGGGTTTTGAAGGTGAGGCTCTGGCTTTCTCTATGGATGGGAAGAAGGTAGTCTACCGGATGGGATCTTCTCGGATGGGGCAAATCATGAACTCTTCCGGCATATTGGCGCTGTTTGACATCGATACCAAAAGGTTAGTCCGTCAATTTGCGGACCAGAACATATGGGCGATATCTCCAGATGGCTCCCGTGCTGTTGCCAGAGGTCAAAGTGAGACAACATGGCTCGGAAGGGGCAGTAATCAACCACTAGGTAATTTGGATATCCATGCTTGGGGAGGTGCAATCTCAACCGATAACCAATTCCTGTTTACCAAAACTGACTCACTTTCGAAAGAGGTCACAATTTGGAATGCCACAACCAGTACAAGGTATTCATCTCCATGCACCAGTGTGAATATCATCGATAAGATTCTCCTAAGCAGAGATCTGAGCTTTCTGGTTGTGTCGGATAGTCAGTCGATCACCTGGTGGGAGCTGGATTGGGATTGGGAAGTGGCGGCGAACTCAAAGCAGAGTATCACTGCCGAGGACAGTTTTTTCCAGCCAGCTCGAGAGTGTAGATATGTAGCGGAGCAACCCATCCCTGGGATAATCAGGGGCGCCAATTCCGTCTATCGTCTTCAGGAGCATGTTCATAGTGGTACCCTTTCAACATGCTGGAAAGCAGAAAGTGATCCAGGTAAAGGGGCATTATTCCTCAAACGCGCCGCGGTGCAATTCTATTCAGCCGATCAAACAATCAAGGTGTTTTATAAACAAGCTGAGGTATCACAAACGAAAGAACGGCCTGATTCCTCCGAGGTTTGGATCAATGGGTATGGGATTGTCTATGATAGTGGCATATGGCCTGCCTCAGAGGAGTGTCCCCACCGCGAGTTGGTGGATCTTGTGGATCGCTTAAGTGTTCAAGATGCAAATCGCATTCTGGATCACACTGCTGAGTTCTTAGCTGGTACTCCGGAGGGTATTTTCCCTGCGCTGATCGGTCATTTTACAGATTCAGATGGCTTTACTTGCCTGGTTACTGACTGGATCGAGGGTGAGACTTTACGGTCATTAGTAGCTCAGAATATGCCAATTGACGTAAATCTTTACTTACAGATTGCCAAAAAGTTGGAAAGGTTGCATACGGCAGGTAAAATCCATGGCGACTTAAAGCCTGAAAATGTATTGGTCATGCCAGACCATCAGATTTATCTACTGGATCCTGGCGGTGAGATTTCTGGCATGGTGGTAACCACGGTTCGTTATTATCCACTGATGCGCCACAAACTGGATGATGTGCAGGCGTTTGGAATCATGCTGTGTGAAGCGCTTACCAACCAACATCCCTTCAACGGGCAATTTTGGGATGAGATGCCAAAGACAATCGATCAAAACAAGGGTTGGAGTGATGAAAGAGTGCAATATGGTCCGGAGTGGGAAGAGTTAAGATTACAAAAGAGCCGCGTAGATTTTCTACAAAAGATAGACATATTAAGCGATCCCAACATCCCGGAGGAATGGTTGGAATTGGTGAATGATCTGATACTCTCAAGCTGTTCGTTGAAGCAAGCGATTGAACGAATGGAAGACTTGATCCATAGGGGAATCTTGCCTAAACAAGATTAGTTTATAGAAAACAAACTTTGAATTTTGTATAATAAATTATCCTAAATTTATCCCCGCAAACCTCCAATTGAATATATATTGCTGACCATGGGCATTGTGCGGGAATTGGTTGGTTTTTCCTCAGAAAGGAGAGGAATCCATGCCGCCTATTCTTGAAGTAAACCAATTGGAAAAGAAATTTGGTTCGAATTACGCTGTCAAGGGGATTAGCTTCAGCGTGGAGGAGGGGGAAGTCTTCGGGCTGCTCGGGCCCAACGGCGCCGGCAAAACCACCACCATCTCGATGCTGACTGGTGTCCTCGAGCCGACCGCCGGCACCGCGCGCATCGGCGGGCACGACATCCGCAGCGAGCCGTTCGCGGTCAAACAGTTGATCGGCCTGGTACCGCAGGACCTGGCGCTCTATCCGACGCTTTCGGCGCGCGCCAACCTGAACTTCTTTGGCAGCATCTATGGTCTGCGCGGCAAGGAGCTGCAAGAGCGCATCGACGATGTGCTCGACATTGTCGCGCTCAAGGACCGCCAACACGAGGCGGTCGAGAAGTTCTCGGGAGGCATGAAGCGGCGGGTGAACATCGCTATAGGGCTGATCCACCACCCGCGTCTGCTGTTCCTCGACGAGCCGACCGTCGGCGTCGACCCGCAATCCCGCAACCACATCTTCGAGTCCGTGCTCAAGCTCAATAAAGAGCGCGGAATGAGCATTATCTACACCAGCCACTACATGGAGGAGGTCGAGCTGCTCTGCAGTCGGGCAGCCATCATCGACGAGGGCCGGATCATTGCCATGGACACGATCAAGGATCTGATCGATATGCTCGGCGGCGGAGTCATCCAGGTGGGGGTGGATCAATCCGACGAAGCCCTGATCGCTGAGCTTGGGCGGCTGCCGGAGGTGAAAGGCGCTGTACGCCAGGCGGCAATCGCCAAGTCTGTGGAAGGCGAACCCGCTCCTCAACCGGACGGCGGCGCGGGCTTGATCAAAATCAATGCAGAGAACAGCCACAAGGCAGTGGTTAATGTGATCAGCCTGCTTGGCGAGCGCGGGGTACGCATCACTTCGCTGGAGATCCTCGAGCCGAACCTGGAGAGCGTCTTCCTGCACCTGACCGGCAAGAAACTGCGGGAGTAGCCGCCATGAACATCTGGAATTTTATCAAGAAGGATCTGGCGGTCTTTTTCCGCGACCGCGGCGCGCTGATCTGGTTGTTTGTTCTGCCATTGGTCTTCATCGGGATCTTCGCTGGCCTGGCCAGCCTGACTTCCGGCGCAGCGACTGAGAGCGAGGCGAAGGACAACCGGGCGCCTCTGGCGATCGTCAACCAGGACAGCAGCGGCGAGCAGGCAATACTCCTGGTGGAAAAGCTCAGCGCGCCTGACGCGTTCCAGCTGCTTCCATTGACCATAGATGAGGCCGATGCGAGGCTGAAAAGATATTCAATCCGGCGCTACCTGCTCATCCCGACCAATTTTAGCGCCGAACTCGCCGCAGGGACGCCGGTCGCGTTGACTTTGATCACCCACCCGGATTCAGATACGAACACCGACCAGATCGTGATGACCATGGTCAATGGGATCGCGCGTGATCTTTCGCTGGAGCTGCAAATCATCGACGGCATTCGGGCAATGGGGAAAATGCAGGCTGCCAATCCAAATTCGCAATCGGCCTTTGCCGCGGATAAAGTAATAGCCCAGGCAAAAAGCCAGTTCGAGAATTCAAGCGGTAATCCCTTGATCGGTGTTGAGCAAGTCAATCCGGTCAAGGAGGAGAAAGAGTCTGCTCTGGAGTTCGACCTTGGCGAGTCGATCCTCCCGGGGATGAGCGTGCTGTTCATATTCCTGGCATCCATGACGGTTGCACGTGGAGTCTACGAAGAACGCAGAGACGGCAGTTTGCGCAGGCTGCTGGCTGCGCCGCTGAAAAGGTCTGAGCTGATGCTTGGCAAGATGGTGCCGATGTTGATTCTCATCATCATCCAGATCATCTTCATCTTCCTCATCGGCGGGCTGCTGCTGCCGTTGCTCGGATTTGGGAAACTGGGCATCGGCAATGATCCGCTGGCGTTGGTACTGGTCTCGTTGGCGATCGCCATTTGCACCGTCAGTCTCGGCATCTTTTTAGCGAGCATCGCCCGTTCCGAGGGACAGATCACCGGCATTGGCAACGCTGTGCTCTGGATCGCCGGCTTTCTCGGCGGCGCGATCATCCCGGCGTTTATCCTCCAGCAGATTTCCGTGTTGAACATCATCTCGCGCCTGATGCCGCATTTCTGGGCGACGTCGGCCTACTATGACCTGCTGGCGCGCGGGCGCGGACTGGTCGACGTGCTGCCCAACATCGGGGTGCTGCTGTTATTTTCGGCGGTGTTCTTCTTCATCGGTTTGCGCCGATTCAGGTACGAGTGAGGTGGCGCTATGAAAACCGTAAATCCATTTCGGGTAATTTTGTCGACAGCCTGGAAAGAATTGCAGGTGATCTTCAAAGACCGCGGGCTGTTGGTGATAGTCATCGGAATACCGATGGTCTTTTCCATGATTAACGGCGTGCTGAACGAGCGACTGGGCGGCCAGGGCCAAGATGTCGCTCTGCCGGCAGCGATTGTCAATCTGGATGATGGCATTTATGGGCATCAGATCGTCAAAATCCTTAGCGGGATCAGCGCTCTGCAATTGACCGAAGTCGACAGCTACGCTGAAGCTGAGCAATATGTTCTCGACAGCAAAGGATTGGCGGCTGTGGTCATCCCATCTGGATTAACCCAGAACGTAAACAGCTACCGTCCATCGCAAGTTCAAGTATTAGTCGATCCTACCCAGCAGGAAATTGCCGCGAATATTACCGGCATCCTGCGGGAGGTCATCTCCCCGTTTACAATCCAGGGTGAGGTGTCGTACGCCATCCGTACCCTGCTAGCCAATGCGCCCGGGTATCAGAATTTGTCTGACGCCGAGCGGCAGGCAGTTGAGGCGCAAAACATTGCAGCTCAGATGGGACAGGTCTCGAAGATGGTGTCCGATCCATGGATCCGGTTGGAAACCAAAACTCTGACGGGCGAGGATGTGGTGCTGATGCCGAAAAATCCATTCGGCGCGCTGGTGCCGTCATTCACGGTCTGGTTTGCCTTCTTCCTGGTCGGCGCAATGGGCGCCAGCCTGCTGGAGGAAAAGCAAAAAGGCACAGTGCGCCGGCTGCTGGCGGCGCCGATTCCACGCTGGGCGATCATCGCTGGAAAGATGCTCGGCTATATCGGTCTGGTGTTTATGCAGGTGATGATCCTTTTCGGGGTGGGGAACCTGGTCTTTGGCATGCCATTAGGTCATTCCCCGCTGGGCTTGTTGGTGACCACCCTGGCGCTTGGGCTGGCTGTGACCGGATTTGGGATGATGATCGCTGCGCTGTCAAAAACCGATAAGCAGGCCGACAGCATTGGCTTGATCCTCGGTTTTGCCCTGGCTGCCCTGGGTGGCTGCATCATGATGGGCTCCTATGTCCATCTCTATGATTCTGGCGGAACCGTTGGCTTTATCTCGCGGCTGGTCCCCCATGCGCACGCATTGATGGCTTACGACGCATTAATCAACCAGGATGCCGGCGTGGTCGATATTCTTCCACAAGCAGGGATTTTGCTGGGCTACGCGGTGGTGTTCCTGCTGGTAGCGAGCTGGAGGTGGAAGTACGAGTAAGGTTTAATACGGGCGGTCATAAAGGCCGCCCGTTTGTTGCTCTGCCCTCAGCCCTCACCCCTGGTCCTGAAAATTCCGATTCTGAGTATGGGCGATGCATCCGTATAGAGATAAGGTTTGAAAAGATTTAGTAGTGTGGATGCATCGTCCTTACAGATTCCGATTTGAATATTGTTATTGGTTAAAACAGGGAGATATCAGAGCACTAATGTACGGATGATCCTTTGCCGCTCTTTATTGGTTTACCCGCTGATTGCGGGTTCGGTCATTGCGCTGACCGCCGGCAGGATGTTCGGCGATAAAGGCCAGACTGGCATGGTTTTCTTCCGGTGGGGGCCGGTCAGGGTGAGCGGCTCGATCTCCCAATCTGGCTGCGGCTGGCTGGTTTCTGCCGGCTGGAAGGGGCGGGTACCCTGATGCTCGCTTGCCAGGCATATTTTTTCCAACAATGTTTCGAGGATAATATCCCAGGAATAGCGCGCCGCAACGCGGGGGGCGGCTTCGCGGATCGCCTGGGCGCGCTGCGGATGGTCGCGCAGAAATTCGATCGTCAGGACAAGCTCAGCGGCATCCTCGGTATCCAGCGCCACCGCGCCAGCGCCATCCATGGAATATGTTTCTCCGGTGCTGCCGGTGATCGCCAGACCGCCGGCTGCCATTGCCTCCAATCCGACCAATCCAAACGGCTCATGCTTGCTGTTCGCCAGGACGAAATCGGCGGCAGCGTAGAACATGCGCAGCATAGGCTGCGACATCGTAAAGCGCAGGTTGTATACATCCGCCGGGCGCATGGAGAGAACCGCATCGACCGCATCGTCCCAGGTGCGCGGTCGTCCGTTGACATCCTGGACAGACAGCCCTGACGCCTGGGCATGATTTAAGACCTGGCTGCCGTGAGCCTCGATACCGCCGCGGCACAAAAGCCGGGCTTTAGCGCCGTTTTGTTTTAACCGCGCTGCCGCATCGACCGCCGACATCCAGCACTTGTCAGGGTCGTAGCGGGCAACCTTGAACATCAATAGTCCGTCATCCCCCGCCAACTGGTTGTGCACACGGCTGGCATCTGCTTTGGGGATGGGGTGCAGCAGATCCGCGGGGATGCCGTTAGGAATGACCAGGGGATCCAGGCCGTAGCCGCGCATGATCTGTTTCATATAGCGGCTGACCGTTGTCAGGGTTGCCACAAAATCCAGCCGCTTCCAATCGATTCGGTCGAAACCCTTGGTGTTGTTTGCGTTCCACAACAGGACCGAATCTGCGCGCAGACCCGAGGCGTAAAGCAGGTCACTCAAGCGGATCAGCGCTTCAGCGGTGTGCCACTCCTCGGCTAACACCACCAGGCGGCGTCCCTGCGCGACAGCGGGGCGGGCAATTTGATCGATCAGATATGGCGGGGCGGATCGGTTGAAGTCGAAAAGCTTGCCTTCCTCGCCGTCGTACACGCCCAACGGGTGGCAGCGGCTGATCCACTGGCACCAGCGGTGAAGTTGCAGTTTGCCGTTGCATGTTTCCTCGCGGCCTGGCAAGTCCGGGCTGCCGATGAAAATCAAGTGCGTACAGTAACCCTGGCGTGCCAGCCAATGAGCGATATTCGTGATTCGAACCCCCAGCCCGCCAGCCTGCGAGTAAGGATCAGGCCCCTCGAAGGACATCAGGACGAACTCGACCTGTTCCGGCGTTGGCCGAATAGCGTTCATGGCTCACCACCTGTGAAGGAATCGGCAAACAGAACATTCCTTCCATTGCATTCGTTGCAATATATGTGCCATTAATCGCGATGTCTGGACAAGAAGCAAGAATTGTGCCAGGAACAGGGATTACTCTCCCCATGATTCTCGTTTACGTGGTTCACAGGGTCTGACAATGCGCTGATTCGAGCAGCAGCATGCGCAATTGAGTGGCACAAAACTTGCAACAATTCAGTTGATGATTGTCTTTTATTCGGTGGCAGATATAGCCGAGGAGGTGCCTGTATGTCGACTCAAACGATGGCCTCAATCTCCAATGCAATCAGCGCTTTGCCTGCTCCCTACCCGCGCGTCAGCCTGATAAAACACTACAAGGGAACCACCCTGAACCTGCAGGGGCGTATTATCGCAATCGATCCGAATTCTGCAATGATCCAGGCTACTCAACGCCTGACTTTCCCGATTCTTGACGGCATGATCCACATGCGCAGCAAGTCTTTCTCCGGCGCCATTACCGCGACGATTCATCCGGTTGATTACGCTCAGGGTACTTTCCAGCTTTCCGAGCTATCCTACGGAGAGTGGCGGGAGCGTAAGTCTGAACGCGTTCAGCCTAAATATCCGACCTATCTCGCAGTGAATTATGGCGGAGTAGTTTACCGTTCCTTCCTGATGGATATCAGTACAAACGGGATGGGCATTCTGGTGAACCGAAGTATCCATCGCGGCAGCGGTTTACATACCGGCGCTAAAATCCTGCTTGATTTCCAGCTCGAGCCCGCATTTGAATTTAAAAACATATACGGTTCGATCGTGTATTGGCAGGAGGTCGGGCAGCAGTTGATCAAGCTTGGGTTGACCATCTTCCCTGATCGTGATCAGGAAGCGGATTTGAAGACCTACATCCACCGCCGCCACGAGGAAATCCTGGCTGAGTTGAAACAGGATTCCATCCGCTTGCGCGAGCCTTGCCGGGTGGAGAATCTGTATTTTTAAGCGCGGTCAGGTTCGGCATAAGGGCATTCAGTTCCGTTTCTTGCCCTTATTTCTTCATCTTTGCTTTTTCCCAGGTGAACAACCTGCCCGGCTGCCAGGGCGTGCCGAGCAAGGGCAATAACCAGCGGTCCAGCCCCCACCAGCCGGCGGTCTTCCAGGCCAGCACCAGGAACACAGCCAGCACGAACATGACCGGATTGGTGCTGGCCGAGCCGGCCATCATGAAGTTCCAGTTCATAAATCCGCCGAAAAACGCGGCGATGCCGCTGAACATGCCCAGGATCAGCGCAATGCCGATCAACAGCTCGCCGGCAGTGACCAGCTTGGAAAACCAGGTGTAGCTGTTGGTGTCCAACAGCATTTGCAGGAACGCGCGGTACCAGTCGAAGGCGATCAACGGCTTGGCGGGCGCTTCGGGTATCGCCACGGAGCGCTGCCAAAAGCCCTTCAAGGCCTCGCCAGTCTGCGTCCAGGCTGGATTGCTGAGCTTGCCCAGCCCGGAGTGAATCCAGGTGTATCCGAGATACAGCCGAACGATCACCCACAGCCAGGCCCAGCGAGTGTTGCTGAACAGTGCTTGCGCCACGGGCGGATCTTTGATTGTGACATTTTTCTTCCAGGTTTGTGTAGTCATGAGGGTCTCCTTTATATAAGGATATTTATCATCATAATAGTCATATTATCTTATTTGTTATTATATCCGAATCCATGAATAAACGAAAGTGGGGTACGGGCGCCAAAAATTCCTATGTCATCGCGAGGGAGCGCTCTTTGCGACCGCGGCGATCTCCCAGCCGCGTCGTGTAAAAAATCCCAAGGATCGATCCCATTGGCGTAGGGGCGCAGGGTCGTGGGCTATGACAAGGGGTGGCTTGTCTCCCTGCGCCCTCAACGTGTTTGAAGATCACATCGCGAACGGGGACAGGGCGATGCGCCTGAAAAGGGCGCAGGGGATACTCGTTAATCAGCGCCCTGACCGGCAACCCTGCGCCCCTACGAGACAACGATGTGATCCAATAAATTGAGCGATATCCTCGCCGGGTATGTAGGGGCAATTCATGAATCGCCCCTATAGGGTTCGGGCTGACTTGGAATAAGGCGTTTTTATCCAAATTTGGAGATTCCCAGCAATATTTTGGAACGCCTCTTGCACCTCGTCCATTGCACTTATCCAAAGGATTAAAAGGTTTTTATTGGCGATGAAACGAGAAAATCTTAATTTTCGCACAGACCTCACCTTCTGGCTGGCGATCCTGGTTCTGCTGGCAACCATGCTCTCGCGTCATGTCGGGCGCATACTGCCGGTCAATCTAAATGTCTCCTCAGCCGGTATCGAGGCGTCTGTCAGCGATCATTCCCCTGATTCGTAGGTCAGCCCGTTCCGTCATAGCGGTATGATTCATTGCTTATGATCCCTCCGGAATCCAGGCGGTAAAACAACACAGCCGCAGGGAATCATGACCGCACGAAATCCCGCGGCCAGGTCATGAAACGAAACATTGGAAAGGATCCTTTCTGTGGGGATAGTTTATAATAATCCCCGCGGAGAATCATCCATATAAAAGACCTGAGAATAAGCCCGCCCTTCGTCTTTCAGACGAACTGAGGCGTGGACAAACTTCCCTGTAAACCTGGATGGCTGGCGTGCGGACCTGCATGTCCGGGCAAATGACAAGCTGGAGACGCCGGTCAGATGACACACAACACTCGCATATTTCTTACAAACCAGCATAGAAACCGATCATTCACCTGGGGTGATTTTATAGCAATCCTCCTGGTGGCTGCGTTCCTGTATTTTGGTGTCCGCCTGGCTATCAAAGCACCCGGTGTCATTTTCGGTCCTGATATTTCCATTTCACCTAAAATGTTACCCATGTACACTGCGCTCTCTGTGGGGAGAATGACGGCCGCATATGTGCTTTCCATCCTGTTTACCATGATTTATGGAAGGGCCGCGGCTTATCACCGGCGGGTCGAGAAAATCCTGATGCCCCTGCTGGATGTGCTGCAAAGCGTGCCCATTCTCTCGTTCTTGCCGGTTGTATTGCTCAGTTTAAGCGCCGTCCTGCCCGAGGGAATTGCCGCTGAGTTGGCATCCATTGTTTTAATATTTACCAGCCAGGTCTGGAATATGACCTTTGCCTGGTTTCAATCCCTGACCACCATTCCGAAAGAGCTGAAGGAAGCCGGCTCCATTTTTCGGTTAAATGGATGGATGCGGTTCAAACAGTTGGAACTGCCCTTCGGCATGATCAGCCTGGTGTGGAACAGCATGATGTCGTGGGCTGGCGGCTGGTTTTTCCTGATGGCAGCTGAGATCTTCACAGTCGGTTCACGCGACTTTCGCCTGCCGGGATTGGGCGCCTACCTGCAGGAAGCCGCCAATCAGAGCAACTATGCGGCGATTGGTTGGGGATTATTAGCACTGGTGCTGACCGTGGTACTCCTGGATCAGTTGGTCTGGCGTCCGCTTCTTGCCTGGTCCGATCGTTTCAAAATCGAAATGGTGGAGAGCGACAATCCGCCCACATCATGGTTTTACAACTTGATTAGCCGGGCCAACCTGCCAAAATTATTTATCCGCCGGCGCATTCGACCAGCAAGCGAACGCTTTGATCGCAGGATGCTGGAGCGATATCCGATGAAGGCTGAACCGTCGGAACCCCGGAAATCTGGACAAATCATCAGGTATGGTTTCATTGTTCTGGGTTCGTTAGCGCTTCTCTACGCCATCTACCTGGCAGGAGACATGTTGTTCTCCCTCCCTGGTGACTATTGGGGAGAGATTGGCGCAGGGATCCTGGCGACCCTCCTGCGGGTCACCGCCGCTCTGATTATCGCCCTGGCCTGGACCATTCCATTGGGCGTTGCCATTGGAACCAACCCGCGGCTTTCGGCGGTATTGCAACCCATTGTGCAGGTCACTGCTGCAGTGCCTGCCACTGCCCTCTTTCCGGTGATCGTGCTGCTGGTGATCGAACTGCCGGGAGGGTTAAACCTGGCAGCCATATTGCTGATGCTGATGGGCACGCAATGGTATCTGCTATTCAATATCATCGCCGGCGCCAGCGCCATCCCGCAGGATTTGAAATTCACGACCGAAATCTTGCAGTTAAGCCGCTGGCAGCGGTGGCGGGTTTTGATTCTGCCCGCTATTTTTCCCTACTTGATCACCGGCGCCATCACTGCCAGCGGCGGCGCCTGGAATGCCAGCATAGTGGCTGAATATCAACAATTTGGCGGAGAGACCCTCACCGTCACCGGGATTGGCTCATTGATTGCCAGGGCAACCGCCAGCGGCGATTATCCCTTGTTGCTGGCTGCCACGATGGCGATGGTTCTGGCCGTGATTTTAATCAACCGATTGCTCTGGCGCCGCATGTATGTGCTGGCAGAAGAAAAATATCGGATGGAGTGACGAGTATGGGCGAGATCTTGCTGCAACTTAAAGATATCTACCAGGAATTCGGCAGCGGTCAGCGCCGTTTTACTGCGATCGAGAATGTCAACCTGGACCTGTCCGTGGGAGAGTTTGTGGCGTTGCTGGGACCCTCAGGATGCGGTAAAAGCACACTGCTGCGAATCATCACCGGCTTGCAGCCGCCAACCCGGGGCAAGGTTCTCTATCGTAATCATCAGCTCCGCGGAGTCAATCCGCATGCGTCGATTGTTTTTCAAACCTTCGCCCTGTTCCCCTGGCTGAATGTGCTCGACAATGTTGCCCTGGCGCTGAAAGTCAAAGGAGTGGACGAGCCCGAGCGGACCAATATTGCCGAAGACTTGCTCGACCGCGTCGGCTTGGATGGTTTTGAATCCGCCTTCCCGCGCGAATTATCCGGGGGCATGCGCCAGAAAGTCGGTTTTGCGCGCGCCATGGCGGTCGAGCCGGAACTCCTGTGCCTGGACGAGCCATTTTCGGCGCTGGACGTCCTCAGCGCGGAAGCTCTGCGCGGCGAGCTGTTGGAATTGTGGACGGAAGGCAAGATCCCGACGAAAACGATTCTGATGGTCAGTCACAATATCGAAGAGGCTGTTTTCCTGGCCGACCGTATCGTGGTGATGGATAAAGATCCCGGGCGCATTATCGCCGAGTATCGAATACCATTGCACCATCCGCGCCAGCGCAAATCGCCAGAATTTCAATCACACGTGGATCAGGTGTATGGAATTCTCGCCGGGCAGACCCGGACTGAAAAGGAAGAGTATGGCGCCGCTCCGGGTGAACCAGGACCGACCCGCCGGCTGCCGGAAGTGGAAATCGACGACCTGACAGGCATGCTGGAGCATCTAACTGAATCTGAACAGGCCAAATTCGATATTTATCTTTTGGAAGATGAATTAGGGATCGACACGGATCATTTATTGCTGCTCACGGAAGCGGCAGAATTACTTGGATTCGTTTCCATATCCAGGGGCGATATCGAATTAACTCCACTGGGGCAGACCTTTGCACAGGCCAGAATTCCCACCAGGAAGGAAATCTTTGCATCCCGCGCTTCCCGCCTGCCGTTGATCCGTTGGTTGCTGGAAATGCTGCGAAATACCGAGAACCACCAGTTGAAATGGAAGGTGATTCATACCGCATTGGGGTTGGAGTTTCCTTCGGAAGAGGCGGAGAGTCAGGTTGATACCATGATCAACTGGGGACGTTATGGCGAATTGCTGACCTACGACGACAGATCTGAATTGATTGAGCTTGAGAGCGTGTAAGAAGTCCTGGATTCTTCCCTGACAGAACAACAGGCACAGGTCAAGACTGCCCGCGGATGGCAGCGCGAGATAGAAGCATTGAATCAGGGAAATGAATCCCATGGAAAACGGGTGATAAGATATGGATATCGTGATTTACCTTTAAGACAGGCGAGGATTTAAGATGATCACAATTCGCGCGGCCCAGGCAGGGGATGCCGGTGAGATTGTCCGTCTGATTCAGCAGCTGGCAGAGGCAGGCGGTGAGACCAGCCCACTGACGGCGGACTACCTGCCAAAATACATGCGATATCCGGGCAGCCGCATCTTGCTGGCTGAGGATGGGGGAGAGGTGGTTGGGCTGCTCAGCTACTCGATGCGCCCGGATTTGTATCACGCCGGCGACTCGGCATACATTGAAAACCTGGTGGTGGCGCAGGGCCGGCGCGGAGAGGGCATTGGGGCAAGGCTTTTGGAAGTTGCGCTGGCGGAGTTGGAGGCCGCCGGCTGCGTCGAGGCAGCCATCGCGGCCATGCCGGAGAACAAACCAGCGCAGCGCCTGTACCGCTCACTCGGGCTGGTTGATGAGGCAGTCTATTTGGAGAAGCATTTC
>JAXDCA010000055.1:0-19724 GCA_034678305.1 Bellilinea sp.
CCATCCTCATCCTCGCCAAAGGAACTGATGGTGAAACCGCTTTGCAATTCGAGCGCTGGTTCTGACCAGGTATTTTGGTCGATTTTATACAGACTCCAAATCTTGCCGGTGGAGTAATCGGCGTAAAAATATCGCCCAACCAGAGCCGGATAAGCCGCGCCCCGGTAAACGAAGCCGCCAGTGATGGAATAACCAACTCCATGCTGGTATTCCGCGATCGGCTCGGTCAATGTTGCGCTTGCGCACCCTGGTCTTAAGGGGTCGTAATCATGCATGCCTTCCCGGCATGGCCAACCAAAGTTGACTCCGCCCGGCGCGGTAAAAACCTGGTAATCGACCTCTTCCCATAAATTCTGGCCGACATCGCCTATGTACAGGTCGCCGGTGAGACGGTCGAAGCTGAAACGCCATGGATTGCGCAACCCCAACGCCCAAATTTCGTCCAACCCGGCTTTGCCGACATAGGGATTGCTGGTTGGGATGGCGTATGGATCGCCATGATCCACATCCAGGCGCAGCAGCTTGCCAAGGTAGGATTCGATGTTTTGGGAATTGTTTTGGGGATCGCCGCCGCTGCCGCCATCCCCCATGCCAATGTAAAGGAACCCATCTTTGCCAAAAAGAAGCTGTCCGCCGTTGTGGTTAGAGTACGGCTGGGGGACAACCAATAAAATCTTGGGGCTGGATGCGTTGACCTTGTCAGAGTTGGCGGCATCGCGCGTGTAACGTGCGATGACGGTTGCGCCGTCACCGCTGCGCGTGTAATTGACATAGAGGAATCCATTGGCGGTGTAGTTGGGGTGAAAAGCCAACCCCAACAAGCCGCGTTCGCCACAGCATATTATTGAAGAGGTCAAGTCCAGAAATGGAGTGGAAAGAACAGACCCGTTCTTTATGATGCGGATCTTCCCGGTTTGCTCCACGACGAACAATCGGTCTGAGCCGTCTCCAGCATTGGTAACCTGTACCGGCGCGCTAAAACCGCTGGCGACGACCTCATCGACTTTGATTTGGATATCCTGCAGTGTTGAATTATGCTGAATCGAATTACTTACCTGTGCATTCACGCTGCCAATCTGGATCACCCCGAGCAGGATTATGCAAACGATAAGAAAAAGGTAAATTATCCGGTAGTTTGGCTTCATGATAATCTCCTTACCTCTAAAGGCAACGGACATTCGATTCATAAAGTACTTGTATCCTGTAAAAAACATTTACCTGACGTTTGCCTTGATGGATGAATTTATAATCCTGCCGAATTAGCTTGGCAAACGCATCCAACTGACAACTTACTCTTACAAAACGTACGAATAATATATATTAACTCTATTTATCTGTCAATTGAGGTATTTATCAGGGCACTTCGTTAAAAAGAAGAAATAATGCTGCTGTTTTGTAATAATTCCACAATGACTCATTTTCTGGTTACCCGGCACCTTTGATCGACAAAAATGATTTTTAATTTATCAATCCGAAGAGTTTTTCGACTGTATCCTCTGTACCATTATGCCGTGCCAAATTAATTCGGGAGGTTTTAATATTCAGTGCAGTGATTACCTGTTATATTATTATTAAGAAAATATATTTATTGATGAACCGAATAATGGTCGTATGAAGAAAAAACTGCGAATTGCACTAGTCACCATTGCAATACTTATCATTGGTTTCATCTTAATGGGTCCAATGGCTCCCGTCTGGGAAAAACTTGGTTTGGAGCCATATTGCATACAGGGGAACTTTCCTCATCTAAAGATAACCGCCTGCCCAAATCAGGCTGCTCAACCGGTTGGGCCGGTTTTACTACCCACACCAGGCGCAGATGGGCTTGTTCCAATTATCGTGGATGACGACGGCAGCCCTGATGGGACGATCGCCTTGCTTTACTTTTTATGTAATCCGCTCTTCGACGTGCGCGCTGTGACGATCTCGTACGGCGAAGCGCACCCGGAGGTGTTCGCGCGGCATATAACGCAGATTCTATCGGCATTTGGGCGAACGGATATCCCTGTCGGTTACGGCAGCGATGCGCCAATCGAAGGGACAAACGCATTCCCTGAATCCTGGAGGCAGGCCAGCGACGCATTTTGGAACATCCCTCTCCCGGAATACGCAAACGCGGAAGAGCCCGTGCCGGCAGTTGAATTGATTATCAAAGTTGTAACTAACTCCGACCAACCGTTAATGATCTTCGTCAGCGGGGCGCATACGAACCTGGCAGAGGCTTTGCGAATCGACCCGTCCATAGCCAGCAACATCCGCGCTGTTACTATCATGGGGGGCGCGGTCAATGTGCCTGGCAACATTCACAGCGATTGGCCAGATTTCGATAACAAGGTTTCTGAATGGAACATCTGGGTTGATCCATTGGCAGCCAGCGAAGTGTTCTCTTCTGGCCTGGATTTGCATCTGGTGCCGCTGGATGCCACCCAACAGGTGACTTGGGAAAAAGCTGATCTGCGCGGCTGGCGGAAGTCGGATGCACCGGAGAGCGATCTGGCAGCAGATTTGGCGCAGATGATGCTGGATGCCTGGGGAGTGGACAGCGTTTATCTATGGGATTTAGTTGCGGCTGCGCAAGCCGCCATTCCGGATGCATGTCCTGAGATTCCGGTGGGATTGAAGATCGACACCACGCCTGGACCCGAGCAGGGGCAGACAGTGAGCATCAGCCAACAAAATAACGTTTCTGTCTGCCTGGATCCTGATCCGGCGCAGATCAAGTCTGTGGTGGATGCTGTATTTCAACAGCCTTGAGGGGGCTTTCAATCGCCAGATATTGTGTTGAATATTGTGGTTACGGCAATTTAGGCGCCGCTGTATCCTGCGGCTGATTAAGCTGGATGGAATGTTAAATTAATTTGACAAACGCATCTGTTTTTGCAATAATATAAATATCCCCGATAACGTTACCGGTAATGATACCGAAGCAGTTTAGCTGAATATTCCCTCATGATGAGACGAAAAAAACGTTCATTCACCATACAGGACGTAGCGAGCGCTGCCGGCGTTTCTGTATCGACCGTGTCCAGGGTGCTCAACAACAAGGATGACATCGCACCTGAAACATATGAGCGCGTCAAAGCGGTCATCGCGGAGATGGGTTACACTTCCAGTCTTGCGGCGCGCAGTATGCGCAGTTTGCGGAAGAACGTAATTGGATTGATCATACCGGATGCTGGTCAGCCGTTTCCCATCGAGGTAATGAAAGGGGTAAACCGGGCGATTGCAACCCTTGAGTATGACTTGATCATCTATACCTGCGGTGACGGCCGCAAGCACTTCACAGCTGATCGTGAGAAGAAGTTTGTGCCATTGCTTAATAACAGCATCACCGACGGCGTGATCGTGGTCACACCTGAGGCGACGCACTTCGCCACGAATGCCCCGGTAGTCGCTGTAGATCCGCATTGTGAGATCAATGAATATCCATCGGTCATCTCAACCAACTGGGAGGGCGCGATGGAGGCGATGAATTATTTGCTCAAACTGGGTCACGTCCGCATTGGTTTCATCAGCGGTCGTTATGATTTGCAGAGCGCGATGAGCCGGCTGCGCGGTTACGAGGAAAGCCTGAAGAATGCGGGCATACCCATCGATACCGATCTGGTCACTCAGGGTGATTTTACTGCTGACTCCGGCTTGAGATGCGCTCGTCACCTGCTGAGCCTGCCGAATCGTCCCACCGCTATCTTCGCCGCCAACGACGAAATGGCGCTGGGGGTTTATCAGGCCGCCCATGAGGCAGGCCTGTCAATCCCCGAAGATCTGTCTGTAGTTGGTTTTGACAATATCCCAGAAGCGTCGCAATCTGAGCCTGGCTTGACGACCATACATCAACCCATCCAGGAAATGGGCAAAATTGCCGTTCAAATGCTGGTAAGACTGATAGGAGGAGAATCTTTAGAAGAAAATGTAATCAAAACATCCACTTGCCTGGTTATCCGAGATTCCTGCCAGGTGTTAGACGCAGTGAGGCGGTGAATCGTTCGTACTCACATTTTTTTCGATCCATCCGGTACCGATACCGGAAACGTTTTCAGTCAATTAGGAGGTGACCCATTCAATCATATTTTGTGTTGGTTGACTGTGCAGTTCTTCACCTCATCTCTGATTCATTGAAAGGAAGGCCTGCGCCGGGCTGTTTGGAGAAATCTACCACAGCAAATAGATAAACCATCCGGATTTTCCATTCCAAAGGAGAAGAGATACTATGCGTAAGTCACTATTTTTTATCGTGAGTGTGTTGATGGCGCTCGGTCTGGTATTAAGCGCCTGTGGAACGCCTACTCCCGAAACTGTCATTCAGACCGTTGTCGTTGAGAAAGAGGGCAAAACTGTTATCGAAACCGTTGAAGTGGTGGTGACGCCGACTCCCAAGCCAAGAGAAGAAGCTCCACTGGTGCTTGACAAGCTGCCGAGGGAGCAAACCCTGATTGTCGGGCAGCTTACCGGCCGTGTTGGCACACCGAGCAACTTCAACGAATGGGTCGGCTGGAAGTCGCGCGACCGCGGCATGCAGAACCTGGCCAACGAACCGTTGTGGTCGATCGATTTCGCCACCGGCGAGATCATCCCCGGCCTTGCCTCCGGTGACCCGATCTACAATGCTGACTTCACTGAGGTGACTTTCCCGTTGCGCGAAGGCGTCGCCTGGGATGACGGCACGCCCTTCACCTCGGCGGATGTGGTCTTCACCATCGAAACGCTCCTCAAGTTTGAAGGCTTGAATGCGCACAACTTCATGATCGACAACGTCGCCTCTGTTTCTGCGCCCGACGAAAAGACGGTCGTCTTCGAGCTGATTCAACCGAACTCGCGCTTCCACACCAACTTCCTCGACCGCTGGGGCTGCACCTGGATCATGCCCAAGCACATATTTGAAAAGGTTGAGGATCCGGTCACCTTCGAATTTAATCCATTCGTCGGCACCGGGCCGTACAAGCTGCACAGCTTCGATCCCAACGGCTTCTGGACGATCTGGGAGAAACGCTCGGATTGGGACAAAAGCCCGACCGGCATTCTCTTCGGCGAGCCCAAGCCGCAATATATCGTCTTCCAGGCCTTTGCCAATGAGGGCGCCAAGATCCTGGCCCAGTTGACCCACCAGTTGGATGCCGTAGACCTTTCTGCGGAAGGGTTGAAGGCTGCCCTGGCCCAGGGCGATACCATTCGCGCTTACCAGCCCTCCTATCCGTGGGTGGTCAACAATGACCCGGCTCTGACTGGCCTGACCTTCAACACTGCCATTGCGCCATTTGACAACGTCGATGTGCGCTGGGCGCTGATCCTGGCGATCGACATCGCCGACTACGAGGGCATGGCCGTGGACGGCGCCGGCACCTTGAGCCCGGTTCACATCCCCTCGCTGGGCGCATATCCTGCGTTCTATATTGCGCCGATGGAATCCTGGCTGAGCGAGTTCACCCTGGATCTCGGTAACGGCGAAACCTACAAGCCGTATGATCCAGACGCCCCGCAGCGGGTGGTCGAATATGCCCGCGGCCGCGGCTATGTGGTTCCGGACGATCCTGCGGCTCAGGATCAAGCGTTTGGCCTCGGCTGGTATAAGTTCGATCCGGATGCTGCGACCAAGCTGCTTGAGAAGAACGGCTTCTCAAAGAACGCCGATGGCCAATGGCTGCTGCCGAATGGGCAGAAGTGGACCATCGAAGTCCTCAGCCGCACCGACACTTCGCACCTCTCGTTCAAGAATGCTGCCGCCGCTGTCCAGCAGTGGAAGAAATTCGGCATCGATGCCATCCACGTCCCGTCGGACAATTCCTCGCAATTGGCGTATACTGGAGATTACGATATCTCCGGCGAATGGCCGGCTCAGGAGCCGTGGGGCGCAGGTGCTGACCTTTACCGCGTGCTCGACTTCTACAACTCGGCCTACATCGAGCCGCTTGGCACCATCACTACCGGTCACACTTCGCGCTGGTCGAGCGATGAGATGGACGCGGTCATCGAGAAACTGCGCCAGACCGATCCTTCCAACACCGACGAGGTTGTTGCCACCGGTATCGAGGGCCTGAAGCTTCTGGTGCAGGAGATGCCTGGCATCCCAACCTTCGGGTACATCGGATTCGTGACCTGGGATGAATTCTACTGGACCAACTGGCCAGGCGCGGAGAATCCCTACTCGCAGCCGTACGTCCACTGGGGTCCCTTCAAGTACATGACCCCCTTCCTGGAGCCGGTCAGCTAGGCTCCAAGCATGGAGATCCATATCCCGGGCGGGTTTTGTCAACCCGCCCGGAGAGTTCCTTCGCAAGGAGAATCCGCCTTTTAAGGAACGGCAATGTCGTTTGTAAAAGGGTACCTCATTCCCCGGCTGATACAATATGTGCTGGTCATCTTCCTAGGATTGACGGCGGTGTTCATTATCCCCCGCCTGACGCCGAGCGACCCGGTCAACCGGACGATCATCCAGCTCCGTTCGATGGGATCATACCTTGACCCGGGATCGATGAACGCTTTTATCGAAGACCTGACTGAGTTGTACGGTCTAACAGGATCGCCGCTGGAGCAGTATGGCGCCTTCTGGGCAAGGCTGTTCAAAGGCGACTTTGGGGTTTCTTTTTTCCAATTTCCAACGCCGGTAAACCAGTTGATCGGCGTGGCGCTGCCGTGGACGCTGGGGATGCTGCTGACAACCACCATCCTTGCCTGGGTGTTGGGCAATATCATCGGCGGTTTAGCCGGCTATTTTGGCCGCTCGCGCTGGTCCAGAGTAGTCGACGTGCTTACCATGATCATCCGGCCAATCCCATACTACATCTTTGCCTTTGCCTTGATGTTACTACTGGCTTACATCATCCCAATATTCCCGGTCAGCGGCGGCATCCCTATTGGCAGGCAGTTCTCGTGGACCCTGGCTTATTTCCTCGACGTACTCAAGCACGCTTTTCTGCCGGCTTTATCGCTCGTCCTGCTGGGCACCGCCGTCTGGTTTCAGACGATGAAGCTGGTGGTGCAAAACGTAAATGCTGAAGATTTCGTCCAGTATGCGAAATTTGGCGGGCTTAGAGACAGAAAGATTGCCACCCGCTATGTAATCCGCAACGCCATGCTGCCGCAGATTACTTCGCTGGCTTTATCCATCGGTCAAATCTTTAGCGGCGCGTTGATCACCGAGATTGTCTTTTCCTACCCTGGACTTGGTATGCTGCTCTACAATGCCATCATCACCGGCGACTACAACCTGATCATGGGCATCACCGCTCTCTCGATCATCGGCATCACCACAGCCATTTTTGTCATCGACCTGCTGTATCCGCTGTTCGATCCGCGGGTCCGCTACCAGTAAAAGGGCCGGATATATGAAAGTACTTAAGGATCTCTTTGAAGACTACCGGTTCGTAATCAGTTTTTGCATCCTGTGTGTATTGCTATTGTTGGCGATCCTGTCTTATTTCTCGCCGTACGATCCAACATTATGGGGCACCGCCCCCCGCGATTTAAAACCCTCCTGGGAGCATATTTTTGGGACGAATTCGAAGGGGCAGGACCTCTTCTGGCAGGCAGCCTTTGCCGTGCGCAACTCGTTGATCATTGCCCTGATCGCTGCCTCGCTCTCGCGGGTGATCGCCGTCCTGGTCGGTATGGTCGCGGGATACAAAGGCGGCATGACCGGCACTGTCCTGATGTTCTTCAGCGACGTTTTTCTGGTCATACCGCTTTTCTTGATCATCGTCATGCTGGCGATGCTGGTGCGCGAAAGGATGAACCTGGTGACGCTCGGGCTGCTGCTGGCAGCCTTTGGCTGGTCATGGGACGCGCGCGTGATCCGATCCCAAATCCTCAGCCTGCGCGAGCGCGGCTTCACCCAGACGGCGATCCTTTCCGGCACCGGCACGATACGGCTGGTATTGAATGAATATATGCCCTTCACCACCCCGCTGATCTTCTCCACGCTGATCAATAACATGGCCTGGGTGATTGGTCTGGAGATTACCCTGGCCTTCCTCGGCCTGGTCAACATGGATATCCCCACCCTGGGCACCATGCTGCAATGGGCAATCAGCTACCAGGCGATTCTGCTCGGTTTCTGGTGGTGGATCATCACCCCGATCGTTCTCTCGGTGCTCCTGTTCGTGGCGCTATACTGGCTGTCGGTCAGTATCAGCGAATACCTCGATCCCAGAACGCGCATCCAGCGGGTTGGAGTGTAGGGGTTCAGCGATGGAAAAGCCTGTATTGCGGACTGACCAATTGAAAGCCTTCTACGTGCTGGATGTTCACGGCGATCAAACGGTTGTCAAGGCAGTCAATGGGGTTAATTTGCAAATCCGCGAGAATGAAGTCTATGGCATTGCGGGAGAAAGCGGTTGCGGCAAATCTACGTTGTTGAAAACCCTCTACGGCGCGATCGAGCCGCCCTTGCGATTGATGGGAGGCAAGATTTTTTACCAGGTCGTGGATAAAGAGTTGGATATTTCAATGCTCAGCCCGGAGGAGAAACGCTGGCTTCGCTGGGAATATATCTCTTACGTTCCGCAGGGTTCGATGAGCGTTCTCAACCCGGTGCTGAAACTGAAGGAAACTTTCAATGATTTTATATCCTCCCATTTGAGTGGTAAAACCAGGGAGGAAACTTTCGAGATTGCTAAAGAATGGCTGATCGAGTTAGGGCTGCCGATCAAAATCTTGGATGCCTACCCTCACCAGCTTTCCGGAGGCATGAAACAAAGAGTCACCATCGCCCTTGCGGCGCTGCTCAAACCGCGCATTATGATCTGTGATGAACCTACCACAGCCCTGGATGTGGTCGTTCAAAGGGGGGTGGTGCAGCTACTCAAGGAGATCCAGCGGGAATTGCAGAACTCGATCGTCTTGGTGACCCACGATATGGGCATCCATGCCAATGTTGCCGACAGGATCGCGATCATGTACGCGGGGGTGATCGTGGAAGAGGCGCCAGCAGCGACTATCTTTAGCGACCCGCAGCATCCGTATACCCGCTACTTGATCAACTCGCTGCCAAAGTTTGGAGATAAATCTGCCCGGGAGAGCGCGCCGGGGAATCCTCCCTTGCTGTCCAAATTGCCGAGCGGGTGTCCCTTTCACCCCCGCTGCCCGTACGTGCTTGAAATTTGTACGCGCGAGATGCCAGAAACCATTCCATTAAATCACGATCACAAAGTTGCCTGCTGGTTGATCACTGGGAGAAGAGATGCGCACACTCCTTAAGGTCGATCATCTGACCAAGGTATTTACCCTGGGGACGATGATCTCACGGGTCAGAATCACGGCGGTTGACGACGTCTCGTTTGAGATCGAACCCGCAGAGATCTTCGCTCTGGCAGGCGAGAGCGGCTGCGGAAAAACAACCACCGCCCGTATCATTCTGGGCTTCGAGAAGGCGACTTCTGGAGAGATTATTCACAAGGGCAAGCGGGCGTCAGATGCAAAGATCAAGAAGGTTTGGTTCACGGAAGGCATTCAAGCGATTTTTCAGGACCCTTTCAGCACGTTCAATCCTTTGAGGATAGTCGATCGCTACTTCTTCGAAACAATCCGTCATTACAAGCTGGCTAAGAGTCAGGAAGAGGCGGTAAAACGAATCGATCAAAAATTAAAGGCAGTTGGCCTGTCGTATGAGGAGGTTGCTGGCAGATACCCGAGCGAATTCTCTGGCGGGCAGCTGCAAAGGATTTCCATCGCAAGGGCGCTGCTGACCGACCCAATTTTAATGATTGCAGACGAGCCGGTTTCGATGGTGGATGCCTCGCTAAGGATGTCGATTGTTAATCTTTTCAAGAAACTCAAAGAAGGGTTCGGGGTGAGCGTCCTTTATATTACCCATGACCTGGCAACCGCCTATTATGTCAGTGATCGAATTGCCATCATGTTCAGAGGTAATATTGTCGAAATGGGACCAGTCGAGCGTGTGTTGATGGATCCGAAACACCCCTATACAAGACTACTGCGAGAATCGATCCCGGAAGTGGCGCCGGATATGCGCTGGAAAGAGGTGATCACCCTTACCGAAATCGAGCATGAAGAATACCTGAGAAAAGGCTGCAAATTCGCGGGCAGGTGCCCGCGGGTGATGGATATCTGCAAAAATGTCATGCCGGATGATATCAACATCCACGGCGTGCTGGTGAAGTGCCACTTGTATACCCATGATGCCGAGGATCTACCTTGATAAATGCAATTGAGTAGTATGTTTAGCAGCGCCACATTTGTTATCGAATAATCAAATCATAGAGGTAATATGGGATTTTCAAATGAAGGACGCCTGAAATCATTGATCTCTCAGATGACGCTGGACGAGAAACTAGCCCAGTTATATTCATATTGGATATACGAGCTCCAGACGGATGGTCAGATCGATCATGGAAAAATCTCCGACAAGCTAAGCTGTGGAATTGGGCAAATCTCGCGAATGGCAGGCGCATCCGCTCTCGATCCGCGTTCGGCTGCCAGGACTGCCAATACATTACAAAAATTCTTGATCGAAGAAACTCGTCTCGGCATTCCAGCGATCATCCATGAGGAGTGCTGCGCCGGCGCGATGGCCCGCGGCGCCCCCGTGTTTCCACAAATGATCGGGTTAGCCTCTACGTTCCAGCCCGAGTTGGCTCAGGCCATGACCAGCATTATCCGGTCGCAGCTGATGGCAATTGGCGCGCGCCAGGGACTTGCGCCGGTTTTAGATGTCGCCCGTGATCCTCGTTGGGGGCGGATTGAGGAAACTTTTGGGGAGGATCCCACGCTGATCAGCCACTTTGGCGTCGCCTATATCAAAGGATTGCAGGGAGAAAATCTTCGCGATGGGGTGCTGGCAACGGGAAAACATTTTGTTGGCCATAGTTTTTCTCAGGGCGGACTGAATTGTGCTCCGGTTCATATGGGCTGGCGGGAGATCTATGATATCTTGCTCATGCCCTTCCAGGCAGCCATACAACTGGCAAACCTTGCCTCGATGATGAACGCTTATCCCGAGCTGGATGGCGAGGTGGTGGCTGCCTCGCGGCGTATTCTGACAGACATCCTGCGCAATCAGCTGGGCTTCGACGGCCTGGTCGTATCGGATTACGAGGCGGTGGTGATGCTTCACAATTTCCACTATGTTGCTGAAGATAAATCCTCAGCGGCGCGACTGGCAATGGATGCCGGCATCGACGTGGAATTGCCTACCGCAAAATGCTACAAAGATCCGCTGCGAGCAGCGCTCGAGGCCGGCGATATCAGCCTGGAGACGATCGATCGATCTGTTTACCGCCATCTCCAAAAAAAGATGGAGCTGGGCCTTTTCGAGAATGCTTTTGTGGACGAGGGACGAGCGCTGGAGGTATTCGAAAATCCTCAAAATCGCATCATCGCACGAGAAATTGCCCAAAAAAGCATCGTGTTACTGAAGAATGACGGCTGTCTGCCGTTGAAGAGAAACCTGAAGCGCATCGCAGTGATCGGCCCCAATGCAAACGATGGCCGCAACCAGTTGGGAGATTATTCCTATCTATCGATGATGGAACTGGTTGAACTACGTGGTCAGCAAGATCCGTCTTATGTGAAGATAGATAAATCTGATCTTGGATATGGCCGTATCATAACCATTCTGGATGGTATTCGTGAGGCGGTATCTGAACACACTCAGGTGCTTTACGCTAAAGGATGTGAAATCCTGAATGATGACCAAAGCGGATTTGACGAGGCATACAAGCTGGCTGAAATGTCTGATGTCGTCGTTCTTGTCCTGGGCGACCGCTCGGGGCTGACCCCGGAATGCAGCACGGGTGAACTGCGCGATGCGGCTGATCTGCATTTGCCTGGCGTGCAGGAAAACCTGGCAAGGACCATCATTGCTGCCGGGAAACCTGTGGTGGCCGTATTGATCAACGGACGGCCGTATGCAATTTCCTGGCTCGCTGAAAACGCAAGCGCCATCCTTGAAGCCTGGCTGCCCGGCGAGGAAGGTGGGGCCGCAGTGGCGGATGTCCTCTTTGGCGAGGTCAATCCCAGCGGAAAACTCCCCGTCACCTTTCCGCGTGGGGTCGGTCAGATACCGATTTTTCACTCAGCCAAACCGTCAGGATTGGGTTCATACTGGTATCACGACTATGTGGCTGAAAAAGCAGCGCCCTTATATCCATTTGGTCACGGGCTGAGTTACACGAATTTCCAGTACAGCGATCTATGCATCGACCGGAAAACGGTAATTTCCGGCGAGAATGTGGATATTTCTTTCAAGGTGACGAACACTGGCGCGGTCAATGGAGACGAGATTGTTCAGCTCTATGTCCGCGATGAGTTTGCCAGCGTTCCGCGCCCAGCAAAGGAGTTGAAAGGCTTTACCCGTGTGAGGATGCTGCCAGGGGAAACGAAAATCGTTACCTTCCATCTACCTGTCGATCAACTGGCGTTTTACGATCAATGCCTGGACCTGGTACTGGAAGCGGGGAAGATCATTGTAATGATCGGCAGCTCTTCGGAAGATATCCGGTTAACCGGCGAGTTTGAAATTTCTCAGACCGATAGAATGCATATCCATGAGCGAGTAATTTTCTGCCCGGTCGAGATCGAATAATTTTGACTGACATCATATCAAGTCACAAGCACTTTCACCAATAAGTGGGTGAATCATTTTCCGGTTGGTAAAGGTTTAATCGGTGGATTTCTAATCGGAATCTAAGAATTCACCCCCTAATTTAGATTTGAGACAATATCGGTCTAAGAATTGGATAATTGCATTCTCAAACAAACGGAATATAATAATTGGAGGGGTTTATTATAGTAGTATGTAGCGAGATCAATAAAATTAGTAAATAAATCCTTTAGCGAAGGCGAGAATTTTTCCATAGACATATGATTCCAAGGTTCGCACCCACTTATACATACTCAGATTTACTTTGGGCTTTCAAGAATTGTAACCGGGAAGAATTACGAACGGAGTTACAATCCCGGTTAAGGGACTATTTTGGCGTTAAACATGTTTTTCTGGTAAATAGCGGGAAAGAAGCCATATATGCGATATTAAAAGTATATGACCGCCCGGGAGGGGTATTAACACCTGCTTACAGTTGCATCGAGGTGGCAAAAGCCGTGAGTCAGGCAGGATACTTCCCCGTTTTTATCGATAATGAACTAGATACTCTTAACATCAATATCCGCTCGATAAAAAAATCCTTGAGCGATGAAATTACGATCATTCTTCCTGTGCATATTTTTGGGATACCGTGCAATATGGAGGAAATCCGGAATGGATCATCCCATACCAGCAGGTTGATTCTTGAGGATGCAGCGCCTGCCTTTGGAGCAAAGTTAAACGGGAAACCGGTGGGAAAATTTGGCGACGCATCCGTTATTAGTTTCCATTGGACCAAAACGATCTCAGGGGAAGGCGGGGGCGCTATCTTGACGGATAACGATGAATTCGCCGGTAAATTAGATGCGTACCTGCTGGATAAGAAAATTTCCAACCATTGTACTTATCTGTTTTTCAAAGCAATGCTTCGGAAAATGGTAACCACTAAATGGTTTTACCGCTTTTTCCATTACGTTCGCAGACAGATAACTGGCGAAGCGATGTTCGAGGTGGTTCAATATAAAGAAATCATCTCCCAAAAACAAATTGGGAAGATGTCTGGATTCTCGTGCGCGCTTATATTAAGACAATTCGACCAGTTGGAGTGGAACCTTAATCGAAGAAATCAGATTGCGCAGATCTATTTTGAAGAATTGTCAAATCTAGAATATCTCCGAATTCCCAAGTACGTAAAAGGGAGCCTGCCTTCCTGGATACAATTTCCTGTGCTTGTGGATGATAAATTCGCATTTTATAAACATATGCAAAAACATGGAATTGATGTAACCTGGTCGTACCGCTATTCCTGTCCGGATACCTATGATATGGGGGGGTATGCCAATTCGCAAGAGATAGCAAAGAGCATTCTGGGTCTGCCGACCTACCCAACATTGTCGGATGCGGAAGCGCGCGAGATATGCCTGGCTGCCCGTAAATACAAAAATTTTTAATTACAATCGAGCGCGAACCAGGAGTGTTGGGTATAGTTGACCACTTAATTTCAACCTGATATCATGCTGAAATAAACCAAGAGCTGCCTGAGAAACGTCAGGCAGCTTCTGGTTTTGGCTAGGATGAATATAGTTATCGTGGGAATTGAGTTTCCTGCAGGTGTTCGAGCCGCTTCAGATCGCCCATTCCGTAATATGGTTTGACAATCGGTTCGCTGACTGAACCCGGTGTGTAACCCTGGGCTTCAAAGCGGTGCAGGTCTCCCATGCCGTAATTGGGTTGGGTAACCACCTTGGCGCTGCTTGAATCGTTTAATGTCAGGAAGACAACCAGACCAATAGCGATCAAGACTGCGGCGCTGAATATGATTAGAAATCGATTTGCTTTCATTTGAACCTCCACTTGTTCATAAAAAACGGATTGTTTCGACTTTATTGAAGGGCTGCTGGATCTATCTAATCACATGGTATCGAAAAGCCTTATGGAGCACACGAGCCCAGAAGGAGGTTCTTCAATTGCTAAAGGTGCATTTTTAATCGACGATTGTGTACGCCGAATTCCCTACTTTGGATATCTCGATCCCTAGTCTATAGATAGTTGGCTGAATAAAGAAATAACAGGGTTGACAGCCCGGTGAGGATGGCTGTCAACCCTGTCTTAAGGCTCCTATTTTACTTCGTTATTCGCGGCGAACGATCCCTTCCCGCCAGGCAAAGACAGCCGCCTGGGTGCGATCCGCCAGATGCAATTTGCTAAGGATGTTGCTGACGTGCCCCTTGACAGTCCCTATGCTGATAACCAGTTGGTCGGCGATGGATTCATTCGAACAACCCGCGGCGATCAGTTTGAGCACTTCCATCTCTCGTTCGGTCAGCACCATGAAAGGGCTCACTTCTTGCGGATCGATACTGCGAAAGGTTTTGATGACCCGCGAGGCGATCCGTGGATGCAGGGTAGCCTCGCCGCGCGCAGCGCGCCGGATGGCATCGACAAGCTCAGAAGCTTTCACGTCTTTGAGTAAATACGAGATCGCGCCGGCTCGTAAGGCAGGAAAGATATGTTCATCCTGATGAAAAGATGTCAGGATGATGATTTGGGTGCGGGGACTGATGTTCTTTATTTTTCGGGTAGCTTCGACTCCGTCTGTGCCAGGCATGATCAGATCCATCAACACGACATCTGGTATGAATTCCTGAGCAAGCCTGACAGCTTCTTCGCCTGTCCCGGCCTGGGCAATCACAGATATATCGGGTTGAGCTGCAAGATAATCAGACGCTCCCCGGCGCACCATCTCATGGTCGTCCACAATCATCACAGTAATTGCATTCGCTGACTCAGACATCATTCCTCCTTCCCTAACACTTCATTGGCAAGGTAATGATGATTTGTGTGCCATGATCAGGACTGCTTTCTACGGAAAAGCTTCCACCCATTTCTTCAGTGCGCTCGCGCATAGACCGCAAGCCTACGCCTGTAGATTGGATCTTTGGATCAAAGCCGCAGCCATTGTCCTTAATCGTTAAAATGGCTTTCTCCGCATCTATCTCAAGGAGCAGGTCGGCATGCTTTGCAGAGCTGTGACGCGCAACGTTAGCCAACGCTTCCTGTGCGATGCGGAACAGGGATTCTTTACTTTCCAACGACAATCGTTCTTCGTCTTCGATGTTTATCTTTGTATCCAACTCGATTCCGCTGCGATGCGACCAGTCAAGCGCGTAGTCTTTCAGGATCTCGGAAAACTCCTGCCCTTCCATGGATTGCGGGCGCAGCTCGTGCACCAGGTTGGTGAGCTCCTGACGAACCGAGTCGACAAGATTATCAGCCTCGACCAGATGCTTTTTCGCTCCCTGTCGATCTTGATCGAATAATGTCAGAGCGGTCCCCAATTCAAAAGAAGCAGCCAGCGCTTGCTGCTTGGCGCTGTCGTGGAGGTCGCGCGCTAAACGGTTGCGTTCTTCGGAGACAGCCATCTCTTGCCGCCTGCGCAGCAAGCTTTGTAATTGTTCCGCCATATTATCCAGGCGGTGGGCTAATTTTGACACTTCATCTCCGGTAGAGTCATTGATAAACATTGAAAAATCACCTTCGCTCCAGCGTTCGGTTGTTGTAGCAAGCCGATTGAACCGCTTTGCCAGGCCGTTTGCAGTCATCGCTCCGAACACTGCACCCATCAAACCTGCCCCGAACAAAAAAAGCAGGAGGAACCGTCCCGCGAAAATCAGGATTGTACGGGGAACATCTCGCTGGGTAGGGAAGGAATCAACGAACACGACGGCGACCCCAACTACGCGATCTTCTTCGCCGCTTAGATTGCTATTCACCGGAACCGCGATTATCAATTGATTGTTTTGTTCATATTCAGTGTAGAGAAGTTTGGGATCCTTACTCCCAGCCAGAGCTGCTTCGTAAGGATCTTTCAAACCACTGATCTCCTCAACCGCAATTGGCCTTCCAACAATGTAATCATGTGGAAAAAAGCCGCCGATTATGCCTAGCAAAGTTTGGTCTGTTCCGAGGATGAGACCGCGAAATGATGCCAGTGTCCGGACGGAAAATTGGATATTTCCGATTCTGAGGAAGTCAACCCCTGTGATCGAATTGGTGCTCTGATTCAGCAGAACTCTGATCAAGGTTGTGTTCACCGGGGTCTCGGAGAGAATCGGACTCCAAAAATAGGTAGCTTCCTGCTCTAAAATCTCGACTAATCCTTCGGGTGTAAACATGTTACTGGGTAGAAAGATTCGTGGTAATAAGATTGCTCCCAGAGCCAAAATCACGACGAGGAACGCACTCACCGTGACCAATATATAGCTAAATGTTAATTGCCAGCGGAGTCGGCGGAAGATGTTCATGCTCGTTTGTCCGTATTCATGAAGGGTGGTGTTTTATTTCTCCGGAGGGGAAAAAGACGAGAAAGCATTAATAAAAAGAAAATCCCCTCACAAGATGCGGTTGTGATCTTAGAATAGCACAAACGAGGTGCCTGCGAACCTACCCCGAGTAAGGTTTTCCCCCACACTTTTGGCAGGTATTTCCGGGAGATATTTATTCTTCCGCGTAGCCGCACAATGCAATGGCGCGCGGACCGGTGTGAGCGCCAAGCACCGGCGAAACTAGGCGGAGCAGCAGCTCTTTCGGGGAGAACTCACTGCGCACCTTCTCAAAAAGCGCCTGCGCCTCTTCGACAGCGTTATTATGCAGAACAGCGATATGCATAGGTTTTTGCGTGTCGATATGTTTAAAAAATTCGTTGAAAAGTCCTTCGATTGCCCGCACCCGCGAGCGCGCGGGAATCGACGGTGAAACGGCGCCGGTGGTTGGATTGACAGAAATGAGCGGTTTTATCTGCAGCACCGAGCTGAGGAATCTGGTTGCGCCGCCAATGCGTCCGCCTTTGACGAGGTACTCCATGGTATCCAGCGAGACGTAATAAACCATGTTCCGCCGCGCTTGTTCGGCGGCGGCGAGCATCTCGGATACTCCGCCGCCGGCTTCACGGGCTCTGGCGGCAGCAACAACCTGCCAGCCCAGCCCAAGAGAATTATTTTTTCCGTCGATGACATGCACCGGCAGGTGATAACCCTCAGCAGCCTGGCGGGCTGACTCGACCGTGCCGCTCATCGCGCTGCTGATGGTGAAGACCAGGATTTCCAGAGAGCCCTGGTCAGCCGCTTGCTGGTATGCTCGACGAAATGCCTCTGGTGAGGGTTGCGAGGTGGAGGGATGGTGGTTTTCGAGCGGCAGCCGCTCGTAAAATTGTTCCGCAGTCAGTTCGACGCCGTCCAAAAATTGTTTATCGCCCCAAACGATGGTCAGCGGCACGACGATGATGTTGTACTTTTCTAACATCTCAGCTGGTATGTCGCACGTGCTATCTGTAACCAGACCAATGGGTAGAATATTCAATTGAGCCTCTCATTCTGATAATTACCGCTGGATCCATCTGATCGAACAGAATGATTTTAACAACCATGCTATCGGCGTGAAGTGAGGGAAGTCATACTCCAGGTCATATTATGCTCATGTCTGGTTTGGAGTTGCTTTGAAGTCTCCACACGATCGTTTTCATCCCCTTAAAATCATAAAGGGAAGCCAGACTTAGCCTTCCCTTGTGATCTTATTCTATAAGTGTTTAATCCTCAGGCGGCGGTTCGGATGGCGGCGCAGGCTCGATCGGAGGGACTGGTTCGGCGGGCGGGACTGGCTCGACCGGCGGTGAAGGCTCTACAGGTGGGGCTGGCGCAGCGATAACCGCTGGGGCTTCAGGTTTTTCCCGCAGCGCGGCAATATCCAGTTTGGCCTGTTCAAGCAGGAGTTTCGTTTCCTGCAGAATTTTTTCCAGGCCGTCGATCTTCTTGCGTTGCCCGGAGGCGCGCCATTTGCTGCGAATCGAGCCCGGCGATGTCGTGAGCAAGCCGATCAATACGCCAGCTGCCAGGGCTAGCAGCAAGATCAACGCCAGGGGCTGGTCTTTAAAATGCCAAATAAAGAATGTAACCGTGACTGGCGCGGTGTTTTGTAAAGCGAAGATAACCGCCGCTACAGCAACGATCAAGGCAAGAATCAGAAAAAATGTAATCATCCTCTCAACCCTCCTCTCACCAATGAACCACGTCCCCGCATTCAATTATACAATTAAGCAATAAAAAGAACGATCTAATCGGCGCTGATCATGGTTGCCAATCCCACCGAGCCAGGTCCGATGTGCACGCCGAGCGCGGGGCTAATGGTAGAAGTGAAAATTTGGCTGATGCGTTCGCTGCTTATTTTTCCACGCAGCATGCCAATCAATTGATCGGCTAATTCCGGGATGTCGGCATATAAGCCAACCAATGCCACCTTGCTGGCGCTGCCGATTCGCTGCTCGCACAACTCGACGATACGTTGCATGGCGCGGCGCATGGTACGCACCCGTTCGATCGCTGCGATGATGCCCTCTTTGGTTTCGAGGATGGGCAGGATATGCAAGACCGAGCCAAGGAAAGCTGCTGCGCCGCCGATGCGACCGCCGCGATAAAGCGAATCCAGGGCGCCAGGGATGAAATATGTGTGAACATTCTCGCGAATTTTTTCCGCAACCCGCAGGCAGTCTGACAGCGAAGCGCCTGCTGCCGCAGCTTTGGCTGCCTCGATCACTTGAAAAGCCATGGCTGCGCTGCCTGTGCGAGAATCAAGGAAAGCGATTTTTTCCGTCGCGATCAGTTCGCGGGCAGCAGTCCGGGCGATATCCAGGGTATTGGATACCCGCGCTGATATGTGTATGCTAAGAATTTCATATCCCTGTTCAACCAAAGACTTGTATAGGTTGATGAAATCATGCAGCGGAATTTGCGATGTATGCGGTAATTCCTTATCATTCTTCAGGCGGGCAAAAAAATCTTCGGGTGTGATGTCAATACCATCTCGATAACTATGATCACCCCAGGTGATGTGTAGCGGGATGATCGAGATGGGCAGACCTTCAAAATGCTTGGGCGGTATGTGAACAGTACTATCGGTGACAACAGCAACTTTTGACATAGACCAATAAACCTATTTTGTTTTATTATGGTCTATTTTACAATACTTTTTAAGAAACACTGGTTTTCCCAAAAGCATGAATATGCTGGTTTAAAAAGTATTGAAAAATACCGAAAAAATCCTATTGACAAACATGACTTGTTTGTGCTATTATGAACTCTGCGTTTATCTTACGAAAGGAGCGCTCCGAAATGGTTAATGTAGATTTTTGCATAGT
>JAXDCA010000056.1:0-8033 GCA_034678305.1 Bellilinea sp.
GCAGCCAATTCTCGCTGTAAACGCCGGTTTTCTGCCTTCAATGCCTCCAGATCGCTGGGACCAAGTTCCGGCGCTTGCCCGTCTTTGATCAGAACCTGGTAACGCGCTCGCCACTTCACCAGCAAAACCGGAGTGATGCCTAATTCTCGTTCAATTTGCCCTGCACTTTTGTCGCCGCGTTTCAGCAGTTCCAAAGCCTCTAATTTGAATTCTTGCGAGTATTCACGGTAATTTCGGGGGCTCATGCCTGATCTCCTGTTTCAATAGTCTACCCGATCAGGACATTTTTTGTGTCCACTTTTTCGCACAATTCCAATGTGCTTTGGCAGCAATCTGTGTTAGGCTGAGGCATGACCTCTCTCATCCCCCGTCCCCTTCTCTCTCCGAAACGGCGAGAGAAGGGGAGTTAGCGCCCCCTTCCCGGCTCGGGAAGGGGGTTGGGGGTTAGGTCCGATAAATAAGTGAATTAAAAATGGAAAAACTGCCGTTATTTCTGTGTAACCAGGCACACCTCAAGAATCCGCTCTAAAACAATGTCAATATCGTCGATAACCGCTTGATTTGGGATCCGTATTACTTGCAGCCCTAGCTCTTTTAAGATATTTTCTCGTTCTTTATCATACTCAATTTGCTGATTATGAATATTACCGTCCAATTCGACTATCAGTCCAGCCTTATGACAATAAAAATCAACGATAAACCCCGCAATAATCTGCTGCCGGCGAAAATGCCATCCGCCTAACTGATTCGCCCTCAAGCGTTGCCAGAGAGTCTTTTCTGCTTCAGTCATATTCTGGCGTAAGTGGCGAGCCAGAATAATTTTCTCGCGGTTGATTTTTTGACCAATGATGATATTTTTTGGAGCCATTGTCCCCCGCTACTGTTCTAAGTGGTTAAAAAAAATGTTTATGAAGAGGTTTGTTAACCTTGAAAATTATAGGATGCCGATTAAATTAATGGATTGAAATTGATCTAATAAACCAGGCAAATGTGGTACCTCTCTTCCCACAAAGACAGCGAGAGAAGGGGAGTCAGAGCCCCCTTCCCGGCTCGTGAAGGGGGTTGGGGTTAGGTCTAAAAACCGAAACGGTTCGGTAAGGAGGTTGGGGGTTAGGTCCGAAACAGTCGATCTGCACCTTTTTATCGCCAAAAGGGTTGACACTCCCTGACTGGCGGTGTTAAGATTTAGTGTGCAGGCGAGAAGTTCGCCTGTAACTCTATTACGCGGATAACCCATGCCCGCTCGATTGACCGTGCTCGGCAGCATCAATATGGATCTGGTCGTCTATACCGACCGCCTGCCCGCCAGCGGCGAAACGCTGCTGGCTTCCTCTTTTCAGACCTTTCCGGGGGGAAAGGGCGCCAATCAGGCAGTGGCGGCGGCGCGAATGGGCGCTCAGGTGCAGATGATCGGTAAGGTTGGCAGGGATGCCTTCGGCGAGCAGCTATTGGCAAACCTGCGCGCTAACGACGTAGCAACCGCTCACGTGGGGCGAGCGAACACCTCCAGCGGCACAGCCTTGATCACCGTCGACGCGCAGGGGCGCAATACGATCGTCGTCGCGGCGGGCGCTAACCATGAGGTGCTGCCGCAGGATCTCGACGATTGGCAGGATGCCCTGATCAACGCTGACCTGCTGCTCATGCAGCTCGAAATCCCATTGAAAACGGTCATCGAGGCTGCCCGACGCGCGCATGCTCGCGGCGTGCGGGTGATGCTCAATCCCTCCCCTATGCAGCCGCTGCCGGCTGAGCTGCTCGGAACCCTCGACGTGCTGGTGATGAATGAAAGTGAAACCGCGCTCTTATCTGGCGAGGATGTTTCGACTCCGCAAGGGCTCGAGCGCGCCGGGCATAAATTGCTGGCTGCTGGCGTCGAGTGGGTGGTGATCACCCTGGGCGGGCAGGGGGCTGTGGCGGTAAACCGCGAAGGAGTGATCCACTCGCCGGCGTTCAGAGTGCAAGTTGTGGATACAGTAGCTGCCGGGGATGCCTTCACCGGCGCGCTGGCGGTAGCCATGGCGGAGAAAGCCGAACCGCAAGAAGCACTGCGCATAGCCAATGCAGCGGGCGCCCTGGCAGTGACAGTACGCGGAGCGCAGCCTTCGCTGCCGACCCGAGTACAGGTTGATGATTTCCTGCGAAAAGGATAAACTATATTCATTACCTAAAGGAGGTAGAAATGAAGAAAAGTATTTTATTGGTCATAGTAGTAGTGCTCCTGGCAACTGCGCTTGCCGGCTGCGGAAAACAAGAGGCTGCCGAACAGCAGGTGAGCAAGGTGGTTTACCTGATCAACGGCGCGCTTGGCGATAACGCCTTCTATGACTCCGGCAAAGCCGGCATCGACAACATCGCAAAGCAATATGGAGTGGAGACGCGCACCATCGAGTGCAATTTCGACGCTGCCAAATACGAGCCCTCGCTGCAGGCGGCTGTCGAATATGCTGATGTCATCTTCGTCATATCCTACGGTTTCGAAGACCAGTTGATGGAATACGCGGACAAGTACCCGGATAAGATCTTCGTCAACATCGACACAGTGGTCGAGAATTCCAAAAAGACCATCACCTCAGTCGATTACATTGAAGAAGAGAGCGCCTACCTCTCGGGCGTGGTCGCCGGCATGCTGACCCTGGATACCAGCGTCAAGAACATCAATGCCGATAAGATCGTCGGCGTGGTCGGCGGTGATGTCGATCCGGTGGTAAGCGCGTTCGTTTGGGCTTATGAGAACGGCGCCAAGTCGGTCGATCCCGAGATACAGGTATTGAAGAAATCGCTCGGCGGCGCCTGGGATGACAGCGCCAAGGGCAAGCAGGCTGCGCTGCAGCTTTACGATCAAAAGGCGGATGTGGTCTTCCAGGTGGCGGCAGCGGCTGGCATCGGCGTGCTGCAGGCTGCCCGCGAGCGCGAGCTGTACGCTATCGGCGTGGACACCAACCAGAACGATCTGGAACCGGGTTTCGTGCCTGCCAGCGACGTCAAGAACGTGGGCATGTCGATAGAGAACGTTTATAAAACCATTGCGGACGGCACCTACAAGCCAGGCGAGGTGATCATGGCTGGCATCGCCGCGGGCGCAGTGGATGTGGTCTTCGACGCTCAGGTGCAGGTACTGCCGCAGGCGATCATCGATAAGGTTACCGATCTGCGCAAGCAGATTGTCGATGGCTCGCTGAAGATACCGCTGTACGACGGCACGGACGTTTGGAAATAATCTGTACTGGATAAACACTATAAGGGCGGGTTTAAACCCGCCCTTAGGTTGATTAATATTAATGACCCTACCCACCGACCTGATCCGCCTGGAGAACATTGTCAAAGTTTACCCGCCGAGCGTGCTGGCGTTGGATGACGTCACTGTAGCGCTGCGCGAGGGCGAGATCCACGCGCTGGTCGGGGAGAACGGCGCTGGCAAGAGTACATTAATGAAAGTGCTCTACGGGCTGGTGCCCTTCAACCAGGGGCGCATCCTCTATCGCGGCGAGGAGGTGCGCTTCCGCGAGCCAGGCGAGGCCATCGCTGCCGGCATTGGCATGGTGCATCAGGAAATCGTGCTGATCCCGGAATATACGGTCTGGGAGAACATCGTGCTCGGCGTCGAGCCGACCGATATGTGGGGGCGCATCGACGAGAAGCGCGCGCGCCAGATGGTGAAAGACAAGATCGATGAATTTCAGTTCAACCTGGATCCTGACGCGCTGGTCGGCGATATATCCGTCGCGGCGCGCCAGAAAGTCGAGATCCTCAAGCTGCTCTACCGCAACGTCTCGGTGCTGATTCTGGACGAGCCGACCGCCGTGCTGACTCCGCAGGAGATCCCGCAGTTGTTCGCCGAGCTGAGGCGTTTGAGCGAAAACGGGCACACCATCATCTTCATCTCCCACCGCCTGGACGAGGTTCTCGAGTTGTGCGACCGCATTACGGTGCTGCGCAAGGGCAAGATGGTCGCGACGGTCGAGGCGGCCCAAACCAACCGCGCTGAGCTGGCGCAGTTGATGGTCGGGCGCGAAGTGCTTTTTACCTCGCGGCGCACGCCGCAGCAGCCCGGCGAGGTTGTTTTTCGGGCAGAAAACCTGACCGTGAAGGAAAGCGGCGGTCCGATTAAATTAAAGGGCATCCATCTCGAGGTGTGCGCCGGCGAAATCGTCGGCGTGGCCGGCGTGGAGGGCAATGGACAGTTCGAGCTGGTCAATGCCATCATGGGTTTGGTCAAGCCGGCAGCGGGCAAGATTTTTGTCCAGGGACAGGACATTACCAACGCGGAGATCCTCGACCGGCGCAGCCTGATCTCGTTCGTTCCGCAGGACCGTGGGAAAATGGGCGCCAGCGTGACTGCCTCCGTATTGGAGGATTCGATTATGACCCATCACGCGCTTAATCCTGCCTTTGCGCGTTGGAAAGGCTTGCTGCTGGATTATGTTTATGCGCGGCGCTTCACCGACGACCTGGCGCAGAAATTTTCGGTGCTGATGCCCTCAAAATACGCAGAATTCAAATCCTTATCCGGCGGCAATCAGCAGAAGGTGATTCTCGGGCGCGAGCTGCTGCTGACCAGCCCGTTTCTGCTGCTCGACCAGCCTACACGCGGTCTGGACGTCGGCTCGATCGAATACGTCCACGATCAGATTCTGCGCATGCGCAAGGAGGGACGCGCCGTATTGATGATCTCAGCTGACCTGGAAGAGATTTTTCTGCTGGCTGACCGTATCGCGGTGCTTTACCGCGGCGAGTTGGTGGCGGATGTGCCGGCCGAGCAGGCCAGCCTGCACGGCATTGGCGCGCTGATGCTGCAGGGCCGGGAGGCAGCGGCATGAGGCAAAAATGGCTCAACGGCGTGTTGGGAGTGCTGGTCGCGCTGCTGATCGGCGCCTTGATCATGCTGGTGCAAGGCTACGACCCGCTGGCGGTCTATGCTGCGCTCTTCCGCTACTCGCTCGGCGGTTTATTCCCGCTGGCGGCTACCCTTGAAAAATCAGTGCCGCTGGTGCTGACCGGCCTCTCAGCGGCGATTGCCTTTGCCTCCGGACCGGTCAATTTAGGCCAGCCGGGCCAGTTTCTGATGGGGGCGCTGTTCGCCACAGTCGCGGGGCTTTATCCCGATCTGCCTGCGCCGCTGATGATCCCGCTGCTGGCTCTGGCTGCCATGCTCGGCGGGGCGCTCTGGTCGGGCGTTGCGGCGCTGCTCAAGCGGCTGTTCAATATGAGCGAGTTCATCGTCACCTTGATGCTGAACATGCTGGCCGATTTCTTCACCGCCTGGGTCATTACCTACCCGTTAATGGATGAAACTGCCTTCATGGCCATGACGCCGCAGATCAAACCGTCGGGCTGGCTGCCGGAGATCGGCGGATTCAGCAGCAGCGTGCTGTTCATGGCCGTTGCGGTAGTGGTGATGTGGTTTGTGTTCAACCGTTGGAAGGCCGGCTACGAGTGGCGGCTCTCCGGGCAGAACTCGCTGTTTGCCCGACTGGGCGGCTGCAAGGTTGACAAGAACTTTACCACCATCATGCTGGTGACTGGCGCGCTGGCCGGCCTGGCCGGAGGATTGCTGGTCATGGCTGGACCGCACCGCTTTCTCAAGGGGCTGGGCGCCAATTATGCCTGGGACGGGGTGATGATCGCCATCGTGGCTAACAGCGGCTTGATCGCGACGCTGCTCTACGGGATGTTCTTCGCCGCTATCCAGACCGGCGCGCTTGGCATGGAGTTGATCACCAACGTGCCGAGCGAGATCAGCCAGGTGCTGCAGGCCGTGCTGGTGCTGGTGATCGTCGCCAGCCGCGAATATCTCAACCTTACCCTCGATAAACTGGCCGCCCGGCGGCGGGTGCGCGAGAGACAGACATGAACGTATTCATCGGACTGATCAACGGCATGATCTCGGGAGCCACGCCCATCCTGTTGGCTGCATTGGGCGGGGCGTTCACCTTCTACGCTGGCGTGTTCAACATCGCCATGGAAGGCATGATGCTGACCGGCGCTTTCTTCGCCGTGCTCGGCTCGTATTATTTCGACTCCTGGCTGGTGGGCATCCTTTTCGCGGTGATCGGCTCGCTGGTCATGTCGCTCATCTTCATCCTGTTCGCGGTGGTGCTCAACACAGATGAGTTCGTCACGGGCATCGCGCTGAATCTATTCGCGGTCGGCGCGACGACGTATATGCTGCGCCAAATCTTCTCGGTCAAGGGGGTGTTTGCCAACCCGGGCATTGTGCCAATCCCGGCGCTCAAGATTCCCTGGCTGGCGAACGTGCCAGTGATCGGGGGTATCCTCGGCGGGCAGAATATCATGGTGTATGTCGCGATCGCGGCCACCTTCTTGAGTTGGTTCGTGGTTTATCGCACGCGTTTTGGGCTGCGCCTGCGCGCCGCGGGCTATAATCCCGCCTGCCTGGATTCATCCGGAGTGCCCTCCAAACGCCTGCGCACCGCTTCGCTGCTGTATTGCGGCGTGCTGTGCGGACTGGCTGGCGCGTTCCTCTCGCTTGGCTATGTCAATCTGTTTTCGGAGAATATGTCCGCCGGGCGCGGCTGGATCTCGCTGGCGGCGATCATCCTGGTCAGCGGGCATCCGTTGGGCGTGGCGCTGATCTCGCTGGTGTTCGGCTTTTCAGACGGTCTTGGGCTGCTGCTGCAGGGCTATCAGGTGCCGGCGCAATTCACCTCGATGGTGCCCTATATTGCCACACTGATCGCGCTGTTCTTCTACGCGCGCCGCGACGGAAAGAGGAAATTAATTTGAGCGGGCAGTTGAAAGCCTGGCAAATCGACCGCCAGCTGCGCCTGGCGGCGGCGCCGCTCGACCGGCGGGTGCATGCCAGTCAGTGGTTCAGCAGCGAGACGGTTTTCCCGACCGGCGACGACTTGATGATGATGCTTTGGGACGCGCGCGTGCCCGGCTCGGGCGCGCCGGAGATCCCCTACGTGGAGATGGCCGAGTCGCTGGCAAATATGGGCTATGATGTCAGCGCAGCCGAGGCGCTGCTGCCGGAGGGCATGCGTCTGGCGAAAGAGAACCGCCGCGACGAGCTGCGCGCGCTGACCGCCGAGCTGCTGGCGGCGCTGCGCGAGGCGCCAAAGATCGCTGACCACCCTTACTGGAGCTACCAGCATCCGACGGAATGGAAGGATGTAGTCGCTGCGATGGATCACCCGTTCGAGGGCATGCTGCCCGGCGCGCTGGAGCAGCTGGAGGAAAAGACGCTGCAAGGCTGGCTGGGACAGCTGGCGGGCGGGGCATTCGGCACTTGCATCGAGGGTTACCACACACTGCGCATAGCCGAAATATACGGGGTGATCGACAGCTACATCACCGCGCCCGAGACGGTCAACGACGACGTGGTTTACGAGCTGGTGCTGCTGGACGTGTTCGAGCGGCAGGGCAGGGGATTGACCTCGCGCGAGTTGGGGCTGGAGTGGCTGCGCCAGATCCCCTTCGGCTGGTCAGCGGAAGGGATCGCGCTGCGCAACCTGGGCATGGGCATCATGCCGCCTGAGAGCGGCTCGTTTCTCAACCCGTTTTCGGACTGGATCGGCGTGCAGATGCGCGGCATGATCTGCGGCATGCTGGCTCCCGGCCAGCCGTTGGAAGCTGCGCGCCTGGCGCGCATGGATGGGGTGGTATCGCATGCAGCCAACGGAGTCTATGGCGGCATGTATGCCGCGGTGCTGACCGCGCTGGCTTACGCGCGCAGAGAACCAAGAGATATACTATATGAAGGGCTGCGCTATATCCCGCAGCGCAGCGAGTACGCCGCGGTGGCGCGCGAGGTGCTGGACCTGCTGCAGGCCGAGCCGGATCCGGCGCGAGCCTGGCAGCGGCTGGACCTGCGCTTCGAGCAGTACAACTGGATCCACGCCTACCCGAACCTGGCGGCGGACCTGCTGGCGCTGTGGCATTGCGACGGGGACATGACCGCGGCGTTCCGCTGGCTGGCGCATGCCGGTTTGGATGTGGACTGCAACGCCGGGCTGGTCGGCACGGTGCTGGGGGTGATGCACGGCACGCCGGAGAAGTGGTCCGCGCCG
>JAXDCA010000057.1:0-6596 GCA_034678305.1 Bellilinea sp.
GTCATATCCGGGTAGCTGCGGTATGCGTCGAAGAAGTACCTGGTTTGCTCCGCGTCCACACTCTTGCCGCCAAAGTGAAAAGTCGCCAGCACCTGGTTGGGGCGCCCGATCACAATCGCGCCGTTGGTGCCGTTCTGAGCCAGCAGCACCAGCCGGATTTTATCGGTATAGCGGATCAGCTGCATCGGTTTCATCGTCAACCCGCCGGCTTGCTGTGAATCTACCCCCAGGGTTTTATAGTCGATGATGTTGCTCCAATTGTAGAGCCACTTGCCGGTCTCCAGACGGAAAGGCCACAACTCATCGACGGTCGTTTTCACGGTTTTACCTGCCGCGGAGTCGGGAATCTCAGACTGGTAGGTAACATGAACCAGCACAGTCTTCTTGTCGAAGACCTGGCTGCCAATGATCTCGAGATCCGACCAGCTCCAGCCATTGGATTGACGCGAGGTGAGCTCAGCGACAATATCGCCAGAGGTGAGATTGCTGACCATTTTGCTGTAGCTGGAGATCAACCCGGCAGCTGCGGAGAAATCACCACTTTCCAGCGCGGCGAAATACGCCTGAGCAGCCTGCTCAGCGGGGTAAGTCTCTGGGGTAGCGGTTGCGGTCGGCTCTTTTGTGCTGGTCGCGGTGAGCTCAGCCGTCGGCGTGGGAGTGGCTGCCTGCGCAATCTGCCCGCCCTGCCCGCCCAATCCTCCCGGAGGACCGCCGGAGGCGATGCGCGTCTGCATCTCCGGATTCGAGGCGATCTGGGTCATCATATCAGGATTGGGCGTGCCCATCGGCCTCCCTCCCGGGCTGCCAAAGCCCGATTGAGTTGCTGTCGCGGTCGATTGACAGGCTGCCAGCAGCGGTAATATGAAGAGTCCAACCGCAAGAATGATCATTTTCTTTTTCATAGGATAGATTGCCTTTCGTGTTGCTTTTATCGCAGCTTGAGCCGGATTATTCATATCTCAGCGCTTCCACCGGCTGCAGCCTGGCTGCCCGGTTGGACGGGTACAATCCAAACAGCAAGCCAATAGCGCTGGAAAAGATGGTCGCCAGCAAGATTGCGTCTATGCCGATGCTGGGAGTCAGGGTGGTGCCAAGGTTGGACGCTACCAGGACGATGATCTGGGTGATGACCCAGGCCAAACCGATGCCGATTATCCCGCCCGAAAGCGAGAGCAAAATCGACTCGGTCAGAAACTGCCCCAGAATATCCACCTTGCGGGCGCCCAAGGCTTTGCGCAGGCCGATCTCGCGGGTTCGCTCGGTCACTGAGACCAGCATGATGTTCATGATGCCGATGCCGCCGACCAGCAGCGAGATGCCGGCGATGCCGCCGAGGAAGGCCGTCAGAATTCCGGTGATATCACTGGCAGCGCTGACCAGCGTTTCCTGAGATAAGATGCTGAAGTCGTCTTCCGCGTCGGCAGAGAGTTTGTGCCGCGCGCGCATGATCGCCGTGACCTGGTCTTGCGCCGTATCGACTGTATCAGCGCTGGTCGCAGAGATCAGGATCTGATCGACCCGGTTCGAGGGATTGCGCCTGAGCAGCCGCTTCTGGGCGGTCGTGATCGGGACCAGCACGCGGTCGTCCTGATTGCCAAAACTCGAGCCGCCTTTCGATTCGAGCACGCCGGTCACTTTGAATATCTGCCCGTTGATGCGGATTTGTTTCCCTATTACTCCGGTGGTCGTGCCAAATAGATTGGTGGCGGTGGTCTGGCCGATGACGGCAACCATGGCCATCTTTTCGACCTGCTGCCGAGTGATGAAGTTGCCTTCGGAGACGGTTTCGTTGCTTATGATTGCGTTTTCTGGGGAAACCCCGCTGACTTCGGTATTGCTGGTCTCGCCGCTGGCGCTGACGGTAAATCGAGAAGAAACCACCGCGGCGACCGCGGCAACATCCGGGGCGGCTGATGGGTTCGAGAGGGCTTTGACGTCGTCGCTGGTCAGCGGTTTTGCATTCGACACCCGCGCGGTAAAATTGCCGGACTGCAAGGTCAGCAGGTTGGTGCCCATTTCGCTGATCGAGGATGTGATCTGGTTTTGTGCCCCACGCCCAATGGCCAGCATGGAGATGACCGCTGCCACGCCGATGACGATGCCAAGAATGGTCAGCCCGGAGCGCAGCTTGTTCATCGCCAGGCTGCTGAGCGCTTCCTTAATCGCTAGAATTGGATTCATGGCTGTCCCTCCACCAGGCCGTCCCGCAGATGAATGATCCGCTGAGCGTGCGCGGCGATGTTGGCGTCGTGGGTGACCAGGATGAGCGTCGTGCCGCGCTCGCGATTCAATCCCAACAGGATGTTCATCACCTCTTCGCCTGAGCGAGAATCCAACTGGCCGGTTGGCTCGTCCGCCAGGATCATTGCCGGGTCGTTCACCAGCGCGCGGGCAATAGCCACGCGCTGCTGCTGCCCGCCGGAAAGCTCGCTCGGGCGGTGATATATGCGGTCGCTCAATCCTACCGCCTCCAGGGCAGCTTTCGCGCGTTCCTTTTTTGTGCCGTTCACGCCGCCGTAGCGCAGCGGCAGCTCCACGTTTTCCAGCGCCGATGTGCGCGCGAGCAGATTGAATTGCTGGAAGACGAAACCGACTTTGCGGTTACGGATTCGGGACAATCCGTCATCGCTCAATTCAGCGACCGGTTCGCCGTCCAACAGGTATTCGCCTGATGTAGGCCGGTCGAGGCAGCCGATAATGTTCATCAGAGTCGATTTGCCCGACCCGGATGGTCCCATAATCGCGACGATTTCCGCGCGGGCAATCTGTACATCCACCCCATTCAGTGCGTGCACTTCTACCTCGCCCATCCGGTAGATTTTGGTGAGGTCATGCGCATCCACAACATAATCGCTCATAGCGACCTCCTACGGAACCTGGATGTTTCCACTATTGGAATTGGTTCCACCGCTTGGCGGCTGGAAATTACCGCCGTCCGGGGGCTGAAAATCGCCGCCTCCTTCGAATTCCACTCTCCTGCCGCCGCCAAACAATCCCCCGAACAAGCCGCCAAACAAACCTCTTTGGGTTGTGGTTTGATCTTCAGAGCTTGGCGGGTTGAGGACGATCAAGTCGCCAACCGCTACTTCACCGCTGAGAACCTCGCTGGAGGTGCCCTCGGCGTCAGTGTCGCCGATCTCGACAACTACCGGCTGCAGGATGTTATTCCGCAGGACATAAACCATCTGTTGATTATTGATCATGCGGATGGCGCTGCTGGGTACCAGGATGACATTGTCCTTCTGGGTGACTACAATGCTGGCTGTGGCGGTCATGCCCGGCAGGATTTGGGAGTCTGGATCGGTGATCTCTGCGGTAACGGTGTAGTTGACTGTGCCGCCCGAGGTCGCGCCCTCCATGGCAATATCGGTGACAACGCCGGAATAGGTCTTCTCAGCAATGGCGTCGAAGATAATTTCCACCGGCTGGTCAACTTTCACCTGGCTGATATCCACCTCGGATACGGAGATATCCATATACAGATGCGAAAAGTCGACGAGCTTGATGGCGGATGTCCCTGCGCTGACCAGGTCGCCGGGCTGGGTGTCGATCGAGACGATCGTGCCAGAGATCGGGGCAGTGATATAGGCTTCATCCAGAACAGCCTGGGCGGCGGCTACCTTGGCCTCCGCGGCAGCCACATCCCCGTCCGTTGGTCCGTCCTTGATGCGTTCCCAGGCGCGTTTAGCATCCTGGTATTTAGCCTCCGCCAGATCCAGCTCAGCGTTGGCTTCTTCGACGGTCAAGGGGTCGGGCAGCGATTGCACGTATTCCAGGTTTAATTTCGCGGAATTATAGGTCTGCTGAGCCCTGGCGTATGCGCTCAGCGCGGCTGCGTATTGAACATCATCTGATGAGCGGGCCTTGTTCGCATTGTAGGCGTCGGCTGCCCGTTCGAGCGATGCCTCCGCCTGGATTAAATTAGCTCTGGCGATGTCGATCGTTTGCTGGCTGGCGCGTTGATACAGCTTGCTCTGGGCTGTTTTCTTCGCGCTCTCTAAATCTTGCTGCGCCTGGATCAATGCCAGCTGGGCGGTAGCTCGGGCGGTGTTGGAGTTCAGCAGGTCTTCCAGGTTTTGCTGGGCGGCAGCCAGGTCGATAGCGGCGTTGATCACGTCCTGTGGCAGCGAGCTTTGATCGAGCGCAGCCATCACCGTGCCTTTGGTCACTTGCTGGCCCTTCGTCACATCGATCTGGCTGACGATGCCGGAGGTCTTCCAGTTGAGCTGCACGGTCTGGCGGGTGTAGACGTTGCCTGTAGCGCCGACGGTGCTGGTAATGCTGCCGTTAGCCGCTGCCTGGGTTGAGTAGCTGTTTACGCTGCTCATAACTGCGCTGGCGCGCAGATTTAACAACGCATAAGCGGCTGCCCCGATCAAGACAACCGCGATGGCCGCAATCCAAATCCATTTCTTTGCGGATTTCTTTTTCTTCTTTTCCATTCGGGAGATCCTCCAGTGAAGATAGACTGAGATTTATGGGCTGGCGCTTGTGTTAATCGCCCTGCCCCAGCCTGGATGCGATCCCCATTCGGCCGGGTTATTTTCAATGGCAACTAACGCAAACGCCTCCCTGATTCATTTCTTCACGATGAAAGATAACAAATCCCGATTCGGATGTGGTATAGAAATGGTATAGATGCCGGATGATCTTGTGAATCCCCGGGTAGTTCAGGGCGGCTGCGGAAATGGGCTGGCCGGGAAGGGGGCTCTGACTCCCCTTCTCTCGCCGTTTCGGTTTTTAGACCTAACTCCCAACCCCCTTCCCGAACCGGGAGGGGGCTCTGACTCCCCTTCTCTCGCCGTTTCGGTTTTTAGACCTAACCCCAAACTCCCCTTCCCGAACCGGGAGGGGGCTCTGACTCCCCTTCTCTCGCCATTTCGGTTTTTAGACCTAACTCCCAACCCCCTTCCCGAACCGGGAAGGGGGCTCTGACTCCCCTTCTCTCGCCATTTAGGTTTTTAGACCTAACTCCCAACCCCCTTCACGAACCGGGAAGGGGGCTCTGGCTCCCCTTCTCTCGCCATTTCGGTTTTTAGACCTAACCCCAAACTCCCCTTCCCGAACCGGGAGGGGGCTCTGACTCCCCTGCTCTCGCCGTTTTGGAATTGTGCGAAAAAGTGGACACAAAAAATGTCTTGATCGGGTAGACTATTGAAACAGGAGATCAGGCATGAGCCCCCGAAATTACCGTGAATACTCGCAAGAATTCAAATTAGAGGCTTTGGAACTGCTGAAACGCGGCGACAAAAGCGCAGGGCAAATTGAACGAGAATTAGGCATCACTCCGGGTTTGCTGGTGAAGTGGCGAGCGCGTTACCAGGTTCTGATCAAAGACGGGCAAGCGCCGGAACTTGGTCCCAGCGATCTGGAGGCATTGAAGGCAGAAAACCGGCGTTTACAGCGAGAATTGGCTGCGGTGGAAGAAGAGCGCGAAATCCTAAAAAAAGTAGTCAATATCTTTTCACGAAAAAACGGATGAAGTACGCCTTCATGGCCGCGCATGAGAATGAGTTTTCAGTGAAGGCGATGTGTCGTGTCTTGGGCCTACAACGCAGTGGTTACTATGCCTGGAAACAGCGTCCGCCGAGCCGCCGGGAGCAGGCAAACCGGGAATTGCTGGAGAAAATCCGGGAAGCTTTTGAGATCAGCCGTCACACCTATGGCAGTCTGCGGATCCGGCATTACTGGTTACGGAAAGGATATGCCTATTCACGCCATCGGATTGGGCGCTTGATGAAAAAAGCGCAACTCATCCCTCTCAAGGCAGCTAAATGGCACCCAGTCACCACGCAACAGCGTCTGGGAGCCAGAACGGCGCCCAATCTGCTCAACCAGGACTTTAGTGCCACACAACCCAATCAAAAATGGGTGGGCGATATCACCTACATTGAGACCGCAGAAGGCTGGCTATACCTGGCCGTCATCCTGGATTTGTATTCCCGGCGTGTGGTAGGTTGGGCCATGCGCGACCGCTTGGATACCCCATTGGTGGAAAGCGCCTGGCGTATGGCCGTCATCAACCGCCGCCCACCCGCAATGCTGCTACACCACTCTGATCGCGGCAGCCAATATACCAGCGACGCTTATTGGGGTTTGCTGCTAACAGCTCAATGCCAGGTCAGCATGAGCCGGACCGGGAACTGCTACGATAATGCGGTCATGGAGAGCTTCTTTGCCACCCTGAAAGGAGAATGCGCCACACACCCATTTCCATCAAAAACTGAAGCACGTTCCTCAATCTTCGAGTATATCGAAGGCTGGTACAATCGACAGAGATTACATTCATCCTTGGGCTATTTGAGCCCTTTGCAATTTGAGCAACTTTCTGGACATTAATCGTGTCCACTTTTTAAGGGATATTCCACCGAAACGGCGAGAGAAGGGGAGTCGAGCCCCCTTCCCGGCTCGGGAAGGGGGTTGGGGGTTAGGTCCGATAAAAAAGTGAATTAAAAATGGAAAAACTGCCATTATTTCTGTGTATCCAGGCACACCTCAAGAATCCGCTCTAAAACAATGTCAATATCGTCGATAACCGCTTGATTTGGGATCCGTATTACTTGCAGCCCTAGCTCTTTTAAGATATTTTCTCGTTC
>JAXDCA010000058.1:0-78767 GCA_034678305.1 Bellilinea sp.
CAAACAGGGTATTAAAAGCAGGAAAATCCACAGGATTCGTTTATTCACCGCCCAACCCCGGTATGATAGATCGTTACAGTCTGGTTTTGGTAGGCAATTTCAAGGTCAATGAATGGATTATCCAAACAGTTCATTTTCTCTCGAGGTCCCCAAAAAATGTATCGAAGCCGATGCTGCTGAATATATCCACCAATATCTTCTGTGGACATGGTTCCATCAAAAATTGCTTCGATCTCCGTCAGCCTTTGTTGAGCATGGATCGTTTCGAACGGGTGCCCGTAAACCACCCGCCAGCCTGTGCGTGCCGGTATATACATACCTGTCAGTTCGGATGCCAGAATCGGGCCAGCTTCACTTCGATGATCAGTCATCCACTCGAATGCCTTTTCTTCATCTGCATGGATTTCTAGAAGTGGTAAATGATTGCTTGTCCCGTTTATACCGCCAAGCAGCACAAAGATATTCGTGATCACTGAAAGCAGGATGAGCATAGCGCCAAGGTTTTTCCGCAGCTTGATTTTTTCTTCAGCAACACGGAAAACAGCAGCTGCGGCTAAAAAGGCGCACGGCACAAAGTATCCTAACAAAAACCGCCGTTGAAGATTGAATGGAAAATATAGTAAAACGATCCCTGCAATAAGCCAGATCACAAACAACTTGTACTTTCCCAGCTGTTTGAATTTGATAAGATATCCAATCTCCAGGACCGAACCTATCAATGCTGGAGAAACTGAAACCAGCACATCCCATAATGGCGGAGCGCTCGTGATATTCTGGGCGTTCCAAATCGATAATACGGGATCAGTCAAGATGACCCAATACTGATACAGGAGAAAAACACCTCCGCCAGCGATGAAATATATGGCTGGCAGTAGTTTCAATTGTCGATTTTCATACCCTTCCCACAAGATGTAAATCGTGGAAACCACTGCCCCGATTACCAGGACAAACGGCTGGATTACAGCAACTATCAAACCCAGCAGCATGATCAACGGAGTATTTTTACCCCTTTCTCCGCTAATCAGCCGATCGAAGTAGATTAAAAGCAGACCCAGCCCCAAGGGAAAATGGGGATTGGTATACATCGACAGAAACGGGTAAGCCTCTGCAACCCAAAAATCGGAGGTTATTCCACCAAATAAGGCTGAAATCCAGCCAAGACCCGATCCAAAGAGAGCCAGTATTAATGCCAGTGTGTACTGCGCCGAGGATTGGTCTTTTAGAGTATGTTTAAAGAGCCGCATCAGGGTATACACAAGAAAAACCGCGGATAACAGCCGTGCAATATGAAAAACAAGCAGATTCGGCAGTGCAGTAATCCGCGCCAGATGCCCTAAAAAGATATAGAACAAAAAAAGGTAGGCGCCCTCACCTGGATCCAGCGTATATGGCAGGCGAAATTTCCACTCCCCTTGCCAGCCAATTTCCATCTTTGCCAGGTAGCTGTTGCCGTCTTTCGGATTTATTAAAAATCCCCCAAAAACATAGTCCGGATCGGACATCCACAACCCTATTAGATAGGGCGCGATCAATGCGGCAGCCAGAACGATGAAAATAATGATCAGCTTGGTTTTGGACATAGGGATCTGAAAAAAGTATACATGAGAACAAACATCTCCGCAACGCACTAAGAATGCTGTACATGGCTGCTTGCGATAATCTGCATCCAACCCTATAATTTCATTATGAGCCAGTCATTCCACTTGTTCCAATTGCAAAAGGTCGATAGCTTGATCGACCAATCGGAAGCACGGATCAATGAGATAAATGCATTGTTGCAGCAAGATTCACGACTGCAAGCCGCAAATACACTCCTGGTAGAAAAACAGGAAATCCTGAAGAGATCTCAATCGCAATTGAAGAAAATCGAGTTTGAAGTGGCATCCAAACGGGCAAAACTCGAACAAAGCGAGGAAAACCTTTACTCTGGGCGCATTCGTGTCCCTAAGGAGCTTCAGGACTTACAAAACGAGGTCGCGTCGCTCAAACGTATCATCAGCTCCTTGGAAGATCAACAACTGGAGGCCATGCTTCAAGTCGAGGCAGACCAGGCAGAAAGTGAGCAGGCATTGACAGCTTTTCATACCGTAGAGGGCAAGGTTAGCATGGATCAAGCTGCCTTACGCGGAGAAATGCAGAGTATAACAACGGGCACGGAACGTCTCGCCATTGAAAGAAAGCTGCTTGTACAACAAATCTCGGACAGCACTATGTTGCTTTACGAGAAATTACGCAAATCACGCAGAGGGATTGCTGTGGCTGAGGTCACGGACGAATCTTGTTCAGCTTGCGGAGCATTTATAACCCCCGCCGACCGGCAGGTTGCCCGTTCTCCGCATGGGATTTTCTTCTGTCCGTCATGTGGCCGTGTTATTTATGGGGGCTAATACATGCAAAATGGTCAATTTGGATTGGATAAATTATCATTTTGGCTGGGATTTTTAGCTGCCAGCTTACTCTGGTTTCTTGTTTACCGTTTTAGAAGATTTTGGCCAGAAATCCTTAATTATGTTCGTGTTCAGGTCAAATCTTTCAAACAGCGACGCCTGGCAGGCGTCGAAAGCCAATTGCTCCAGGGGATTTTTCGCCGCGCTCAAGCCTATCATCTTGCCTTATCCCTTTTTCCATTGGATCAAATTATCGTTGAGCCGTATCTGCTCGCGCCTCCTCCCCAAGCGCCGTCAGATGATTTGATCAACATTCGGAAGTATTATCCACAAGCCATATCATACCTGCCGGATGCGCCTGAATTTGCGGCGCATGCGATGGCAACCAGATTGTCATTAATCGAAGCGCTTCAGTATAGCGGGAAAATCGCAATAATCGGAGGACCAGGGACAGGCAAATCCACTGCCCTGGCATATCTAACAACACTCATTGCTCGCCGTGACGCCTCCAGCGGTTTCCTAAAGACCTATTTCCCATTGTTCGTTCATATCGCGGATATCCATACCTCATCAGGTTACGAGGAAAACCCGGCATTGGAATTAATCAAAGCTGTTCAATTCCAGTCGCCGATCTCCGCGATTCCGCAGAGCAACCAATTCATCCGGAAATGTCTCGATGCGGAAAACGCTATTCTACTGCTCGACGGGCTGGATGAATTGGGCGCGGCTGAGTTCGAGAACGCTTGTAAATATCTGTCAGCTCTGCTCAAGCAACACCCGAATTTACGCCTGATCACAACGGCAACGCATCACCAGGGCAGCAGCCTGCTGGCTTTCGATATCGAACCATTGGCGATTTCCGGATGGAACAGGCAAGAAGCAAAGAATTTTACCCGCAAATGGTTATCAAGCTGGAACGAAAATATTGCCAGACAAGGCAGCGATCAAGGTTTTCAACCAATCGATGATTTGATTATCTCCAGTTGGCTGAATGATAGAACAATCTTCCATACTCCCTGTGAGTGGACTTTCAAGGTATGGGCGGCTTGCGCCGGCAATCTCGAGGGAATTTCCGCGAATGACGCCATAAACGCCCATGTGAAACGCAAGTTATCCGATGCAGATCTGGATGCGCTGACCAGGATCGCGAATGAGATGATCGACCAGCAGAGTGCGGTGATAGCTTATTCGCAAATTGAAAGACATTTGTCCGCACCGACTGGATCAACGCAAGGAGAGTCGCTTGTCACCAGATGGATCGAAGATGGCTTTTTGCAAAATCATGTTGACGACCGTCTATCCTTCACCAGTTCCTGGTTATGTGGGTATTTTTCAAGCCGGGTCGATGAATCGCCGACAGAGCAGCCGCCAGATAAGCTGGATTGGTCCATCGTTGAAGCGAAAACACAATTTTCATTATCTCAACAGAGACAGGCGTGGTTGTCAGCTTATCTAGAGCCTGTCAATCAGCCGCTATCGCCCAAACATCTAACAGCTTCCAGGTGGTTGAAGAATTGCCCGCAAATCAACGAAAACAAGAAGTTGATTATGCGAAGTCTTGTTCAACAGATCCAGCGCGAAGACTGGCCAATCATGGTCCGCATGGAAATGTTGGCAAATCTCGCCACCAGTAACGATCCGTCGATACTCACATTATTCCGGCATTGGCTTTCTTCAGAGTCAGCGCATTTGCGGCACCTGGCTGTCCTTGCATTGGGCGTTTGCCAGGACGTCAATTCCATTGAGACCATCGCTGCATGCCTGAATGATCCCGTCTCTGAAGTAAGGATTTCGGCTTGTTATGCTTTATCCATCCTTGATTCTATAGAAGCGCAAGACATTTTGAAGGATACGCTCCAGCAAGGCGATGAATTGATTAAACATGCGGTAGCTGAAACCCTGGCTATGCAGGGAACTCCAGGGCATGATTTGCTAAAAGAGGCTGCCACCTCAGATGATTTACTTGTAAGACGGGCTGCCGTCTATGGTCTTTCGTTAATTCATGAGTCTTGGGTTACGAGGTTGTTAGAAAGAATTGCGATCGAGGACAGCCAATGGGTAGTAAGAAATGCTGCTGGTCAGGCTCTTGAAAGCATGGTTGCGCCAAATCCTTATTCTCCTAAGATCTATCAACCTCCTGCTGAAACCGCCTGGTTAATTGAATTTGCCGCACGCGCAGGGCGCGGCGTTTCGAAACAGGAATCGCCCGTCCCCTTGTTGAAGCAGGTAATTCATTCAGGCTCGCTGTCAGAACAAATAAACGCACTCTGGTTTATTATAAAATTCCCCAATCCTGATTTATTGACCGAAGCCATGAATTTGCTGCATGATTCGAATCCTGATCTCCGCGAAACAGCGTATTACATTTTGTGGCAAATGCAGCCTCTCAACTGATGGGCTATTTGAGGATCCTCTTTGTAAACGCTGATTTTAATTTCGCATCGGCATGCGCTGAATCCAACTCAAGGATACTGATAATCTTATAATCTGAGGATTCTCCCGCGATTATTTCCATATTCGACTCAGAAACCGATAATACTTCTGCCAGGTATTTCAGCAGGGCAACATTACAGCTTTCCCCGCTCGAACCACAAGCCAATTGAACAACCACGCATCCATCGGCGCGGATTTCAGCTATATGCGATGCGTTTGCGCCGGGAATCACATGGATCGACAGAGCTGTCCCCGATTTCTCGGAATGGAACTGGTATTTTCGGTTATCTCCCACGACTTCACCTCAACGCAGCCAGGATCATAATCAACAGTGTTTCTACCACTTGAATCAATATTATCAGAATCACCGGGCTAAAGTCGATTGACCCGAGCGGCGGGACTACCTTTTTTATTGGTGCCAGCATCGGATGGACGATTTTATCCAGCGTTGAACGGATCGGATGATAGGGAGACATAAAATATGAAAGAACGATGTCCGCGATAACAACGACCATCAATATTGTGGCAAGAGCGCGAATAATATCGATTACGATTTGGAGGATCATTTTATCCCTTTCGATTCAAGGTTTCATTGCGCCGGTCGTGATCCAAGGATCGCTGTGCCGATACGAACCATTGTAGCGCCTTCCTGCACGGCTGCCTCGTAATCCAGGCTGGTGCCCATCGACAGTTCTGGTAAACGAACATGAGGTAATCGCTGTTCTAAAAAATCCCGTAATTTTCTTAATTTTATGAAGTATTCTCGCGACATTTCTGTCTCTGTTTCGAGGGGAGGCATCGTCATGAGCCCGCGAATATCTAGGAACGGAAATTCGGCCACTTGTTCAACTATCTCAACCAACTGAGGCCAGTCATCAGATTGATTAGCCAACCAACCAGCTTTACTATCCTCCCCACCAACGTTAAATTCCAATAATACGGGCATTTTTTTATTCCGGGCTTCCAATTGCTTATTTAACCTGCTGGCCAACTTGAGGCTATCCATAGCATGGAACCATTGAAAATGCTCAGCAACTATTTTCGCTTTGCGGCTCTGCAAATGCCCGATCATATGCCATTCCAACAATGGGTTGTTAATTGCGCTGATCTTTGGCGCGGTCTCTTCCGGGTAATTTTCCCCAAAAATGCGGATGCCCGCTTGAACAGCGCATTGGATTACCTCGATAGGTTGGGTTTTTGAAACGACGACCACACGAATATGATCCGCGCTGTGCCCTGCACGATTTGCAGCCAGGTGAATTCTTTCCAGCACCGTCTCGTAGTTATTTCTAATCTCTGCGACGCGTGCATTCAAAATGTTTACGTCCATAAAGTTAGTAACACCCCAAATCGACCTGTTTTTCCCTTCTCGGCACGGTGTGAAAACCATCGAGTCAAGTCGCAAGCGGTGCAAATCGACGCCAACTCGATTGATTTTACCCCTGCTTCTTCCAACTGCCAGGCATTTGTAGCCCATAAATCGAAATGGATCGATTTTCCGTCACGAGCTAGAAATTCAGAAGCTCTTACTCCAAATGCCTTTTTTACTTCCGTTATTACTTCATGACCAACCTGATAATGATCCGGACCAATTGAAGGACCTATGCAGGCAAGCACATCTGCAGGCGTGGATCCATATACCTCCTGCATCTTTTTCACTGCCTTTACCGCCGCCCGGTTTACAGTGCCTTTCCAGCCGGCATGCACCAGGCCAATCACTCTTTTGTTCGGATCGAATAAGAGGATCGGCACACAGTCGGCAAAGCGCATGAATAATGTAATATTTTCCTTGTCCGTTAATATCGCATCGGCCTTCTGATGGGGTTGGACAAGTGGTCGGGGAACTTCAGCACATACCACCACCGTACTATGCACTTGCCAGGCATCGTATATCGATTCAACAGGCAAGGAAAAAAGATCGAATATACGCCTGCGATTCGTGATAACATTTCCCTTCGGATCGCCGACCGTTCCGCCCAAATTCAAGCTTGACCAGGGGTGCGGGCTGACTCCACCTTTCCTCGTAAACACGCCGTGTTTGACGCCGGCGTGATTCAGGCTCTCGAAAGTGAAATATTCAATTCCATTGATCATCTGATACGGCATATCACTGTTCTTTATTTGTTTTTTGTAATTGTGGAACGATAGCCATCTTCCGGGCTACTAAAGCCCGAGTTTCGCGCATGCTTTCTTCGATCATGGGAAATAGATACCAGGCTGTCATCAGCCCAAACAATCCGCCTGTTATCGTACGCAAAACCGGTGTACTCTCGCGCATACCCAGCCAGTTGGGCAGCAGGTTCAACAAACCAGGCAATTGAGAAGCTCCATCAATGCCGATGGGTATCAATCCCAATATGATCCACAGATACCATGGAATAGGCTTGATTTTCCGTCTTGTCAAGGAAAAGAGAAGTCCAAATAAAAACAACAAGCCGTATATGGCAACATCCCGCTGGCAAAGGACAACCTTATAACCAAGCTTGCCCTGGCCAAATCCAATTTCCTCAAAGCCGATGAGTTTTCTGGCTGATTTGAGATCTATCGCATCCCCGCCAATCACCTCTTCATAAGCGCCAACTCTTTCTATACCGGCCAGCTCGCGGGGATAAAAAGGTTGTTCGCCAAACAAAAACCAGGAGCGATATGCTAACTGGTGGCATAACGGGCTATAGATGACCTGAAGCGCGCGCGAACCCCATTGATTACCATTCCATGCCAGAATTGGCGCAAGGAAAGGCAAGCCTACATATATGCCAAGCAAGAGATTGATCAGGAACATGTAATGGTTGCTGAGCCAATAAGATATCTTGTCGGCTTGACTTATCTGATGACCACGTTCGATGCGTCGCGCATAAGCCTGGTCGCCGATCTTATCGAGGTGTGCGTCTCGATCACGGGCAGCTCCAAGCGCTACCTGTAAATCCTGTCGAGTAATATTAGTTTGCAGTTTATATGGGCCGATCTGCACAACCGGCGTCTTGCCAATGTAGGAATCCCTCAAGTCGAGATTCTTGCTGATATTTACCACCGCCAATTGATGTGGAAAATCAGCTTGAAGTTCCTCCAGATCCCGAACAACCTGCTCACAGGAAGGGTTGTCTTCTTCAATGAATACGGTTACTACAATCATTCTGCGGTCTTTCTATCGAGGTTGGTTAAACGATTGATAACTTTCTATCGGTAATTTTCACAAACCGAAATCTATGAACAATCCATATTGCGATAGTTGGTTGAAAATACCGAGGAAGAGCATGACACCAACGATGATGAGTATCACGCCCATGCCAATTTCGATATAGCGCATGGCTTTGCCGTAGCGTTTCAGCGATTTCGATACCCAGCCAATGCCAAGCGCAGCCAACAGAAAAGGAATGGCCAAACCCGCTGAGTAAAAAGCAAGCAATAAAACACCTTTGGGGATCGATCCCTCATTGATGGCCAGCGTTAGTATCATGCCTAAAATTGGTCCTATGCACGGCGACCACCCCGCTGAAAAGGTGATGCCCAAAAGGAAAGAAGATAAATATCCCCTGCGCCGTTGGGCTGTCGATTGTGGTCGCAGGTCGTACTCAAGAAACGGGATTCGCAGAATGCCTGTCATGTGCAGTCCAAAGAAGATCACAATGATCCCGCCAATTTTCGCGAGCCAGAACTTAAACTCATACAATAAACTGCCCGCGGCTGACATAGCCAGACCGAGTGTCATAAAAATCAGGCTGAAACCTAGTACAAAAGCAACGCCATGAAAAAAGGTTGCCAGTCTGGTTGGCTGCGAGATGCTCTGGTCAGCTGCTACAGATCTGCCTCCCAGGTAACCAATGTAAGCCGGAACGAGTGAAAATACACACGGAGATAAAAATGAGGCAAGTCCTGCAATAAATGCTAAACCAAAACTGACATCGCTCATCAATAGCACTCTCCACTCATACTTCGATTACTTCGACGATTGTGCCGCCCGGCATTTGCACTGTCACATCTCCGGGATCATAAGGAATCTGAGGCAGAGTCCATAGAAAGATAAATTTAGCATCATCCGGCGCGCAGTTGATGCAGCCGTGCGAGCGGGGTGTTCCAAAATCGTTATGCCAGAAAGTCGAGTGAATAGCCACGCCTTCACCCATGAATAACGTTGTCCAGGCAATTCCAGGCAGGTCATACCCTCCGCCGGTCGTCCCTCCACTCATGTGAAACGAGATCGCCTTGCGCCAGATGGGATGGGGTCCAAGCGGGGTTCCCCATTCTTCCACTCTCTCCCCACCAGCGTTCCACACGGCGCCTGACGAAATCAAACAGGTATAGATTTCTGAATTCCCCTCATAGCAGGATAACATCTGACGGTTCGGCGTCACATCAATAACGACCTTCTTATTCTCGACTTCCGGATGGATTGGCGTTAGTTCTTCATTGGTCAATGGGCGAAAAGCTTCAGCAGCTGCCCAAAACAGATCGCCATAACCATATCGCTCGTTGACGCGATAAAGCACCTGCCCACTGGAATTGGTCTGGATATCATCGATCCACAAGATTTGCGAGTAGTAAATACGCGGGGTTATGTTGTATTCGACCAAATCCCGCAACCAGGGAGAAGAAGGTGTTTTATTCTCGAGGAATATCTGCGTGTGCGGGATGGTTACTTCTGCCCACAGGCCTTTACCAAGGCTGGTTTGCGGTAATTCTGGAACTGCCTGGTTTGGTTGGTTGCGCACTGGTTGAAGGTTAGGCGCGTAAATATAGCCATCCGGTGTTTCCACCCAGCGCCGGCTGTGACTCACAACAGTAGCCTCTCCAACTACCTCGCGCAACCAGGGGAGGACCGCGTCCTCATACACTACCCCAACCGATGGCGCATCGGCTGAAGGGCGTGAGCGAATATCGATTTTCCCGACACATACACGTCCGAGCCTTTCAGCATCTGGCCATTCTGCCTGCATTTCTGACCAACGCAACCAGGGCTTGAGAACCAGCGCCCCAGCTCCAAGAGCGCCGGCTTTAAGGAAGTCTCTCCGTGTAAAATACTTGTCGACCCACTTCATGGTTGTTAAGATACCTGCTTCAAGATCATTTGTCAAATTTACCGGATTATGGCTGAGTTCAAATCATCCCAATTCACCCGACTCGATCAGGCAGCGGACTGCATCAATCTCCCTGCCCCATAAAGCATCGCCGGGTTGGTAAGGCACCGCTCCGCGAATTTTATTGTAAATTTTTTGCGTACCAATTCCCAAACGCGCGCCTGGATTTTGGCGCATGCGTAAATCAATTGCCCGCGCGGCCGTATACAACTCGATTGCCAGGATGTGACGCACATTCGAAACGATTTGCCGGGCATGCCGCGACGCGGTCATCGCGTTGGCATTGTGATCTTCCTGCTCGCCCGAGGTTGGCAGCGAGTGCACACTGTCTGGGTGCGCCAGTGTCTGGTTTTCAAGCACGAGTGACGCTGCTGTGTACTGCGGCATCATCAAGCCTGAATTCAAGCCAGCAGCCTCGGGGCAATCGACAAGCATCGGTGGTAGGTTCGTGTTCAGGTTACCGTCCGTCAGCCGGAAAGTACGCCGTTCTGATATTGCTCCCAGCTCGGCCAGAGCTATCCCCAGGAAATCCATCACCAACCCTACCGGCTCGCCGTGGAAATTTCCGCCGGAAATCGCTATCCCTGGATCGAAGATCAATGGGTTGTCAGTGGCAGCGTTGATTTCCGCCTGGATGACCGATTCGACAAAAGCGAGCGTATCTACTGCAGCGCCGTGGACCTGCGGGGCGCAGCGTAGTGAATAGGCATCCTGCACTCGGTGAGCGCCGTCAACGAAAGTGCTGCCCTCGATTAATTGAAGCACTGCATCAGCGATGTGGATTTGACCGCGCTGCCCGCGTGCCCGGTGCAAGCGCGGGTCGTAAGCGCTTGAGCAGCCCATCATCGCTTCCAAGCTCATCGCCAGGGCATGATTGGCTATGATTAACAACTGGTGCGCATCCTCGACAGCCAATGCACCAATTGCGGCCGAAAAAGTTGCCCCATTGATGGTTGCCAACCCCTCCTTCGGACCAAGAACGATACGCGTAATACCGGCAGCGTCCATGGCATCCTTGCCGCGCATGATATTCCCATTGAATTTCGCCCAACCCGAATCCTCCAGGCGGTCATCTGCATCCGTGGTGAAAACCAGCGCGAGATGAGACAATGGGCTCAAATCACCAGAGGAACCCAGCGATCCTTGCTCTGGAATAACCGGCGTGACACCTTTATTGAGCATATCCACCAGAGTTTGCACAAGTTCTTGCCGGACGCCCGAATATCCCTTTACCAGTGTGTTCGCACGGACCAACATGGCTGCTCGAGTAACTTCCTCTGGCAGCGCGGCGCCTGTGGCGACCGCATGGCTCAAGATTAAATTTCGGCTGAGCTTGTCACTATCCTTACGCGGGATACGCTGCTCGGCAAATATACCAAATCCAGTGTTGATCCCATATACCGGGTTGTCAGTTTTTAGTATTGCCTCCAGATTGCTCCTTGAGTGTTGCACATTTTCGATACCTGCTTTGGATATTTCGACAAATTCTTGATGTCGAGCAACCTGAACTAAATCGTTGATGGCCAACCCGTGTCCGTCTATTGAAACCATAGCCCATTTCCTTAGAAAAAGATATATCCAACTAGAGCAGAAATCGCAGGGACACTCAGATTATCGATATCCCGCAACGGGAAAGATTCAACCAGGGTGGCTGCAAGAGCAATAACGGTGATCCCTACCAAATACTGAGTTATCTCCCCAGTAAAGACGCCAAAAGCAATAAAGTACCAGACAATACCGATTGAGAATAACCACCCACCCAAAAACATGGCGCATGTTCCTGCAAGCGACTTGCCTGGCGACCAGGGTAGTTTTCTTGAGCGGATACGATTGCCAAGAATATCTGCCAAACCATCGCCGCCACACAGCATCATCAACGCCACCATCCCAATGGGAGAATCCACCCAGAATAGGATCGTGAGCAGCACAAACATAATCCCGTAGAATAAAGGTCCGCGTAAAATTTCCCGCCGGTTACCCGTACGTGACATCGCAGTAACCGCTGCTTCGTCCTTGACGATCCCAAAACCGACCAATGCAAATTGAATTGTGATTGCTAAGGGCACCAACGCGGCCAAATACCTGGCAGCCTGATTTTGAGGAAATAAGATCCAACACATTACGAAAATTGGTCCAGTCCCAACGTGGATGATCTTACGGCTCAATTGCGAGCTTACTATTCCACGCTGAGCTAAAAAATCATTGATGCGCAGCCAAATGACGGCGATGACAAAAGTGATGAATAAGGCGAGGAGGTTACTTGTCAGCATGGAATGCTACTCTCTCCTGGACGATAGGATGCAAGGATTTCATTCTCTTTCGCGTGATTCACGCGCTAATTCACGCTCTTGATCCCGGCGAGCGATGTCATGGCGTTTATCGTATAATTTCTTCCCTTTCGCAATGGCAATGTCGACCTTGGCCTTACCTTCTTTGAGATAAACTTGCACCGGAATGATCGTCACCCCTTTTTGACGAACCGCGTTCCACATCTCGCGGATTTCCCTTTTGTGCAGCAGCAACCGCCGTGGACGTTTCGGATCATGATTGAAACGGTTGGCATAATCATAAGGGGCAATATGGGCATTCATCAACCAGGCATCTCTCCCATCGGTCTGAACATAAGCTTCCGCCAGACTGATTTGTCCTGATCTGACGGATTTAATTTCACTGCCTTGCAGCGCAATCCCCGCTTCGAAATGCTCCAACAGGAAATATTCGAATTTTGCTTTCCGGTTGGTGGCAACCACTGTGATACCCATAGCAGAGATTTTAACATATACTACGAGGAATAATCTATTCAACTCTGTGAGATTACCATGCATAATTTTAAGAATGATTTTCTTCTTAATCCAGAGGTTGTCTTTTTAAACCATGGATCGTTTGGCGCAGTGCCTAAACCGGTCTTCGCCGAATACCAACACTGGCAGCATGAGCTTGAACTCCAACCCGTCGAATTCCTTGGACGACGCTTCCCGGCCCTCATGCAAGAAGCGCGTGCTGCCCTGGCTTCATTCTTCAACGTCAGGGCGGACGATTTGGTATATATCAGTAATGCAACTGAGGGCATCAACATCGTCGCTCACAGCCTCGACCTGAAAGCCGAGGATGAAGTGCTCGCTACTGATCATGAATACGGCGCCGCTGATCGCATCTGGCGGTTTCTGGCAGCCCAAAATGGATTCAAGTACATCAATCAAGGACTCAACACACCTTTCACTGATATGGGTCTTATTGCCGATCAGTTCATGTCAGGCATCACGCCACGAACACGGGTCATCTTCATCAGCCATTACACCTCGCCAACCGCGGTGATCTTACCAGTCAAGGACATTTGCCAACGCGCGCGTGAGAAAGGCATCCTTACAGTGGTCGACGGCGCCCACGCGCCTGGACAAATCGACCTTGATTTGAATGCTTTGGGCGCTGATTTCTATATTGGCAACCTCCATAAATGGCTATGCGCACCTAAGGGCTCGGCTTTTTTGTATGCTCACCCACAGTGCCAATCCCTGATTCTTCCGCTCATCGTCAGCTGGGGCTGGCAAAGCGAGCAGCCAGGACCATCCACCTTCATCGATTATCTCGAATGGACCGGAACGCGAGATATTTCAGCCTTTCTTTCGGTTCCCGCGGCGATCAAATATCAGAAAGAAAACCATTGGAGTGAAGTTCGCGCCGCCTGTCATACCCTGGCATCTGAGGCGCGTAATCGTATTTACCAAATTACGGGTTTGCCAGGCATTTATCCAGATAGCGCAAGGTGGTATGCACAGATGGGCGTCGCCCCCCTGCCTGAGAGAATCAATGCGAAAATCTTCAAAGATGAATTGTATTCGCGATACAAAATCGAGTTACCGGTGAGTAAATGGAAAAACCACAATTTGCTGCGATTCTCGTTCCAAGCATACAATTCTCTTGAGGATATAATTAAACTCGAACAAGCGCTGAAACATCTTCTTTGCTGACAATCAACTCATAACATAAGTTTACACGAGGTATTCAATTGGCAGATATATCATTAGCTCTTGGCGGCGGTGGAGTAAAAGGGATTGCTCATCTGGGAGTTTTAGAAAGACTCGAACAGGAAGGATTCCATATCAAAGCTATCGCCGGTACTTCTGCAGGCGGGATCGTCGGCGCTGTTTTTGCCGCAGGGTATCGAACCGCAGATGTTTTCGACGTGCTCTCCAACATCAACCAGAGGAAGTTTTTTTCCAGGCTCCCGAATGACGGTCCTTCTTTACTTGGCCTGGCTGGTTTGATTGACCTGCTTTCTTCGTATCTTGGCGATAAAACCTTTAAAGACTTAGCAATCCCTTTTGCCGTCACCGCTGTTGACGCGGAGAGTAAACAAGAATTTATCCTCCGCCAGGGACATGTCAAAGATGCGGTTCTGGCAACCATCGCGATTCCTGGTGTGTTCCCACCCAGGCGGTTTGGCAGCGCAAACCTTGTAGACGGCGGCATTCTCGATCCAGTGCCCGTGGCTGTCGCCCGCTGGTTAGCTCCAAAATTACCGGTTGTAGCAGTTTGTTTATCGCCAACACCCGAAAAATGGTCTGAGCTCACCACGATATCTCCGCCAATAAATATCCCTATCCCCGGGATGCTGTGGGACCAAATTGCCCGCACGCGCATCAGCCAGGCGCTTAAATTATTTATCGAATCCATAGAAATTACGACGCACATGATCGCCGAAACGCGCTTACAAATCGAAAAACCTGAAATCATCATCCGTCCGGCGGTCCACCATATCGGCATATTGGATCAAGTCATTCCGCAAGAGTTAATTCAGGCGGGTGCGGTCGCAGCTGAAGAAGCTCTCCCAAAAATTCATGAAGCGTTAGGATGGCGCCAGAAAATCACCAGGCGTTTTCATGATGCAGAGCCACCAGGGAAAGTCCTTAGCGACCAAGAGGAGAATGAATAATCGCGCATTCTATCGACATGGGTAGAGATTTGCGACGCTATTCACGCCAGACCGTCACCCGATTGATCATCGGCGTAATCATCCTCCTCTTTATCGTTGGAGGAGGTTTGATTCTTATCATCTACGGCCCGAAAGCCATGTCATTTGGGCTTCTTTGCTTGATCGGTGGATTATCACCTGTTTTTTTGATCATTTTGGTCTTGTGGCTGATCGAATGGATCTCGAAGCGTGAACAATAAGCAATCTACTCCCATTATTGATGCCGGCTGGATTTTCCGTCATCACAACACAGGCGAGAGTCAAAACACACGCTTGTGCGTCATGCTGCACGGCTGGACTGGCGACGAAACCTCAATGGATATCTTCCTACGAGCATTTCCAGCAGGATATCTGGTTATCTCCCCGCGCGGACCCATTGCAGCCGACGAAGGAGGTTACGGGTGGGTATCTTATCGACCAGGCACGATCGCTCCATTTCCCCATTACCAGGCCGCTGCCCATAATTTGTCGCTTTTGCTGGAGCGGTGGATCGGTCAACAAAACCTTCCAGACAACAAGATATCGGTCGTTGGATTCAGCCAGGGCGCTGCCATGGCTCTTTCATATGCGGTGACTTTTCCCGAGCGCGTCGATCGGGTTGCCTGTATATCCGGTTTTTTGCCGCAAATCGACTTGCCTGCCGCCCAAACAATATCATTATCAGGCGTGAAGGTATTTATTACCCATGGCACAAAAGACACGATTATCCCTATCGAAAGAGCACATGAAGCAGCTGCCTGGTTGGAAGCAGCTCGCGCGGATATCAGCAGCTGCCAGGCAGATGTCGGGCATCGTTTGAGCGCTAACTGCTTCCGTAAATTAAAAGAGTTCCTTAGGTAACCCGGTTTTACCGGCGTTGAATGAAGGAAAAGATCCCCAACAATATCCCCACTGTTAACAACACCAGAATGACCAGCCCCATTGGCACGCCGCTGATGATGCCAGTGCTGCTGGATACCGGATAGGTCGGTATTACCAGCGGCGGCGGGGGAGTAAAAGTTGGTAAGCGAGTAGGCGCAACGGTCACAATAAATTGGGCTGCCAGCGTCGGGTCAATGGTCTGAGTCACGGCAGGAGTGGGTTCAGGAGGAGGTTCAACGATGGGTAGATTACCAGGCGTCAGGCTGACCAGATTGGCATAAACCCAACCCATTCCACCTGCTACTCCCGGGTATTCGATCAAAATCCATTCACCGCCGGGCGAACGTCCCTTCGCGGGCGCGGTTTGTCCAAGCAACAATACACCAATCTTCGGATACAACACATTCGGCCCGGAACGGACGTTGATAAAATCTTCATTCTGGCCTGGACGAACGGAAACAATCGGCCCGCTGGGTGTACTGGTCACTGTTGGTATTGTGCCAGTTGGGATTTGGGCATGAACAAGCTCTTGGTTGTTCAACACCAGAAGAATCCCAAAGAGCCCTAAGAAAATGATAGAATATAAGAACCATTGCGCGGTCTTTTTGCGCATCCAATCCTCAAGATTACATCGCTATACGTTGATAAGTTACCTGATTATAATCGAACTATGGACCAACGAGTTTATCACGGGAAGCTTTCCCCCAACGATTTTGCCCGCAGTTTGATCGCGCATTTCAACCGCGGTAATATGCGCGTTCATCAGCTCGGCGGTGGTGACCAGATGGTCATTCAGATTGCAACCACTAGGCAGCCCACCTCCGGCGGCCAGACCGCCCTCGGCATCACTCTGCAATCACATGAAGACGGGGTTGTTGTTCAGGTAGGCAAACAAGCCTGGCTGGGCGTGGCTGCCAGCCTGGGATATACCGCAATATCTGCGCTGCGTAATCCCTTCAGCTTGCTGCAGCGCATTGACGATCTGGCCCAGGATATCGAATACATTCAACTAACTGATGAGGTCTGGAAAGTCATCGAGCAAACAGCTCGATCTCTCGGTTCTACTTACGAGTTATCCGAAAAATTGAGGCGGCTTGTCTGTGATTATTGCAATACACCTAATAAAGTTGGTGAACCAAGTTGCATCGCTTGCGGCGCTCCGCTTGGTCATTTGCAACCATTAACTTGCACTCAATGCGGTTATGTTATCACCAACAAAGACAAAGTCTGCCCAAATTGCAAATCATCCATAATAAATTAACCAATTGCCAGAATTAATTAGTGGCGTTCCTTGAAAAGGAGTTGGTATAATGATTCTTATTACCAATTGTTCTCGAAAGGATTAATCCCATGATAACGATTGTCGCGGACACAACTTCGAGCATTCCCGTTAAAACCGCCGAAGAATTGGGAATCCCCTATATTCCTCAGATCATTATATTCGGTGATGAATCCTATCGCGATGATCATGAAATGGATTCGAAAACTTTTATTCAGAGGTTGCGTTCCGCCAATACATTACCTAAAACAGCTGCTCCACCACCCGCCTTATATCATCCTATTTATTCGAAATATGCTATCGATGGAAATACCGTTATTGTACTGACGCCATCTTCCAACCTGAGCGGCACTTTCCGCAGCGCAGAGGTTGCGGCAGGAGACTTTCCTGGCAAGGACATTCGCATTATCGATACCCGCACCGTTGGCGCCGGTTTATCTTCCATCATTCTGCAGGCGTTGGATTGGGTAAAAGCTGGCTGTGACGCAAGTACCATCGTTTTCAGGGTTACCGAGATGGCAAAAAGACAGCGGGTGTTTTTTGTCGTCGATACCCTCGAGTATCTACATAAGGGGGGGCGAATCGGCGGGGCGAAAATGCTGGTTGGCAGTATTTTACAGGTAAAACCTATACTCCATTTACAAGATGGTCAAATCGAACCTTTTGAGAGCCAACGTACCAAACGTAAAGCTGTGGAAAGAATCAAAGAACTAATCATCAAAAGCGCCCCACACAATGATTCTGCCTATGTCAGTATCATGCATGGTGATGTGGAACAGGAAGCGATTGAGTTGGCAGACACCCTCAAAGCCAGTCTGGGCGTGTCTGAAATAAAAATCTGTGACCTGCCGCCTGCTATCCTTGTGCATTCCGGACCAGGTGTAATAGCTGTCAGCTCTTTTATCGAGAGCAACTCCCCGGAAGTAATATAAGCTTTTCGATCATTGGCTATCTCTGACAAACCCGAGATCATTTTTAAGGACCAGTCTATTCTGGCAGTGAATAAACCTGCCGGCATATCCGTGATCCACGACAGCCACCATCCCCAAATTCCATCTCTGAAAGAACAACTTGAGGCAGAATTCGGGCAATTATGGGTGGTTCACCGCCTGGATCGTGACACAAGCGGGATTATGCTGTTTGCTCGCGATAAAAACATCCACCGGTGGTTGAACAACCAGTTCCAGGCAAGAGAAGTCATTAAACGCTATCACTTGCTAGCTTGTGGAGCATTTTCATGGCACAAGATTCAAGTGAAATCACCCTTGAGGGTGAATGGAGACAGGCAGCACAGAACAATCATCGACTTTCGTGAAGGCAAGCCAGCCCAAACTGATTTTGAAATCTTGCAAGCATTTGATCACGCCATTTTTTTCGTCTTAGCAATCCCCCATAGTGGTTACACGCACCAGATTAGGGCGCATTTATCTTCCCTGAACGGCTATATCCTAAATGATCCGTTATACAGACCGCATCCCTACCCGCATAATTCGATCGATACCTATAACATTTCTCCTTGCAAGAGTTGGATTTCTCAGAATTTGCCAATTCAGAGATTAGCTTTACATGCCAGCGAGATCACATTTCGGCATCCATCTTATCAAGATAGTATCAGCATCCACGCGCCTTATCCAGGTGATTTTTCTCAATCGCTTGACTGGTTAAAAACAACAGGCCAGGAATGATCTCCTGGCCTGTCAGTGAAAAGGCAAACCTTCTTAATCCAACTCAGGGACTGGCCGCTTACTCTGGTAAACGCTCCAGACTAATCCGGCAAACAATACGGCAACCACAATCCAACCAACAATATTGTCATAGGTAAATTTGACGATGATTGGCGCGGCCAACAAACTGACCAGGTTAACTACTTTGATCATCGGATTCAAGGCCGGTCCTGCGGTATCCTTGAGTGGATCGCCTACTGTGTCGCCAACTACGCCCGCTTTGTGCCGTTCGGAACCTTTGCCCGTGTTCATCGCTAAATCGCGCGGTTCATCCTCGATGGCTTTCTTTGCATTATCCCAGGCGCCGCCAGAATTAGCCATGAACACCGCCAACAACTGACCGCTCAAGATCACTCCCGCGAGAAAGCCACCCAGCGCTTCCACTTGCAACACAAGACCGACAATCAACGGCAACGTTATCGAAATTAATGCCAGTGGGATCAGTTCTTTTTGAGCCGAGCGTGTCGAAATCGATACTACACGGGCATAATCCGGTTTAACTGTACCTTCCATAATGCCAGGAATTCTAAATTGGTTGCGCACCTCTTCTACAATCTGGCTGGCAGCTCGTGATACAGCGCGGATCGACAACGAGCTGAATAGCCAGGGCAGCGCTCCACCCAGTAAAAAGCCGATGAAAACGGTTGTTTCGGAAATTCGGATAGCAGAGAGGGCGCCTTCTTGCACTTTGTTCACGTCCGTGATGAATGAAGCAAACAGACTGACTGCCGCGATAACCGCCGATGCGATTGCAATTCCCTTAGTAATAGCCTTGGTCGTATTGCCAACAGCGTCCAGGTCAGCCAGAATCTGGCGAGCTTTAATGGTTTCCTCATTCGTTACATCATGCCAGGCCATCTCAGCGATGCCATTGGCATTATCTGAGATGGGACCATAAGAGTCCATCGCTACATTGTTGCCCGTATGGCTCAGCATACCAATACCAATCATGGCGACCGCATAGAGGATATGCTCCGGACCGTCAACACGGTAAAGCAACATGGCGCCAAGGAAGGAAATCGCGATGACCAACAATGCCCATACGCTCGACTCCATGCCAACCGATAATCCAGATAAGATGGTTGTAGCGGGGCCTGTACGCGTGGACTTGACAATTTCCTGCACGGGAGCTTTTTTCGTCGAGGTAAAGTAAGAGGTCAACGGATTGAAAGCAACCGCTAACCCAACTCCCAAAGCCGTCAACAACCCTAACCGCCAATCATGAGCGTAGAAAATGGCCAGGATAAAGGCAAATAGGATCGTATTAATAGATGAGACTTCGTATGAGCGGAACATGGCTTCTTCAGCATCACGGGCGCGCAGGAATTTTATCGGGAAGGATTCCCAAATAGGCACCGCAAAAGTGCCCAGTATAGAGCTAATCACGCCGATCGCGCGGATGATCAAAGGATAGACAATCCAAATGATCGATCCAGTGGATGCTAACAATACCAAACCCAGAATCAGGGCTGAGACGATGGTTACTTCGTAACTCTCGAAAATATCCGCTGCCATGCCAGCGCAATCGCCAACGTTATCTCCTACCAGATCTGCGACCACGGCTGCATTTCGGGGATCATCCTCGGGAATGTCTTTCTCGACCTTGCCGACCAGATCGGCGCCAACATCCGCGGCTTTTGTATATATACCGCCACCCACCCGCATGAATAGCGCCAGCAGAGTGCCGCCAAAGCCAAAACCAAGTAAAGCATCTGGTGCAGCGCGTCCAAAAATGATGAAGATTATGGTTCCGCCCATCAACCCAAGGCCATCGGTAAGCATGCCCGTGATTGTCCCGGCATAATACGCAATGGAAAGTGATTCATTAAATGAGCGGCGAGCTGCTGAACAGGCACGAACGCTGGCCTGAATAGCCATGCGCATGCCCAACTGCCCGACAATTAATGAAAAAGATGCGCCCATGATGAATGCTATCGTTCGCCCAAATGCCACAATCAACAATACGGCTTTTGTTCCGTATTGACCGAACTCTTGCATTGCCTCTGTGCTTGGTTCGACAACCGCGACGCTCAGAAAAAGCGCAATTGTTAATAAGGCAATCGCGGGTAGAATCGTTTTCAATTGCCGCTGCAAATACCCATTTGCGCCTTCGCGTATCGCATTCCAAACTTCCTGCATTGCAGCGGTGCCTTTATCTTCTTTCAGGACTTTTCCACGTAGTAGCCACGCATAGAGCAGGCTAATAAATGCAACAACAAGCACGCCTAGTATTGCAAATTGCTCAAAAGGGGTTTGCAAACCGTGCCTAGAAAGGCCAAGAATATCCATTTTTCCTCCAAAGAAATTTATATTGATGTAAAGAATTCCTAATGTGTGAAAGGGAAAAATAAAAAAAGGGTTGCAACTACTCCCTGCTGCCTGGTTATTAGCAACCAAACACCAAGGCCATGCTTGTTTGACAACCATCCCCTATTTTATCCGAACGACCAGAAATGTCAATCGATTGTTGATTGTTAAAATTACATTAGAGATCACACAATCTATTGAAAATACCCCAAGAATGCTGTATAGTATAATCCGGTTGAACATGAATTTTGGAGTTGATTAGAGTATCGGCGGGCGGAATATGTTTCCGCTCGTCTATATGTATGTCACAGACATAATTCAATACCTTGATTTATTGGTGTCATACTTATCGGGCAGATTAAGCCTGTACAGCCGGGTATTGATTTTTGCATAGAAAGAATGTATTCTGATTAGGCATCTACCCGGGAACGGAATCATGACAGAAGATGTTAGAAATTTAAGAAAGAAAATCAGAAGAAGATTAGATAATAAGAGGATTTACATTCGCCGTATGGATAACCCATTAATTAATGTTATTGACGAGGAAGAGGAAGAATATCCCGCCATTGCGCGTTTGATCGAGCTTGGAAGGCAAAAATCTTACGTTACCATCGATGACGTTCTGCATTTCTTTCCAGATGCGGAACAGGATGTTGAGCAACTTGAAGAAGCTTTCGCTGCCTTGATGAGCGCAGGCATTCCTTACATTGAAGACGAAGCCCTAATTCCAGAACCAACCGAAGAAGAATTAGTCTTAGGTGAAGAAGAAGAGGAAGAGGCCGAAGAAACCGGGCGTGTTTTAGCGCTGGATGATCTTCAAAATATCGACACTGACGACACCATTGGGCTTTATCTCAAGGAAGTCAGCCGCGTCCCTCTATTAACTGCCGAGGAAGAAGTTGAATTGGCCCAGAGGATTGAAAGAGGGAGACTCGCGCGCGAAGAACTTGCTCGTGGCAATGTCAGCAGCCGACGCCGCCATGAATTACGCCGCCTGATCGAAGACGGCTGGTCAGCTCGTGAGCACCTGATCACGGCTAACTCACGCCTGGTGATTAGCGTGGCAAAGAAATATATGGGGCGCGGTGTTCCTTTTCTCGATCTTATCCAGGAAGGGAATATTGGTCTGATACGCGCAACCAAGAAATTTGATTACCGCCGGGGTCATAAATTCAGCACCTACGCCACATGGTGGATACGGCAAGCGGTTACACGCGCCATTGCTGATCAGGGGCGGACCATCCGCGTGCCAGTTCACATGGGTGACCAAATCAACAAGCTGCTGCGTATCCAACACCAGCTTACTCAGCGTTTAGGCCGCGAACCCTCAGTCGAGGAGCTGGCAGTGGCTTTGGATGTCCCTCCTAAAAAAGTGGAGAACATGATCCAGGTCGCCCGCCGGCCACTGTCACTCGAGACGCCAACTGATGACGAAGAAGATTCGGTCCTGGGAGATTTTATCGAAGACGATGAAGCTCCGCCACCCGACGACACTGCAACATACAATTTACTCCGTGAACACCTTGAAGAGGTGTTAAACTCGCTCCCTCCTCGCGAAGTGCGCATTCTACAACTACGCTATGGTTTACTGGATGGCCAGGCATACACTCTCGAAGAAGTTGGGCGAAAAATGGGCGTAACCCGCGAGCGCGTTCGTCAAATCGAAGCGCAGGCACTCAGCCGTCTTCGGCATCCGACCATTCGTCGAAAATTACGCGATTATTTGGGTGAATAGTTGAAAAATAACCGTATAATTAAACCGCACACTAACTTGTGCGGATTGTTTTGTTATGAATTCCTACATGCCCTTTTTCATTAAATTGGCAAAATACTTGCATATTCAAAAGAGTTGGGGCATACTACACGTGGAGGATATCCATGGCCAAAATTCCACTGCGTACCTATAATCGCGAAATTGAAGGAATGATCGATCATGGACAGGCGGCTCAGGCAATCGACCATTGCTTACATATTCTCAAATTTTTCCCAAAACACATAGATACATACCGCCTGTTAGGAAAAGCATTTCTCGAGCTTCAAAAATTCACGGAAGCCGCTGATGTTCTCCAACGTGTCCTGGCCTGTGTTCCAGATGATTTCATTTCGCAAATCGGCATGGGCATTATCCGCGAGGACGAAGGTAATCTTAATGCAGCCATTTGGCACATGGAGAGAGCTTTCGAGTCGCAACCCTCCAATGTAGGAGTACAGGACGAGTTGCGCCGGCTATATGGCCGTCGCGACGGCGTCCAGCCGGCGAAGATACGCTTGACCCGCGGCGCATTGGTGCGTATGTATGCTCGCGGTGAATTGTACCAGCAGGCGATTGCTGAAATCCGCGTTGCGCTCGTTGAGGATCCCCAGCGAGTCGATCTCGAAGCGCTGCTTGCACGCATGTACTTTCTTGCAGGTCAAAAGGTCGATGCAACGGAAGTTTGCACTCGTCTGATTGGCAAATTACCATTTTGCTTCGAAGCAAACCGCATCCTTGCGGAAGTCTTACCGGAATCTGCGCGCGCTGAAGATGCTAAATACTATCTACAGCGCGTTTATGCTATGGATCCGTACCTTGCCCATCTATCTCCTGATATCTTGACTTCAGCCGAAGTGCCTGATCACGCAGTGGAACTGGAGCGCCTTGAATGGCTGCCCGATCAAAAGCCTGATGAAGTGCCTGATTGGGCTAAAGCGATCGGCGCAGAATGGACAGATCAAAATGGGGCAATTCCAGATTGGATTACTGAAATTAAAGATGAAGACAAGAGCGTTGAATTTGAGACTCCTGAGGAAACTGCACCATTCATAGCAGAAGAAATTAGTCCTCAAACGCCTATTACCGAAGTAGTGCCAGAAGAATTATTAACCGAAGCCAGGGCGGAAGAGCAAATTCCTGATTGGATGCAACAGGCAGGCTGGGAGCCGAGCAGCGATGAAATCACCGAAATCCCTTCTGAAGAATTAATGCAGGAAGAAGAGCGCGCAACGGAAGCGGGTATTGAAGATATCGAACAAGCCGAGATACCAGATTGGCTGGCAGCCCTGGCGCCCAAGGAAGAGCCTGCTCCGGTCGAGCCCGAAGCAGAGACGCCTGATTGGATCGATAACATCCTACCTCCTGAACAGGAAGAACAGATAAGTGAACCAACCCCGGAGGACGAAACAACACCGCCTGCTTTTGAACGCGAAGGGGAGCAAATCAGCGGCGAAAAAATGGAAGAACTACCAATAGAAGACAAAGAAGAACCCTTCGAATTTGCCTTCCCGCAAAGCGAACAACCTGAGGAAATTGAGGAATCACTACCTGAATTTGAATCACTCGAGCAGATTTCAGCAGAGATCGTGCCGCCAGAATTTGAAGCACCCAGTGAAGAACCTGTCGCTGAACCGGCTGCCGAGGAATTCGTGGCTCCAGATTGGCTGGCAAATTTACAGGCAGGTCAACCTGAGACAAGCGCGGAAAGTGAAGCTGAATTACCCTCCTGGCTAGAGGATTTATCTGATGAGACGTACGCAGAATTGCCAACAGGCGCCGAAGAACCAGAATTAGGCGTACAAGAAATTATGGAAGAAGAGCCTGCTGGCGGTCAATTGGAGGAGTTCATTATGGAAGAACCTGAAAAGAAATCCGAAACAGAACCCTCGGCAAATCTGGAAGATACCCAGCCAACGAAGATCAGGCGCGAAGAACCGCCCACACCTGAATTACATGCTGCGCCAAGTATTAAACCTGAGCCGGAAAAGGAAGCCAGGGATACCGAATTTGACCAGGCAATGTCCTGGCTGGATGAACTTGCCGCCAGCGAAGAAGAAGAAGTTGAAGGCGCGCCCGCAATCCCAGAAGAACAAGCTGAACCTACACCGGATTGGATATACGAAATTTCCACTGAGGAGTCAAAAAAGTTAGTACCCAGCGAGGAAATCATCGGAGAGACAGCGCCGCCTGAAAAGGAAACAGAAACAGCCGCGATTCCTGAGGCATTCTTAGAAGAAGCCGAATCAGCTGCTCCCGAGATGTTCATCGAAGAAATTGAGGAAGCGGCTTCAATTGAAGAAATTCCTGGAGAAGCGGAAATTCCAACTCCTCAGGAAGAAATCGGTGAAATAACGGAGGAACCGGCGCTGCCTGATGCATTCCTTGAAGAGATGCCTCCGCCTGTTCCCCAAGCTGAAGCCGAGTTCGAGGAAGAGATAGCTGCTCCCGCAGATCGACTCGAGGATTTACTCGGTGAAGAAGCCGCGACCGAACCTGAAGCGATGGGGCTTGGCGCGCCAGATCAATTCCTCCAGGCATTCGAATCATTGCCTCCTGAATCCGAAGAAATTTTCGAGCAAGTTAAAGAGGTAGCCACAGAAGAAAAAGCGCCCGAAATAACAGCCGAACCTGCTGCAGAAATGGAAGAAGCAGGACTCGCGGAGGAAGAACTGCCAGACTGGTTGAAAGATATGCTCGGCGCAGAGGAGGGACCTCTTGGCGAGCCATCGCCCGAAGTACCAGAGTCTGTTGCGCCAGCAGAGGATGAATCGCTCGGATGGCTGGAAGAACTCAAGTTGGAAGAAGAAGAGGAACCAGCCGCACCGCAGGTGAGCGAAGAGCCAGCTTTGGAAATAGAAACGCCCGAAATCCCTGATGCCTTCATCGAAGAAGCAACTATCGTAGAAGAGGAAACCGCAGAAATTGAAGGGTTGCCAGAATGGCTGCGTGGGGTCGACGAAGAAAAATTAGTCGAAGAGCCTCTTGAGGAATTCAAACTCGAAGAAATCACCTCTGATCTAGAAACAACTACATCAGAATCTGAATGGGAGCCGGAAGTAACTGCCGAAGAATCCGTCGAGGAGGTTGAATCGGGCTTGGAGGATCTTTCTCTACTTCAGCCAACTGTCGAAGCCGAAGCCGAATTCGATCAATACACTGAGTTGTTAAAACGAGCAAAAGAAGCCCTCGAAGCGCACAATGTGGAACGTGCTCTCGAGAATTATGATCAATTGATTCAATTTGGGCAACATCTCGACGATACTATTCATGATCTTCGCGACGCGTTATACCATTATCCTATCGACGTCTCCATCTGGCAATTACTCGGTGACGCCTACATGAAGAGCAACCAATTACAGGATGCGCTAGACGCCTATACTAAGGCAGAAGAGCTGCTTAGCTGAACACACCATCATCACCGGAGGTCAATTTGGAGCGTACTTTTGTGCTGGCTAAGCCAGATGCCGTTCAACGTGGATTGGTCGGCGAGATCATTCTACGACTCGAGCGGCGAGGATTAAAACTTGTAGCGGCAAAATTCATATCTGTGTCCAGGTCGCTGGCTGAAAAGCATTACGCGATACATAAAGGTAAGCCTTTTTATCTTGGTTTGATTAACTATATCACCTCAGCGCCTGTAATGGCCATGGTATGGGAAGGACCTTCTGCGATTGCGCTGGTCAGGCAGACCATGGGTGTTACCCGCCCTTCCGAAGCAGCGCCTGGCAGCATCCGGCATGATTTTGGTCTCGAGGTCAGTCGCAATTTGACCCACGCCTCAGACAGTCCTGAAACGGCGGATTTCGAAATCAGTCTCTGGTTTACGCCGGAGGAGATATCTGACTGGCGCCGTTGTACAGATGACTGGATTTGGGGTCAAAACTAATCCCGTTTATCGAAAAGTATCCGATTAGGATCCGTTTACGCCCGTTGAGTAACGAATTACTCAACACATTCAATTGCTTGACGGGTAGAATCGTTCGTGATAAACTATGGTGCGTTCCCGGGGGCGTGGTGTAGTGGTTTAACATGCGGCCCTGTCAAGGCCGAGACCGCGGGTTCGAATCCCGTCGCTCCCGCCAGGAAAAATCCCCATCCATTGGGGATTTTGTTTTCTCGAGATCGGGGTCCCCACAGTGAAATGAATTCACACTAGAAATATCTACGTTTGTGGAAATGATAAATATCTTTGCAGATTCAGTTTGACGCTGGTAGAGAATTATGCTAAGATCATTCCCCAATGGCAAGTGGGTTGTCATTTTTCACGACAGCCTGGCGACTCCACGAACTAAAAAATAACACAGTGGAGAATAATATGAATAAAGAAGATGGAGCAAAAAAGGAGAAAAAAGATACCACCGAAAATAAAAAAACTAAAAATAAGCGCCCTGAACAGAAGACCGGTCGGAAATTCGACCACGAAACGATCCAAATTTTGTTAGACGACCGCATCTCTACTGGAGGCTAAGAAAACGGAGAATTATGATGGATTTTGATCAACCTATGCCCACCTAGGGCACGGAGACTTGGCTGTCGCTCCGTGCCCTAAATTTTTTTTAGTGCTTATTTATTTTTCCATAGGGTTGAATTGGGGACAAATAAACCCTGCCCAAATTTATCTTTACCAAATTCAGCGATGTTGGTCTGAACCGGCACAGAGATGATCCAATCGATGAATTTTTGAGCCATCTCGTCATTAATATTTGATGATTTGGACGGATCGACTGCAAGCACGCCATAGGGATTGAACATCAATGGATCACCCTCGGTAAGGATAACCAGTTTAATCCCCTCCAGTGTTCGCGCCAGGTATGTCGCGCGGTCGCTCAAGGTGTATGCATTCATCTCATCGGCCATCGTCAGCACAACGCCCATGCTCTGCCCCGCGGAGATATACCAGTCGCCAGATGGCTCAATTCCAGCGGCTTTCCAGAAACTTAATTCTCTCGAATGGGTTCCCGAATCATCGCCGCGTGAGACGAAGGGGCTTTCACTTTCTTTGATCTTCCTAAAAACATCCACTACGGAAGTCAAACCCTTGATTCCAGCGGGATCGTCCTCAGGACCTATCACGATAAAATCGTTGTACATCACATCTTCACGCCGAACCCCATCACCATCGTTCATGAATTTATCTTCTTTTGTTCGATCGTGTACGAGCAAAACATCTGCGTTTCCGTCAACGCCAAGTTGAACTGCCTGCCCGGTTCCTACTGCGATCACATCAATATCACAGTTGTATTCCTCTTCGAAGTCTGGCAGGATGAAATCCAGTAAGCCGGAATCCTCGGTGCTGGTAGTGGTTGCAAGGATCAGTTTTTCTCTGGCAGCAGGTTGCGCAGCCTCAGGTACAAAAGTGGTTGGAGCTGGGATGGTTTCTGGAGCAGCGCAGCCAGCCAGCAGCGCTGTCAGGTAAACCAGCATCAACAAGAATAAAAGTTTTTGCTTCATTGCAATCTCCTCTGTATATGATCTGTTTTCACCAAACCATCTCCCCGCGAACAAATGCCGCGGTTCGCGTATCGTCTGGCTGCTCAAAGAATTTTTCGGTTGGATTCACCTCGACAATCCTTCCGTTAAGCAGCAGAGCGACTCGCTGCGCCAGCCGACGTGCCTGGAAAATGTTGTGGGTGACTAGCACAATCGTGGTTTTTTTCGCCTGGAACAATTCATGGATGACTTTTTCGATGATGTCGACGTTGGCAGGATCAAGATTTGCTGTAGGTTCGTCAAGCAGCAACACCTCGGGTTGCAAGATAATCGCGCGCGCAAGCGCAACACGCTGCGCCTCACCGCCTGAAAGAGAACGCGCCTGCGCATTGGCCAAATGACTCATTCCTATCAATTCCAATAACGAATCAACCAATTCCTTTGAATCCCTATTTCCGCGCAAACGCAAGCCAAATTCGATGTTCCTGCGTACTGTCGTATCGATCAAAGCAGGATTTTGGAATACAGTGGTGATCTTTCGCTGCATTTCCAGCGGGATTGTCTTTGGATGCCCATCTCTTCGATGAAAAGTAATGCTGCCTTCATCCTGCGCCTCGAGGAAATTCAACAGCCGTAACAATGTTGATTTCCCGCTCCCGCTTGGCCCAACAATTCCAAGAAGTTCGTTGTTGAAAATATCCAACGAACCGATATCCAATACCAATCTGCCAGCGTATGACTTTTTAATCCCAGAAAGACCGTAGATTGGTTCCATCAGCGGCCTTTTCCCTGCAGCTGAGCAGCTGCCAGATTAATTAAGAATGCGATGGCCAGTAAAACAAATCCCAAGCCGATCGCGAGATCGAAGTTACCCCGGCGTGTTTCCAACATAATAGCAGTCGTCATCACCCGCGTCGATCCTTCGATGTTCCCTCCCACCAGCATAACCGCCCCGACTTCGGAAATAATGCTGCCCAAGCCGCCGATGAGCGCGACCAATACTCCGCGCCGCGCTTCTCGTATTATGACTCCAAACAACTGAAGACGATTTGCGCCAAGTGATCGCACCTGCAAAAGCAGTTCCGGGCTGACCTCTCCTACTGCTGACATGGTAAAGCCAATAATCAGCGGGCAGGCAATGATGACCTGAGCCAGAATCATAGCGCTGATGGTAAATAAACGCGGAAACCAATCGGGCCGCGCGGGACCGAACACGCCTTGATTGGAAAGAAAGATGTAAACCGCGAGTCCAACAACTACCGGCGGCAATCCCATGCCTGTATAAACCATTGCCTGGATCATTCGCCGTCCAGGGAATTTAATTAAACCGATCAGTGCGCCAGTGGGGATGCCAATTCCGCCGCTGATGACCAACGCGATCCCGCTCATCCGCAGAGAGAGCAGGATGATCCCCCATAGAGCCGGGTCGCCGCTGATGAACAGCGTAATGCCTTGTTTTAATCCTGAGATGATGGTATCCATGGATAATTGCAGCAACAATCTGTATACTTGTAGCGCTACAATTGTACATCGTTTATGATTTGGAGAACAGGTTCGATTTATCCATACTTTAAATCAGTATAGAGTTACAGCTACACGCAATTACTGCCTGCTATTTACCCTATACACCAAACATTATTACACCGCAGTAGTTATCGAATTGACATGAACTGTGGTAGCATTCAAATCCAATGCAAAATGCAGCCTTTTTTGTGCGCGATATCTCCATCTACGGTGATTTGATCCTGGCGCCGATGGATGGCATTTCTGATCCGCCGTTCCGCTCGCTTACCCGCCGGCTTGGTTCGGCGATGAGTTACACTCAGTTCATCAACGCCCGCGATGTTATCGAAGGGCACCCCCACCTTGCCAGACGGCTGGCATTTGCAGATTTTGAGCGCCCGGTCGCTTTTCAGCTATTTGACGATGATCCTTCACGCCTGATTGCAGCTGCCCGTCAGCTTGAAAAGTACAGGCCAGATATTCTGGATGTGAATCTTGGCTGCGCCGCGCGGACAGTTACCAACCGCGGCGCAGGTGCTGCTTTGCTGCGCCAACCGCAAAAAATTGAACAGATATTTTCATGCTTAAGCTCTTCGTTATCACTGCCCATAACCGCAAAGATGCGGCTTGGCTGGGACGCCGACTCGCGAAATTATCTCGATATTGCCAGGATAATCGAAGAAAATGGCGGGCAGCTGATCGCTGTCCACGCTCGAACCAAACAACAAAACTATTCAGAGGCTGCTGATTGGGATGCGATCGCTGAAATAAAGCAGGTAGTAAAAATTCCGGTTATCGCCAACGGCGATGTGTTCACTGTTCAGGATATCGATCGTATTTTGAGACATACCCGGTGCGACGGTGTAATGATTGGCCGGGCAGCCATTGGCAATCCTTGGATATTCTCCAGACGGGAATTATCCAGCATCTCTTTGGATGATGTTCACGCATTGCTGGCGGAATTAGTGGCTGATATGGCAATTTTTTACGGAGATGAGAGGGGTGTATTACATTTCAGGAAATTTGCGAAACAAATCCTATCCGACATAGGTTTTCCGCAAGATCAATTAAGAGCATTGATCACACTCACAACTGCGGAACAGGTGCAGACCAGACTAAACTCATTATTCGAGATCATGATGCAATGTCAAGAAAGACCGTAAGCTCATCAATCACTTACCAGTCTTCCAGGAATCTTCTTGATAAAAATCAAGACACGAAGCTTATCATATGGACAGGAGATTGAATATGAAGCCAATGCTTGATGCAGTTAATCCTCGCCTGCCATTGATCGATCTCCATCGCCACCTGGATGGCAGCATTCGGCTGAGTACAGTCCTCGAGCTTGGCAGAAAATATAATTTGCCATTGCCAGCCAAGGATATCGATGGGCTGCGTCCACATATTCAAGTCAACGAAAAGCAGCCAGGCGTCATGGCATTTATCTCTAAATTCTATTGGTTGAGAGCCATCCTTGTGAATTATGAAGCCTGCCGCCAGATTGCTTATGAGAATATAGAAGATTTGCGCTTGGAGGGTATCGATTACGCTGAGTTGCGTTTCAGTCCCTGGTTTATGGCTGAATCCCACCAGCTCGATCCGCAGGGAGTGGTCGAAGCAGTTATCGACGGCGCCCTGGCGGGCATGAGGGATTTTGGCACACCGGTCAAGCTAATCGGTATCCTCAGCCGCACCTATGGACCAGAAATAGCCTGGAAAGAGCTGGCAGCCCTGGAGAGCGGCGGGCAGGCGATCGTTGCGCTTGACCTGGCTGGTGATGAAGCAAATTTTCCTGGCAGCTTATTCACATCCCATTTCAAACGGGCTCGTAACCTCGGTTGGCGGGTCACTGTTCATGCAGGCGAAGCGGATGGTCCTGCAAGCATCTGGCAGGCGATTGATGGACTTGGCGCGGTCCGAATTGGACATGCGGTCGCGGCTCTCGACGATCCCGCATTGTTGGATACTATGCGGGCGCGCGCGATTGGGATCGAAGCAAACATCACCAGCAATGTGCAAACCACAACCGTTGCAGATTTTCGTTCCCATCCACTTAAATCCTTTTTGGAAGCCAGCCTTCTTGCAACCATTAACACCGACGATCCGGCCATCAGCGGCATCACCTTGCACGATGAGTATCAGATCGCTGCCCCGGCAGCTGGATTGACGTTGGAACAGATCCATACCGCGCAGCAGAATGCCTTGCTCGTAGCCTTTCTCAGCCCAGAGGAGCGCAATCAATTGGCGGCATCGAAAGGATCTACCCCTATAAATTGACCTCGGCTTGTGGGGAAAACGCGGTCAATTCACCGTCACGCACGGATACCTGCTTCATAATTGTCCGGCTGCGGACATATAACCAGATTGTTTGAGCTACAGTTGCAAGTGAAAAAGCCGTAATGCCGATATAAATGCCTGGCAGATCCACCCATAAAATCCCCGCGCCAAGCAACATTACCATTGTTCCAAGAAATAGTGCAAACGATTCCGAGATCGCCCGGGTCTTTTCGCTGTAAACAATTGCCCCCTGATACCAGGAGGTCACCACGCTCAAGGCAGACACAGGCAGCGCCAACCAAAAACTGACGCGGGCAAGCTCTGCCAGGTTTGGCTCAAGCGCGGTAATCTTCTCAAACCAGATCGCCGACAATGATGTGGCGGCAATGATTAAATGCAGCACGGTCACGCCCAGGCTCAATCCAAGCGAGAACCGGCGCAATTGCTTGCTCGACCCATGAATGCCGAGCAAGGCAACTACCACCTCATTGTAAGCAAATCCAAGGCTGCGCACCATGAAAACCAGACCAGATACTACCGGCCAAACCGCCAGCGATGGAATCACCAGCGGCAGCCTGCTCAGGGCTGACGTGCCTATAGGTTGCCATATCAACGATAGCAACGAAGTCAGCGCCAGAGGAAAATAAAATTTCCCAAAATCTCCCCACGAAAGACCAACACCTGGATCTTCCCGTTTTATGCCGTTCTCGAGCACCGGTTTCACCCGTAAACCGGAATAAACCGCTTCACTGATCACCCCTGTTGACTGCGCGCAGGTCGCGACCACAATCCCTGGGAAAACATTAGTGAAATATCCAATAGCCAGCACCATCAAATCCGCAAGTAGCCGAATAACCGTGCCTATCCCGACTGCATTGGAATATCCGCTGCGGATTAACATCCCTTGCTGAAATCTCCGGTAACCGATTGCCCAGGTCCAGGGCAGCATGATCATCAGCCCTACTCTGGCAGGGTCGACGATTTCCTCGGGTACACCGATAACTTTGCCCGCAAACCAGTAATAAGCTGGGGTAAACACAAGCAAGGCGTGTAAAACGGTCAATACCGCACCGGAGATCATCATATATTGCCGTAAACGCTGGTACGAATTCCAATCCTTACTTAAAGCAGTCGAGGCAGCTAATAGCATAATGACCGGCGACTCGATAACCAGCGCGATTGGGTACACCACCCCACCGTACGCGGCCAGGTTTATCTCCGGATTGGCCATTCGCGCCATAATAGCGCTTAAAGCCGGACCCTCGAGACCCATCAACAACCAGCTGGCAGCAAGCGGCCACCACGTCTTGACTATGCGTTTTATCGTAATGGAGCTGTAAGCGCTATCCATTACGTTTAGAGCCATCCTTGCAGATGATAGATCAATATGCCGAGATATTCCTTTATGCAATTTGTGACGGTCGATAAACTCGATGCGCTTGGAATAAGATTGATCAGGATGGAGGAAAATTCAGTTTTTCCAAACTCATTCCATAAGTAATCAGGGACGGCATAATCAGCCGGCGCGGGGATGACTTCGAGTCCCTGCGCTGTAAACAACGCGTATGAACGCGGCATGTGCATGGCAGAGGTGACTAAAATTATCCTGTTAATTCCCTTTTCTATTAAAATTTGACTCGAGTAAAGAGCGTCTTCGTATGTGTTCTGAGAGCGTGACTGCAACCAGATCGCTGATTCGGGCACGCCGACAAATAACAGGAGCTCTTTCATCTCTTCAGCAGGCGTACTTGGTCGTTCGTTTAGCCAGCTTATATACCCCCCGCTGACTAATATCGTTGGCGCAAGGTCATCTCGATACAGCTTCGCGGCGTAGATCACCCGATCGCCAGCGCCATTTACCTCGACCATTTTGCGTGGAGGCGCCATGGCTTCAGTGCCGCCGCCAAGCACAACGATTGCATCTACCTTTTCGAATTGCTCCGGAGGTTGTACGCGGCTTTCTAACGAACGCGCGAGCGTCATGGCCACATATCGATTGCCGCCAAGAAGAACGATCGCCAATGCAATCACTAGAAAGGTAATTTGTATACGAATCCGTTTTCGAAACAGGATCGCTGCCAGGATTAATAGGCCAACCAGCCCAAGAGGATAGATGAGCGGTGGCAGTGCTTTAGACAAAAATACAAACATGCGACACACCTACCGTTTATCGAATTCTGTAATTATACCTGTTGCGAACGGCAACTAATCCTTGCAAATGTGGGAAAACTGGCAGCCATCTACCACTATGTTACTGAAAAAACCCTATACAACTGTTTTCATAAATATCCATATTTTGCTAAAATTACTTCAGAATGGAGATAAACAATGAAATTAATCAGACTTCTCAATATTTTTACCCTGTTGATTACACTCATAGCCAATTATCTGGCGAATGCATTACCGCTTAACAACCAAACAACTGGTCAAATATCCGATTCTTATCCCGTCCATTTCACCCCCGCAGGATATGTATTCGCGATATGGGGTTTAATTTATCTGGCGTTGATCGGCTTTACGGTCTATCAGGCACTGCCAGCTCAAGCCAATAATTATCGCATTCAAAAAATTGGATTATGGTTCAGCGCTGCCAACCTATTCAACGCCGCCTGGATATTCTCCTGGCATTACAATCAACTCTTGTTATCCGAATTCTTCATGGTTGGGCTGCTTGTTTCTTTACTGATCATCTTTATGCGTCTTGAAATTGGAAAAACAGCGCTGAAACCAGTCGAAGCATTGTTGAGTGAATTTCCTTTCAGCCTCTACCTTGGTTGGATTTCGGTCGCGACCATCGCTAATACGAGTGTGCTCTTGTTCGACGCAAAATGGAACGGCTTTGGGCTCTCGCCAGAGATATGGACGGTGCTGGTGATAGCTGTCGGCGCGCTGCTTGGCATTCTGATGATCCGGCTGCGGAATGCCATTACCTATCCTTTGGTGATCATCTGGGCTTTCACTGGTATAACCCTAAAATCAAACGTTTCTGATCTGGTCGGGACTGCAGCGACTGCAGCCTCACTGTTGGTTTTACTCTACTTGATCTATTCATTGTTACGCGCGCGCCAAAAAGCCTTGCTGGCAGAACGCAAAGACCGTACTACACTGAGTTAACTACCCGCTAAACTTAAACCCTCCCAGAAAAGATAAACCGGACAAAACGGTTTAATTTTACGATTCGGAAATTCAGGTATTTTGTGTATAATTGGGCAACGATCTTTGAATTGTATTAGGAGACATCTAATGACGGAAAACCTGGTTTTAGTACGACATGGGGAAAGCACCTGGAATTTAGAAAATCGGTTTACGGGGTGGACAGATGTCGATTTGACTGAAAGAGGGATCCAAGAAGCTCGCATAGCTGGAAAGACATTGCTTGCGGAAAATTTTAATTTCGATTATGTGTTCACCTCTGTACTTAAACGTGCTATACGCACAATGTGGATCATTATGGACGAGATGGACAACATGTGGCTGCCGGTCGAGCGCGCCTGGCAGCTTAACGAGCGACATTACGGCAGTCTTCAAGGTTTGAATAAAGCTGAGACCACTGATAAATATGGAAAAGATCAGATGCTCATCTGGCGTAGAAGCTATGCAACCCCACCCCCGCCTCTTTCCGACAATGATCCCCGTCACCCCAAATTCGATCCGCGTTACGCTCATATCGATCCAAAGCTGCTTCCGGTATGCGAGTCATTGATGATGACCCTTGAAAGGGTTTTGCCCTATTGGATGAGCGATATCGCCCCTCGCCTGCGAGCAGGCCAAAATTTACTCGTGGTTGCTCACGGTAACAGCTTGCGCGCGCTCGTGAAATACCTTGATAATATTTCGGATGAGAATATTGCCGCATTGAACATTCCAACCGGCATCCCGCTGGCATATGCCCTGGACAGAAATTTTAATGTCCTCTCCAGACGCTATCTGGCAGACGAGGAAACGGTTAGAGCTGCCACAGAAGCAGTGGCACAACAAGGATTGAAAAAAGATTAAAACAAATAAAAAAAACAGGCAGCAGCCTGTTTTTTTATCCTCATCCACAGCTATTCCTGATCATCTTGCGACTTTAGTTGATTTGAGAATTCACCCTCCGTCAGCACCTCTTGAGAATAATCGGATGGATTGTCAAGCAGCGCTTTGGCCAGCCGTGCTGAAATCCAGGCCATACCGTTGATAAGATGGAGTGTCACAAACAGGAGGAGCGCGCCGACCACAAAGAGGATCATCGCCTCTCCCAGGGTGTCAACTCTCCAAATCTTCTCCATGGTAAACCAGACTTCCGGATAAAAGAACCGGTAGCCAATAGGCGCAGCCAGGAAGGAAATTGTTATCGCTAAAAATGATGTGCCAACAGAGAAGAATCCAACCCCAAGAGGAAATTTTAGAAATAGGTACAACAGACCTTTCCAGGTGACGGGGTTCTTCAGGTAGGCAACAACTTTTCTCCAGGTAGTACCGGCCATGCGGGTCCTGGGTGTCTCGAGCGGGTTCATTTTTACCTGAAGCAGTCCGGCAGCCAATTGACGCTCGAAAAGGATAAATAAAAACCAGGCAGCCATCACCATCGCGAGAATGAGCAGTCCAATCCAAATAATAATCGTACCAATACCTACCGCTAATCCAGTAACCAGGAAAACAAAGTAAAACAATCCAAGTGGAAATGAGAGCAGCACATGTAACATATTTAGATAGGTCTGCTTCCGGGCAATCACCCCAAAGAATCGGGCAAACGCGTTGTCGCTAGAATTCATAGTATTGTTTTCCTTTATTCCAAAACGTATCAAGGTAAAAATATATACGAAAGAACCGTGGGGTAGTTGCGCGGTTTATAATAAACTTTATAGGCATTCTTTATACCGAGGGTATTCTAGAAAAAATGGTGGATCTGGTTAGGAACGATTGCCATTATTGCCAGATTTTATTATGATGTAAAGGATACTTTTCTAAAACACCCTATGAAAACCACCCAAACGCAAAATAGAACGCCCGTAAAGCGCGAAAAAGCAGAGGAATACATTCTTCTATTGCTTATTAGCTCTGCCGGTACGATCCTCTTGACGCGTCTATTCCTGGAACTAACTGGTTACCCGCAAATTGGAAGCGGCGAATTACACATAGCGCATATGTTATGGGGCGGCTTATTTTTATTCGTCGCGATCTTACTAATCTTGACCCTTGCCAACCGGTGGGCTGTCTTCTGGTCAGCAATTGTTGGAGGGATTGGCTTCGGCTTGTTTATCGATGAAATAGGTAAATTCATCACCCAAAGCAACGATTATTTCTATAGACCTGCCGCGCCTATTGTATATGCTATATTCATCATTACCACATTCATCTATATGCGAGTCCGCCGGTCAGCCAGGGTGACTCCACGTGACGAGCTCTACCATACCCTGCAAAGTCTCACAGAAACGCTGGATGATGACCTGGATGAGGTCGAACGAACAATAATTGAAGATCGATTGTCGAAAGTAATCCAAACGGGAGAAGATGCCACTCAAGTTGAGTTGGCAGAGTCGCTGCTTCAGTTCATCCGCTCGGACAAAATCAAGATCGTACCCAGGCGTAAATCGCAGATCACCGTAATCCTATCGAAAATCAACGCCTCTGTAGAGCGCATTTTCACCCAAAACCGCCTTCGATGGACGTTGATCTTGGGCCTTGGATTCATCGGGGTCGTTTCAGTCATTGACCTTTACTATCTTTCTCTGATCTCGTTCAAAGTACTGACGCATTCCGAGATTCCTATTTTCTTAATCAAAGGTGAGACACAATTTGCTCAAAATCCGAGTTGGTTCACTGTCCGGCTTGCGGTACAGGGCATTGTTGGATTTGTGTCGTTTCTAGCAGCCTGGTTTTATCTGTTCCGCATGGATTCCCGAGCCACCACGATGGCCATTCTCGGGTTAACCACCTCTTTGATCTTTGTCAATATGATCATTTTCTATCTCGACCAATTTTCTACTTCGATTGAGGCCATTTTTCAACTATTATTATTATTGGGAGTCATGGCATACCGGCGCAGATTTATATTAGAAAGCCCCATTGAAGAACCTATGGTAGGATGACAAATCTTGATCATTCGAGTGGATAGATCGTATCCATCTCCGTAGAAATCACTTCCGCCCTGACGCTTCCATTGGTCATGCCCTGTAATTCGCGCTGAAAATGCTCGAAATCACCAACTGGGAATCGAGCCTGAATCGTTACCTCCGCCGCGAATTGCTCATCTTCGATCAATCCCTTGTACTTCTTGATCAACAAAATGACACGTTCATACAGATTGTAGCCAATCACAAAAGTTGATAAATACGTTGTTACCTTCTTTGCCCGCGGCAAGATCTGCAATACAGCTCTGGCGGCATCTCCATAGGCGCGCACCAAACCGCCCGTGCCAAGTTTTGTGCCCCCGAAATATCGAGTGATGACCATAACCACGTCCCGCACCCCGCTGCCCTTGAGTACAGCTAAAGCTGGCCGGCCTGCGGTTCCAGAGGGTTCTCCGTCATCAGCACAATGCTCGATCAGGCTGGGCTCTCTCCCGATCAAAAATACTGGAACGTGATGAGTCGCATCTGAAAATTCCATGCGAATCCGATCGATGTATTCACGCGCCTGCTCCACGGAAAAACTAGGCGCAGCGGATGCGATGAATCTCGATTTTTGGATCTCGATCATGGCGCGAGCTTCACGAGCAGGTATCAAATAAGGTTTCATTGTCCATCAGCAAGTAACTTTTCGTATATATATTCCGCGACCTCGGTGGCGCCGTTGGGATGAAAACGTTCCTGGCGAGCGTTTTCCAACAACCGCGGCGCCTGGACCACCCACCTTCCGGAACTGAATTCCTGATAGCCAATCTCAAATCCGCCAAGGTTGTTCTTGACAAACCCTGCCAGTGGTTCTGTTTCGCGAAAATGCTCGCGCGGCACGTATCCAAATGGGATACCAGCATAGTATGCTTCGGCAATTGTGCTGTAACCAAGCTTGCCAACCACTGCATCGCTTGCATAAACCAGGTCAGGATGATAGAAACCGCTATGATGCGGCAGCAGAATTGCATTCCTGGTTTTTCTCATCCTGCGTGAACTACCCGGCACGACAAAGGTGATCCCATTTTGCGCGTCACCCAATCCTTCTAAACCCGGATATTGCTGTTCTATCCCGCCCCCGGTGACCAATATTAATTTGTGGTCATCAGGCAATCCCAACCGCTTGCGTAAATGCTCTTTGGATTGCCGCGGACGGCGCGCGATGGGTTTCGCGACGATGTTACATAGCTTGGGCACGCAGATGGGTTCAGCTTGAATATGGATGCTGACTGAATCAAAAATGGATTTTAACGATCTCGCAATCTCTACCAATCCAGGTTCTTGCTGAAAATAGCCAGCGTAAATCCAATCCCAGGTAAAGTTTTCAATAAGAACCGAAGATATACCTGCTATGGATGCCGCTAATATTCCCAAGGGAGAAATATCGCATAATACTAATTTGCTCCCTGCGGCGGATATATGTGATGCCAAACGTCCCGCCAACCCATTTCCATACAGGTACATCCGTGACAACTGTTCACATGTTTCGCGGAGGTCTTCTTCGAATGGCGAAAGTTGAATAATTCCCACGTCGGTTGGAAAATGGTGGTAATTGAATCCGTCGCCAAGCGATTCTTTGAAAAACCATTCTGGCGTTCCACTGAATATCTCAATCATTAGGTTGCTGCATTTTGCTTGAAGGCATTCAAGGACTGCGCAAGCTCGCGCTGCATGCCCAAAACCATGCGCAGAAATAACCGCTGCGATGTGTATAGTATCAGGTAGGTTTATTGCGCGCATCACTTCATTTTACTTCATTCCACAACTTGATTTGCGGATATCTAAAAATACAGGAAAGCATGCCTGCGTGTATAATTTCTTTATGAAGCTTCGCAAACAAGCCGCCAGAGTTTTAATCGCCATCGTTGTCTTTTTTAATCTGCAATCAGCAATTGTTTTCCTGATCGACCCTGCCAGGTATTCGCCTGGTTTCGAAGTAAGCGGCGTTCCTGGCCAGGCACTGGTGCGAGGATTGGGCATCCTCTTCATCATGTGGAATGTACCTTATCTGGTAGCGCTTTATGATCCAATCCGCCATTATATTTCTCACTATGAGGCGATTGCCATGCAAGCGATCGGATTGGCCGGTGAATCGATTCTATTAGGGACGTTACCAGGAAGTCACCCGGCCTTGCAGATGACCGCCACAAGATTTATTGTGTTCGATGGCGTTGGTTTGATATTCCTCATAGTGGCGGCGTTATTGATGATTCGGTTTACCAAAACGCTCAAATCACACAAATAAAAGCTTTTCAATCAAGCGCATCTTCACTGCTGAACCTGAGAGTCCCCTCGCGCGATATTGGCATGATCACAATCATCCGCCGAATTGGGTCAAAATCTTTCCCTTCGAGAATCCGTAAAACCACCACACTGATATCGTCGCCCGGTCGCCCGGCATCCAATCGAACCGCCTGATTGAGCAGCGAATCAGCAATAAACTGCGCGGTAGGATTCATCTCTTCAAGTATAGCCTCCAGTACGGCGCAGATGTCTAATCCAAGACCGCCATTACGGGTACCCGCCTGCAATAAACCGTCCGTATACATGACCACGGTTGTTCCCCCTGATAATCCAATCTCAGTAATTGCGGGGCGGAAATTCCGTGATTGTCCAATGGCTTCCGATCCACCCGGTAAACACTCAATACGATCTGCTTGCGCAATAAAAATGGGCGTTGGATTGTTACGGGTCAAGACAATGGTGCCGGTTTGCAAATCAGCAGATAGGATATTTAGAAAAACTGAGTATTTCCCATTTTTCTCAATATACAAGAAATCAGATGCCGCCCTCGCAGCTGCTCCGTCCCGCACACCATCTGCGATCAATCCCAATACCTTACGCACAACCATTCCTGAAATTAGCTTGGCCTCGTGTGTGGATGATTTTCCATCACACAATACCGCCGATAAACCGCCCCCTGGCCTTTCGATTACCTCAAGCGTGTCCCCGCTTTCTGGCGAACCGTATCGATTTGTTTTGGCAATCGCAATTTGAATTTCCATATTCATGTTTTTTCAGTGATTCACAATATCTTGATACCAAATTATACCTTATGTCCATAGATCAAGGATAATTTATCGTTTTCGAACAGTATCGTTACTGATTTAATATCAAATCCATGCGAGCGGATTCGATCGAGATAATGCTCAGGTCCGAGTAAGGTTTGGAATTCGAGATCCGATGCACGGTATAAGAATCGGAGTATCCGATTAAATATTGAGATTCCCCCAGGTTGCGCACCCATTAAAATGACTATGTTGGCGCCCTGGCGCATCACCCGGTGACAACCAGCTATCACACTTTCGTTGAAAATGTACTCCGACGGGAAAGTCGAAATTACCGCGTCTATGGCGCGCTCAGCCAGGGGCAGCTGCTCCGCTACACATCGCAACAGTCGTAAATCTACCCCTGGATATGCTTTTGTAAACCGCCTACGAGCCAAATTGCACATTTGCCGGCTCTCATCGATGCCAATACAGGTGATTCCCCTTTTTTGCATCTCAATTTGTAAATGCCCGGGACCAAACCCCAATTCCAACACTCGTCCGCCATCATGTAGATCTACATACGAGAAAATGACGTTAGTCCACTTTCTCCAGCGCCCGAAAGACACAATCCAGGCCACGCAATCATAGCACCAGGCCAATTGATGGTAAAGAAGCCGGAAGGAAACCTTCAACAGTTTTGCGATCACTGAGGAAACAATCTTTGCCATGCTTTATTGATTATAAATTCATACAGATGAAACAACCGGTAAAATCAGGTATTGCTCAATAAGAATTTTTGTTCTATAATAATATTGCTATGGATGAATTAGTAACTGTGCGTTTGCTTTCACAATATGCGGAGTTGGAAGAAGACCGTTTTGACGCTTCCTGCCCGCTTTCCTGCAGCGCATTTGGAGCATCACCGAAATCATCCATCCATGAGGAGATACCCGAAATCACGCGGGCAAAAAAATCCGGTGGAGAAATCAGGCTTCTGAAAAGCGTACTGACATCCGCCTGCGAGAGGAATTGTAATTATTGCGCCTTCCGGGCAGGACGAGATTTTCACCGTGCGACGGTTATCCCTGATGAGATGGCGCGGATTTTTCATCAATTGAATATCTCAGGCATTGCGGAAGGTCTCTTCTTGAGTTCGGGCATCGCTGGCGGCGGGGTACATACTCAGGATCGCCTGATCGATACTGCCGAAATCCTTCGCAAAAAATATAATTACCGCGGCTATCTGCATTTGAAAATCATGCCAGGCGCTGAGAAAGACCAGATTCTGAGGGCTATGCAGTTGGCGACCCGTATCTCGGTTAATTTAGAAGGGCCCAATCCCAAACGTCTCGAAGCGCTCGCGCCGCGTAAAACATTCCTCGAAGAATTAATCCAACCGCTGCAGTGGGCAAGCGAAATACGGTCTGACCTGATTAACTCAAATCGATACAACCGGCGCTGGCCATCGCTGGCCACTCAATTCGTTGTCGGCAGCGTAGGCGAGAGTGATCTCGAGCTTTTGCAAACCTCCGAGTATCTCTTCCAAAAATTGCGCTTGTCCAGGATCTACTACTCGAAATTCACGCCCGTTTCTGACACGCCTTTCGAGAACCTGCCACCTGAAAATCCTTTGCGTGAATTTCGGCTTTATCAGGCAGGCTTCCTCCTGCGCGATTACGGCTTTACGATGGAAGAAATGAATTTCCTTGCAAACGGCAATTTACCTCTAAATCAGGACCCTAAACTTGCTTGGGCAAAGGCTAATTTGCTGACAGCGCCTATTGAAATCAATACTGCTGACCGCGCACAATTATTACGCGTGCCTGGTTTTGGTCCGAAAGGCGTAGATGCTATTTTGAGAACCCGTCAGAAAAACCCCTTAAAAGAGACAGGTGATTTGCGCCGCCTTGGCATTAAACCCGACCGGGCACTCGAGTTTATCCTTATGAATGGAAAATACCCCATCCAGCAGTTGCAATTATTTTATTAACATTTTTACCCCAATAATAGTGATGGGGATTAAAATCGAAGTTTGGTATAATAGAAATTGTAACAACACAGGCATGAATAACAAACTGGTATAGGTTTCGGGGAAGAGACCAACAGCATGGCACCGAAGGGGCAAAGTCGTTTTGCATTCGACGGCTGAATCTCTCAGGTAAAAGGACCCCGTTTCCATCCACCTCTGAAAAGTCAACAGACACCTAAGGAGCAAGCCTATTTGCTACAAGGCGAATCTCACCGGTTGGTAACAGAGGGCACGCAGAATTTTTAGAATGTGTGCCCTTTTTTGATATTCTCATCAAACCAGTCCTGGAGGAATAAAATGAATATCCCTGTAGAATTAAAATATACAAAATCGGATGAGTGGGTGCAACTGGATGGCAATATTGCCACCATTGGCATTACTGATTACGCTCAATCCCAACTTTCTGACATCGTTTACTTTGAATTCAAGGTAGATGCTGGTGAAACGATCAGTAAAGATCATACCATCGCAACGGTTGAATCAGTCAAAGCTGCGGCTGACGTCAATACACCTGTTTCTGGAACAGTTACTGAACTTAATGAAAATCTTAATGACCTGTTCGAAGAAATTAACACAGACCCATTCGGCGCCGCCTGGATGGTTAAAATCGAAATCTCGGATGCCGCTGAGTTGGATCAGTTGATGGACGCAGCCGCTTATAAGAAATATTGTGACGAACGGGGTCACTAATGTTTATTCCACACTCCCCCAAAGAAACGGAGGAGATGCTTCAGGCGGTTGGCGTCGAATCAATTGATCAATTATTCGAAGCAGTTCCAAAATCATACCGCTTTCCGAAGCTTAATCTTCCTCCAGGTTTAACTGAAATGGAGGTTGTTGAGCACCTCCATGAAATTGCTGATGCCAATGAATCCTTGCAAGAGTTGGTATGCTTCCTGGGCGCTGGAGCATACCACCATTACATCCCCACAGCCGTTGACAGCATCCTTAGCCGTGGTGAGTTTTTTACAGCTTACACGCCTTACCAACCCGAAGTATCCCAGGGTACGCTTCAATCGATATTCGAATATCAAAGTCTCATCGCAAACTTGACGGGCATGGATGTGAGCAATGCTTCACACTATGATGGCGCAACCGCTGCTGCAGAAGCTGCAGTGTTGGCATACCACCATTTCCGCGGCAAGCGTACCCGTTTCATCCTGTCACCCTCGGTCAATCCTCAATACCGTGCGGTTCTGCGTACCTATATGAACGGCTATGCAGATCTGGAAATCGTTGGCGATGAAACCGCTGCCTATTCCTTATCCTCCTTGAGTGATCTGGAAAAATTACTCGACCTCAATACGGCAATGGTTCTGATTCAATATCCCGATTTCTTTGGGAGAATCAGCGATTTCACCAATTTCGCGGAAAAAGTGCATCAGGCAGGCGCGCTCCTCGCTGTTTCAGCCAATCCGACCGCGCTGGGTTTGCTCAAACCGCCGGGTGAAATGGGCGCGGATATCGTCGTTGGCGAAGGACAACCGCTTGGCATCCCCCTGTCTTTCGGCGGGCCGTATCTTGGTTTCTTCGCCGTAAAAAAGGAATTCGTGCGGAAAATATCCGGGCGTTTGGTAGGCGAAACGGTCGATGCCGAGGGGAAACGCGGATATGTCCTCACTTTGACTGCCCGTGAACAGCATATCCGCCGTGAAAAAGCGACCTCGAACATCTGCACTAATCAGGGGTTGATGGCCTTGGCAGCTACAGTTTATGTCAGCCTGCTCGGCAAAAACGGCCTTCGACATGTTGCTGAGCATTGTTATCACAAGGCGCACTACACAGCCAAAAAAATCAGTCAAATCCCTGGATACACACTGATCACTCAAGGCGATTTCTTCCATGAGTTCGTCGTTAAATGCCCGAAACCCGTAGAAGAGATCAACGACCACTTGCTCGATCACGGCCTCCTTGGAGGATATGATCTCGGCAAGGATTACCCGGATTTGGAAAATCACATGTTGATCGCCGTGACAGAAATGAACAGCAAAGAACAGATTGATTTCTTCTGTGAGGCGCTGGAGGAGTATTCAAATGACTGAGCCAACCATTTATGAACTCTCCTCGCCAGGACGCATCGGCGTGCGTTTTCCACAGATTGACGTCCCGTTGACAGAAATTCCCGCCAACCTGGTACGCGAAAACCTGCCGCTGCCAGAATTATCAGAGGTAGATGTAGTCAGGCATTTCACTCACCTATCGCAGCTGAATTACAGCATCGATCAAGGATTGTATCCACTCGGATCCTGTACGATGAAATACAATCCAAAAGTCAATGAGGCAGCTGCTCGCATTCCCGGTTTTGCCCTGACACACCCGTTACAACCGATCGAAACCATCCAGGGTAACCTGGCAATGATGTTCGAAACGCAGGAATATCTCAAAGAGATTAGCGGTTTTACGGCAGTCAGCCTGCAACCCTCGGCTGGCGCCCAGGGTGAATTCACGGGCGTAATGATCATCCGCGCTTACCATCAATCACGTGGTGATGTTAAACGCACTAAAATGCTCATCCCTGACTCTGCGCACGGCACCAATCCCGCCACATCAGCCATGAGCGGATATGAAGTGGTTCCGTTGTCAACCGATTCACGGGGTAATGTCGACCTTGAGGCGCTGCGGGCTGCCACAGACGATACGGTAGCCGGCTTGATGTTGACCAATCCCAACACCCTGGGCTTGTTCGACGAAAATGTTTGCGAGGTTGCTGGCATCATCCACGAATGCGGTGGATTGGTGTACGGCGATGGCGCAAATCTTAATGCGCTACTCGGCATAGCCAAGCCCGGCGAACTGGGCATCGATGTGATGCACTTCAATCTGCATAAGACATTCTCCACTCCCCACGGCGGCGGCGGTCCAGGCTCAGGTCCTGTAGGCGTTGTATCACATCTCGCAGAGTTTCTGCCTGGCCCGATTGTTTCCATCATCGAAGAAGGCGACGATGAAATACCGCCCCTTTTCGGCCTAGAGATGCCGAGCAAGAGCATTGGCCGAGTTAAATCGTTCTACGGGCAATTCGGTGTCATTGTTCGCGCCTACACGTACATCACCATGCAAGGGCCTGACGGTTTGCGTAAAATCAGCGAATATGCCGTGCTGAACGCGAATTATCTGCTTGCCAAATTGGGAGGTAGATATCACCTGCCCTATAAACGAGTTTGTATGCATGAATTCGTCGTCGAGGGCGTATGGGAAGATGCGCCAGAAATCCATGCTTTGGATGTCGCCAAGCGCCTGATGGATTATCATTTCCATCCCCCAACCAATTACTTCCCGCTGATCGTCCACGAAGCTTTGATGATCGAACCTACTGAAACCGAAAGCAAACAAACTCTCGACCGGTTCGCGGAAGCGCTATTAAAAATCGCTGACGAAGCTCACACACAACCAGAGCTGCTAAAGTCCGCGCCGCATATCACGCCAATCGGCCGCCTGGACGAAGTAAAAGCAGCAAAAGAGTTGGTGTTATGCTGCTGGCTGCCCGAAACTGCCAACTAATGGGGACCAGATTTTGCTGGATTAGAGTAAAGGCAGCTCTAAAAGATTTATGCGTTTAATGTGATAATATGGGCGGTTGTGAAAACCGCCCATGTTATCTTGTTGTGTTTCTACTTATTTCTTGATGCGATCCATTGCTTCATTTTGTTTAATTTGATCATGAGCGCATTTTAAAAAGTCAGGTATCGAATTGCCAAAAGACATCGAAATACGTGATTTTTCTAAACGACGATACTTCCCTGGTACACGCGGAAATCCATTCGACGTCTTTCTACATCGTTACAATAACTTGGAGTCAGTCTCAGGGATATTATTCGCTTTCTTTTTATTTGGCTTAGCTACACTCGTGACCTGGGCAGTCTGGCCAAAAACTGCGATGATGTTTGGCTTTTTCTTAGGGGATTGGCTGCTGCTCGCTTTGCTGCCAAAATTTCAAAAATCATTCGGTCCGGCAAAGCCGCCTACACTGGCTCTGGCAATTTTACGCAGCCTGGTTGCCTGGACGCCGCTTGAAATCAACCTGCCTCTACAAATTCTTGGTACCTTACTCGTCATCTACGGTTTTTGGATCGAGCCGCATAAAATTCAACTCAGCAGACAGCAGCTGAGCACGTCTAAAATCAAACCGGGTAAATCAATCCGCTTGCTGCAGCTCAGCGATCTTCATATTGAACGGATCACAGGGCGTGAAAAGCAGATATTGGATTGGATCGATCAGCTTCAGCCAGATATGATCCTGTTTGCGGGCGATGTACTCAGCCTTTCCAATCAGAATGATCCGACTGCCATCGAGCAAGCTCGGCAATTACTGTCCAGTTTAAAAGCACCTTATGGAGTCTACACCGTAGCCGGCAGTCCGGCTGTCGATCTTCCTGAACTGCTGCCAAAAATCTACCAGGACTTACCCGTGCATTTTCTCGAGAACCAACAAGTTGACCTGGATATCCATGGGGCTGAAATTCATTTGACGGGCATCCAATGCACCCACCGGCCTTTCATCGATGCGAATTACCTGCCCAAACTCGATGATAAAAACAATCACAAATTACAAATCCTACTATACCATTCACCCGACCTGGCCCCGCATGCAGCCAGAGCAGGCATCGATTTGCAGCTTTCCGGCCATACTCACGGCGGTCAGGTTCGCTTGCCAGTGATTGGAGCCTTGTTTACCGGTTCGCTGCATGGAAAATCCTTCTACGGCGGGCGCATTACGCTGGGAGACATGACCTTATTCGTGACCCGCGGGCTTGGCATGGAGGGTCTTGGCGCCCCACGCGTGCGCTTCTTATGCCCGCCAGAAATCGTCCTATGGGAAATATCTTCATCACAAAGCACTTGACCTTAAACTAATTTCATAAAAGGAATGGCACTTATGTCGATATTCGATATCAACACCTATGTCACGCTAACCAGCGGCGCTTTGCCTGTCGAGCAGGACGAGTTCTCGTTAACTCCAATTCCTGCTCAAACGGATGCTCAGCCAGGCGATGTATTCATCAAGATCGGCGATGTCGTCCTTCACTCTGTAGGTAACGAGCAACCCATTAAGGCGCTTATCTCGCTGGGAAAGCCGGAAAAAATTGTGGCAAACACATTTCGCAGGGCTGCATGCGAGACAGCTAAGTGGCTGATCAGGCATCATACTCAGCGTGTGGCAGTCGATGTGAGTCAATTTGACGCATTCGACATCCCATTGGCTCTCCAGGCTTTTTGCGAAGGTCTGATCCTTGGCAGTTATCGATTCCTCCGACATAAACAACCCGCGATCACATATAAACCAGTCCAGGTGACGCTGCGTGGCGATGTTACCAGACACGCTGCTCTCGATCAACTTGTCGAGAGAGTGAGAATCATCGCCGGGGCGGTTAACCTGACCCGCGATTGGGCAAACGAACCGGCAAATATTATCAATCCGATCACCCTCGCGGAACGAGCCGAGGCGTTAGCGAAGGCTCATGGTTTAAAATGCACGATCCTGGATGACAAACAGCTTTCAGAATTAGGCGCAGGCGCAATTACCAGCGTTGGAAAAGCCAGTGATACACCCTCGCGGCTGATCATCCTGGAATACCCCGGCAGCGCTAACAAACAAAACGTAAAACCGGTCGTCCTGGTCGGGAAAGCGCTCACATTTGATACCGGCGGATATTCACTAAAATCCGTCGAGTCGATTAAAACCATGAAATTCGACAAGAGCGGCGGCCTTGTTGTCATGGGCGTGCTCAAGGCAGCCGCGGAGCTTAAACTCAAGATCCCGGTAGTCGGTATCATCTGCGCCGCTGAAAATATGATCTCGGGCGGCGGTTACCACCCGGATGATATTATCACCAGCCTTTCTGGCAAGACGATCGAAATCATCTCGACTGACGCGGAAGGCCGCCTGGTGCTGGCGGATGGATTGACTTACGCGCAACGCAATTATCAGCCGCGCAGTCTGATCGATATTGCCACGTTAACTGGCGGAATCGTCACAGCGCTGGGTAAATTCCGCGCCGGTTTATTTTCTAACGATGATGCGCTGGCAGAACAGCTTTTTGCAGCCGGCGCAACCACTCACGAACGTTTATGGCGCATGCCTCTCGACGATGACTATTTTGTCAATATGAAGGGCGTCTATGCGGACATAAAAAATTCCGGGGGTAAAGACGGGGCGCCAATTTACGGCGGTTTGTTCCTGAAGCAATTTATCGAAGAAGGCACTGCCTGGGCGCATCTGGATATCGCCGGGGTTTCTGATAATTTGATCGAGGATTACTTCATTCCTGTCGGCGCAACCGGATTTGGAGTTCGCTTGCTGGTGAATTACCTCGAAAACCTTAGTTGATCAATAAGCGGGTGGGGTTGCTTGCCTCACCCGCTTGTTTCAGCCTGTTTTATTTTTTACCCAGGGAATCACTCGAGTCAACGCTTCCTCGAGTTTGCTGGCATCCTTGCCGCCAGCTTGAGCCAGGTTTGGCCTGCCGCCGCCGCCACCGCCAACCACCTGCGCAACCGCCTTGATCAGGTCGCCGGCGTGCCAGCCTTTCTTCACCAGTTGGTCGCTGAGCGCCGCAACGATCATCGGTTTTTCATCGATGATACTTGCTAGCACGACGACTCCCAACGGGTATTTCTGCCTGAAACGGTCGCACATCTGCCGTAAACTATCCGCGTCGGCGTCCGTTAGAATCGAAGTCAGGACATGAACGCCGTTGAATTCCGTTGTTCCTGCCATAGCCCCTTCGAATTCAGCGGCAACCAGACGCTGGCGAAGGCGCATAGTTTCTTTTTCAACCTCAGACAGGTTGCTGAGCAGGTTTTGCACTTTTTCAGGCGCTTCTTCGACTGCGCTATTGAGCATTTCAGCAGCTTGCTTAAGCACCCTAAATCTGCGTTGAATCAATGCATAAGCTTCTCGTCCAGTTACAGCCTCAATTCTACGCACACCCGCCGCCGCGCTGCCCTCGCTTATGATAATGAATACGCCGATGTCGCTCGTCCTCTCGACGTGCGTACCTCCGCATAACTCATAAGAGAACGGTTCCTCATCGCCGATCGTGATCGTACGCACCGTATCCGCATATTTTTCGCCAAACAACGCCATCGCGCCTTCTTCCATAGCTTGGGCCAACTGTTTATGGCGGATATTCAAGTGAAGATCAGCATAAATCGCCCGGTTGACGCCAGCTTCGATTTGCTCGATCTGTCTCAGTGTGAGCCCCTCTGGATGGGTGAAGTCAAAGCGTAATCTATCGGGTGCTACTAATGAGCCTGCCTGGCGGGCATGTTTTCCTAACACTGCGTGCAACTCAGCATGCAAGAGATGCGTGGCAGTATGATTCCGCATGATGTCACGCCTGCGCTGCGCATCGACCGCGGCAATGGCTAAATCGCCAACCTTTGGTTTCCCAAGGATCACTTCGCCGATGTGGACGATCACACCTGCGGACGGCTTACGCGTATCATCGATCCGGATTTCCCAACGCGGTTCCTGCATAGATACGATACTGCCTGTATCAGAGACCTGCCCACCCGACTCGACATAGAAGCAGGTTTGCGGCAGGATCACCTCGACCAGGTCACCAGTCTCAGCACTCAAAACCGATTCGCCTTCATAAATCAATCCTGCCACCTGTGCTTCGATCTCTAATCCGTTATAAGGATCATAGCTAACGCCTGCTTCTCCAACCAATCCCGCCCCTTGCATTTCTTCCAAAATCGTCCGATAGAGTTCGTTGTTCTCGCCGCCAGCTGTCCCAAATGCCTTTCCCGCGCCAGAAATCAGACGATGTTCTTCCATCGCTTTCTGGAATCCTTCCTGGTTGACCTCCAAACCTTGCTCGCGAGCAACATCGCGGGTTAATTCGAATGGCAGACCGTGGGTCGCATACAATTCAAACGCCTCCTCGCCATCCAAGACGGTCTTCCCCTGCGCCCGCACTTCATTTAGCAAATCTTCCAAATGAGACATGCCTTTGTCGACGGTACGCTGGAAACGCCTTTCCTCACGCGACAACGATTCCAGGATCATGGTTCGGTTGCGCTTCAACTCTGGATAGTGATTGCCATAGATATCGAAAACAACATCCGCCACCTGCGCCAGAAATGGTTCATTCAGACCAATTTTTGCTCCGAAGCGGGCTGCGCGGCGAATTATCATGCGGCAGACGTAATTTCGCCCGGTATTGCCCGGCACCACCCCGTCAGCAATCAAGAAAGCAGCCGCGCGCGCATGGTCGGCAATCACGCGGTAAGGGGTTAGATTAAGCGCACGATTGTTTTCATCCTGCCCGGTCAGATATTGAATCTTGTCCATCAGCGGAGAAAGCAAATCAGTCTTGTAATTGGAATACACCTTTTGCAGGATAGATACGATCCGATCGAGTCCCATTCCGGTGTCAACGTGACAGGCTGGCAGCGGCCCCAGATGCGTCGGGTTAAAACGGTTGTATTGAATAAAGACCAGATTCCAAATTTCCAAAAAACGCCTGCAATCGCCATTCACCTTGCAAACGTGACCGGGTATGTCTTTTTTATCGCAATATTCGGGTCCAAGGTCCATGTGAATTTCACTGCACGGTCCACATGGACCGACTTCTGCCATCTCCCAAAAATTGTCCTTACGCCCAAAGAAAAGTACATGGCTGTCGACCATCCCCGGTTGGAGCTTCCAGTTTTCCGCGGCTTCTTCATCGGTTGGAATATTTCCCTGATCATCCTTGAAACAGGTCGCGTAAAGCTTCTCCTTTGGCAGCCCCCATACATCCGTCAGCAATTCCCAGGCCCAGGCGATCGCTTCTTTTTTGTAATAATCTCCAAAGGACCAATTGCCAAGCATTTCGAAAAATGTGTGATGGGAATCATCGCGCCCTACATCGTCCAGGTCATTGTGCTTACCAGCGACACGCATGCATTTCTGTGAGTTCACAGCCCGAGAATACGGCCGCTGATCTGTACCAAGGAAGATGTCCTTGAATTGCACCATGCCGGCATTGGTAAATAATAATGTCTGGTCACCGCCCGGAACAAGCGACGAAGAAGGGACAAACGTATGTCCCTTGTCGATAAAAAAATCGATAAATGCCTGCCGGACGGCTGAACCGCTAAATCGAGGATCCATTCCCTCTCCTTGTTTATCGTTTAGATTCAATGATTATAAGGCATGAAAGGATAGGAATCAATAAACCAGTCACTGAAGGAGCAAAAATGCAGAAGAGCCGCTATATCAGCGGCTCTCTGCATCAGAGACAGGGAGGGAGGTTCCTGGATATTATCGAGAAACAGCCATTTTCATCAATTTACCTTCACGATTGACCGTTACCCGCGCATAGCGGACATGAGTCTTATCAGCCACCTGTACTTTGCGGGTGAAAATCACAACGGTTCTATCGGAATAGTTCTTTTGAGCGGACTGCTTGCCAAGGCTTAATCGTGCAGCCCGATGGTTCTTTTCGCTTGTTTCCAAGTGCTGCGGTTTCATCTGCACCTCAAGCCTATCCAGCCCAGGCAGGTATGGCTCGACAGCCTGTTTTGCTTGCAGCAATATCTTTTCCGACACGCCACTGCTTGCGTTTGGCTCTGTGCGGTCGTCTGAAATTGTTTTGATTGCCATTCGCTGTTGATTCCGAGCGAAACGCTTAGGATTAACCTGAATCCCATCGTGATAGACCAGCGGATCTCCGTATAGAACAAATGAAATCAAGGTTTTCTGATCTTCACCGTCAAGGAAACCCTGACGTTTGTTCATCTCCCGTACCAATCCGATCTTAGCCTGTGCCAGTGCTTCGCCAACCGGATAACCTTCTTTTAACGCCGACCAAAACAGGAAACCAAGAAGATCAGCGCCAACCAATGGAGTGGTAACCGAGCCGTAGGATATGCAGGTGGAGCCAATCACAGCCATCGATCCGATCGACAGGAAGCGGAGGGCAATCGATTCTTTCTCGCATTTTTCAGACACAAATCCGCCGTAACAAGCTTCACTGAAAACAACCTTAGGCGCGCTTCCGTTCTTTGGCAAATCCTTGATGCTCAAAGCAACAGGATATTCTGGGCTTTCTCCAATCTCATAGGGATCGCGTTGTCCATACCACTCAGCAGTGTCTGCCAATCCATGCAGATTGTAATAACTTAAAGGTGTATGCGTTAATTTAGTTGGATTAAAACTTCCCGTGCTGGATGGCGGGGATACAAGCAGCGATTTTCCTTCTCCAACCGGACGATAAGCTGCCAGCGATGACCGGCGCCAAACCGATGCCGTATACCCAAAGCTTGAAACTTTACGATTCGAGCGGCGCATTATCGATAGAAAATTTAAAAATGTGACAAAATCTTTTATTCGCTGAATTTTTTTCGGGCTTTTCACTGCCTGGCTGTGATACTTGATCGATTGGCGGATCTGCTGCAAGAGCAAACCTGCATCCGCGCCATTTTCACCAGGCAGCCTGCCTACCGGCCATTCCGGAACGTAGTAGTTCGAATCACGAGCCGCATAAGGATTATCCGATAGAACCTCATCATCCGCGTCGTCCGTTGGATTTGGCAGTTGGTGATAGGGTACAACTTGCGGTCCGCCAATTATTAATAGCGCTCCAATCCGCCCGCCCTTCTTTGCCAGGGCTTCATCCAGGTCTATTAAAGCCAGTTTTAATTTCCATGGATCGTTGTTGGCAACCGTCGCCATGCCTAGTTTTCCAGTTGTTTCGATGTCGTCAGGATAAAACACCATCGCACCCCAGCCCGATCTTTTTCGGATGGTTTCCGCAAGTTTTTGCAGCTCCTGATCGATGACCGTCAGCGATTCGTCGCCAAACTGCGAGCGCATACCGGTTTTGGTCGAAAAAATGACATATATGGGAAAACGTCCATCCACTTTTGATAGAGCCGGCGTTTTCATCCGCTTAGCAAGCTTTTCGAAATCGGCTTCCGCCTCTTTCAACCAGGAGGTGTCTCTCTCTTGAGTTTCAGGGGAGATACTGCTGTCCATATGGTCGGATTGAGTATGTTTTTGGCCTTCCACTTGATGGCTATGCGCACTTTCTGTGACTTTGCCCTGCCCTCTTGTGACGGGCGCATCTCGTGTAGCTTTCTCCTGGTCAACAGAAGATGCAGCCAGCCGGTTCCATCCCAACCGTGCAGCCACGCTGGCAGGCACGCCAATGGTCAATCCCGTTTCCAATTGCTCAGGCCAGAGCGGCTTATATGGATTCTGCTTTCCCAGCCAGCGTGTACAGATCTGGCCTCCTGCATCTACGGCAACGCATTGGTGCAATAAATTGACTGCCGCGGCTTCGTCGCCGGCTGCCAGTTTCGCTTCTGCGAGCGCCAACTTGAAAACCGCGACCTCCGTCCATCGGTTTTGATAAATCTCCGAAAATTTATTTAAGGATGCCTCGTCTTTTTTCGCCCGCGCGACCTCCAAGTGAGTTATGCCTGTCAGGACATGCTCCTGGTTTAGCGCCATGGCTTGAAAAACCATGGTTTCTGCCTGATCCAGTTTATCCTCGACCAGCGCTTTGCGCGCATTCCGCAATATTGTGCTCCAACCAGGCATGCCAATCGATGGATCGACGCGCTGCCCGAGAATATACACACTAATCAGCGTCCGTTTGTATTCCTCCAATTGGGACGGACCGTAGGCCATCGCCAACGCCTTCATCGAAACGATATCTTCAGGATCTATGCGACAGATCTTCTCGTAAACCTGGATTCCTTGCCCGATTTTTCCCTCAGCAATAAACACCTTTGCCAGCATTGCATTAGCCGCCAGGTCGCCTGGATATACCGACAGCCAGCTCAGCACAAGTTGACGGGCAAAGCGGTATTCTTTACAATCAAAGGCTGCATTGAATATTAAATTCAATGTGTCGCAGGAAAGGGACCGTGGGTAGTTGGAGGGGGTAGTTTTCATTTTGCTCATTGACATGTATGCGCCTCCTGACAAGATTGAACAAGATTCAATGCAACTATCGCGCCTAATTGACGCCGAATATTCACATCATGCGGCGCAAGTTGAGCCGCGCGGCGCATCATGCTCTCTGCGCCCGGATAATCTTTACCATCGCGGAGCACCAATGCGGATTGATAGTACGGGCGGTAGTCCTCAGGCGAAGATTTCATCGCTTGCTGGAAAATTTTTAAGGCCTGCTCGTATTCTCTGCGGATCGTATATACCTCACCAAGTTCGAGGTTTAGTTCGACATCCTCAGGTTGCATACGCACCGCCTCACTCATATGATGCAGCGACTTGTCCAATTGACCCGTTTGTTTGTAAATTTGCCCGAGTAACCGCTGCATGTCTGTTTGATTTGTATTCAACCGCAAGGCTTGAATAGCAGCCGACTCTGCCTGCTCCATATCACCCACTTCAATGCATGCTTTTGCCTGCAGCGCTAACAATTCCTGATTATTCGGATGGCTTTGCACAACCGGCAGCAGTAATTTCAATGCTTCGGACGCTCCGTGCAGCTGATAAATCAGCCGTACCTTTTCGGTTAATAACTCAACCGCATCCGGGATCTCTTCCACTGCCTTGCTGATTTCTTCCAACGCTTCTCTATGCTTCCCCTTGCTGGAAAGGATTTTACTGTTCAGCAACCGTGCGCGAATGTTAGCCGGATCCAGCCTTAAAGCCTCACGTACCATAGTGAGCGCTTTGGTTTCTCCGCCAAGCGCAAGCGATATCTCTCCACATAGCACTTTTGCGGCGCTCGAATTCGGATTTAATTTTGCAGATGTTTCGGCAGACAATAGCGCTTGACGCTGATCCCCAGATGCGAATTGCGCCTCCGCCAAATTAAACCATAACTCAGCGCTTTGCGGATCCTGCTTAGACGCTTTCGAGAACATCTCGACTGCTGCATCGGCTCTTCCCACTCGCATGTAGGCTTTTCCCAATTTCACTGTAATTTCGAGTGACTCGGGGACGATCTCCATAGCCTGTTCATAATGTTCGCAGGCATCCGTAAATTGGTCACACCCTTCAGCCATTCTGCCAGCCCACTCGTGCCATAACGCTTCCTCTGGCCAGTAGAATATGGCAATTTTCAGGCTGTCCAATGCATTTTCGCAATCCCCAAGCCTTTCCTGAGCTCTTGCCGCGGCTGCGTGGAGGATTGGATTCTTCGGATCGATGGCAATCGCAGATTGTGACTTTTCGAGAGCATACGCAGGATCGTCTTTCAGGCTAAGCAAAGATAGCTGCAAATTAACCTGGGCATCATTGAGATATTTCTCGCCTATCTGACGGGCATCCTCAATATTGCCAAGCTTGTTCATCGCCTGCATCAATACACTGATATCCTCTGCATTTGTAGATTGGGTTGCCAATGCTTGCAGGCTGCTTGAGGTCGGATGAAATGCTGCATCTCCACGGGCTTTCCACCGCTCGATTTCCGCCGAAGTACCGAATTTCTTGGCATCTGCAATAATTTGAGAAAATCGAATGAAATGGTCTTCTGACAATATCATTTCAGGCGCGATATGCTTATACAAGCGCAGCGGATCTGATAATCCCTGCCATTCAGCCGCCTGCGCCAAAGCTGCGGCATATTTCAGCAATCCCTGTGGCTCACTTGGATTGGCGTGGGTATACTTCCCATAAAGCGCTAGTCCTTCTTCCCAGCGTTTCAAAGAAAGCGCTGCTGCCGCCAGACTGCAGATCAGGTCATCTTTACCGGCAGTATGAGAACCGCCAGTTTCCACAGATGGTGATAGTTCATCAAAACGCTCATTTCCGCTCTGGTAATCGCCTGAACGGGCAAGCAGCTGGATTTCATCCATCAGCAAGCGCGGATGATCGGGCGACAAGTCCAATCCCTCTTTAATCAACCTGGCTGCATTCGTGAAATCCTTGCGCTCCAACGCTAATTCCGCGCGCAGGCTGGTTAACTCGCTGCGCCAATACTCCACCGCGGTGTTTTCGGAGCTTATTGAGTACGCACCTCGCTCAGCCAACTCAGGCAATACTGCCAGTGTTTCGGCATGCTCATACTGCAATTGTTTCATTGCCAGATCGGCAGCCAGGTAACGAACTTCCACATTCAGTGGACACTCCTCCAAAGCCTTTTCCGCATGGTAAAGCGCTGAGCCGAGGTTTTCCACCTTTTGCAGCAAGCGTGCAAATCGCATGTGAATATCCACAAGATCACAAGATGGCGGCTGCCATTTGATTCGATTAGTGGCTGTTTCTGGTCTGCCGTCAATGGTATCGAACTCATCGCTGGTAGTCTGCACCCCAATCAAACGCAAGACATGTTCGAGCGATGCCAGGGCAGCTTGCGGCCGGTTGAGCCTGTCTTGCACTTCGCTCAAGAACAAGTAATGATCCACGCGCCCAGGCTGCTCGCGAATCGCTTTTTGTATGGTTTCTAACGATTTTTCCAAATCCCCAGCTTTCGCATACAAATCAGCCAACTCGAACAGATATCCCGGGTTGTTATCTACATTAGCCTGAACAGCCCGTTCCATGCTGGCTAAGGCGTGTGAATGATCACCCATGCGCATATAGGCATGAGCAACCTGGCGCAACTCTTCCGCATCGATGCGTTCCATTTGGCTTGCCTGCTCGAGCACACTGTGTGTTTCTTCAAGATCACCTTTCGCGAGGCATGCCTCCGCTAACTTTACCGCTAGATCGACTCTTTCAGGAGCAAGTTGCCGCGCCACTCGATAGCCTTCGACAGCTTCGTCCTCTGCGCCTACAGAACCCATAAACTCGCAAAACCAGATCAGATTCGGAATTTCATCCGGCGCCAAGGCAAGTGCTGCCCTGGCGCTGTCCTGCGCCGATTCATTCAAGTTCGCCTGGCGGTAAGCCAATGAAAGACTGCGTTGCGAAATGAGTGATTCAGGATTTATCGTAACTGCATTTTGTAAAGAGGCGAGAGCGGTCTCTGTCTGCTGAAGCGCCAACGCGGTTTTTCCAAGCCCGGCCTGGACGCGCCAGTTCCACTCTGGAAGCCTGGCTTCTGGCAGTTCCACAATCTGTTTGTAGGCGGCATAGGCTGCCTCATGCTCACCGCGTAACGACAGCACTTCTGCCAACAGCAGGTTTGCTTCGAGCGAATCCGGCGCGATGCTGACAGCTTTCTGTATCATCTTATAGGCCTTGACCAATGCAGCTGTATCAGGCTCTTCACTCTCGATGCCAGAATAGCGCTCATACTCGCCAATGAGTGTTTTCGCGTAAAGGATAAACCAGGTCGGATTAGCTTCGTCTGCCTGTAGAGCAATTTCGAGGATGCTCAATCCGCGGTCTGTTTCCTTACGATCGAGTAGGATTTTTGCGTGCAAGTAAGCAAGTTCCGCATGCGCTGGCCAATTTTCTCGGGTTTTCTCGATGATCGCCAGCGCATCGGTTTCATGCCCAAGTTTGAGCAGCGTTTTGGCCAAAGCAAGACCTACACGGTCCGATTCTGGCGCCAGTTTGGCAGATTGCCGTAAAAACGGAAGAGCTTCTGAGGTCAATCCTGCTTCTAGGCAGGTCGAGCCAATTGCAAAGTGTAATTCAGCGGAATCAGGCGCGGTGATAATCGCCGTGCGCAGCGTTTCTAAAGCGCGTTGAGGTTCATCGTTTTTCTTATATGCCTCAGCCAGCTGAATCCAGGGCATGGGATTTTCGGGGATGAGCAAGGTAGCCTTGTTCAGATTTGCTAATCCATTGGCAAGATCGCTGTTTGCAATACAGGCCATGCCCAGATAGGTGTATGCCATTCCCTGCTCAGGATCGATGGAAAGAACTTTTTCACAGGTTTGTTGTACCTCTCGATAGTCCTGAGCCCCATAGGCACTGCGCGCCAGCAACAGATGATCCTCGATTGCTGGAAGCGGGACTATGTCCAAAACGCGCCGGCGGACATCAAGCGCTGCTTTCCATTCATTGCGATCCTCATAGATCGCGGCCTGTTTTCGGAAGGTTTCTGGTTTTCCAGGATCGAACAACGCAACCTGATATAGCAGATTAATGGCCTTCTCGTCCTCTCCGATGCGGTGACACACTTCGCTTAACCACAACATCAAATCAAGATCCTCAGGACGCACAATCAAGAATTTCTCTCCAACTGTAATCGCGTCCGAATACAATCCAAGATCCACCAGTTGATTTAACACCCCATATGGATTGAGTTCGAATAGAAATTGACCGGATAATATGGATGGATCTTTCTCAGCCTGCTTTAACCAATTTTGGACAGCAACGTAGGCAATTTCCTGCGCCTGCCGGCGAGATCCACTTTGCAACAATTGTTTTGCCTGGTCCATTTTTACCAACAGCGGCGCTGAAGAATAATCCGGATCGCTAAGGGTGAAGGACGGCGCTTTGGACTCGAAAAGATACAGGGATTCAGCTACCAAATTTTCACTAACAGAAAATTGTTTAACCATTCTTGCGCATTGAGTGGAAATTTCATTCGTATTGCTGCCTTCATGATCCGAAACCGAAACCAATTGAATGGTCGAGCCGACCAGCCAGTGCTGCAGTAAATGAGTGACCTTTTCTAGATGCAACCCAGCCTGTAACGGATGTCCAGCCAATTGGTGCAAAGTCGCGCCAATTTGATGATCCAGAACCATTCGAGAGAGATCGATCCAATCAGCCTGGTCAGGATTTAATTCCTGCTTGCCAATTTCCAGGAGATCACCTTTTTCAGCAAGGATGTGATTTGCCAGGTTGCACGCCAGCGTGGATTGTCCTTTTCGCTTGAGGTAGCGCAGCCATTCTACCTGCCACTCGAGAGAGAGATTCCCCATCACATTTCCGAAAAGCTCGATGCGAGTTTCGGCCTCTAAGGGATTGCTCATGAGAATGTGCGTGATCCATTCCATGGCAGGGTGTAGTTTATCCTCAGGTAACAGGGAAAGCAGCAAATCCTTCTGGTCGGGAATGATCGAAAACAGACAGGTCAGCGGGGTCTTCCATGCCTCAAATAGATGCTGACTGCTTTTGGCGCGCATGGAGGTTAATGCCGTGTAAATTCCCTGCCAGGATTGCATTTTCCTGCGCCGCTCTCGCAACGCCAGGGCGATCATGCCGGCGTCTGTCAGGTTGCTCACAGCCAGGCCTTTTTTAATTGTGCTCTCGAGCAGAGTCATTGCCTGCTTCCTAAGCGATCCCTCGATACCAGGGAGGTAATCAGAGGTTAATTCAGAAAACCTGACTCTGTCGCCAAGGGGTTTCAGCGCAAGACTGGCTGGCGTCCAAGCGGATACCGCGGTGCTGCCTTCGGATAGAATCGAACGGATAAACCCGGGTTGCTGCAGCGTTGACCATACCAATTCATCTTCTTTCAACGCAGCCACAACGGTAGGGATATCAGCTAATGGCAGCGAACGCTCGATTTCAGTAAGAAAGAGAGCAGGTTGCATCTTAGCTCCTGTATGAGTTACAAAACCACGCTGATAAGGGGAATCATTCTGGTCAAGCTGCGATCTGAAGAACAAGACCATAAGCAGCTGCCATCAACAGCAAGCCGAGGATGATCAGGAAAACTCCCACGCCTGCAGCAGTTCGAACAAGCTGATTGAGTGATTCGACCAGCGTGGATGCGTTACCCACCAGGCCTGCGATTTCTTCGGCGATGCCTTTTTCCGCTAAAGCAGCCGTCTGCGCTGCAATCTCTTTGACTTCACCGCCAAGCACCCTGGTGATCAAGATAATCACCCCAATGATGAGCAGCAAAATCCCCAGCCCCAAGGCAAACTCCGCCATGGTCATCAGAAACTCACTTGTTGTCATTTCAAGAATCATCATCCCTGACCTCCTGTTGGTCTCTGTCAGCAGGGATGATGCAAGTAGTATGCCAGTAAGTTTATTTAAGTCAGGCGCTGCGGGTAAGTTCCGCCGGCAGGTCCGGTAGATCAATCATACCCTGGTCGCAAAACAACATCGCCCTTTCTATCGCGTGACTCAACTCGCGGATATTCCCTGGCCAATCATAGCGAAAAAGGGCTTCCATCGCCCGTGGTGTTATGTCCTCGATATTCAAGCCCATTTTTGGATTATTCTCGCGGATAAAAAATCCTACCAGTTCTGGGATATCAACTTTTCGCTCGCGCAGTGGAGGAACGTGCAGATCGACGACTTTCAATCGGTAGTACAAATCCTGGCGGAACTCCTCGTCTTTGATCATCTCAGTGAGGTTGCGATTGGATGCGGCAATTACCTGCACATCGACGTGGATTAAGTTCGTTCCGCCCACCCGGCGAAAGGCGTGCTCCTCGATCGCCCGCAGCAGCTTTGCCTGGATATCCAAAGGCATCGATGATATTTCATCGAGAAAAAGGATGCCGCCGTCCGCCACCTCCATCAAGCCGTGTTTCCGCCGGTCAGCGCCGGTGAAAGCGCCAGCTTCATAACCGAACAGCTCTGATTCGAGCACCGTTGCCTGAATCGCCGCGCAGTTGATCGGGATGTAGGGTTTACTGACGCGCGGACCGGATTTATGGATGAGTTGCGCCAAAATATCCTTGCCGGCCCCCGTCTCGCCAGTAATCAGCACCGAAACCTGAACCTGTGCCGCTTTTTGAGCTTTATTGAAGACATCCTCCATCACAGGGCTTTTTCCGCGAACAAAATTCAAGCTCTGCTGTTGGCTCTGGCGAAAGTGCGCCAATTCCCGGCGCATTTGGACAATTTCGCAGGCTCTGTTGATGCTTATTTCCAGCTGTGATAGGGAGAGCGGTTTAGCAAGAAAATCATGCGCGCCGTTCTTCATCGCATCGACTGCCATTTCGATATCCCCATAGGCGGTGATGATGATGACCGGCGGTCTGACCGGCAAATTTGCTGCTTCGTAGAGCAGCGAGGGCCCATATCCGTCCGGCAAAGAAACGTCCAGGACGACCACATCACCGGCGCCGCGGTTGAGATGTTTCCGGGCATCAGCTAAAGTCGAGACGCCGATGACTTCGTACTCTAAACCTGTCAGATATTCTTCTATGTTATGACGTGCGTTTTCTTCATCGTCGACAACTAAAATGGTCATTGACATGTTTGATCATCCTCGCAGGCGGGTAAGTAAACGTGAAAAACCGTTCCACCAGGGAATGAAGTCAATTGAATATTCCCGCGGTGAGCGGTCACGATTCGTTTTGTGATGGGCAATCCAAGCCCAGTGCCGGTGGCTTTGGTTGAAACAAATGGCTCGAATATCCTGCCGCGGATTTCCTCAGGAATTCCTGGCCCGTTGTCTGAAACGCTGACAACCACCTGCGGCAGGTTGGTGATCAATGCAGAAGTTTCTGCCCGCACGGATAGTGTCCCTCCGCTAGCGCTCATCGCATCGATTGCATTGGAAATCAGGTTTGTGAAAACCTGCTCGAGAGCCCGCCAATCCCCTTTGACCTTTGGAAAGTCCTCGGGGATTTGCACAACCTGCGAAATGCCAACCCGGCTCATTTTTGGGCGCCAGCGTTCGATGATCCTCTGCAGCAGCTCGCCCAAATCAACCTTTTCCTGCATTGGCTCATAAGGTTTGGCAAAATTCTTTAGGGCTTCCATTTGATGATGCAGACGTGTTACATCATTCTCCATGCGCGTGATGATTTCCATGATCGGGTTTTCTTCATCCAACTTCATTGACAACAGTTGCAAACCGGTTGAGATCGAATTGATTGGATTTAATACTTCATGAGCAAACACACCCATAAATTCGCCAAGCAAAGCGCGCTGCTCTAGCTGGTGCGTTTGGCTGCGGATTCGCTCACTCTCGCTCACATCGCGAACGAAAAAGTTGATCGCGGTCACCTCGCCGTTTTCGAAAATCGGTATGATCTTCACAATCGTTGGAAACGACCTGCCATCACGGTGATGCAAAGTAACTGTTTCCAGGTTAGGAGTGGCTACGCCTTGCACTGCTGAATCCAAAATCGGCATCAACCGGTCGGGGGTGATCAAAATATTTTCTACTGGCTGCCCCAGGACTTCGTTTTTTGTATAACCGAGCATCAACTCTGCTGAGGGATTGATATCATCGACCGTTAAATCGGGCTTGAGAACGATAATTCCCTCGAAGATGTATTCATAAATGGCATTATGAATAGCGCTCGTACGCTCCTGGGCTGAAATTTCTTCCTCATAATTTTGACTTGAGATGGTATGCTCGAAAGCCAGTCCAATCGATGTGCTGAGTAAATCCATGGTTTGCAACAACATCGGCGGCGGTTGATCATCGAAACCGCCGATTACGATCAATCCAGTCAACGCGTTATCCTGCCCGATTGGCGTTGAGGCTATAAATGACAGGTCGGCAATGCGGGCAGCGCGATGCAGTTCGGTTACCATCCGTTTGCCGCGCATCCATAACTGCGGTGTTGACAAACTGCTGAGATCGGATGATGGTAATTGCTCGGGGAAGAAAGCGACTTCCTCAGTGCAGATCCTCTTTTTTAGCTCCGGATATTCACTGTCCGCTTGGTAAATGCAAACCAGATTGGTGTTAAATAAACTATGCGAAATTTCGATAACTTTTTCTATCGTGGATTCCAGGTCTCCCTCGCGAATTTGCCCTATCATCCACTTGACAGCTTCCAGTAGTGTATCCTGATATTGTCGCGTTGAGCGCATTCTCTCTGCAAGCGGCACTACCTTGAAGAGGTACCATTTCAATTTGTTATCAATTACATTTGCCCGCACCACCACTGGCAAAGACGCGCGTTTACGAAGTTTTAAAATGCACTGCAATTCCTCATTGGAGAGCAAAGCATCGCAGTCAATCGTTTCGAAAAGATCATCGAGTGTTGCATTGACGATCTCCCCCAACGAATAAGCGGTAAGGATCAAAAATGGGCTGTTGGCATGTAACAGCTTGTTGTTTTGAATATCGAATACAATCCCAGGTTCAGGAACATGGTCTAACAGCGCCTGAATAACACCAACCGTATCCACCTTGTTGGGCTTTCCTCCCCATAACGATTGGAGCGGATTTTTTATAACATCTCTCATAAACTTAGACGGTTTGTGTTACCTTTCGGAGATGAGCAGGCAGGATGCCCTCCATCGATCGATATTTCGCCACAGTTCGACGTGCAACGTCATAACCCTGTTGGGATAGCAGCCGAGCTAACTGCGAGTCACTCAATGGATCTTTCTCTTGAGCGATCAGATCGCGTAAAGCCGTGCGCACATTCAAACTGCGGTCAAAAAACGATGCCAGGGGGATGATCCTCTTGTTAGGTAATTGTACCGTCTTATTCGAAACTGCGCGAGAGATCGTCGATTCGTGTACTTCCAATTCGCGCGATAGAGAAGCCCTGGTCAGTGGTTTGATATAGCGGTCGCCAAACACAATATAATCTCGTTGCAGCGTAACTACACGATGAATCAATCGCTGCATCGTATTGTTTCGCTGCTGTAAGCACTTTACAAATAATGAAGCTCGGTCAAGGTCGCTTTTCATGCCTTCCTTCGACTCACCAGTAGCCTGACGAGTAGCCTGCCGATACATCGGATTGATGCGCAGCGTCCCGCCAATCGGCATGATGATTTCAACCACCAGAGGATTTTCAGGATTGTCATTCAGGTAACTGATGATAATATCCGGGAAGTAATATACCTGCCCTGTGATTGCTGCCGGCTGGCGTACGTCTCCCCAATGCGCCCGAGCCGGAAATGGATTTAGATTTTCACTGATGAATTTAACTGCTTCCTGAATTTTTGCCTGAGTAACCTTGAAATGTCGGGCAATATCAGCAAATTGGCGGTGACTGAGCAAATCCATCGTGTCGCGGATAATGTCATGAGCCAGCGCAGGCACCGGACGCGTTTCCGCCAGGACTTCAAGTTGGACCAACAATGCTTCTTGCGGCGTGTAAGAGCCCACTCCAACCGGATCTGTTCGTTGAATGACGCCCTTGATTTTTTCGATTTTCGAGGGCAGCACGTGAAAATAGCGCGCTACCTCGACGATTGGCACTGTTAGAAATCCATCCTCATCCAGATGGGTTAGCAAGAATGCCGCAATTTTTCGCTCGTCTTGTTCCAATTCGACCGCAATTTGGCGCAGCACATAGGTCGGTAAATCCTCAACGGAAGCTGCGATTGGCTCATCCGGGATAGATTCCTCGCCGCTATAACTGCCAGGCAGAAAATCCTCACGCGGAGAAATGAACACGACAGGCTCATTGAGATCCATCGAGGTTGGGCGGCTGCATACCGGACAGGAACTCACTCCAGGCAGCAAACGCTGGCAGATTGGGCAGCGGCGCTCTTCAATTAACTCAAGCGCAGGATTGGTTAGCTCTTTTTGGATTTGCTCCCATAATTCCCCCACCGTCTGGTTGAGCAGGGTCATCGTTTGGGCAAGATGCGCAGTTGTGAGTGGTCGCAGGCTGGGCGATTGAATCTGAAACATGCTCGTCCCCTTTACACGATTTAGTATACCGTTACATCTAAAAAGGTGCAAGAATTATGCCAGGACTGGTTGATTTCAACATGGTAGAATTAACCCCCAACAGGTCATCTACGAGATAGATAGCAAGAATGATGCCGAAATTAATCATTATTGGCGGCGGTTTGGCAGGATCTGAGGCAGCCTGGCAAGCTGCCCAACGTGGAATAAGCGTAAAGCTGGTTGAAATGCGCCCACAAGTGACCACTAGAGCGCATCTCACAAGTTATCTGGCGGAGTTGGTCTGCTCGAATTCTCTTGGCTCGAATCAGATCGACCGAGCTTCAGGCCTGCTAAAAGAAGAACTGCGCCTGATAGGCTCGCTCCTGCTGGAATGCGCAGAAGTGACAAAGTTACCCGCTGGCGGTGCATTGGCTGTCGATCGAAGTGCATTTGCCCAGGCTGTGACCCAAAAAATATCATCACACCCAAATATCCAGACCATTCGCCAGGAAGCGACCGAAATACCTGAAGGCGTGGTGATCATATCATCCGGTCCGCTCACCTCTCCAGGTCTTGCCAGATCAATTCAGACCCTGACAGGGCAAGACCACCTGTATTTCTTCGATGCAATTGCACCCATCGTCACGCGCGAATCGATCAATATGGAAATCGCCTTTAAGGCATCCCGATATCGCTTCGACGATGCTGATGAAGGTGATTACATCAACTGCCCAATGACCAGGGAAGAATACGACCGGTTTGTGGATGCCCTTGCCAGCGCTGAGCGGTTCCCATTGCGTGATTTCGAAGTAGAAATCAACCAGGGTGTAATTGCTGGCAAGCGCCAATTCTTCGAGGGTTGCTTGCCAATTGAGATCCTCGCCCATCGCGGGCGACAGGCACTGGCTTTCGGTCCTCTACGCCCCATAGGTCTCAAGGATCCACGCAGCGGTAAGGGTTCGTATGCTGTTGTGCAGCTTCGCCAGGACAACCTCGCTGGCAGCCTTTACAACCTGGTAGGTTTTCAAACCAATCTGACTTATTCAGAGCAGAAACGTGTCTTCCACTTGATTCCCGGATTGGAGAAGGCTGAATTCGTTCGCTTCGGTCAGATGCATCGCAATACGTTTATCGCCTCGCCGTTACTCCTTCTTCCAACGCTTCAACTTCGTCAACGAGTTGACTTATTTTTTGCCGGTCAAATCACTGGCGTAGAAGGCTATATGGGCAACATTGCTACCGGACTTTTGGCAGGAATAAATGCCGCCCGCCTGCTCAACGGACAACCTATGCTGGAACTACCCACCATGACCATGCTGGGCGCCCTGTGTCATTACATCACACATGCTGAGCCTTCGGATTTCCAACCGATGAAGGCTAATTTTGGTATTCTCCCAGAGCTGCCTGCAGGCAAATATACCAAGCGGGAACGGAACGAGATGCTCGCTAAGAGATCAATTAAATCGTTACAGGATAAGATAAACCAGGATAACAGTGCAGGAATTCTATGAAAAAATGGTACTTGTTCGCAATTTTATTGATTGCAATTGGACTGATTGGTGGAGCAATTTATACCCTTATAGTGACCACGACTGACCTGGAAGAAACAACCTCATTCAATGCGCAACGCTCCTACCAGGATTTACTTAACCAGACTGATCTCGGTGCGCGCGTCCCAGGCAGTCAATCACACGAGCAAGTTGTCCTATACCTGCAAAGCGAGTTAAGTAAGGCAAATTGGGATATTGAGCTTCAGCAGGTTCGATATCAAAATCACGATGTAAAGAATATCATAGCCCGCCGTGGAAACGGCACTCCTTTGATCATATTGGGTGCTCATTATGATTCACGCCTGGCAGCTGACCGCGATCCAGATCCTGGCAAGCGTGATCAACCTGTTCCAGGCGCAAACGATGGGGCTTCCGGCGTTGCCGTTCTGCTCGAATTGAGCCGGACGCTGCCAACCGACATCCAGGGGCAGGTCTGGCTGGTATTCTTCGACCTCGAGGATCAAGGCGGCTTGCCAGGCTATGATTGGATCCTAGGCTCGCGCGCGTTTGTCGAACAACTCGATCAACGACCCGACGCAGTGGTCATCCTCGACATGATCGGTGATGCTGATTTGAAAGTTTATCAGGAGATAAACTCAACACCCAGCTTGAGGGAGGAAATTTGGTCGGCAGCAAAACAGCTCTCCTATGAAAATACGTTCATCTCTCAAGAAAAACACTCTCTGCTTGACGATCACACCCCATTTCTTGAACTCGGCATCCCCGCTGTAGTTTTGATCGATTTCGACTATCCGCACTGGCACACCAGCCAGGACACAACGGATAAAGTATCCGTAAACAGCTTAAGAATTATTGGCGAAACCATCCTGGAATGGATTCTACCAATCGTTACCGTTGGCAAAAAGTGAAACCTATCGTAAACTAGAGGTATATGAAAAGGAAGATCGATATATGCGATAACCGGCCAGGCAACCAAGGCCGGCTTATTTATGGATTGCTATCGAATTTCCAACTAAATCATCCAATGCACTTCAAATAAAAGGACCATGAACAACATAAACGACCCCATCAATATTCTACCCGCCGATCGAATCGCATCATTTAAACCTTATTTCTTTGCCAGCCTGAACCTAAAATTAGCCGAGTTACGCGCAAAAAAGGTCGATATCATTCGCATCGATATCGGCTCACCAGACCTGCCGCCTGCGGATTTCATCATCGAAACACTCGTGGAAGCCGCGCGCCGGCCTGACACACATGGTTATACAGCAAATGGCGGCTCACCAGCCTTTCGACAGGCGATTGCTGATTACTACTTAAATCGTTTTGACGTCAACCTGGATCCAGCCAAGGAAACCATCGCCCTGGTTGGCTCGAAAGAGGGGCTTTTTAACCTCTCCCAGGTGCTCGTTAACCCTGGCGACATCGTTCTGGCGCCTGATCCTGGTTACCCAGTCTATCAAGCCAGTGGAATCATCGCTGGGGCGCAGATCTATACAATGCCCTTATGCCGAGAAAATAGATTTTTACCGAAATTCGGTGATATCCCTGAATGGATTCTCGAACGTTCGAAATTACTTTGGTTGAATTACCCCAATAATCCCACAGGGGCTGTCGCGCCATTTGAATTCTTCGTCGAAGCCGTGCAATTTGCTCGTAAGCACAAGATCATCATTGCCCACGATGCTCCCTATGCGGATGTTTGCTTCGATGGTTATGTAGCGCCGAGTATTCTACAAGTTCCGGGTGCAAAAGACGTGGCAGTCGAATTCAACTCTCTTTCGAAAGCCTACAATATGGCTGGTTGGCGATTGGGCATGGCTGTAGGTAATGCCAGTGTGATCCGTTTTCTAAATACATATAAGAGTCAAATGGATTCTTCGCATTTCGAGGCAATTCTTCAAGCAGGCATCCGCGCAATGACTGGCGACCAATGCTGGATCGAAGAGCGAAACGCAATTTACCAAAAACGCCGCAATATCGTCCTCGAAGGCATGCGGTCAGCAGGATTCTCCGTAGAAACACCACCGGCAGCCATCTATGTATGGGCGCAGCTACCCGATGGGTTTTCCGATTCGATTGATTTTTGCAACCGCCTGCTGGAAGATACTGGCGTCAGTACCACACCAGGCATTGTATACGGTCAATACGGCGAAGGATATTTACGCATCTCTCTCGGCGCGGAAACATCCCGTCTCGAAGAGGCGACTCACCGCATTGTAAATTGGGTGCGGGCTGCTAAATAAAATGAGTGGAGGGTATGTCAAAAAAAATTTCTGAACCGACTTCCCCGCCGCGCGAACGCGCATTTCTGGTGGGTGTTGAAATACGCAGTGATAATGCTATGCTTTCCATGGAAGATTCCCTGGCAGAGCTGGCTCTTCTTGCTGACACTGCGGATTTAGAGATCGTTGGCGAGATAACTCAAAAACTAGATAAACCGAATCCCGACACCTATATTGGCGCCGGTAAAGTCGAGGAAATTAAAATTTTGATCGAAGAAACACTCGCCGATCTTGTTATCTTCGACACTGAGCTGTCGCCGCGGCATTTGCGTGAGCTCGAAGAGCGTTTTGGTGACCTGGTCCGCGTCCTCGACCGCACGGCGTTGATATTGGATATCTTTGCCCGGCATGCCAATACCCGCGAAGGCATTTTACAAGTGGAGCTGGCATACTATGAATATCGTCTGCCGCGCCTGACTCGCGCTTGGACTCACCTGGCGCGCCAGGCAGGCGGAGGCGGCGGTAGAACCGGCAGCACTGGCGGAGTCGGCTTGCGCGGTCCCGGTGAAACACAATTGGAAGTCGACCGGCGAGAAATCCATAAGCGCATCTCCCATCTGAAGGAAGAGCTCGATAAAGTACGGGCACACCGGCAGCGCCATCGTGAGCAACGCAAGCGTGCCCACACCCCAATCGTCGCGCTGGTTGGCTACACGAACGCTGGTAAGTCGACCCTGCTCAATACCCTTACCCAGGCGGATATATATGTCGCAGATCAGCTCTTCGCTACGCTCGATCCTACCACCCGCCGCGTTGAACTGCCAGCAGGAAATACCGTTCTTTTCACCGACACGGTTGGTTTCATCCAGAAATTACCCACACAACTTATTGCCGCATTCCGCGCCACCCTCGAAGAGATCAATGAGGCTGACATTCTTCTCCATATCCTGGATATTACTCATCCAAACGCATACGAGCAATGGAAATCCGTCCAACAAACTTTGGTCGATATAGGCTGCGAGAATATTCCCATACTGACCGCCTTAAATAAAATCGATAAATTAACCAATAGCCAGGCTGTCCAGGATGTCCTTAGTACTTTTCATAATTCAGTCGCAATCTCAGCGTTGACTGGCGAGGGTACTTCAGAGATGCTGCGCCAAATTGAGTCGATGTTATTTGAGAATCTCCTTCCTCTGACAGTCTATATCCCCTATCAACAGGGGCAGTTGATTTCTCTATTCCACGAGCAGGGCAGAGTCGAAGAAACATATCCCGAGTCGGGGTATCTGCGTATTAAAGGCTCCATACCAGGGAGATTGCTCTCCCGCTTCCAAGCTTTCACACACAAGCCTGTTGTAAAGGATCCCGACCTACCAGAGGAATAATAAACACCTCGAGAGCCTATTAGCTCGCGAGGTGTCTATAAGAAGAGCCGTCTTCGGCTCTTTTTTATTTTTTCTTCTCTTCTTTCTTCATATTGATAATTTCACGACCCTGGTAATACCCGCAATTTGGGCACACCGAATGAGGACGGCGCATCTCGCCACATTGACTGCATTGCACGAGGTTAACGGCAGCTAATGCATCGTGCGCTCGACGTCGATCCCGGCGGCCTTTGGATGTTCTCCTTTTTGGTAACGGCACCATAATGAATTACTCCCGTCTTTCTTTCCTACAATTGTAGGAACATATTTATTATCAAAGCCGTCCGATTATACTGGCAACTGATCAACCCTGTCAAGGAAATGAGCCACACAGGCACAATGAATCGTATTTGTCTAGGACCTGCCCTACCAATCTGCTCTTAGAAGAGGTATAATCCGGTTCTAGCCAGCCTGGTGCTGGCATTTGTATGGATTGGAGGCACAAACTGAATGAATCGTCGTTATGTGAACGTGATCCTCATTTTCCTACTTCTCGCCATAGCAATTTGGGTGGATCTACCCAATAATCCAGGGATCAAAATCGGGAATTTCAAGCGCGGTTTCGATACGGTTCTTGGATTGGACTTACGCGGGGGTATGCAGGTCATCTTGAGTGTTCCGCCTGAAATCTCTGTTACACAACAAAATATGCAGGATGCGTCTGCGATCCTCGAGAACCGCTCGAATGCGCTTGGCGTCAGTGAAGTAGTGTTTCAAACCGCTGGAGAGCGTATCATCGTTGGCGACTTTCCTGGGGCTACGGATGCTGAGGTCATCATTGATCAGATCAAGCAGGTCGGCCAACTTGAATTCGTCGATTTTGGTTCAACGCCTCTCGAAGTAGGGACTGAAATCCTAACGGATTACGGTCTATCTGAAACTGCATTGGCTACTCCTGAGCCCACCATTGAAGCGACGGCCGAAGTAGCCGAAACTCCAACTGCAGAACCGACCCGTTATAACACCGTGTTGACAGGCGCAGATCTGAAATCAGTTGGCGTGGTTAGAGGGCAGCTAAATGAGTTCATGGTATCCATCGAATTCAATCCAGATGCCGGTGATATCTTCGAAGAATGGACCTCCAATAACGTTGGCAAATACCTTGGCATCGTCCTAGATAAAAAGGTCATTTCCTCGCCCGTGATCAAGAATGTGATCAAAGATGGTCAAGGCGTCATCGAGGGAGGTTTCACGGCCGAATCAGCCAATGCCCTGGCAGTCAATTTGCGCTATGGCTCCCTGCCAATTCCGCTCACCATCGAGCAAATCCGCGTCATCGGTCCGACTCTTGGACAGGACTCGCTGGATAAAAGCCTTTTGGCCGGGATAATCGGTTTCATTATCATTATGCTCTTTATGGCATTATATTACCGCTTGCCTGGCGTGATCGCTGACCTGGCATTGATTTTTTATGCGCTTCTAACTTTTGCCATCTTTAAAGCTATTCCGGTAACCTTAACTTTACCGGGCATCGCTGGTTTTCTGCTTTCGACCGGCGCGGCATTGGATGCAAATATCCTGATATTTGAGCGTCTGAAGGAAGAACTCCGTAATGGACGTACCATTCGCCAGGCAATCGACCTCGGTTTTCGCCGCGCGTGGCCTTCCATCCGCGACTCAAACATCGCTGCATTGATCACTAGCGCGATTTTGTTCTGGTTTGGCTCCACTTTTGGCGCCAGCTTCGTCAAAGGTTTCGCCCTGACGCTTTCACTCGGCGTTATCGTCAGCCTTTTCACAGCCCTGGTAGTCACTCGCACATTGCTCAACCTGATCTTGCCTGGGTTAAAAGAACCTGAAAAACGACCGGCATTATTCGGTCTCTAAAGGATGCCGTCATGATAGATATTCTAGGTAAACGTTATCTCTACTTCGCCATCTCTCTGCTGGTCATCATACCCGGCATAATCATCCTGGCAGTCAATGGCTTGCCGCTGGCAATCGATTTTAAGGGCGGCAGTATGCTCGAGGTGCAATTCACAGCTGCAACCCTGCCCGATACTGAAGGGGTCGTAGAACTCTATAACGATTTCGGTTTCAAAGAAGTACAGGTTCAAACCGCGATAGGTATTACAGGCGAGCGCGATACTCTTGTCATCCGTTCGCCATTCATGGATGACACCACCAAGACAGCATTGGTAGAAGCCATGAAAGAACGTTTCTCGGTCGACGAGATCGTTATTAATCGCTTCGACAGTGTCGGTCCGGTGATTGCCGCCCAGGTGACCAGCCGGGCTGCATTAGCCGTTGCGTTGGCAGCGCTTGGGGTAATCATCTACATCACCTACGCCTTCCGTGGCATCCCTCATGCATTCCGCTACGGCGTCTGCGCAATCGTCGCGATGATCCACGATATCCTGATCGTATTTTCGCTCACCGCGATTGGCTCTGTCCTTTGGGGGTGGCAGATGGACTCCTTGTTCCTGACCGCGCTGCTTACTGTAATTGGCTTTTCAACTCAGGACAAGATCGTCGTTTTTGACCGCATCCGTGAAAACAGCAGTTTCTTACGAAAATTATCTTTCGAAAAGCTTGCCAATCATTCCATTATTCAGACCCTACAGAGATCAATCAATACCCAATTGATGACCGTCGAATTCATGCTGCTAGCTCTTGCGCTGTTTGGCGGCGTTACTCTGCGTGAGTTCGCTTTGATCCTGTTGGTCGGTTTATTTAGCGGTACCTACTCCTCCATCTTCATCGCGGCCCCGCTACTCGTTGTTTGGGAAAACCGTGAGTGGAAAACCTGGTTTAAGCGACAAAATGCTACTGCCTGATCGTGAAGGCGGATTCCGTGAGCCAGACACACAGGTGGACTTCCACTTTGAACAATAACCATTTTATAGACCCTGAGGTGATCTTTCCCTCAGGGTTTTATTTTCAATTATCATTATGGTTCTGAAATGGTTGGTTTTTTGAGTCCAATCGATATTAACCCTTGTAAGCAGCAAACCATGGCACTAAATAAAATGAGGTAAATAAATGCCTGTCTTCTACGAATTATCTTTCTTGAAGTTATTGGTAAAATAAACTTACAGGGATATCCGATTACTGGCGTATTCTCATACACACAAGGATCCTAAAATTCCCCCACCCAATCAAAGAGAGGAACAAACATGCGAAAAGAGGTCGTGCTCATTACTGGAGCAAATGGTGAAATTGGCCACGGCTTGATCACCTACCTGGCTGAACAGGGGCGATTCGAAATCGTAGCGCTTGATGTTCAACCTCTGGATGAATTTCTAAAACCGCTTTGTTTAAAATTCATTCAGGGTGATATCCTGGACAATATGTTGCTCGGCCGGCTGGTAGCAGAGTACGAAATCCGCACGATTTATCATCTTGCCTCGATTTTATCGACAAAGGCAGAGTACAATCCCGAGGCTGCGCATCGGGTCAATGTCGAGGGGACGTTAAATCTATTGCGGCTAGGCGTTGAACAATCTCAGTGGCAGGGTAGATCGGTAAAATTCCTATATCCAAGCTCGATCGCCGCCTATGGGTTGCCTGATTTAGAATCAAAAAATTGCGCGGGTAAGATCAAGGAATACAATTGGCTTTCTCCGACCACAATGTACGGCTGCAACAAGCTCTATTGCGAACATTTGGGCAGGTACTATTCGAGTTTTTATCGCCAATTGGCAGCCGATCGCAGCCCGCACACAATTGATTTCCGTTGCATCCGTTTCCCTGGTTTGATAAGCGCCGTCACCATTCCAACCGGCGGCACCAGTGATTATGGACCAGAAATGTTGCATCATGCCGCTCAAGGGGTTGCTTACAAATGTTTCGTCCGTCCGGATACGCAATTGCCATTTATGGTCATGCCCGATGCAATTAAGTCTCTACTATTGCTCGAAGATGCCCCATCTGAAGCTTTGACTCAGCGTGTCTATAATGTCACCAGCTTTAGTCCAACCGCCGAGGAATTCTACCGGATTGTTCAAAAGGCATTTCCTGCCTCTGAAACAACATTCAATCCGCATTCATCACGCCAGGCAATCGTGGATACATGGCCAGCCGATGTAGATGATTCAGCGGCGCGTAAAGATTGGGGATGGCAACCGGATTACGATCAAAACCGTGCGTTCGACGAATACTTGATCCCTGCTATTCGCCAGCGGTATTCAAAATAATTGAAAAACCAACAATTCCGATGTCTGAATCACCACCGATAGAATCAAATCGCACTACCCTGCAACTCCAGGATGATGAAAAATCAGTCAACGTCATGGCATATACCCACTCCTCCATCCATTGGGGCACGGTTATTGTGAAGAATCCCATTCGAGTAAGCACCTGGTTGCGCACCAACCTGGCGCCCGATCTCATAACCATCTATAATGCCAGTTCGTTGAATACCGCCATTCCTGGTGCAAAACCAATCCAATCTCGTGAGTTATACTTATTTACGAACCAGATCATTGCCTTCCATATGATTCCTCCACAGGAAGATCCGCCGGATTACGATCCGACCGAGCCTAATCGTTATATGGATCCCATATCGATTCTGGTCGGCACCTTCAGAATTGACGGACACATTCGCCTTTCCCTGATTTCGAACGTAGAGAAATACCTGGATAGAACTCGTGAAGAGTTCACCTCAATCTACGACGCAAAAATCTACAACATTGCCAATATTAATTCAGGTGTCATGAAAGTACCTTATCTCATTGTTCGCCAGGATACTGTTGTTTACACAAAACGAATGAATAAGTGATGGCAGTCTGCTGTGCTTTATTAGCTCATCTATACAAACTGGTGATAAATAACAGATAAAAAAAGGACTTTTGTTTATGTGAAAATGCGTACAATATCAAACGTACTTATGATAATGAACCACAGGCAAAAGGAACGTCTGTTTTGGGGAGATTTGGTTAATATGATCTGAATTTACATAAACCTGGTTGAAAATTGGTATGCCAGGTTTATCGCTTTTCACTAGAATAAGGGAGCCGGAATAATTCAGATACAAACTCTTTCTCATAGATCGTTTCAAAATCGCAAGATCTTTCATATCATCAATCGAGGAATCAAGGAGGATTATTGTGGATAAAGCAGCTTTAAACGCCCTGCTAAAACCAAAATCAATTGCAGTGGTAGGTGCATCAGCAACCCCTGGGAAAATTGGATATACCGTCATTAAAAACTTGCTGGATAGTGAATTTGAAGGCAAAATTTATCCGATTAATCCAACTGCTGATGAAATCCTCGGGCTAAAAGTATATCCATCGGTAAAGGATATTCCCGGAAAAGTGGAAGCAGCCATCATAACCATTCCAGCAAAGCTGGTATTGAGTGTGATTGACGATCTCGGTCAAAAAGGCGTCAAAGGCATGATGGTCATCACCTCCGGATTCAGCGAAATTGGCGAGAAAGAACTCGAGCTCGAGTTGGTCAGACGCTCCAATGCATATGGTATGCGTGTGCTTGGGCCAAACATTGTCGGTGTTCTGTCCAATTCCGGCAAAATGAATGGATCATTCGCTCCCATGCTGCCTCTTCCGGGTAAGGCTTCGCTCGTTTCTCAATCTGGCGCGCTCTTAATTGCCATCGACATGGCTACTTTTACTCGTAACATCGGTTTCGATAAACTGATCTCGAATGGCAATATGGCTGATGTTGATTTTGCAGACACAATTGACTGGCTGGACCAAGATCCCGACACACAATGTATTTCGTTGTATATAGAGGGATTTAAAGACGGCCGGCGTTTCATTGATTCGGCTCGAAAGGCATCCAAACCAATTATTGCTTTGAAAGCTGGCGTATCGGAGCATGGCGCTGCCGCAGCCGCATCGCACACAGGTTCTCTGGCTGGCGCCGTGAAAGTATATGGCGCTGCCTTCCAACAAGCAGGAGTTGTCCAGGCAGCTGACTTGAACGATCTATTCAACCGCACGCTGGCGCTTTCCTTACAACCGCCGATGAACGGTGACAACTTGCTGGTGTTGACAAACGGCGGTGGCGTGGGCGTGCTCGCTACCGATGCAGCGGAAAGGAGCGGCATCCCCCTGAAATTTGCTCCGCCAGATGTCCAGGCAGAGTTGAAGAAGCATATGCCTGAATTCGGTTCAGCTAAAAATCCGGTCGATATGACTGGCATGGCCGGAAATGAATGGTATTACAAGACGGTTAAATTCTCATTCTCTCACCCCTGGGTCGATGGTTTGGCGGTTCTATACTGCGAAACGGCCATAACCAATCCCCAAGAGATCGCAGAGAGCATAAAACGAGCGATCGACGAATCAGGTATCAAAGATAAACCCATTACTGTGTCGTTTGTTGGGGGTCAGCGCTCTGATGATGCTATGCGCTGGCTGGTTGAAAACGGCCTCCCAGCATATGGAGCGCCGGATTTAGCCGTCAACGCGCTTGGCGCTTTACGGGAATACGCCCGCTTAAGAGAGATGGTTAAGGACGATACTGTCAGCCCGCATGGAGAATATGACCGCAAGGGCGCTCTCAAGGTAATTGAGAATGCGCGCCGTGACGGCAGAGAGTCGTTGACCGAAATCGAAGCGAAACAAGTCTTCGAAGCCTATGGAATGCCTGTTACCCATACGACTCTGGCAACAACCGAGCAGCAGGCAGTGGATATGGCCAAGCAAATCGGTTATCCGGTCGTCATGAAAATCGTTTCACCCGATATTCTGCATAAATCAGATGCCGGCGGTGTAAAAGTCAACATCAAAGACGAAGCCAGCGTTCGTGAAGCATATAAGTCCATCCTAAACAATGCGAAAACATACAAATCAGATGCTGTGATTCACGGTATTGCCGTCCAAGAAATGGCTCCCTGGGGTACTGAGGTGATTCTCGGCTCAGTCAATGATCAGACCTTCGGACCGACTATCATGTTCGGCCTTGGCGGCATTTTCGTCGAGGTGTTAAAAGATGTCACCTTCCGCGTTGCGCCCGTTGCAACCAACCAGGCCTTGCGAATGCTTGGCGAGATACGCGGCGCGCCAATTTTAGCCGGTGTGCGCGGTGAAAATCCTCGCGACAGCAAGGCTTTGGCAGATGTGATTTGCCAGTACTCCTCGATGATCATCGACCTGGCGGACGAAATCAGTGAATCAGATGCCAATCCGGTATTGGTATATGAAGAAGGCAAGGGATTGAAAGTTGTCGACGCCCGCATCATCCTGAAGAAAAAGTATTAAATCCAAGGATGGTTAAAAAACGCTTCAGGTGCAATTCTAACCTGAAGCGTTTTTTTCTATGCCACTATCAAGGTTATATGCTCTTCCTGGCCCCGACCCAGGGTGTGCCAATGCGGTTCTTCACAGGGACTTTCACTTTGTTTAACTTTTGAGCAATTTTCACCGAAATCATGGCTATCTGCGACCAATCCTCCTGCTTCACTGCTTGTTCCATCGACTTGCCCAGGAAATCCGCCCATTCCCACTCCAGGCGGAAGCGGTCAGCCTTGACCCAGTAGCCGCGCTTCTCCCAGGCCTGGACTGACATATCCACTGTCCGGCTGATCTCTTGCGCTGAAAGAGCGATAAATGCAGCCAGGTCCTGCGAGAGTTCCCCGGGTTCAGGTTGCTTCATCAGTTCGCGTATTGCAAGCAAAATGGCTTTGCTTAGTTGAGCGCGTTTTTTTCCGGCGCTTTCCGTGTCGATCACCCTGCTCATGAATCCTCCATAGGCAATGAATAGCTCGTTGAAGATGAGGATTATACACGATATGCCAGGTGAAATAATCCAACCATTTTCAACTTTTTAATTATTGATAGTAATATCATCTCGCGTTCTATCAACAGGTGTGTTGTGATGGTTTATTTATGATAATGGTATAATAGCCGCGCAAGCACGCGGGGAAGTGCTGGAATTGGCAGACAGGCATGACTTAGGATCATGTGCCGCGAGGCGTAGGGGTTCAAGTCCCCTCTTCCCCACCTGGTACTCATAGAGTGATTAAAAATTTCGTGGCAATAGTTGAAATCACCGATTTTTCAAGCTGCTTTGTCGAAAAAGCGCTGATCATTGGTAACAGCTTCTGGAGCAATCCGCAAGAGCCTGTCTATTGACCTTTATGCTGGCCTGGTTAAATTTTTAGTGATTTAAACAATAATGGGCAACCTCTTATAATGTCACGAGCGCCCATTTTTGTAAAAAGCCACCTCTGCCAAGGACTTTGAATCCCGCAAGAGTCTCTTCCCACTCTTTG